>MFDF01000001.1:0-46808 GCA_001776785.1 Candidatus Daviesbacteria bacterium RIFCSPHIGHO2_12_FULL_37_16
CTTCACAGGTTTTTGCAAATATTTATATGAATGAACTAGACCGCTTTATTAAACATAAATTAAAAATTAAATATTACCTAAGGTATGCAGATGATTTTGTAATTCTATCTGGTGACAAACAGTTGCTATCGCAACTCATTGTACCCATATCTCAGTTTCTGAATGAGGATTTAAAACTTGAGCTTCATCCTAAAAAGATTATTCTAAGAAAATTAAATTGGGGAATAGATTTTTTGGGATATATTGTTTTACCCCATTATATTTTACCAAGGACTAAAACCAAAAGAAGGATATTTAAAAAATTAAAAGAAAAAGCTGGATCAGATAATTTTAACCAGAGTCTACAATCTTATATGGGATATTTAGGCCATGCGAGAAGTTTTAAACTAAGACAATATATTCTTCGCTACGCTCAGAATGACATTAGAGTGTTGGATCCCTTAGCTATCAAGTATTTGGGCGGCGAATTGTTCTAACTGTTTTTGTTTTTCTTTGGGGTAGTTTTTGGCTTCAAAGTATTTTTTTAAGGCTTCTATTGGGGTTAATTTTTCTACTTCTTCACCTGCTTCTAACCTTTGTCTTTCTAACTTTTCTACATTTCTTGAGATACCTGCAACAAAGTGGGCAGAAGAGAGGGCTTTTTTAATTTTATCCATCTGGATTTCACCTTCAACTGAGGTTGGGATATTAATTGTGAGCTTGATAATTTTTTCTGTGAGATCATATTTTTTCAGTTCCTGCAGGATAGCTGCAGTTGGTTCTTTTTCAACAGCTTTTAGGGTGATATTTATGCTTAAAAATTTTCTGCAGTTTGTGTCTATAAATTTATAGGAAGCATTATGTTTTTGGTCAATCTCTACTAGTATTATTCCTTTGTCTTCTTTTTCTTCACCAAAGTCTATCCTGTGGGGGGAGCCTGCATAGATAATGAGGGGTTTATCAGAAGGTTTTGAGAGGACCTGGTGTTTATGGATATGGCCTAAGGCGCCGTAAGATAGCCTTCTGTCCTGGATTAGAGAAAGGGGGATAGTGACATCATTTTGGATGGCCATACCTTTTTCAGAGCCATACTGGGCCCCTACAACTTCACAGTGGGAGAGAAAGATGGCAGGGGAAGATTTATCTAATTTGTTGTAAAGAATATTTAGTTTTTCACCAACAGTTTTGTAGTCATTTTTGTGAAGCCAGGGGAGGGTGACAATCTGGAGGTTGCCTGATTTTGTAGGAATATTTAAAAGCTCAGGAACCCTTGAGACATGGACATTGTCCATTTCTAAAGCAGAATAAATATCTAGGGTGTTAGCTTTACCCTCTGCATTTGGGGTGTCATGATTGCCAACTACTAAAACAATCGGGATTTTTTTGGCCATTTTTTTTATCCTAGCAGCAAAGCCTCTTTGCTGGGTTGGGTTAGGGTCCCTGGTTTTGTAAGCATCACCTGCAAAAACTACTGCATCAACATCTTCTTTTAGGGCAGTTTCAACTATAAAATCAAAGGTCTTGAAAAAATCTAAAAGCCTGGTGGAAAGTCCGGTAGCAGGATCTAACTTTGCATAATTTTCCATACCTATATGAATGTCTGAAAAGTGCAGCAGCCTCATGGACTTAAGATTATACCATTTAAAAAAGTGCGGGATTTTTTTACGCAAATCTTACAAAATATTGATATAGTTTGGAAAAACCGATGCTACAAAATTCAGGGCTTGATATTAAAAAATCTTCCAGGCATGAGGTTAAAGAGATAGAGGTGTCTGACGAGTACTCAAATTTAGTAAATTTGGCTTCTAAAAAAGACCTGGAGATTATCTTTTCCCAGGTTGGGATTGGAATTACTGTCCAAAAACCAAATGGTGAGTTGATGTTTGCCAATGATATTGGGGCAAAGATGATTGGTTTTAAATCTCCAGGAGAGCTTATAAATATCCCTGTTAAAAAAATTATGGAAAAATTCGAGGTTTTTGGTGAGGATGGAGGGAGTATTCCAATTGAAGCATTTCCAGGCAGGAGGGCCCTAATGGGTGAGTCACCAAAAGAGATGGTTTTGAAATTTAAGATTAAGGATTCAAAGGTAGAGAGGTGGGCATCTGTTAAGGCAACTCCTGTTTTTGATAAAGATGGAAGGGTGATTTTTGCAATAAATACTTTTAATGATGTTACAGAGAAAAAAAGGGTTGAGATTGAGCTTAGAAATTCTGAGGCCAGGTTAAAATTTTTAACTAAAGCCAGTAGGGTTTTAGCATCCTCTTTAGATTATAAAAAGACTTTAAAAAGTGTGGCCAGATTGGCAGTGCCTCATATAGCTGACTGGTATGCAATAGATATGCTTAATAATAAGGAGGTAGAATTGCTGGTAGTTGCGCATGTTGATCCAAAGAAAGTAGCCTGGGCAAAAGAGCTTAGGAAAATTGACCCTGTTGATTTGGATGCACCAAACGGCATTGCTAATGTTTTTAGAAGCGGCAAGTCAGAAATTTATCCTTTAGTTACAGAGGAATTAATAAAAGCTTCTTCAGTTTCCAAAAAGGAGATTGAGGTAATAAAAAAACTTGGTCTGATATCTGTAATGCTTGTGCCTATAAAAATAAGAGGGAGAGTAGTTGGGGTAATAACATTTGTCAGCGCTGAATCTAAAAGGGAGTTTAATAAGTCTGATTTAGAACTGGCTGAGCAACTGGCAGGCAGGGCAGCATTAGCTATAGAAAATGCATCTTTATATAAAAAGGTGGAAGAGGAGAAAAAGAGGCTAAGTAATGTTGTGGCAAATGTCCCTGGAGTTGTCTGGGAAGCATATGGGGAACCAGGAAGCCAGGAGCAAAGAATGGCTTATGTGAGTGAATATATTATAAGACTTTTAGGATATTCAGTTAAAGATTGGACATCCAGACCTAATTTCTGGCTTTCAATTGTTCACCCCGATGATGTAGAGGAGACTCTTAAGAGGACAAAAGAAAATTTTAGGAGAGGGAGCGGAGGCGTAGTTCAGTTCAGGTGGGTGGCTAAAGATAAAAGAGTCGTCTGGGTTGAGGCGCAGACAGCAGTTATTAAGAATAGCGAAGGTAAGAGTGTAGGGATGAGAGGAGTGACTGTTGACATTACATCATCAAAAGAAGCAGAGCTTAATAATCATAGACTGGCTGCAATAGTTGAATCTTCTGATGATGCAATTATAGGCCAGGATCTAAAAATGAGGATTACAAACTGGAATTTGGGAGCAGAAAAACTTTATGGATATAGTGCAGATGAGATGGCTGGAAAGTCGATTTTGATAATTGTACCAAGAGATAAGAAAGAAGAAATGCGGGAGATAATGGAGGTAATAAGGCTTGGGGAAGGAGTTGACCATCTGGAGACTACCAGAATTACAAAGAATGGCAGAATGATTGATGTATCATTGACTATATCACCTCTGAAAGACACATCGGGAAAGGTTATAGGAGCATCAGGGATAGGTAGGGATATATCTTCGTCAAAAGAGCTTGAGAGAAGGAAAGATGCGTTTATCGGAATGGCATCACACGAGCTAAAAACTCCAATTACTTCTATTAAAGCTTATATCCAGGTACTGCAGAGCAAATACAGACAAAGCAGGGATGAGGTGGCCTTGAAATATCTTGATAAAACCAATGACCAGCTTAATAATTTGACTGAACTGGTAAATGACTTATTAGATTTGTCTAAGATCCAAACAGGCAGATTGGAGCTTGAGAAACAGCAGTTTAATTTGGGGGATTTAGTCAGGGATACGGTGGAGACTATGCAGGGGTTGACTCAAAGACATAAAATTTATCTGGAAGGGAATGAAAATGTGGATATTGTGGGTGATAAAAACAGGATTGGCCAGGTGTTAATAAACTTAATAAACAATGCTATTAAATATTCTCCTGAAGCTGAAAAAATAATACTAAATGTTTTCAGGAAGGGTAATAAGGTGACATTTACTGTAAAAGATTTTGGGATTGGAATCTCAAGGACTCATCAAAAAAGGATTTTTGACAGGTTTTACAGGGCAGCAGGAAAGAGTGAAAAAACTTTCCCCGGGCTTGGGATTGGACTTTATATCTCATCAGAGATAGTAAGAAGGCATGGGGGAAATATCTGGGTGGAATCCGTTAAAAGGAGAGGGTCAACGTTTTTTGTTTCTTTGCCTTTGAGGTAGGATTTTTATGTCAAAAATACTGGTAATAGATGATGATAGTGGTATCCAGGATGCATTAGCGGCTATTTTGGAATTTGATGGACATGAAGTCCAGCTTGAGGTTAGTGATGAGCGGGTTTTGACAATGGAGGATAGGGAACTTCCGGATTTAATAATTTTGGACTTGTTACTTTCAGGTAAGGATGGAAAAACAATTGCAAAGGGTTTTAAAAATAATGACAGACTTAAGCATATACCTATCATTATGCTTTCTGCCCACCCCAGTGCTCAACAGTCAGCATTAGAGTCAGGAGCGGATGATTTTTTAGCCAAGCCATTTGATATGGATGTACTACTGAAAAAAGTCAGGAGTAATTTAAAAGATGACAGATGAGTCTACAGGAGTAACTGATGATATCAGACAGGGATGTTTTGGAAGCCTGATTTTGCTTTTAGGATTATTAGGAGGATTAGGGGTTTTAGTTTATCAGATTATTAGAGTGTAGAAAGTCTGCGACCTCTGCACTTATAAATTTTATCCCTTCAATTGATGGGTGTATGTTATCTCCAGGGTTTAAAAAGTCTTTGTTGCCATCACCATCTTTTAAGGATTTCTCATAAACATTAATAAGGGGGATATTGTGAGAGTTGGCATATTCAATGTGGTTTTTTAAATAAGTAATCCTTTCACTTACCCACTCTTCCCGCTTTTGGGGGGTTAATTCAACAGAGCCCTCCCCAAAGTGGGTTTTACTAGGAGCAATGGTGGCTAAGAAAACTATTTTTATATCAGGCTTAACTTCGTGGACTTTAGAAATTATTTCATCAAGGGCTCGGTTTTGTATTTTTAGACCTTCTTCTAAGGGATATTCTGAGAGGGGATTATTAGCAAAAGATTCAATTATTAAAAGGTCAAGATTTGTTTGCAAAAGGGGTGGGTATTTAACCCCTAAATAATCTGTTTGCTTTTCTAAAACTTCTTTGGCAAAAAGGATGTTTTTAGAACCAAAACCATAGTTTTGAATGACAATTTTAGAGTTTGGATAATAGGTTTTAAGATTTGAAAGGATTTCATCACCAGAAGGGCCTAAAAATGAAGTCATGGAATCCCCAAAAAGAATTATTTTAAAAGCAGAATCATCAGTTAAGAGTTTGGTTTGGGCGCCCAAGACATTTAATCTCTGGTCGACTGCAGTCTGAAATGGGGTTAGGATGATAAAAATTACCAGGAGTAATGAAAAAATCATTAAAGACAGATAAAATTTCATTGAAATTTACCATAACACATTTAAAGGATTTTATGGTATGAATGCTGTAATGAAAGTTGCAGTTGGTTCAAAAAACCCAGTTAAGATAGAAGCAGTCAAAAGGGCATTTGAGATTATCTGGCCTGAGAAGAAATGGGATGTTTTAGGGGTGGAAGTTTCCTCTGGGGTGTCAAACCAGCCAATGAGTGATTTAGAGAGTATTAAGGGGGCAACAACCAGAGCTAAAAGAGCTATAAAAGCACTAAAGGCTGACTTTGGGGTGGGGCTTGAGGGGGGTTTGCAAAAGATTAAAAAGGATTGGTTTGACTGCGGGTGGATTGTGGTGATAAATAAAAAAGGGGAGATGGGGATGGGGTCATCTATTAGAATGCATGCTCCAAGAAGGATGATGGAACTTGTTAAGAAGGGAATGGAATTGGGGGATGCAAATGATTTAATTTTTAGAAAGGTTAATACAAAACAGTCTGAGGGGCATTTTGGGCTGATGACTAAAAATGCAATAACCAGGACTACTGCTTATAGGGATGGAGTGATTGCAGCTTTAAGCTATTTTCTGCATACACATTTATTTTGATAAAATGAAGCTCCACGGCTAAAGCCGTGGTATCTTCTTGCACTGTACGGCTTCGCCGATACAGAAATTGATCCATTCACCCACGCTTAAAAGCGTGGTACTCTGGATCTGCAATAGACTAATGGATAAGGATTTAGAGGAATTTTTAAAAACAATTGATAAATCTACTTTTAGTAATGAGCCTTTTTTACAGAAAGTTGAGAAACCCTGGGGTTATGAATTGATCTTTACACCTGAAGGACTGCCCTATTCAGGAAAGATTATGCACTACCGGGCTGGAAAGAGAAATAGTTTGCAGATCCATGATAAAAAAATAGAAACAGGTTGTTTAATGTCTGGAGAGTGCAATTTAATTATTGAGAATGATCAGGGGGAGATGGAAACAATTAAGATGGAGCAGGGAAAAGGATATACAGTTAAAGTAGGACAAAAACATAGATATCAGGGGGTAACAGATTGTGATATTTTTGAGGCAGCTATGAGTGAGGTTGGTGTGACTTTTAGACTCGAGGATGATTATGCAAGAGGAAATGAGGATGATGAGATGAGGAAAGAAGAAAATAGAGGCTGGGGGGGTTAAGCCCTGTATAAATAGAAATTGCCGGATTTTTTAAAAGGTTTCCAGGATTTGAAGTGATAAGTTTGGGTGATAACAATTGAGCCTTTTTTTAATTCTTTTTTTAGTTTTTGCTCTAATATGTCAACTGCCTTTTGAAGCATATAGATATAAATATAATCTGCGTGAATATAGCTTCTTTTAAAGATATTGCCATGACAGAAGTATGCATTGGGAAGGTTTAGTTTTTGGGCTTTATATCTTGAGTACCAGACCCTGATCCAGGATTGTTCTACACCAAAAGCCTG
Organism: Candidatus Daviesbacteria bacterium RIFCSPHIGHO2_12_FULL_37_16; assembly: GCA_001776785.1. GTDB lineage: Bacteria > Patescibacteriota > Microgenomatia > Daviesbacterales > UBA10151 > GWB1-36-5. The sequence goes on from MFDF01000001.1 coordinate 6,842, forward strand.
AGCTCCAAGCCTGGCAGCATCAATAACAATCCTGCCATCACCTGAGCCTAGTTCAAAAAAGATTTTATTTTTTTTCATTTTTAAACTTTTTAGGATTGGAAGATAGAGTTTTTCTTTGCTGGCAACGAAAGGGGCATCAGAGCCTGCAAACCAGGAGAGGCCTAAAAAGCAAAAAAAGAGAACTATTAAAGATAATAAAAGTAATGGGTCCATTATTTACCGAGTACTTTTAACAAAAATACCTTCAAAGGTGTTAACTTGTCTATAGATGTGAATGTCCAATAAACAGCGTTGTTAAAGACTAGATCATAGGTGCCAATGTATTCAACTAATTTTCCTCCATAGCCTTGTTTAAACCTGTGAAAGCCATACCAGGGATCTTTTGGGTCTGCGTTTGGACCCAGTGCCCCCCACATATCAAATTCTTTTAGACCTAATTTTTTGCCAAGCTTGATGGCTTCCCAGGCTACTAAGTTGTTGGCCATAATCCCTTTGTGCTCTAAAGATGACCCTCCATAAGGATAGTAGAGCTTATCTTTAAAATTTAAAAGCATCCAGGCAGTTAAGGGAGTTTTTTTATAATATGCAATCAGGATTGTGGCCATGTTATCTTTTTTTAGGGCTTCCCAGATTTTTTTATGATAGTTTGGGTTGTGGCCATGATAATTCTGCCTCTGTGTGGTTTCAAAGTAGAGTTTTAAATAGATTTTAAAAGCTTCATCTGAGGTAGACTCTTTTACTTCCACACCCTTTTTTTGAGCTACCCTTAGGTTATACCTGGTTTTTGGGTGCATTTTTTTTAGAATTTCATCTTCTGATTGGGTTAAGTCTAATATAAAGTTATGTTTGGTAAAAAGTGGTTTGGGGGAAGGGAGGAATTTGGGGTAGATTCTAAAGGGTTTAGTTTCATCTTCTAATATGTCAGGTTCAAGTTTAATGAATGCACAGTTTTGCTCTTTGCCAATAATCTCTAAGGCCTCATAAAGCTCTTTGTCAGGAAGAGGGCCTTTGGGTAGATAGCCTACAAATTGGGAGGAGAAGGGGATTTTGTGAAAGGTTAGCTGGAAAGCTTTTTGGAGTTTGCCCTGATTATAGAGACCATATCTTAAAAGAGGGGTGCCTAAACTAATCCTGGCTTTTCCCCACTCCCATGACTGCATAATATGGGTGACTACTTTGTTGTACTGAGCTTTCTGAGCATTTGTAATAGGTCTTAAGTCCATGGTTGTAAGTGTAAAGGGAAAAGGGAAAAGTGTAAAGGGAAAAGGAATGTCTCATAGTTGTAGAATTGGGGTTTTTGTGCTAGAATTTGCAATCATGGATGATCAGAGAAAGACTTTAATAGTAACAGGGGCTGTAGTTTTAATAATTTTAGCTTTGATAATAAGCTTAATATTTTTCCTAACCAGATTTATTTCATCAAGAAGGCAGTCTGCAAGCCCTACACCTACTGTAGCACCATCTGGTCAAACTCCCGGGGAGACTGCAAGCCCTGCACCAGGAAACACATCTGCTCCAGTGCCAAATGCAAAAAGCTATAAAGGAGTAGGGTTTGAGCTTGCATATCCAAATAATTGGGGGCTTTTGACTTGTAATAATTCAGTTAATTTTGAGTTTGACCCTGAAAAATCACAAGATATGCTAAAGGTTAACTGTGATAGGGCAGTTAAACCAATTACTGTTTTAGTTTCTGATAATTTATCCTGTCAGGGGGATAATATAAAGCTTGGGAATAATAGTGTAGTAAGGATAGTTGAGGGGACTAAAGGGGCTGAGGCTGATTATAGATGGTGTGTAATAAATCCAAATGGAGTGGATTTAGATATAACCCAGCGGGTTTCTAATTCAGGCAGACCCTCTTCTTCAAGACAGGACTTTGCTGTACAGATTGAGCAGGTTATCTCTTCTGTTAATTTTTCAAGGTAAGATTAGGGATATTAGGGGGATTTGGGGTATGATTAATCTATGCAAAGGGGTTTTCTGCTTATTCCTTTAGTGATTGCTTTGGGGCTTATTGGACTTTCTGGAGTGATTTATTACAGGTATTCTGATATAAAACAGGTTGAGAAAAATGAGGAAGTCTTAGAAGTTTCACCTGCAGATGAAGAGGGTGAGAAAGTTTATTCAGGTTTGGGGTTTGAATTTAAGTATTCTGTGGAATTGGAGGTTAAAGAGGATAGTGAGGAGGAATATAACAGAAGGGGAAATGGGGATTTTAGGAAGAATTTTACTTCTTATGTCCAATATGCCCCTGCAGAATTTTTAGGGGCAGTTTCTGTTTTAAAAGAAGATAAAGATTTTGATAAAGCTCCTCTGACTATCTGGGTATTTAATAATCCAAATGGTTTAACACCTGAAGGGTTTTACAATGAATATTGGTATTACCCATTTTTGTGGGGGATGTTTAATCCTCCTGATAAGAAAAAAGATGCCCCAAATCTAGAAGCTACAATTTCAGGGAAATTAGCAAAGGGGGCAGAAATTTCTTACCAGATAAATTCTCCTAAATATTTTAATCTAAATAGTGGGGGGAAGATGTATCTATTTAGGGTGTTAAGTGGAGGTGAGGAGATTTTGGGAAGTTTTAAATTTTTAGAGTAAATGCATGATATTATCAATCTATGAAGATTGTTTTAAACCACGTTCCCACATCGGATGTGGGAAGCTAATTAGTTTATGGTTTTAGGATTTCTGGGCGGGAATCTAAAAATTAAATAGTTGTGAAGCCACGGGCGTGGAGGATTTCGTTTTTATCCATTAATCTTACATCCTCAGATTTTAGTGTAAGTACTGCTACAGTTTTTCCCCGGGCTGCGACAAACTCGACCTCTAAGGCCTTATCTTTAGAATATACATGGACTACAGCACCAACGTCACCCTTTTTAAGGTTATATCCTTTAATATCTTTATTTAATACAACTGTATCTAGTTCTTCAAACATATTTATATCATACACCCTATAAGGGATAGACTGTTTCATCAAAACCTAGATTTCTAAAGAACTTAGCCTTGAATTTTCCAACTGGATGAATTTCTGAAAGTATGTAATTTAATAATTTTTCTTTGGAAATAAATGTTTTGCTACCATTAGGAAGCTTCATGAATTTTACTAGAGTAGATAGATGTCTACATATCTGGCAGTCCAGCCTGCTGTGCGGGCGTCATCAAAGCCTAAATCTATAATATTTCCCTTTATAGCACCCCCAGTATCTCCAGCTACTGCTTTCCCATACCCTGGTATAAAAACACTTGATCTTAACTTAATCACTTTTGGATCAACAGCTATTACCCCTTTCCCAGCTCTCATCCCTATAGCAGTAGTCTCATTACACCCGGGACACCTTGAATCATAATGGGTGGCATAGACCTTTAACTTTTTCCAGTATCTTATTTCTCCATCATCAGTCTGGAGGGTTTTCCAGACAATTTTTGTGCCTCTTTTGATAATTTTGTCAACTGGTTCTTCAGTGGTGGTAGAAACCAGTTCCCTACTAAACTCTTCACCATCGTAATAAGTAATTTTGTAAGTTTTTATTTTTTTACCATCTTGGCCTTCCTGAGCTACTGACTCTTCCCCTGCTTCTGTTTCAGGATCATCTTCATATTTAGTAGTAAATTCAATCTTAGTTTCTTCAGTCTCTGTTTCTTCTCCAAATTTAGTTTCTGTTTTTATGGGTTGGGAAAAAGAGATAGTTTCAACTGGGTCTGGGGTTTTTGGTAAATTTGAGTCGCTGGAGGCAAAAACATTGAAGCTAAAAAGGGTTCCTAGAGCTGCACCTAAGAAAGATTCCATCTGTTAGTGTGTGCAAAAAACTTTAGCTGATTTTTAGGGAAAATGCAAATTTAGGAGTTGAGCCAGTCGTCATCATCTTTTAATCCTTTTTCATAAACATCATCGTTGAAGTTATCCTTTGGAGAGTATTCATCATAGCTTTTGTTGGCTAATTTTTGATCTAGTAATTTTTCTGGGATAGAGGATAAAAATCTTGAGGGGAGATTATTGGATCTGGTACCAAAATATAGCCTTGATCTGGTGTGAGTTAAGAAGAGTTTATCTTTAGCCCTTGTGATGCCAACATAAGCTAACCTTCTTTCCTCTTCCATCTCATTTGCGTCAAGCATAGACCTTGAGTGAGGAAAAAGGCCCTCCTCCATTCCAACTAAGAAAACTACTGGGAATTCTAAGCCTTTAGATGCATGGAGGGTCATTAAATGGACTGCATCTTTTTGCTCTTTTAAGTTTGAGTCTGGCATTTGGTTATCCTGAATTAAAGCTACATTTTCTAAAAATTGGGTCAAATCTGGGAACTGTTCTGCAACAGAGCGTAACTCTTTAACATTTTCTACCCTCATTTTGCCCTGTTCTGTCCCATCATCTAAATAAGCTAAATAACCTGTTGTAGTTAGGATTTGATCCATAATGTTCATAGTAGTTTGTTCGGGGTCCTGCCTCCTCAGTTTCCCAAGTGCGTCCTCGGAGGTTAACAAACCTCCTGCGGTCGACGCTCGGGATCCCTCTTCGGAGTCACCCCTCACAAACGTTGGTAAGAGTTCGTAGAATTTTTGGGCGCGGCCTTTGCCAATTTTTTCTATCCTTTTTCTGGCAATAGAATCATCCGGATTGGCTACTAATTTTAAATAGGAGAGGACATCTTTTATCTCTTTTCTTTCATAAAATTGGACACCCCCTGTTAATTTATAAGGAACACCTGATTTTAGGAAAGCTTCCTCTAAGGCCCTGGATTGGGCATTAGTCCTATACAAAAGTGCAAAACTTGAGAGATTGATGGGTCCTGTCGCCTCGGTGTCCCGCGTGCGTCCTCGCTCATTGTCATTCGCTGCGGTCGACGCGCGAGATCCCTCCTCGGCGCCACCCATCAACCGCCTGATACGGTCTATTATAAATAGTGCTTCTTCTACTTCAGATCTGGCCTGGTAGAGGGAGATTTTAGGACCTTCTTTTTTATCAGTCCATAAAGTTAATATTGGGTGGGTTTTATTTTCAGAGATAACAGAGTGGGCAGCATCCAGGATAGTCTGGGTGGATCTGTAGTTTTGTTCTAAGTTAAAAACCTTAGCTTCTGGATAGTCTTTTTGAAAATTAACTATATTTCTAAAATCTGCACCCCTAAAGCCATAAATAGCCTGGGCTGCGTCACCAACTACGCACAAATTCCTGTTTCTTTTAGCCAGGAGTTTAATAAGCTGGTATTGAGCTGCGTTGGTATCCTGATATTCATCTACTAAGATATATTCAAACTGGTTTTGGTATTTTGCTAATGTTTGGGGATTAGTCTCAAAAAGTTTGATGGTGTACATTAAAAGGTCATCAAAATCCAAAGCAGAATTTCTTCTTAAGATCTTTTGGTATTCTAAATAAACGTTAGCTACTATTTCCTGGAAGTAGCCTCTGGCATATTGAGGGTATTCAATGTCTGAGATTAGTTCATTTTTTGCTCCTGAGATAGTGTGCCTGATAGAACTTGGATTTGTTTTTTGGGTAGCAATATTTAAATTACCCATAGCTTCTTTTATTGCATCCAGGGCATCATTTTCATCATAAATAGAAAATCCAGGTTTTAAGCCTAAAGCAAAGCCTTCTTTTCTTAAAATTCTGGCACAGATACTATGAAAGGTGCCCATTAAGGGGAGAGCTGAGTTATGAGTTATGAGTTCAGAGTTAAGAAGTTTTAAGATGCGGTCGCGCATTTCACCAGCGGCTTTATTGGTAAAAGTTACAATAAGAATTCTTTCTGGCTGGATTTTCTTTTCTCCAATTAAGTAAGCAACTTTATAAGTGAGAACTCTGGTTTTGCCTGAGCCTGCACCTGCTAAAACTAGAGTAGGGCCATCTGTTGCTTTAACAGCTTCTTGTTGGATTGGGTTTAGGTCTTCTAGGAGGGCAGAGGTAGGTTGGGTCATAGAGGGAAAATTTGAGTAGATTGCCCAGTTTTGCCTAATCTGTCTTTTATTCTATATGAATCACCCTCTATTAATACTGGGTGAGCTTTTTGGTTGATTCTATCTATAATCATAGTTGAACTATGTTTATCCCCAAATGCGTTTGTCCATTGGGAAAAGCTTTTATTGGAGGTAAAAATTGTTGAATTTTTTAGATGACGATTTAGAAGAAGCTCGCTTAAAAATTCAGCAAGTATTTCATCCGGTTGAAATAAAGCAACTTCATCCAAAATTAAGAGTTTTGGTTTTGCCAGGTTTGTGAGTAGTTTTCTGAGTTCATATTTGCTATCTCTAACTTTGTCTATAAGTTCATGCAGAGATCTGAGTGTTAGAAACCTTACATCAAAACCATTATAAATAGCTTTTAGGCCTAAGCTTTGGGCAAGGTGAGTTTTACCGACTCCAGTTTGGCCTAAAAAGATAATGTTCTCAGCGTTCTCAATAAATCTGCAAGAGGCGAGTTCAAAAATTAGGGTTTTATTTATTTTTTTGGGAAAGGAAAAATCAAATTCTTCAAGAGTTTTGGGTGAATCAAAATGAGCTTGTTTAATCCATCTTTCTGTCCGGTTGGTTTCTGCCCAATTGAGTTCAGCTAATTGTAAGTGCTCAATTAATTCAAAAGGAGTCCAAGATTCTTCAAGTGCTTTTTTGGCGATTTTTTTATACAAGGTTAACATTCCATTAAGGCTTAAAAATCTAAAATTTGCTTCTATCCTTCCTTGTTGGTTGGGCAGTTTTGATATTAGGTATTTATTGATCCTAGTTTTGCCCATATTATTTAGGAAATTAGTTTATCATAATAGCTTAAAGATCGGGTTTTTAGTTGAGGATAATGTTTCCAGGCTTTTTCTGGAGTAGTGTTTGTTCTAGGGGGATGGGTCTTTTTGGGTTTGAAATGTGCAGGGTTTTCAATATGCTGACCTTTTTCTGTGTATAGATTATGTTGGGCAATTAACTGATTTTTAAAATAAATATTAACAAGTTTTACTCCCTGTTGACAGGTTTCTCTTAGGAGTAACTTTTTCCAGGAAAATTCTTTGGGTACAGAATAGAAGTTTTGTTTATATTGGATCCATTGATCTTTAGTGCTGAAGCGAGTTAAAAATGGGTTTACCTGATAATCTGGTAAGCCATTAGGGAAGTGGAGGAATTGTTTTTCTGTCAACCATAATTCTAAAGGTCTTTTGTGGGTATTGCTGTGGATACGGGCATTCGCAATTTGATTTACCCAGTCAGTTGCTTTGTGGTTAAGCTCATTTAGTGAAGTCAAATTTCTTTGGTGTTTTGTGCCCTGCATAAAGTTGTTTCTGATGTATTTTATGACTGCTTCAACTTTGCCTTTATTTCTTGGCCAATAGGGAGGTGAAGGATTTATTTCAAAGCCATAGAAATTTGCAAAATCTAAAAATCCGAGATTGAAGTTAATTTTTCTGGTTCCATCAGGGAGTTTTTTATTAGAAATGATTACTGTTTTAGTGTTATCATAAACGATTTCTTCAGGTATGCCTAAAGCCTTAAAGGCATTGATATGGCATGTTTCAAAAACTGAGAGTTTTTGGGTGGTTGTGAATTCTATATAAATAGCCCGGCTAAAACTTAAGATGTATACAAAACAATAAAGCTTCTCAGCTTTATGATTAATAGTGACTTCTCCAAAATGTGCCCAGTCAACTTGGGCTTGTTTTCCTGGTTCTGTTTTATCTATAATTCTTGCAGTTTTATACTTAGCTCTGTTTAACTTAACCTGAGTTTTATAGGGGAAAGTCTTTTTGCAAGACGATTTTGTCCAGAAGTCTGATAAATCTTCCTTTAAATATCTATATAGAGTTATATATGAACCATTAAAACCTTGATTTTGCAATTCATGAAAAAGTTTTTTGCCATTGGTTACTCCTTTTTTAATTCTTAGGATTAGGTAATTTCTGAATGGGTTAAGGTCTTTTTTTTGCATTGAAAAATTTAGCTTAGATTTTGGGTGATTATATACTATGTGTAAGATTTCAGTCAAAATTTGAGTAGAATTTTCAATATTTGAAGCTAATTATTGAAAATTTATGCTATAATAACATTGAAATCTTACACGGGACGAAGCGAATCGAATTGAAGATAGATTTCAAGACGCGATCCGATTACAGAGAGTTCTTCCGCGAACCCTTTCTCATTAGCAAGACGGACGCCATTCGTTACGAGGAATATCCGCGGGGCCTGGCTTTTAACCACCATGGAGAGGATTTCGCTAAACCGAGGATGTAGCGTCGGCTCGCCGCCGCTGAGCATAATGACAGGGGGGAGCAAGCTCTGGCTTTGACTGGCCTTCAACATGCGATTCACTACGCCCAGTTCTTTTATTCGGCCAGCTCCAGGAAACGATTCAGCGCTGCAAGTCGGACAGGCCATATCGCATTCGTGGAGTAATTCAAGAATCGCGGCGGCCAGATAAGATGAACCATTGACGTTGGCCTTGTTCTGGCGCGCCTTGAGCGGCGCTTGGCTTCCAGAGACAGGGCTGCCAGGAGCGGCCCGTGCTACCGCCTGGCACAGCTCGAAGTACTTGAGATCAGTCGAGTAGACGCCGGCCTGAACCCCATGGATACCGCACGTCTTTCGCAGCTCCACGTTGTTGCCGACTGTCTCCAGATAAGCGGGAACTCCCTGAAAGCAGATGTCGCAGACGCCAATCCCGCTGTCCATGAACTGAGAACCCCGCATGAACCTTAGAAGTTCTCCTCCTTCACCCAGCGCTCACTGAGGTCATCTCATTGACCCAGTTCAGGTATCCGATTGAACCCGCGCTCACCGGGACGCAAATGATCTCCGGCGTCTCATAGGAATGGGCCCCCAGCAATGCTGCCTCAACCGCGGGATAGAGCTCGCGCCTCGTCTTGATCAGTATTAGCTTCTCAGACTCTGTCTCCCGCTGACCCTTCCACATGTATGAACTATTGATATCTAGCGACTGAATACATGCCGCAAGTTTTCCTTCCAGCAGCACGGAGACTAACGTCTCTAATTCATCAGCAGACGCACATGTCGTTAAAACTATGCAGTATTGGAATTCATTGTTCGACTCGCCCACGTCACTCATTCGTAGTCCTTTCATGGTTGTCACTCCTGGCCTCGGATCGGTCGGGCCCACTCCAATAGGGCATCGATGGAAATTCCTGAACGTGCCTCTCTAGCAATTCAGCCAATCGTTCTCTTTCTTGTGCCATCGCCATCAAACCGTGTGCCCATTCGCTATCAAAATTACATCCCATCCAATGACCAAGCATGTGCCTCCCAGAGCGATGAATCACTAGATATATAGTACCTCGTGCCATGACAGAGTCTTCAATAGCAACATACGTCCCAATCACGTACTGACTATCATAGACAGAACATTGAGCTTTCCAAAGGTACCCGCCATCGGGATTCTGTTCGCTTTTACTCCGGTTGGCAATATAAAGATACTCGCCTTTCCATTGTAAGTCAATCACTTCGAAGTTAATATTCTCCGAGTGCTCCACACTTGTTTGCCATAATGCATGCCATTCACCTTGAACAACTCTATTATTGAAAGATGTGCGTTTGAAGAACATTGAAAGGTCGGACTCATCATCGAGTTCATTCTGGTATTGGTAAGGGTGCCCATTCGGATGTTTCGCGGAGTAGGCATCGTTGTAAAGCGATCGTAACTCATCAGCTTCTTTGCTACGCCATCGGAAAATCCTTTCCAGAAGTGCCGAACCTGGTAGTGATTCGCCTCGTTCAATATTCGCGTTGTAAGATTTCAGTCAAAATTTGAGTAGAATTTTCAATATTTGAAGCTAATTATTGAAAATTTATGCTATAATAACATTGAAATCTTACACCCCTTCAATAAATAATTTCTTTTAAGATTGACAAAAAGGTAAGGGTTTGAGGGCTATTTCTTTTTAGATGCGATGTAAAATAGGAGGAAAAATATTGCAAATAGTGCACCTACCCCATAAAAGATTAATAATCCAATACTTGTGTTATCAAAACTCATAATTTACCTTTCTCTGCAAAAAATATAGCCAGCAATGAGAAGCTTACAGTTGCTATTATACCAGATAATACAATTGGCCATTTAGATAGATTAAAATCTCCAGCAAAGATGGGGACTACCAGTGAAGCGAGAAAAACTGTAGAGAAATTAATACAGATGTTAGATATTGCTAAGGATTTTGAAGATGTTAATTTAAACATTAAATTTATCATACTACTTTGTGGCTTCTGTTTAAGATATGAAAATAATTGATCAGGCAATAAAATATTTTAAGAAAGAGTATTTAATTAAATAACCTTTTCAAAATTTGACAGGGGTGGTAATATATTTGTCCTATGATTAAGTTATTAGATTTTTGGGCCGTGTGGTGTGGGCCATGCAGAATTATGGCTCCTGTTTTAGAGGAGATAAAAAAAGAGTTAGGGGATAAAGTTGAGGTTGAAGAGATAAATGTGGATGAAGACCCTAAAAAAACTGAACAGTTTGGGGTAATGAGTATTCCTACTTATGTGATTATGAAAGATGGTAAAGAAGTAGGAAGAAAAATTGGAGTAACCCCTAAGGCTGAATTGTTGAAGCTTTTGCAGTAAAATTTTCAATTTTTAATTTACAATTTTCAATCAAATTTTAATGATTTAATTTTTATACATTTAATATTCATTTTAAATTTCTAATTTCAAATTTATAATTAGGGTATGAATTTTAAAGATAAGGTGATTTCCATACTTAAGTTAATTCCATATGGTCGGGTTACTACCTATGGCACAATTGCTACTTTGGCTAATGTGCCAAGAGGGGCAAGGCTGGTTGGAGGAGTATTGCACTATAACTCTGAAAAACATGATTTGCCTTGGCATAGAGTGATAAACAGGCATGGATTTATTTCTACAACTTGTTTTGATCACCTGAAGGGAGCACAAAAAGCACTTTTAGAAGATGAGGGTGTAGAGGTTTCCAAGGATTTTATGGTAGATTTAGATAAGTATGGCTGGTGGGGATAAGTGTAGTTTTCTTGGGGTCCTGTCGGCCAACAGCCCCAAAAATATCCTCGCTCGTAACAACTTCGCTGCGGGCAGTTTTTGGGGCGCCCCGTTTGCCGCCACCCCTGCGAAAACTTTATTATGAAGAACATCTGGATAATAGCTAACTGGAAATCAAACAAAAATATTGCAGAAGCTTTGGAGTGGATTAGTTTGGTGGGGCCAAAGTTACCCAGGAAGGATAACCTGCCTGCCGGCAGGCAGGGTTTAAAGGTTGTTGTTTGTCCTACATTTTCTGTAATTGAAGAGGTTAAAAAAGCTATACAGGTTGGTAATTTTCCTTTAATGGTTGGTTCTCAGGACCTGTCCCCTTTTGATGAGGGAGCATATACCGGTGAGGAAGCTGCTGCAATTTTAAATGATTTAGTGGAACTTTCAATTTTAGGCCATTCTGAAAGAAGGCAAAATTTTGGAGAGAGTGATGAGATGGTGGAGCGAAAGACAGCCCAGGCAATTGCAGCAAATATAATCCCGCTGGTTTGTGTACAGGGTCAGGATATCCCAATTCCCAGTGAGTGTAATTTAGTTGCATATGAGCCTATTTTTGCTATTGGGACAGGTAATCCAGACACTCCTGAAAATGCAGAGAGTGTGGCAAAAAAAATTAAAGAAAAAGTTGGACAGGAGATTGAAATTTTATATGGAGGGAGTGTAAATTCTGAGAACTGTAAAAAGTTTTTAGAACAAGAGGATATTAGCGGGTTTTTAATTGGTAAGGCATCGCTTGATGGGGAAGAATTTGTTAAAATTATAGATTGTGCAAACTCTCTTATTTAACCAATGGACTACGAAAATTTAATGCATCTTAATTTGTCAAAACCGCGTAGAGGAAACTTTTTCAAAAAATATAGGTTTTTGCTGCTTATTGCTTCAATTTTAATAATAACCACAATTGCCTGGTCATTTTTAACCTCAACATCTTCTGTTTTTAACTTTGCAATTGCCCAAATCAACCCACTTAAGTCAACAGATGAGCGGGTAAATATTTTAATGCTTGGTAATGCTGGTGGAAAGCACGATGGACCATACCTGACAGATTCTATTATTATTGCTTCCTATCATCTAAAGAGTAAAAAAACTACATTAATTTCTGTGCCTAGGGATCTTTGGCTTTTGGGGACTCAAACTAAGGTAAATACTGTTTATATTTATGGCCAGCAAAAAAGTCAGAATGGACTTTCTGTAGCAGAAGATGAGATAGATAATATTTTGGGGATCCCAATCCATTATGGGGTGAGGATTGATTTTAGGGGATTTATAAAGGCTGTGGATTTAGTCGAAGGGGTAGATGTTGAGGTCCCTAATACTTTTGATGATTATAACTATCCAATTGAGGGTAAAGAAAATGATTTGTGCGGGCTTTTAGAAAAAGAAGTAGAACTTTCAGAGGAGCAGATTAGTGGACTCAACCTAAGAGATGACCATCTAAAACTTAAACCTGGATTGAATAAAGTTTTAGTAGATTCTACTGACAAGATTGCAACTGAATCTGCAGACTTTGCCTGCAGATTTGAACATATAAATTTTAAGAAGGGTAAAACTCATATGGACGGGACAACTGCTTTAAAGTTTGTCCGCTCAAGGATGGGGACAAATGGTGAGGGGTCTGATTTTGCAAGATCAAGAAGACAGCAGATTGTATTACAGGCTTTTAGGAGCAAAGTTTTATCTTTAGAGACACTTTTTAACCCAGGTAAAATTAAGGGGTTAATAGATGCTTTTGGAGAGAGTTTTGAGACAGATATTCCAATTGAGAGGTCACTGGATTTTCTAAAACTTGTTAGAAATTCTGAGAATGTTTCTAACATAGTTTTAGGGGATTTGGGAGGAGGAAAATCTATACTGATGGTTCCACCTCCATCAGAGTATGGAGGAGCATTTGTGCTAATCCCTCCAGATAATGACTTTAGTGCTATAAAAGATTATATTAAGCAAAGACTTTTAGAGGACTCTATCAGGGTTGAAGAAGAATGATTATACTTTTGCATGGTGGTGGGGCTTTAGGGATATCTCAGAAAATTTCCCAGATAAAAAAAGATTTTGATACTCTTTCAGTTGTTGAAATTTCCGGGAAAAATAGTTCTTTTGCAAATGCCCGCTCAGAATATTTAACCCCTCAGCTTTTTTCTGAAAAAAGGCTGGTGATTTTAGAAGATTTTTCTGATTTGGAATTTGAATTACTGGAAGACAGAGAAGATTTAACTTTAGTTTTAAAATTTTCAAAACTTTTACCATCAAATTCAAAGATTTTAAAAGAAGCTTTAAGTAAAAAAATCCAGATTTTATTATTTGAAGAGGCAGGAGAGACTCCAATCTTTCCATTTCTTGATAAATTGGGGGAGAAAAATCCCAAAGCTTTAGAGGAGTTTGAGAGAAACCATGATGAGTGGGGAGGGCAGTATATATTTAGCATGATGTTTTATTTACTTAGAAGAATGCTGATTTCTTCTAAAAAAGCTCCAGCTTTTATTGTTCAAAGATTGGAAAGACAAAAGAGAAATTTTAGTATTTTGGAGATAAAAAATTTATATAAATTTATGTTAGAAAATGATTTTAAGATAAAGTCTGGATTGATAGATGAAAAACTAGCTTTAACATTAGTTGTGAATAAGTTTTTAAATTAATTTACTGTAGGGACTTAAGGATTAAGGTTAGGTCTTTTTGGTCAACTTTGCCGTCATTGTTTAAATCTGCTTTTTTATCAAAAACCTTTCTGTTTATATTGTCAGAAACAATTGCAGAATCTAGGGAATTTAAGGTTCCATCTGCATTTAAGTCATAGATTGAAATGTCTGTTTGGAGAGACTCTGGGTTTGAGGGTCTTTTTAAAGTTTGGAGATACTCACTTAAGTTAAAGCTTTGTCCAATTGTGAAGGGAGGCAGGTTTGGGTTTTCCAAAGGAAGGTTTAGAGAGATATTTGATTTAAGGGAGGATTTTTCTACTAAAAGAATGGCAGGGAGAGTAGAATCAATCTCAAGAAAGTTAGTTCCGTCTGCGGAGAGTATGTTTAGAGGAAGTATGAAATTGCCGGATATTCCAGTAATAGACGCAATTTCTTGAGCGCCATCAATTTTTAAAGTAACCAAAGCTTCATCGATTGGGTTTAGGTTAGTATTTAGAATTGTTCCCCTTAAGAATTTATTTTTTTCAGAGGATAGGTTATCAGTGTTAATTTGGGGAAGAGTTTCAAATTCTAAATTATAGTCAGGATAAGAAAAATTGCCGCTTTTTATTTTATAGCTGTATTTGGTGTCTGGATTTAAGTTTTTTAAAGTGACAAAATGAACCTGGTGAGGAGTAGGCGTATTTAGATCCCTGTCATCTCTTTTTAAGTTTTTTTGATCTCCATTTAGTTCTACTTCCCCTTCTGTTGCAAGATTTGTCTGCCAGGTAATAGAAGCCTGGCGATCTGTTAAATTAAATATTTTAATATTTTGAGGAGTGGAGCTTTGTTTTAAATTATGATCATTAGTTTTTTGAAAAGAATAAAGGATTAAGCCCAGGCTTAATGAGGTGATTATTAAAACTAGACCAAAGACAGTTGGAATTTTCATGGACTTGCTGACGGGCTGGCTTGGGAAGTTGGCTGAATTATTACGGGTCTATTTTGAGCATTTTCCCGGACAAGATTTATGGCTTCGGTATCAAAGTCTGGACTTATGGGTTCTAAAAGCGTTTGGAGAGCCGGGTCTAATTCAACTGAAGTTTTAGTTCTGAAAAATATATCAAAGATGAGCCAAAGCATAATGACAAAAAATGTGATTATTAGAAGTATGACAAATTCTTTTCTATTCATTTTAGTTTTTTAGGTAAAGTTAACGCCCTTTTCTCAATTTTTGAGATAGAAAGCATTAGCTGTAACTGACATTATAAGTCCTCCATCCTGAGTCCTGGAAATATTTAATGATTTTATTTCAAGTATTCTATCCAGGCTTTTAATGGATTTTAGAAATTCATTTAACTGAGTAAAGGAGCCTTGGACATTTAAGCTTAATTCAATTATTTTTAAAGTTGCATTTTTTGAAAGAGTTATGGGAGGGCCATCCAGGTCAATAGGCTGAAACTGGATGCCTGAAATTGAAGCCTGGTTAGAGCGGGAGAGGCTATACAGATTAGTTATTAGCTGAGGGAGGGAAGTTGAAGGTGGGATAAGGATATTGAGCCTGTTTTTTAAGCTTGAGTCAATTTTTTGATAATTTGCTTTTCCCTCGGTCAGATTTCTGGATTTTTCATTTAGCTTTTCTAAAACTTGACTTTGCTCATTGATGCTTATTTGCAGGGATAAAATTGTTTTTACTGTAGGGCGGATGGCATAGAGGGAGAAAATTGTAATGGTAATAATTGAAAAAACAATTGGTGAATAGGTTTTAACTGCTTTTGAGTTAATGATAGGTTTTATATAGGTGTAATACCTTGAGTATTTTGGATTCATAAGTTTAACTCGAACCTGAAATTGTAAAGCTAATTTCCCCCTGATCAAAACTGACAGTATCTAGATTGATGTTTTTAAAAATTGGATCCTTTTTAAGGTTATTTAAAAAGATAGAAAGATCTACATTAGATTTTGACTTACCAATTATTTTGAATGAAATTTCAGAACTACCATTTTTATCTAAAGCTAATGAAGTAAATCTGATTTGGGAGGGGACATAGCGGGAGATTTTTGGCAATAGTTCTGACCATTTATCAAGCTCTTGGTATTTAGAAGAGATAGTTGTTAATTTAAGCTGGGTTTGTCTTATTAAAGCCTCATCAGTACTTAGGCCCTCAATAAATGGTTTTTCGTTGTTAATTTTTCTTTTTAGATCATCAAGCTGGGCATCAAGAGTAAACCTAAAGACAAAAGCTGCTACTACTACAACTTCTACTGCTATGACTATGAACCTGCCATAGGAGATAAGCCATTTAATAAATTTTAAAGGGAGTTTTTCAGTTATACCTTGAGGGTGTAAGAGATTAAGCTTAACTCTTAGCCTTGGTAGTGGAGCAGGTTTTGTAGCCATAGCAAATATGCCAGCAAAAAAACTGGCTTAAGGATATTCTAAACTAAGAATGTAAGTTTTAATAGGGTTCTAAGCTGAGAGATGCTTTGAAAGCCTGGATTTAAGTCTTGAGGCTTTGTTGGGATGGATAAGGTGAGTTTTTGCAGCTTTATCTAAAGCAGAAAAAGCTCCCTGCAAATTTTGTTTGGTGGGGGTTTTGCGCATAGACTTTATAAGAGCTTTTAAGTTGTCTTTTAAGACTTTATTGTGCGCAGTGATCCTTTTATCTTTGCGCATTTTCTTCTTTGCACTTTTAATGATAGGCATAACCTGAGAATATTAGCACAAAATTAGCTTCCTTTGCAATGGTAGACCTTCTGGAAGGTCGCTCGTCAGATCAGAAAGTACCGCTCGGGTAGAATCCCTCGCTGTTGGATAGCAAGTCTCCTGGCATCTGCACGACTTGCTCTCCGACTACTTTCTTGATTTTGACCTCGTTCCCTATTCGATTTTTTTGTGATTGGAAAAGTTATCCACATCTTATACAATATATTGTAGGCTAAACGCCTCAATAAATTGTAGGCTTTTATGGTTAAATCTTTACTTGCTCTTTTAAATACCAGGCAGAACTCAATTTTATCCGGGGCTGTTATTTTAATGGTGGCTGTTTTTGGCTCAAAAATTTTAGGTTTGGTTAAGGATAGGTTTTTAGTCCATAACTTTGATACCTCTGAGGCTGCTATATTTTTTGGGGCATTTAGATTGCCTGATTTAATTTTCCAGCTTTTAATTTTTGGGACTTTATCTGTAGCTTTTATCCCTGTCTTTACAGATTACATAAATAAAAAGGGAGAGGATGAAGCCTTTTTGTTTGCCTCCAATATTCTAAACCTGTCTTTACTTGCCTTTATAATTTTAGGGACTTTAGCTTTTATATTTGCTCCTGCATTAAACAGTTTGCTGGTGCCTGGGTTTTTAGGGCAGCAAAAATTAATGACTGATGAGCTAACCAGGATTATTTTATTTGGACAACTTTTACTGGTAATTGGGTCATTTTTTATGGGGATAAACCAATCTTTCCAAAGGTTTATTATTCCTGCTTTGGCTCCCCTTATGTATAATCTGGGAATTATTTTTGGAATTGCAGTACTAGCACCATACTTTGGGATAGCAGGGGCTGCT
The DNA here is from genome assembly GCA_001776785.1 of Candidatus Daviesbacteria bacterium RIFCSPHIGHO2_12_FULL_37_16. Taxonomy (GTDB): domain Bacteria; phylum Patescibacteriota; class Microgenomatia; order Daviesbacterales; family UBA10151; genus GWB1-36-5. Next base: position 24,017 of record MFDF01000001.1, read on the forward strand.
TATGGGGTGGTAATTGGGTCATTACTGCATATGCTGATACAATTTCCATTGGCTAAATCTTTAGGATTTCAGTATTCATTTTCACTGGATTTTTTAAACCAGGGGGTAAGGGAGATATTTCAGCTTATGAGTTTAAGAAACCTGTCTTTGATGGTAGAGCAGTTAAATGAGACTGTATCTATTGCATTGGCTTCTTTAATTTCATATTCATCTGTAACACTTTTGACTTTTTCACAACACCTTTATGCTGCACCTATTGGGCTTTTTGGGGCAACTATTGCCCAGGCTGCGCTGCCAGTACTTTCCAGGGAAAAATCCAGAAGAGAGGATGAAAGCTTTAAGATTACACTTTTGACAACCATGCACCAGATTTTGTTTTTAACTTTGCCTGCAGCTGCAATTTTAATAGTTTTAAGGATTCCTGTAGTAAGACTTGTTTTTGGAGCCAGCCAGTTTTCATGGGAGGATACAGTTTTAACAGGCAGGACTGTAGCATTTTTAGCTGCAGGACTGGCTGCACAATCAGTAATTTTATTATTGGTCAGGGGTTTTTATGCATTTAAGGATGTGAGAATTCCTGTGGTAGTTTCTATTGGGACAGTAACTTTAAATATATTTTTAAGCTTTCTTTTTGTAACTTATTACAAGTTTGATGTTTGGGGCCTTGGAATGGCCTATGCTATTACTACAAATTTGTCATTTTTTACTCTTTTATATTTCTTGCATAAAAAGGTAGGAGGGTTTAATTTACACAGTTTGATTGACCCATTTTTAAAGATGTTTTTAGCTGCTTTAATTGCAGCTATCGCACTTTATATTCCTATTAAAGCTTTAGACCAGGTGGTATTTGATACAACCAAAACTGTAAATTTAATAATATTAACTGGGATTGCATCTTTTTTTGGGTTATCCATTTATGTTGTTTTAGTCTGGCTGATGAGAGTAAAAGAGCTTGAGACTTTTTTGAATTTAATAAAAAAGATTTCTAAGATGGAGTTTATGTTTAAATCTGAGGAGATTACTAAAGAGACAGGGAGTGTTTAATAATTGCCTGATAGGCTTAACTCCTCTACAATACTCCCATGGCAAATATAAGGAACTTCTCGATTATAAGGACCTGTTTCGCGCTTCAGTATGGGAAAAATTATACTTCGCGCTCGCAGAACCTGTTAATTGAAAAAGAGACTATTATATGAACATAAGGAACTTTTCAATTATTGCGCATGTTGACCATGGGAAATCTACTTTGGCTGACAGGTTTTTGGAGGTTACAGGGACTGTGGTTGGGGACAAGATGCAGGAGCAGATACTTGATTCTTTGGCACTTGAGCGGGAACGTGGTATTACTATAAAGCTTGCCCCTGTCCGTCTTAACTATACCCTAAACGCTATACCCTATACCCTAAATCTAATTGATACTCCTGGGCATGTAGATTTTTCATATGAGGTGAGTAGGGCTTTAGCTGCTGTTGAGGGGGTAATACTTTTGGTTGATGCCACTCAAGGTATCCAGGCCCAAACTTTATCCCATGGGTTGTCTGCTTTGGAGCAGAATCTAACTTTAATCCCTGTTGTTAACAAGATAGATCTGCCAAATGCAGATGTGGAAAAGGTAAAAACTGAGCTTTGTGACACTTTTGGATTTTTAGAGTCTGAGATAATTTTAGCCTCAGGAAAATCAGGTGAAGGGGTAGAGGAGATTTTAAAAGCTATTATTGAGAGGGTTCCCTCACCAGAGCAGGATAGTGAAAAACCCTTAAAGGCTTTGATTTTTGATTCTTTTTTTGATGCATATAAAGGAGTGGTTGCCCAAGTACGGATTATGGAAGGTCAGACACCCCCAACCCAGTCTAAAATCTATTTTTTAGGTACAAAAGCAGAGGGACAGGTGTTAGAGACAGGTTTTTTTGCACCACAATTAAAAGTTGGGGAGAGTCTGAAGGCTGGGGAGATAGGCTATATTGCAACAGGGATTAAAGAGCCTGATAAAGTTAGAGTTGGAGATACGATAACGAGTGCAGAATTTAGAGTGAAGAATGAAGAGTTAAAAACAGTTGATCCGTGGAGTGTTTATTCTTTGCCTGGTTATAGAGAAGTAAAACCAATGGTGTATGTGGGGCTTTATCCAATTGATGCTTCTGAATATTTTGAGTTAAAAGAGGCTTTATCTAAATTTAGATTAAATGACCCTGCATTTTCTTATGAGAGCGAACAATCCAGTGCTTTGGGGTCTGGGTTTAGGTGTGGGTTTTTGGGATTACTTCATGCAGAAGTAGTCCAAGAGAGATTGTCAGAGGAGTTTGGGGTGGATTTACTGGCTACTGCCCCTTCTGTTGAATATATGGTAGGTGAAGGGTTTATAAACAATCCTGCAGAATTAGATATAGCAAGGATTAAAGAGTTAAAAGAGCCCTGGGTTTTAATTAAAGTCTTTACGCCCTCTGATTATTTGGGGAATATTATGGACCTTTTACAGGAAAGAAGAGGAAAGTTTGTAAACCAGGTCTATTATGGAGTCCAAATAGAGCTTACTTATGAGATGCCTTTAGCTGAGATGGTGACAGATTTTTATGACAGGTTAAAGTCAGTATCTTCTGGGTTTGCTTCTTTAGATTGGGATTTATTAGAGTTTAGGGAGGTAGATGGGGCAAGGGTGGATATTTTAGTGGCAGGGGAAAAGGTGGATGCATTATCTTCTATTGTATTTAGGCCAAAAGCTGAGGGGTTTGGGAGGAGGATGGTGGAGAAATTAAAAGAGGTTTTGCCCAGACAAAATTTTGCAATTGCAATTCAGGCTGTGATTGGGGGGACAGTGATAGCCAGGGAGACTGTAGCCCCTTTTAGAAAAGATGTGACTGCAAAGTTGTATGGTGGGGATAGGACTAGAAAGGATAAATTGCTAGAAAAGCAGAAAAAAGGGAAGAAGAAGATGAAGATGGTGGGGAGAGTAGAAATCCCCCAGGAAGCATTTTTGAGTATATTAAAGAGCTAGTATGGAGATATTAAATAGAGCAGGAGAGTTTTTAAATAATCAGGTAGAGAAGAGAGTGTTTCGCTATAAAGTTAGTTTGGATGAAGCAACAGATGATCAACTTTTGAGAATGGTTGAGTTATATGAAGAAAAGCTCAGGGTTGAAGAGGCATTGGTAAAAGATTCCAGGGATGTTGCAATACTCACAACAACTATAGGTGCGCCTGTGACTTTAGTTAGTGGGATTAATAGTTTCCTGATTCCAAGTATAGTTTGTTTAGGTTTTGGGCTTTATTCAGAGCTTAAGGTTGGGTATGCTGAGTTAAGATATAAAAGAATAAAGGAAAAAGTAAAAACCTCTTAAGCTAGCAGGTATTTTTTGGCGAATTGGTCAGCTTCGGATTCCTGTAGTTTTATCTCCTCTTTAGTTTGGATATAGCCTATTGAGTTTTTGTGGCCTAATATTATGTGGCCTATTTCGTGGAGGATGGTAAATATTATTTGGGTTTCTCCCTGGTCAAAAAGGACATCTGAGAGAAAGATCAGGTGTTTGCCTTTTAAGTCATTGCCATTGAAGGCATAACCCCAGGAATCTTCATCTGAGGATAAAAACCAGGTTGAGTGGATAAGATGGTTTGAAATATCCCCTGGCAGTTTAGAAACAGCCTTTGAGACCATAGCTTTCATGTAAGCATTGCCAACTAGTCTTCCTCCAAAAGCTTTTACTATTGCCTGAGAATTCATGAGAGTATTATAAACCTAAAAAAAGCTTGATTGTTTTGATGATTTGTGCTTAAACTGAATTTAAGGTCAGGAGGTGAGAATTAAAATGAATTCAAAATATCTTCATATGACAGCTATGACTTTACTTTGGGTTGGTGGTTTAAACTGGGGTTTGGTTGGGCTTTTGGATATTAATTTAGTGACTATGCTTTTGGGTGATGGAACTATGCTTACTAAAATTGTCTACATACTGGTTGGTCTTTCAACTGTATGGATAATTATTACCCATAAGAAGGATTGCAGAATTTGTAATCCAGGATAAGTTAATTTTAGGTATTATTTAAATACTACTGATTTTGTCTTTAGAGACTGGTCAGTAGTATTTTTTTGTGGATTTAGTTTGCCCAGTTTTATATATAGATAGAGGGCAAAGGTTAAGAGGATGATTGCGCCTGACTGAATGGCAAACTGGGGGCCAAAGTGTTCTGTCAGCAGTCCTACTAAAAAGCTTCCTAAGGGTTGGGTACCCAGGAAAGCTAAGGTATAGATACTTAAAACCCTTCCCCTGATATGGTTATCTACTGTTTTTTGGATAGTGGAATTGACCATGGCAATTTGGGCAGAAATACCTATTCCTGATAGAAACATCATAGGGAGTGCAAGGTATAGGTCTTTAGTGAGGGTAAACAAAAAAAGTGAGATGGTAAAAAGCAGACAGCCTCCTAAAATTATATGAGAGGTTTTAAATTTTTTGTGAAATGCTGAAATAAAAAGTGTGCCTACTATAGCTCCTGCTCCACCAGCTGCATAAAGATAACCTAAACCAGTGGCATTTTGGTGAAAAACTACATCTGCAATATAGGGCATGATGGTGGTATAAGAAAAGCCAAAGATAGAGGTGGCAGAAGAAAAGATTAAAAGATTTTTAATTAAAGGATGGGTATAAGCATACTTTAGCCCATTTTTTATAGCTTCTATTGGGTGGGGGTGTTCATTTGGGATATCTGATTCTATCTTCATGAAGAATAGTGCACCCAGAGGGGCTATAAAGCTAACTCCATTTAAAATAAATGCCCAGCCTGTTCCAAAAAGGGCAATTAAGACTCCAGCAATAGCAGGGCCAATTATTCTGGCTGTATTAAAAGTGCCCATGTTTAATGCTATGGCTGAGGGTAAGTGTTCCCTGCCAACCATTTCTATAGTGAAGGCTTGTCTGGCAGGCATATCAAGGGAGTTTATAGTGCCAAGTAAAAAGGCAAATATGGCAACAACCCAGATGTTTGCAAGTCCTAAAATAACCAAGACTCCTAAAAGCAAAGCCAGGATCATAGAAGCTGTTTGGGTGAAGATTAAAACATGTCTGGTGTGGAGCCTGTCTATTAAAACCCCTCCAAAAAGGGCAAAAAAAGTAATGGGTAAAAAACCTAAGGCTGATACTGCACCTACCATAAAAGCTGAGTGGGTTAATTCCCAGACCAGCCAGCCCTGGGCAACAGTCTGGACCCAGGTGCCAATTAAAGAGACTAATTGTCCTCCAAAATAATACCTATAATTTAAATGTTTAAAAGCGGGCAAAGCCGCTGAAATTTTTGCTCTCATAAGATTTAGAAAAAAGGAAATAACAAAACTGCGGTGGTAATTATTTTAAAAGATTGTAAGATGGATTACAATGTTTAGAGACTGCTTATTATAGAAGAGGCTCTTTTTATTGCATAAATTTTCTGATAAAAGGGGTGAGATTGGATTTCACTTAAGGTTTCTGTAAAAACGCCTATTTTTGGCTCTCTTCCTCTGGCATGGATAAGACCTGGCTCGTTATCCATGGGTAATGCTGCAAAAGTGGCCTGGTGCAGGGAGGCAAAATCAGTAACCCCTATAGGACCCAAAAGGGCAATATCACCTAACTGGACGTTATAAAGATCTACATTTTCGAACTCATGAATGTTAGCAAGCAGATTTTGAGAATGGAAAAATTCGGGGGGGAAGATATTTCCAAACCTTCTGATAAATATAATCTGGGATAAAGACATGCAATTAATGTAAAGTGAAGATTCAGGATCTTTTGAGGGCATAGCAAATTTTTTATATTTTTTGTCTAAAAGATCCTCATATAGAGAAGGTGGGAGTTCTAACTCTACAGCCACTAGTTTTTGTCTCCTTTTTGCCAGTGGGCTTTAGTTAGAAGAGGGGAATATAAATCTTCTTCAAGGGTGATTTTTAGTGAATCCAGTTCTTTCTGAGTAGGGTCAGAATCCTGAAATTCTATGTTTTTTATATCTTCTATTAATGCCAGGGGTGTTTGTTCTGAGCCTTCACCCATGACTACTCCTGCTGCAGAAGAGAGGGAGTCTATTAAAGAAAGTTTTTCAAACTGAAAAGGCCTGCCAAAAAGGTCTGGTTTGCCAATATAGTCTAAAAGTGGTTTAAAGCCTGAGTAAGCTATGGCCATTGAGGTGACACCCCACCTGAAAGGGGTGGTCTTTGAATCTGTAATCATTACCCCTAGATTTTTTAAGTTAAACTTTTTTCTAAGATAAGCCCTGATAGAATTTGCAGAAGATTGGGGGTCTTTGGGCCATAAAATATAAAAGCCATTGCCATTAGATTCATCTATGCCTGCAGAAGCTGAGAGGTTATTTTGGGTGATGGTAAGAGAGACATTATAGGGATTTGCTTTTCTTGGGAGAAAATACTGAGAATGTTGTTTGATAAGTTCATCCTTGGCAGAATCTTCCATTTTGACCACGCTGCCTTCTGTAATAGAGATTATTTTTGAGGTGACTGCCAGGATAGAGGCCTCTTTAATAATTTTGGGCAAAAATTTATCTAAAACTGCAAAGATATCTGTGTCCTGAAGGGGGACTAATTTATCTGTTTTTAAGCCTGTAATTTGCATAAAGGCAAGTATATCTCAAGTTACTTTTATATTCAAAGAATTGAAGCTATACTCTGAGTATGATTTATGAACCAAAGATTGATAAAGATAAATTAAAATAATTTTTAGACTATTCAGGATTAAAAAATGAATAACCTTTGATATAAATAAGTTGTATTGTCTTCCTAAAAATGGAGGATTAAAATAGGGTTATGGTTAATAAAAGGGAGAAGAATGCAAATTTTGAAGATCAAGTAAGAGAGATTAGAGATTTAGTGGAGATAGTTGTTGATAAAGTAAGGACTTTAGAAGCTTTTCAGAGTGTAGTAATGGAACAGTTAAGGACTATTAAGGATCAGCAGTCTTTGATGAACAAGAAATTAGATGATCCTGATACTGGGCTAGAAAGAATCAATGAAAAACTAGATACAAATACAGAATCAGTAGTGAATATTGAACAAACAATAGCAGTGTATAAGGATATGTATAGAATTAATGATGATAATGCTAGAAAATTAGAGAAACGAGTTAAGAAATTAGAAGATAATGCAGGAATTGAGGCTCCCCCAGAACTTGAGCTTCTAGAAGTTTCCTAAAAATGGATGAGGTAGAGATTATTAAATTATCCCCTGATAGATGGGAGGAATATAGGGATTTAAGATTAAGATCCTTGAAAGAGGATCCTGAGGCATTTGGGATTTTATATGAGGATGCAGTTAAGGAGGATGAAATTTTTTGGAGAAAGTTACTGGAAATTGCTGAAAAAGAGATTGATCACTGGAAATTTTTTGCTGAACTTAATGGAAAGTTAGTAGGAATAGTGAGTGCAAGAATTACAATTCCTGCAGGGGATGGAGATACAGTAAAAGTTCAGGAAGTATTTGTGGCAAATGAAGCCAGAGGTAAAGGTGTAGGGAAGAAATTAATGAATTATTTATTTAAAGAGATTTCTAAACACCCTCAATTTAAGAAGGCTAAGATAAAAGTTTTTACTTCTCAGAAACCTGCTATAGGTATGTATGAGAGTGTGGGGGCAAAAATTGTGGATAAGATAGAAGAATCCTGGCCTGATGGAAGAACTAATGAAACATATGTGATGGAAAAAGCGCTCCCATAAAAACCCCTTGACAACTTTTAGCACTCTTACTATAATAGTGCTAATGGTTCGACTCCGCTCACCATTACAACCATGGATTTAACAGACAGACAAAAAGAACTGCTTAAAGCCATAGTTGAATTGCACGTTAAAACAGGTGAACCTATTGGATCTGAGATTATAGAGAAAGAATTTTCTCTGGGGGTCTCCCCTGCCACAATCAGAAATGAGATGGCAAAGCTGACCCAGCTTGGATTTTTAAAGCAGCCTCATACCAGCGCTGGAAGAGTACCTACTTCTATTGGCTACAGAGTTTATATAACTGAGTTGATGAGGGAAAAGGAAGTCCCAATTTCTGCTGAGGTTTCTATGAAACAGAACCTCTGGCAGGAGAGGTATGTGGAGCACAAGCTTTTGAAGGAAGCTGTTAAAGCTTTAGCTTACAGGTGTCAGATGCTGGCTTTAGCTATTAGTGAGGAAGATGAGCTTTTTTATGCAGGGGCAGCCCATATCTTAGACTGGAGGGAGTTTGAGGATATTGATGTAACAAGGTTTGTTTTATCTTTGTTTGATGAATATCCAACTCTAAAAGAGATCATAGGGAGAGCCCAGGGGACAAACCCAATGCATATATTATTTGGGGATGAGCTTGGAATTGAATATTTAATACCTACAAGCTTTGTTTTTACAAGGTATGGGGGTAAAGAGGGGAGTAAGGGTGGAATAATAGGTATAATAGGACCTGCCAGGATGAATTTTCCTGTAATACTGCCTTATGTCAGGTATACTAGCAGGCTGATTGAAGAAGCGTTGAGATCATATTAGATTAATGATTTAAGATTAAAGATTTATGAATAAGAAGCAAAAACAAGAGAATACAGAAGAATTAGAGAAGTTGAAGCAGGATTTTGCTAATTTAGAAAATCAGTTAAAAAGGGCAGTGGCTGATTATCATAATTTAGAGAGAAGAGTGAGTGAGGGTAGAAGCCAACTTACAAGTTTTGCTGCCAACAACTTGATAGTTAATATTTTGCCTGTAATGGATCATTTAGAAAAGGCAGTAGAAGGAGTAAGTGAGGAAGAGAGAAACTCAGGATGGTTTAAGGGAGTGGAGATGAGTGTGAAACAGCTGCAGCAAGTGCTCAAAGATGAAGGGTTGGAGCAAATTAGAGCAGACGGACAGTTTGATCCAACCCTTCATGAAGCTGTTGATACCAGAGAACCCTCCTCCGCTGAAGCTTCGGCGGGCAAGGGTGAGGATGATGTTTTAGAAGTTGTTAGAAAAGGTTATAATCTAAATGGAAAAGTTTTGAGACCTGCTCAAGTGGTGGTGGGGAGGAAACAGGATTGAAGATTTAAGAATATGAGAGGAAATTAATATAAGCAGTTATCATCAATTAATAGTGTTAGTTTTAATTGCAGGTTATTTTCTAGATGAAATTTTAACAACTGCAGCTAAGACTATAGTAGGTGGTGATTCATTTGCAGGATTGGACTTTTTATTATTTGGAATAATGGTTGCAATTATATTAATTAATAGAAAAAAAATAATAGATTTTTTGAAAGGAAAAAATATAAATGGCTAAGATTGTAAGGACCTGTTCGTATTTTGAAATTAGAAATTTTATCAAAATACTCTCAGAACCTGTCAATTTTAGACAGGAAGAATTTATATCTTGCTCTAAGATACAAGAAGCAAGATGTAATCTTGCGAGTATAATAGGAGGAATGTATGTCTAAAATAGTAGGAATTGATTTAGGAACAACAAATTCAGCTGTGGCTGTGATGGAGGGTGGTAAACCCAAAGTTATCCACTCTGCAGAAGGTGAGAATACTATTCCCTCAGTTGTAAACCCTGTTAAAAATATTGTGGGCAGGGTTGCTAAGAGACAGGCTATTGTTAACCCCAAAGAAACTATTTTTTCAGTAAAAAGGCTAATGGGAAGGAAATTTTCAGACCCTGAAGTCAAAAGGGATATGGAATGGCTTCCTTACACTATTAAGTCAGGTAAAAATGGCATGGCTGTTGTTGAAGTTGAAGGCCATGAATATACACCACAGGAAATTTCTGCACAAATTTTAGGAAAAATTAAAGCTGATGCTGAAAGCTACTTAGGTGAAAAAGTAACTGATGCTGTAATTACTGTGCCTGCATATTTTGATGATTCCCAAAGGCAGGCTACCAAACAGGCTGGGGAGATTGCAGGACTTAATGTCCAAAGGATAATAAATGAGCCTACTGCAGCTGCTTTAGCTTATGGACTTGATAAATCTCATGCCCACACCATTGCTGTTTATGATTTGGGTGGGGGAACTTTTGATATCTCTATTTTAGAGCTTGGAGATGGGGTAATTGAAGTAAAGAGTACAAATGGAGATACCCACTTAGGTGGAGATGATTTTGACCAGAAGATTATTGACTGGTTAGCTTTGGAATTCAAAAAACAGGAAGGGATTGATTTAAAAGGTGATAAACAGGCTCTGCAAAGGTTAAGAGACGGGGCTGAGAAAGCAAAAATTGAACTTTCTTCTTCAATGGAGACTGATATCTCTATTCCTTTTGTAACTGCTGATAGTTCAGGGCCAAAGCATTTAGATATGAAACTATCCAGGGCAAAGCTTGAAGGGTTAGTCCAGGAGCTTATAGACCACTCATTTGAGGCTGTGAGAAGTGCGCTGAAAGATGCGAAACTTGAGGCTTCTAAGATAGATGAGGTGGTTTTAGTTGGCGGGCAGACCAGAATGCCTGCAGTACAAAAGAGTGTTCAAGACTTTTTTGGCAAAGAACCACACAAGGGAATTAATCCTGATGAGGTAGTAGCAATTGGAGCTGCAATCCAGGGTGGAGTTTTGGGTGGTGAAGTTAAAGATGTTTTGCTTTTAGATGTAACACCTTTGACTTTAGGTATTGAGACTTTGGGAGGAGTATCCACACCTTTAATTACCAGAAACACAACTATTCCATCTTCAAAGTCTGAGGTATTTTCTACAGCTGCAGATAACCAGACTTCTGTTGAGATTAATGTGCTCCAGGGTGAAAGACAGATGGCCAATGATAATAAATCTTTAGGAAAGTTTATCTTGGATGGAATTCCACCTGCACCAAGAGGTGTACCACAAGTTGAAGTGACCTTTGATATTGATGCTTCAGGAATTTTGAATGTTTCTGCCAAAGATAAAGCATCTGGCAAAGAACAAAAGATTACTATTACAGGCTCAACAGGGCTGGATAAAGATGAAGTTGAGAGGATGACTAAAGAAGCTGAAGCCCATGCTGAGGATGATAAAAAGAAAAAAGAGGAGATTGAGACAAGAAATAATGCAGATACTATTTTATATACAGCTGAAAAGAGTTTGAAAGATGCTGGTGATAAAGTTAGTGCTGAGGTAAGGACAGATGTTGAGCAGAAGATTTCTGAGCTTAAAAGCATTAAGGATTCAGGTTCTATAGAGGATATAAAGACTAAAGCTGATGCACTGGGAGAGGTTTTGCAGAAGGTTGGGGCTGCAATGTATGAGAGTAAAGGGGCAGAGGGTTCGAATGGGTCGGAGGGGTCGAAGGGGGAAGATGGGCCCGCCTCCGCTGAAGCTTCGGCGGGTGAAACTGTAGAGGGAGAAGTGGTTGAGGAAAAGAAAACAGATTAAAGATTAATGATTAAGGATTAATGAGAAAGGAGCCCTGGGGAACCGGGGTTTTTTATTATTAAATAAGGTAAAATACACATATTATGGCAACTAAACGTGATTATTATGAGATTTTGGGGGTGACTAAATCGGCAACTGATGCAGAGATTAAGTCTGCTTATAGAAAGCTGGCCAGGAAATTCCACCCTGATGTTGATAAAACAGCAGGGGCTGCTGAGAAATTTAAAGAGGTGTCGGAGGCTTATCAGGTGCTGTCTGATCCAAATAAGAAAAAGACTTATGACCAGTTTGGTCATTCAGCTTTTGATAGAGGTGCACCTGGTGGTGGAGCAGGGGCTTATGGTAATCCTTTTGGAGAAGGGTTTAACCCATTTGGACAAGGGGGGTTTAGCTACAGCTGGTCCAGCTCAGGAGGCCAGGGTGGGCCTGATATGGGAGGATTTTCTGACCCATTTGACCTGTTTGAACAAATTTTTGGGATGGGTTCCCCTTTTGGAAGTATGAGAAGAAGGCCTTCTTATCAAATGGGAATTACTTTTGATGAGGCTATAAAAGGAGTGGAAAAAGATATAGAGCTTGAGAGTAGAGATGCACAGGGAAGAGTGGAGAGAAAAAGGCTGAGAGTAAAGGTGCCTGCAGGAGTGGATGATGGGACCAGGATGAAATTTGGGGAGATAGATTTGGTGTTTAGAGTAGCATCTTCTAATGAGTTTGTTAGAGAAGGTGCAGATATTTTTTCTGAAAAGAGTTTGACTATCCCTCAGGTTGTGCTAGGAGATACTATTGAGGTTAAAACTGTAGGTGGAGTGGTTAAAGTTAAAGTTCCAGCTGGAACACAGCCTGGAGCATTAGTTAGGATTAAGGGAAAGGGTGTGGTTAATTTAAGAGGGGGTCATGGGGATCATTATGTGAGGGTTAGGCTTGAAATACCTAAAAGTTTGAGTGCAGAAGAGAAGAAATTATATGAGCAGTTAGGTTCTATTAAGGGTAAGAAAAAGTGGTTTTAGCTATCAACTAGACTTGACTTAAGAGGGTTTGAGGACTACAATATTTCCAGTTGAAAGTGAGGATTGAGGTGGGCCCTGTCCCACCTTTTTAAATATTTATGCCTATTCAGGCTCGAACAGAATTTGCAGCTGCTATAAATCAGATAGCCTCTGAAAAAGGGGTTGAGGTAGATGTGATTTTAGATGCTATCCAGCAGGCTGCTTTGGCTGCATACAGAAAGGATTTATCATTTAGAAATGAGCCTGTACCAGATGATTTTGAAGAACTTACTGCTAAGCTTGATCCTGCAACTGGTGAGATATCCATTTGGAGAGGGAGTGAAAATATTACTCCTCCAGGATTTGCCAGGATTGCAGCCCAGACTGCCAAACAGGTGATAACCCAAAAACTGCATGAGGCTGAAAAGGGTGCAATTGTTTCAGAATATGAACAAAAAGTGGGAACAATTGTGTCCGGGGCAGTCCAGCGGCAGGAGGGAAATACCTATTTTGTAGATTTAGGCAGAGCTGAGGGTATTTTGCCCCCACCTGAGCAGGTTAGGGATGAGCTTTACTCCCAAAACCAGAGGATGAAGTTTTATATTAAAGAAATTAGGGAATCAGGAAGAGGGCCTGAGGTAGTGGTTTCCAGGACTGATTCAGGACTTGTTAAAGGGCTTTTTGCCATGGAGGTGCCTGAGGTTGCATCAGGAGTAGTTGAGATAAAAGAGATAGCCAGAGAGCCAGGTGGAAGGACTAAGGTAGCAGTTGTGTCAAGCCAGGATGGGGTTGATCCTGTGGGGTCAATGGTTGGGCAAAAAGGGGTAAGGGTCCAGGCTGTTATAAATGAACTAGGAGAGGAAAAAATAGATATTGTGATGCATTCTGAGGATCCAGCCAGGTTTATTGCAGCTTCACTTTCTCCTGCTAAGGATATCCAGGTACAGTTAAATGAGGAAGAAAAGGTAGCCACTGTTACTATTCCTGACAGCCAGTTATCACTGGCTATTGGGAAGGGTGGACAAAATGTCAGACTGGCTGCAAAATTAACAGGCTGGAAGATAGATATAGTGGGTACGGGGGAAGGACTTGAAGAAGAGTCGAAGGTAGAAGAGAAGGTATCAAAGGAAGGAAAAGTATCAGATGTATCAAATGCAGAGAAGACAGAAGACACTAAAATTGCAGAACCAGCACAAGCTGAGGTAACACCTGCAGATGTACCAGCTGCTGAACCTGTAGCAGAGCCGGAAGTACAAGAAGAGTCGAAGGTAGAAGAAGTTGCACCAGCAGCTGAAGCAGAAGCACCAGTAAGTACAGAAAAAAAGACAGATCAGGCGCAAGAAGATGAACCTAAAGCTTAAGTTTATGTGAATTTTAGAAATTCAACTTAATAACAAAGCTTTAACCGCCTGATAGAAAGAAAGGCGGTATTTTTATGTCAGAACAATCCAGACCACCAGTTGTAACCATACTTGGCCATGTTGATCATGGTAAGACAACTTTACTTGATTTTATCAGGAAGAGTTCTGTTGCCTCAAAAGAGCATGGGGGGATTACCCAGGCTATTGGTGCATACCAGGTTGAACATGAGGGGAAACTGATAACTTTTATAGATACTCCAGGGCATGCTGCTTTTGAAAAGATGAGGAGCAGGGGTGCAAAGGTGGCTGATATTGCTGTACTGGTTGTAGCTATAGATGATGGGATAATGCCCCAAACAACTGAGGCTATAAAACATATTCAGGAGGCTAAAGTGCCAATGATTGTGGTTGTGAACAAAGTTGACCTTCCAGGAATTGATAAAAAAGTCCAGCTTGAAAAGATTAAAAAACAGTTGTCAGACCAGAAAGTTTTGGTTGAGGAATATGGAGGGGATGTGCCTTTGGTTGAGGTTTCTGCAAAAAGCGGGACTGGGGTGGATGACCTTTTAGAAACTATAACTTTGGTGGCAGAGGTAAATGAGACTCGTGGAGACCCTGCTTTACCCGCACATGCTGTAGTGATTGAGGCTAATCTGGATAAATTTAAGGGGCCTATTGCTACCCTTTTAGTTAGAAACGGGACATTAAAAAAGGGAGAAACAATTTTACTTGGTGGAGTTAAATCTAAAATCAGAGGGATGTTTGATTTTTCAGGCAAGGCTATAGAGGAGGCTTTACCATCTATGCCTGTTGAGGTTTTAGGGCTTGAGGAAGTGCCTGAGGTTGGAAGATATATTGGTGAGGATGCATCTATTAAAGAAAAAGCAGATGTTTTAAATTTGCTTGAAAGGTTAAAACAGGATAAAACAAAAAGGCTTAATTTAGTAGTAAAAGCTGATAAAGCAGGGTCTTTAGAGGCTGTTGAAGCAGGTTTGCAAAAATTCAATGATAGTGGTGAGGAGCATATTAAAATTGTTTTTAGTGGGACTGGGGATATTAATGATTCAGATATAAAACTTGGGGCATCTTCTTCCGCTATAGTTTTAGGGTTTAATGTTGAGCCTGTAGTTTCTGCAAAAAAATTGGCTGAGACTGAGCAGGTATTAGTCAGGACTTATACTATTATTTATGAGCTTTTAGAGGAGATTGAGGATGTGGTGGAGAGCATGCTTAAAGTTGGAGCAATTGAAGAGGTTTTTGGGACAGCCCAAATTATAGCTGAATTTCCATATGGTAAAAATGAGAGGATTGCAGGATGCAAAGTATTAGATGGGCAAATTACCAAAGGGCCTAAAATAAAAGTAGTCAGAGGAGAAGAAGTGGTTGGGGAAACAAAGCTAAAGTCACTTAAAAAAGTCAGGGAAGAGGTGGTGAGGGTAGAGACTGGTGATGAGTGTGGGATGATGTTTGATCCTCAGGTTGAGTTTGCAGTTGGAGATGTTCTCCAATCCTTCAGAACTTTATAAATCCTATATCATTCCCGACTTGATCGGGAATCTATAACAAAATAGTTATCCAAAAATTCGTTATCGCGAAAAAGTGGATCAAAATTTATAATAAATAACCAGGCTAAGTATGCTAAAAAATCCGCAGGTGTTTGCACAATCCACCCCAAGGGTGGACATAGGGTAGTTATCACCCCCAGGGTGTCTAGCCAGCACACGCCCGAGGTGGGAGCTAAAACTCTAATAACTACCCTATAGGCTTGTAATTTTAGCTTGGAGGTTGTAAAATACTCAAATATTTATATAATCAAACCATGAAGTATCAATCACAGCTTCAAAATGTGGCCTCTGCTCTTTCCGGGCAGGGATCTATTGTGGTTGCACTGCCTACTAATGCTTCAACTGATAAAATTGCCTCAGGACTTTCGCTTTATTTAGCTTTAAAAAATGCAGGAAAGCATGTAGTAGTAGTTTCACCTGATAACTTAACAGTTTCCCAATCTAACCTTTATGGAGTTGGGGATGTTAAAAATATTTTTCCTTTAGGTGGTCAGGGTAATTTCATAATTTCTTTAGAAGGAGTAGTGGAAAATGTTAATGGTAACCCAGTTGTTTCATCTTTAGAAAAATTAGACTGGATGCCTAATGGAAATAATTTAGATTTGGTATTTCACATTACCCCTGGCAAAAAATTTGAGCCTATAAATGTGAGAGAGTACCGTCAGGAAAATGGAGGACAAGTTTCGATGGTTTTTGTGGTTGGAGCCTCAAGCTTAAATGACCTAGAAGCAATTTATCAAAACAATACCCAGGTATTTTCTAATACTTACTTAGTAAATATTGATAGGAATCCCACAAATTCCAATTTTGGTGCTACAAATGTTTTAGATACTAATGCTGCAACTTTGTCTGAGATGGTTATACAAATCTTGCCTGATTTAAGCCTTAGTATAGATGCTGATATTGCAAGTAATATTTTAACCGGGATTTATGCTGAAACTGCTAATTTAACTGCTAAAGGTTCTGCTGATACATTTATTGCAGTTGGACAGGCAATGCAGGCTGGAGGTAAGATCCAGCAGGTGGCAGAGAGCTCTCAGCTACACTTACAGCCTCAAACAGAACCAGCTGCACAAGCTGCACCTTCTCAGCCTGTAATGCCTAATATTCCTGCAAATGATCAAGCTTCAGGTTTTGATTTAAAACAGATTTTTAATATCCCAAATTCTCCAGTACAAAATAATGAATCTTTTATTAATCCTCCAGTTGTTTCTTCGCAAGCTCAGTCTTCACCAGAAGAAAAACCAGTGGGAGAATATGCAACTTCAAAAAATCCTGAGGTTGAAACACCAACACCTGACTGGCTAGTGCCAAAGATTTTTAAGGGTGGTAATGTTGGCTAAAGCCACTATGATATAGTACGTTAAATATAATCTACCATGCCTTCTCCTGAAGTTACTACCAAAAATCCAGCTATTAGTTATATGAAAGAATGTGTGAGAGCTTGTAGAGTGAAGCTTTCTATGGAAGAGAAAATGAGTAGAGGAGGAATGAGGGTGGCTGAGGCAGGTTTAAAAGTTTTAGTAGAGCATCCCGAGGCTGCTTTAAGAGCTCTGACTGTAGTTCCTGCGTCAGTTGCTTTTGGCAGAGCATTTTCAAAACATGACCATGAGGGAAGCAGAAATGCGCTGATAGCTTTAGGGGTTGGGATGATAGTGCATGAGGTAGCCAGGGAAGTGGGCAGAGCTGCAGAGTTTTTGTTAGAAGATATAATAAGAACTGACAGACCCCATCCATATCGTGAGGATAAATAAAAACAACAAGCCCCATTATAAGAAATAGATTGTGGGTTTACATTTTTTGAAATGTTTGGTTCGAGAACTTATAAATCAATTTTCAAACAGATAAGTTTACTTAACGTCATTTATAATACCAGCCATAGTTTTCTCTCCCACCCTATAAGTAAAAACTCTACCTGCGGAAAGTCCTTTTACTGCTTCTCCCAGGGGGGATTTAGAAGTTATCACTTGTACTCCTGGAAGTTTAATACTGAATGGAGCAAATATTGCACCCTTTATTTTTTCATCAGCATCCCAAAGTTCTGCATCGAATTCGGCTCCTTCGCTTATTTCGGAATTAGGAGTTGTATCCTTAATAAAGATTTTAAATGCTTTTGCAGCATCTAGAAGGTCTCTTTTTACGTTTGATTCTTGGGCATAAATTTCTCTCATTGTGTCATATCTAGAAGTCATTGGACTGTCTGAACGATTTCGGGCTTCTTCACTTGATGCAAGACTTTCTTCTGAACGAATGATTTCTAAGTCTAATTCCTTTAAGTATTTTTCTTTGCTTTCAGGACTCATAATTATTACTATTTTACTACTAAAAAAAACTTTTTGCAATATACATATAGATATGTTATCATAAAACTAACCTATAGATAAAAATATAGTGCAATAAAATGAATGAACACAGAGTAATAGCTCTTGAGGGATTAGATGGATCCGGTAAAACAACTACCGGAAGAATGCTTGCCGAACAAACCGACAATACTTATTTTTACTGTACACAAGATAACCCATTAAAAAAACACCGAGCTTTCTTTGATACAAAACCAATTCAATTAAGATTTCTATATTACGTTGCCCTTTCTATAGTTAATCATCAAAAAGTTGAAAGCTTATCGAATTCGGAGGATGTTTTTTATGATAGGACAGTTATATCTACGATTGCATACCACAGCGCTTTTGGACTTTCAAAGCCCTGGCTTAATCTTGTACCGCCTTTTTTAATAAATCAGATTGATTTAATTGTGTATTTTACTCTAGATGAGGAGGAAAGAATTAGGAGACTTGAATCTAGACCACAACATGTTTTAACAAATCAATCACAGGATGAAAAATCCGTCATCCGATCAACAGATATTGATAGAGAATACCGCAAACAGTTCAATGAAAGCACAGTATTTGTATCAGGTAATGGAAAATCTCCCCAGCAAGTTGTGGATGAACTAAAAGTTAAATTTTATGAAACAAAATAAGAGAAATCAAAGATTGCAACTTTTAGAAGTAGAGTTAAGAGCTAAAATTGATAGAGTTAATCTATTAAACAATAAAATACTTCTGAATAAAGAATATCTGGAAATTGATATGTATTACAGGTATGCACCTGAGATTAATAAGGACTGGGTTGTCAGAATTAGACGTCATCTTAATGATTTTTTCGTGACATATAAATCAAATAAGAAATTTGGTGAGGGTGCTTGGAGCGAGGTTGAAATGCAGATTAATAAAGAAGTAGCTGATAAATTGCATGACTTTTTCCTAAGTAATAAATTTATTTTGGACGTTATTATTGAAAAAAATAGAAAAAATTTCCAGTATAAAAATTTTGAAATTAATATTGACCAAATTAAAGATTTAGGTATTTTCATTGAAGCAGAAGTTATTACAGATAATGTTGAGGAAGGAAGAGAAAGGATACTTGAACTTTTCTTAGAGCTTGATATTCCAAGTAAGGATATTACAGAAAAAGGTTATGTAACGTTAATGAAGGAGGCACTAAATGGAAAAAGTACCAGATAATTCGGTCAGGATTAAGGTTACAAATGATTGCCAGTGGACTTGCACATTTTGCCATAACGAAGGGACTGAACTCCCAAACAGTGCAAACGCAAATTATAGAACTTCAGCTTTTTTAGATCCAAACATTCTTTCCTTGCCTATCGTAGAAAATATAATCGTCAGCGAGGATACAATTGCAGCAATTAGCAACTTAAAGACAATTGGTATCGATGAAATTCACTTAACAGGAGGTGAGCCGACTTTACTGCCGCAACTACCAAGTCTTATAAAAGTTCTTAGTAGTCAAGGTTTTAAGGTTAAGTTAACCACTAATGGACAGGTCTCTAATCAAAGAATGCAGGAAATAATAGAATCTGGATTGGATGGCATTAATTTTAGCATTTTATCACTGGACGAAGATGAATTCTTAAAAACTCAAAATCCTCCGATGATTCCTGGACTAGATCCTAGGAGATGGGCTAAGAATATGATTGAGAGGGAAAAATCAAATATATTACTAGCTGTAAAACTAGGAGTTAATGTAAAGATTAATACAGCTGTTTTAGGAAAAGGGGACTATTCAAGAGTAGATTCAGTTAGAGAATTTGCTCAAGAAGAAGGAATAACTCTTGTTCTCTTGAATGGTATTGGTGAACAAGACACAGCCCAAGATGCTGTTTTTGAGTATGCGCAGTCGTATGCTGAATACCGTTCGAGTTCAGAAAGCAGTAATAATTCTAAAGGATCCAGAACCTACGCTTTTCCAAATGGTGACGTATTAAGAGCTAAATATTTGACAAACTATCATCCCGAAGTAGTTTGTGGTGGCTGTGAGTTAAGAGATACACCATTATGTGCTGAAAAGTTTTACGGTATTAGGATGGAATTTAGAGGTGGTACTCCATTTATCAGATTATGTATTCAAAAAACAAATGAAAGAACTGTAATGCCGCTACAAGATTTCATTGCTAAAGATATAAAATCCCAACTATAATTGTTTATTGAACTGTTTCGTTTTAAGATTTAGATTTAGTTACTCAGTTCAAATACTGTTAAAGATAATATTTAGCTTAGATTAATAACGATATCTTTATGGGTAGATGTATCAGAGTTGAGAAATACTAGGCTTTAATCTTATAGTTGCAATATGCATGGGAATCTGGTAGAATTTGTTCACATTAAGTAGGATTTACTTCTTGGCACCGAAGTTTATCCATATAAGGAGGGAAGATGCCACTCGATCCAAAAATAAAACAGAACATAATTGACCAATTTGCGACACACAAGGGTGATACAGGTTCCCCTGAGGTACAAGCAGCACTATTGTCTGAGGCGATTAAAAATCTAACCACTCATTTAAAAGAGCACACCCATGATATCCATTCCAGAAGAGGGCTTTTATCAATGGTTAATAAGAGACGCCGTTTACTACAGTATCTTTTGAAAAAAGATAACGATCGATATAAAGGAGTTATTGATAAACTTGGACTGAGTAGGTAAACGACGCTCTTGCGAGTACTTCGCTATTATTGAAATAGTTTTTTCAATAAAGGCTGCGTACTCTTAAGAGACGCCGTTTACTGCAGTATCTTTTAAAAAAAGATAATGATAGGTATAAGGGAGTTATAGACAAGCTATGGCTTTCGCGATAACTCCCTTGCGATAGTTCCACTGCTTCGCAGTGTAGTAACTATCTAAAAGGTGTGATTGATAAATTAGGTTTAAGCAGATAGTTTTGGTATAATAAGGAAGGTAGGGTTGGAGATTGTAAATTGAAGTTAATTTATAAAAATTGACTCCAGTTACCCAGTTTCCAAACAATTCCTCCATATTTAAAATTTAAATAAATTTTATGAATAAAGTAGTAATAAAAGAGATGGATCTTAACGGGTCCAAATTAAAACTTGAAACAGGCAGGCTTGCATTGCAGGCTGATTCTTCAGTGCTGGCAAGCTGGGGTGAGACTGTAGTTTTAGCAACAGTTTCTACAAAACCACTTGCTTTGGATATAGGGTATTTTCCACTTTCTTGCGAATATGCTGAGAAATATTATGCAGGGGGAAGGATTACCACCCAAAAGTTTATTAAAAGAGAGTCAAGGCCTTCTGAAAAAGCTGTTTTATCAGGCAGGGCAATTGACAGGGCAATTAGGCCTCTTTTCCCTAAAGATTTTAAGAATGAAGTTCAGGTTATTATCACTGTTTTATCATTTGACGGCACCCATGACCCTGCAATTTTAGGCTTTATTGGAGCATCTGCAGCACTTTGTATTTCAACTGTTCCATTTTTAGGACCAATAGGTATTACCAGGATTGGTGCGAGAAATGGGGATGTCGAGGTAAACCCAACTATTGAAGAGATTGAGCATTTAGACATGATTTTGGATGTAGCTTCCACTTCTGAAAAGGTGGTGATGATTGAGGCTGAGGGTAAAGAGATCGCTGAAGATAAGTGTTTCCAATATATTAAAAAAGCTTTTGAGGAAGCCCAAACCCAGATTGATTTTATAAATGATTTTGTCAAAGAAGGCGCAAAGCAAAAACAGGAATTTGTTCCAATTGCAGATCAAGTCGAAGGTCCTCTTCTTGAAGAAGTTAAAATTGACATCAAAAAGGAAATTGAAGATGCACTTTTTTCTGAAAACTCAACCTGGCATGAAGCAACAGGTGACTTAATCAAAGCAGATATAGCTACTAAGTATGCAGAAAACGAGATAACCCCAATCCAGATTTCAGCCATCTTTGACAAAATTGCCAAAGAGTTAATGAATGATTTTGTCTTAAACAAAGGGAAAAGGGTTGACTCCCGAGGTATGGAAGAAGTCAGGGAGATTTCTGCAGAGATTGATATTTTACCCAGGACCCATGGGTCTGCAATTTTTAACAGAGGAGGAACCCAGGTTTTATCTATTGCAACACTGGGACCTTTGTCAGTTTCCCAAACTCTGGAGGGTATGGAAGGTGAGAGTACTAAAAAGTTTATGCATCACTACAACATGGGCATAAACCCATTTTCTACAGGTGAGGTCAAAAGAATTACAGGCCCATCAAGAAGGGACATAGGACATGGTAATCTGGTAGAAAAATCCATAAGGCCTGTTTTACCTTCAGATGAAGCTTTCCCTTATGCAATTAGGGTTGTATCTGAGGTAATGGGAGCAAATGCTTCTACATCCCAGGCTTCTGTTTCTGCTTCAACTTTGGCACTTTTGGATGCAGGGGTCCCAATTGAGCCTGTTGCAGGTATTGCCATGGGGCTTTTATCTAATGGTGACAAGTTTCAGGTTATAACAGATATGCAGGCTGTGGAAGATTTTTATGGGGAGATGGATTTTAAGATTGCAGGGACAAAAAATGGAATTACCGGGATCCAGATGGATACTAAGCTTACAGGGCTTAATTTTGAAATGATTGAAGAAGCTTTAAGACAAGGTAAGCTGGCAAGAGAACACATTTTAGGAAAGATGGCTGAGGTTGCACCAAAAGAGGTGGAACTTTCTAAATATGCTCCAAAGATTGAAGTAACCCATATTAAACCTGAGGAGATTGGGATGCTGATTGGACCGGGAGGTAAAAATATTAATGCAATTATTGCTAAGACTGGTGCCCAAATAGATATTGAGGATGATGGGACTGTAATGATCTCTTCTATGGATGATGGAGCTATAAAAGCTGCAATAGAGGCTGTTGAGGGAATGTTTAAAAAGGTTAACGTGGGTGAGGAGTATGATGGTAAAGTTGTCAGACTTGCTCCATTTGGAGCATTTGTGGAGATTTTACCTGGAAAAGACGGGTTGGTGCATGTATCCCAGATGGCTCCAGGTAGAGTTGAGAAGCCAGAAGACATTGTGTCTGAAGGACAAGAAGTGCATGTGAGGGTAACTGATGTAGATTCAGCGGGAAAGATTGCCTTATCAATGCTTTTTGGGGCAGATATAAAACCTGAGAGTGAAGGAAGGCCAAGAGGTGGAGGTGGCGGAGGTTTTAGAAGTGGCTCGCCTCGCTTCACGGGTGGAGCGGGTGGAGATAGACCAAGATTTGACAGAGGTGGTGGAAGACCAAGTGGT
>MFDF01000001.1:46823-52568 GCA_001776785.1 Candidatus Daviesbacteria bacterium RIFCSPHIGHO2_12_FULL_37_16
TTTTGGCGGCGGACGCGGAGGTAATAGGGGCGGACGCGGCGGCGGTTTTAATCGATGATTAAATTTGTTAAAAGTAAATATATTCTTTTAACTATTCTAATTTTTTTCCTTTTAGCAATTTCAGTACCGGCAGTAATTTTTACAAAGGGATATTATGAGGGGTTTTTGTTATCCAATAAAGAGAGTAGTAAAGTAAAAGTTGAAACAGTAGACAGTAAGGTAAAAATTAATTTTGAAGTATTGGGGGAGGATAGAGCAAATTTTGAGAAGTTTTCCCAGAATTTGGGAGTAAGTAGTGGGTATTTAGATGGGATAGAGCTTGAGCTGGATAATGAAAGCATAGGAAAGGTAAGTGAAATTACACCAATTGAGGCAAATTTAGAAGTTTCTGATAGGGCATTAAAATTTTCCAGTAAATCTGCAAAAAGCTTAAAATCAGCTTTGTCTAAAAGTGATTATAGATTAGCCAGCGGGTCAGGAGTTTTTGAAATGAATGTTAATTCAGGAAGTGATTTTAAGATAAATATAAAAGAACCAAAAGAAGTTTTGGAATATGCAACCTCAAGCGGAGAGCTTACATTATCATCAAAAATAAATCCATGGTTTCAAACCTTACAAAGAGTAGATAGAATATATATAGAGGTAAAGGGGAAGGCCCTTAATGGAGAGATTGTTTTGAACTAATAATCAAGAAACAAGAGACAAGATACAAATTATTTATATCTTGGTAATTGTAACTTGTAACTTAATTTATATGGATGCTGCCCAAACACAAGTTCAACAAGCACAAATAATTGAGAAACTGAAACAAAAGTTAGCTGGAGTTAAATTACCTCCTGATGTTTCAGAGAAGCTGGCAGATGAGCTTATGAGGGTTGAACTTGTTTTTAAAACAAAAGATTTTAACCCTGAGCTTGACAGGCAGATTAATTATATTAATTTTGTCTGTGACC
The DNA here is from genome assembly GCA_001776785.1 of Candidatus Daviesbacteria bacterium RIFCSPHIGHO2_12_FULL_37_16. Lineage (GTDB taxonomy): Bacteria > Patescibacteriota > Microgenomatia > Daviesbacterales > UBA10151 > GWB1-36-5. Next base: position 47,777 of record MFDF01000001.1, read on the forward strand.
TTCCATGGGATAAGGCAGGGCAGGACATTTTAGACTTAAAAAGAGCTAAGATGTTATTGGATAAAAACCATCATGGTTTAGAACCTATAAAAGATAGGATTTTGGAGTATTTATCTATCCTTATTTTAAATAAATCTAAGGGATTAATACCAAAGCAGCCAATTTTAGCATTTGTAGGTTTAGTTGGGTCTGGAAAAACCTCTCTGGCTTTTTCAATTGCAGAGAGTTTGGGCAGGCCAATTATCAGGATTCCATTTGGAGGATTGGGATCTGCTTTGCAGCTAAGGGGTGAATCAAGGGTTAAATCTGAGGCAGAACCAGGGCTTATTGTAAGGGCACTTAAAAGAGCCCAGGTTAAAAACCCTGTGATACTTTTAGATGAGCTTGATAGAGTGACAGAGAATGCCAGGGCTGATATTATGGGAGTTCTGGTAGAGCTTTTGGATCCTGAACAAAACATGGCCTTTTTAGACCACTATGTGGGGTTTCCATTTGACCTGTCCCAGGTTTTGTTTGTAGCAACTGCAAATAACACAGGCAATATTGCTACAGCTGTTTTAGACAGGCTTGAGCTTATTGAGATGCCATTTTATACTGATGAGCAAAAGCTGGTGATAGGGCGGGATTATCTTTTGCCTGAGGCACTGCAGAGTGCTGGACTTGATCCAAAGCTAATTACTATTGCCCCTGATGTGTGGCCAAATATTGTCAGGCCTTTGGGGTTTGATGGAGGGATCAGGAGTTTAAAGAGAAATATAGTGTCAATGGTTGGTAAGATTGCCAGGATGGTAGTTGAGGGAAACAAAGGACCCTATATTATTAATAGTCAGAATTTGAACCAGTTTATGAGTATATAAATTCGAAGCACTAAGCACGAAATACGAAACAATAAGATTAAATGATTTAATGTTTAAATTTTAAACATTTGGATTTAGAATTTGTTTCGAATTTCGGATTTTATAAGATATGGATTTTAGAAAACCTTTTAAATCACAGCAAAAAAGCAGCGGAACACCGCTTAAATTAATCCCTTTGGGGGGGTCAGGCAACATAACTAAAAATATGTTTGTTTATGAGTACAAAGATGATATTGTGATTGTAGATTGTGGTGTGTCATTTCCTGATGAGGAGATGATGGGTGTGGATTTGGTCATTCCAAATATTTCATACCTTAGGGATAAGATACACAAGATTAGGGCAATTATTATTACACATGCCCATGATGACCATTATGGTGGGCTGCCATTTTTGTGGAATGAGTTAAAAGCTCCAATTTATTCCCAAAAATTAACAGTTGGGTTTATTAAAAATAAATTTAGGGAGCAGAATTTGCCAATGGACCAGATAAAGGTAGTGGATTTAAGTACCAAATTAAAGTTTGGCAATTTTGATGTGTCTTTTTATGGGGTTTCACACTCAGTGCCTGATTCAACTGGTATTGTATTAAAGACTCCAGTTGGTACTTTAATCCACCAGGCTGATTTTAAGATTGACTGGACACCTGTGAATGGACAAAAAACTGATGTTGGGGAGGTGGCCAGGCTTGGAAATGAGGGTGTAGTTTTATTGTCTATGGATAGCTTAAGGAGTGAAAAAGCTGGGTATACCCAATCTGAAATGATGATTGAGTCTACTTTTGAGGCTATTGAGAAGGACTGCAAGGGTAAGCTTTTAATTACCGTGATTACATCAAACATTACCAGGATCCAACAGGCTTTGAATGTAGCTTTAAAGTCCGGCAGAAAAGTAGCAGTGGTAGGAAGAAGTATGGAAAATAATTTTCAAGTAGCCCGTGATTTGGGGTATCTTAATATCCCCCCTAATTTAATAATTGCACCTGATGAAATAAAAAGGTTTGCTGATGAAAAATTGATGATAATTATTGCAGGGTCTTTGGGACAGCCAGGGTCTGCACTCTCCAGAGCTGCACATGGTGACCATAAATTTATTTCCATAAAAAAAAGTGACACTGTGGTGTTTTCAGCTGACCCAATGCCTTCTGCTGAGGTTTCCCAAGCTTCATTAATTAATGAGATAGCAAAGATTGGGTGCTCTGTTTATGCCTCTAATACCACACCTGAACTGCATGTTAGCGGGCATGCAGCAGCTGAGGAGATAAAACTGATGATAGAGCTTGCCAGGCCTAAGTATTTAATGCCAATGGGTGGAGAGTATAGGCATATGAGGACTTTTGCCAAACTGGCAAAGGGTTTAGGGTATAAAGAAAACCAGATTTTAATTCCGGGGGAGGGTGAGTATTTAGAGATTTATCCTGACAGAGTGAATGTAGCGGGTAAGGTTGATACTACAAATGTGTATGTTGATGGGCTTGGAGTTGGGGATGTGGGGGATATAATTTTGCGGGATAGACAGCAGATGAGCGCTGAGGGAATAGTTTTAGTGATGGTGCCAATTGACAGGACCAGTGGAAAGGTAATAAAAGAGCCTGATATTATTTCAAGGGGATTTATTTTTGGTGAGGGATGGGAGGATGTAATAGAGGCAGGAAAAGAGATTACCAAAAGTGCACTTAAAGATACTTTGACTATACCTATTGATCACAGATATGTCAGACATGAGATTCAAAAGAGTTTAGAGAAGTTTTTTTATGAGGAGACAGGAAGAAGACCTTTGATTTTGACTAATATTGTTGAGGTTTAGTTCAACCTATAGTTTGGTTTTAGTGTGATATAATAATCATGATTAGAATTTCAAATTGTTTGCAAAGCAAATTTTCTAAAAGAAAAACCAAATTAAAAATTTCAAATTAAATACATGCCCAGACGCAAGTCCATATATTCCATGCCCAAGCTTAAATTGAAACAGAAAACTATTATTTCTGTGGGCTCAATGATTTCTTTTGTTTTAGCACTGTTGTCAGTTGGGGCACTGGTTACTGACTCAACTTATTTAACTTTCTGGAGGGATTTTTTAGTTTCTAATTTAGGCTACATGTCTTTCTTGACTCCAATAATTTTTTTTCTTAATGGACTGGTTTTGCAAAGAGTGAGGTGGGGTTTTGCCCAGATGAATGTTTTGGTAGGGCTTGTGACAATGGTGGTAGCAGTTTCAAGCTTAATAGCTGCATTTTCAGAAATTTCAGGGGGAGCGCTGGGTTCAGTTATCTGGAATGAGTTGTCAAATTTAGTAAGCGGGTTTATTGCAGGAGTAATACTAATGGCTTTATTTTTGATAGGGTTAATTGTACTTTTGAATACAGATTTAAAGCAGATTGGTTTAATAGTTGGGGCAGTTTTAAAGTTTTTTGGCAAAGGGGTAAAAGTGACAGCAGGCGGGGTTGTGGCTTTTAGGAAGAGAGATGGATTTGATAGCCGGACTGCAAATATTAAACTGTCTGGGATTGATGAGAGAAACCCTAAATTAATTAAAGGTCAAAAAGAGCCTCAGAAAGATCTGGTTATTGCTGAGACTTTGGTTCAAAATGTGGCAGGGCAGGCCAGAGTCTGGAGATATCCTCCACTTAACCTTTTATCTGATAAAGGCGGGGCACCTGCTGATAGAGGGGATGTTAAGAAGAATGCAGCTATCATTGAGAGGACTTTAGACTCTTTTGGAATTCAGGCCAGGGTGGCAGAGGTTAATGGAGGACCTGCTGTTACCCAATATGCCTTGGAACTGGCAGCTGGTACTAAAATTACCAAAATTGCCAATCTGCAGCATGATATTGCACTAGCTTTGGCTACAAGAACTGGGACTGTCAGGATTGAAGCTCCAATTCCTGGAAAATCTTTGGTGGGTATTGAGGTACCAAACCACACGCTAGAGATTGTGAATTTAAAATCTGTTATAGCATCTGAGGATATTAAAAAGCATAAATCTAAGCTGGCAGTTTGTTTAGGAAAAGATACAGGTTCTACTCCAATAATTCTGGATATAGACAGGATGCCACATATGCTGGTTGCAGGAACTACTGGTTCTGGTAAATCAATTCTTATGCACTCACTTTTGACTTCCCTTTTATTTAGAAACTCACCTGATGAGTTAAAGCTTATTTTGATAGATCCAAAGAGGGTGGAGATGACAAACTATAATGGGATTCCCCACCTTTTGGCGCCTGTGATTGTTGAACCTGAGAAAATTTTATCTGCTCTAAAATGGGCAATGGCTGAGATGGATAGAAGGTATAAGCTTTTTCAAAGTGTTGGGGTGAGAAATATCCAGGGTTACAATGAGATGAGCGGGTTTCAGGCTCTGCCTTATATTGTGATCATGATTGATGAGCTGGCAGATTTGATGATGTTTGCACCAGTTGAGGTGGAGGATGCAATTACTAGGCTTGCCCAGCTGGCCAGGGCAACTGGAATTCATTTAGTTTTAGCAACCCAAAGGCCTTCTGTTGATGTTATTACGGGACTTATGAAAGCTAATATTCCTGCCAGGATTGCATTTAATGTGTCTTCTATGATTGATTCAAGGGTGATTATTGACCAGCCTGGAGCAGAGAAATTATTAGGAAGAGGAGACATGTTATTTTTACCTCCAGATGCTGCAAAACCTATCAGGATCCAGGGAGTTTTGGTGACAGACCCTGAGACAAATGCATTGGTTAAATACTTAAAAGAGTTGGGGATTGCACCTCAATATACTTCTGAGGTGACTGAGATGCCAATTGGGAGGATTGGGAAAGGGACTGGGGCTGGAATGGGCGGGAATGGGTCTGATAGGGATGACCTTTTTGAAGAAGCTGTGAGGACTGTCTGCCAGTATGACAGGGCTTCTGCATCTTTACTGCAAAGAAGGTTAAGGGTGGGGTATGCCAGGGCTGCAAGAA
>MFDF01000002.1 GCA_001776785.1 Candidatus Daviesbacteria bacterium RIFCSPHIGHO2_12_FULL_37_16
GTAAAACAATACTTACAAGTGAGAAAGTGAGTAAAACTGAAAAGATAAAAATTGCAACTGTTTTTAATTCATATCTTTTAAAGTAAGTTATGAGCGACAAGAAAAAAATAACAGAAAAAGATAGCGTAACCAGAAAAGTAATGGTATGGGTTAGAAAAATAGAGCCCAAACTTAAAATATAAACGATTGACCATGATAACTTTTTAGTTTTAAAAGTTTGAAACGTCGATAAAAAAACAAAAGGTACCCAGGCAAAGGAGTAGATTTGCCCTGCATGACCTGCTTCAAGAAAGGATGCAAGGCGGGGAGCGGATATATACATAAGTGAGGATATAAGTGAGGTTTTAAATGAAAAATTAAAGACTTTTTTCCCGCATAGATAAATTCCAACTCCCCCAAGTGATATATGGAATATAAAAGAAAGCAAAAAAGCTAAATTAATTGGTAATATTAAAAAGATCAAATTAGGTAAGTAAAATAGGGGAGATTGCGGGTCTGCTAACAGTGGATAGCCTGAAAGAATTAAATTATTCCAAAGAGGAAATGTTGAATGATTTAAAATTTGATCTTTTGCGAAATAGTAAAGGGGCCAAAAGAATTCCTGCAGGTCATTATTTCTACTAAACAAAAATTGAGGGTTTAAAATTACAGGAAAAAGAAGAACTAAGCTAAAGCACATATTCATAAGAAAAACAGTTAGAAGACTAGAACGTGTTATAGACATATTTGGGAAAGTACCAGATTGGTAAAAATAAGTAAATTATCTGTTAAAATACTTTGAAATTATGTCAGGATTTAAAAATAATTTTTTTGTTTATTTTTTGGTAGTTTTATTTTTACTAACTATGTTTTTAATAACCATTGGAAAAATTGGAGCTGCGAATAATTTGGGAGTTTATATTTACATTATTTTAGTTTTTTATACACTGTTTAAGTTATCAAGATGAATATTAGGAAGAAAATAATTTTAGTAATCTTTACACTTGTTTTGCCCTATCTTATTGTCTATAAAGCATTTTTTACCAGTCTTCCTCTTTCTTGGGGTGATGCTCCTTTTTACTATCAGGAGAATTTAAGAGAGCTTTTTAGTTTTCCAATGCTTTGGGATTTTAGAAATGCAAATTTTGGTGCTCCTCATGCAGGCATCCTCTGGTTATATCTTCCAACCTTTCTTTTTGGATTGCTGAACCATTTTTTAAACTTTGAGCACGAATTATTAATACGTTTGGTTTTTTTTATTCCGGCAACTGTATTATCCATTTTAGGAAGCTTCTTACTGATAGGTAAATTTACTTCAAATTTTAAAGGACAGATTTTAGGAAGTTTTTTATATGCTTTTAATACCTATTTTTTAATGGTATTAGATGGAGGACAAATTGGTGTGGGATTAGCATATGGAATTTTTCCTATAGCATGTTTAACTATTCTTAATTTTTTACAAAAAATAGATTTTAAAAATTTTATTCTCGCTATATTAGGTTTAACAATTCTAACTAATGTAGATTTAAGAATTGGAATAATATCTGTTTTGTTTTCAATAACATTAAGTTGGGTATTGAATTCTGAGAAGAGAAAATATCTTTCTAATTTTATTTATTTGATTATCTTGCTTGCATTTGTGGGTCTATTAAATTTTTTTTGGTTAGTCCCTTTTATATTAAATAGTGGTGATTTTCCGGGAGGTAGATTTACTGAAGTAGCTGAGATAAATAGTGTCATATCTTTACTTGATAGTCTTTCTTTATACCAACCGCATTTTCCACTTAATGATTTTGGTAAGGTTTTTATGATACCTTTCTATTTTGTATTCTTGCCTCTTATATTAACTATCCATAATTTAATTTCAAAAGATAAGAGGGCGTTAAAAATAGTTCTTATCTACCTAATATTTGCTTTTTTAGCTAAAGGATTAAATTTACCTTTGGGCGAGATATATAGCTTAATTACTAATTTACCTTTTGGTCAAGCTTTTAGGGATTCAACTAAATTTTATATACCTCTAATTTTAACTGCATCCATTTTGATGGGAGTAACATTCGAGAAACTTAACACTAAATACATCTTAACTTCATTTTTTGTATTACTTCTTTATTTAATGTTTCTGATTTTACCTTCATTTAACAATCAACTTAATGGAAGTTTGGGGATAAAACAGATTGATAAAAGTTTTGAAAATATTTATGAAAAAACTAGAAAAGGTGAAGATTTTTATAGAACAGTTTGGTTTCCTGAAGTCCCTCCGCTGGGGTTTTCATCTATTAATCACCCGGCAATATATGCAAACAGGCTTTATCAGGAAAGACCTTTTGCCTCAATGATTGATGGTGATTATGATCTGTTTTATTTTTTGAACAATGACCATTTTGCTGATTGGATGGGTCTTTTAGGTGGCAAATATTTTTTTTATCCAGAGAATGAGAGGAAAAAAAATTGGAGTAGTAAAGAAATTGATGAGAGAAAAATATTTTTAAATTTTATTAATACTTTATCTAATTTTGAAAAGTTAGAATGGAATATAAATTTTTCTGGATACAAAAATAGAATAACTACAAGTCCTCATATATTTGCACAAAAGAGGGCTTATCTAGTTATTGGAGGAGATGATATATATAACCGATTATTTGAATCAGATCAGTTTAATTTATCTGCCCAAAGTTTTTTATTTAGTGAAGACTGTGGTTTTAACCTGAAAAACTTAGAAAATGTAGAAAGCTCAGATCTAGGGATCATATTTTATAAAAAGCAACTTAGGGATCTTGAAATGAATTATTTATGTAATAAGTTTGCAGATATAAATTCAATAGATAAAAGTGAATGGGCTACTAGAAGTACGAACCAATACTTAAAGTGGAAATCCGAGCTTTTAGAGAAGGGTATTAGGACTTTGGATTATGATTTAGGAAAGGGGGTTTCTTATTCAACTATTGCCGGAGAGAAAATAAGTAAAAATTTAAGGATAGAAAAGAAAGGTAAATATTACATCCCAATAAGATATACAACGGCTACGGAGAGTGCAGGAATAAGAGTTCAAGTTGACTTAATAGATAAGAAATTAATTAACCAAACTCCTGGAAATTTCTCTTGGGGGATTTTGGGTCCATTTGAATTTGAAAAAGGTGATAAAGAAATAATATTTACAAATTTGGGAGGACTGGTTGTCTTAAACACCTTTGGTCTGATCAATCAGGATGATTTTATCAATGCAGCAAAAGAATCTTCTTTATTACTAAAAAAGTTTAAGACGTATTATTTAGAAGATGATTATCAGGAATTAGTTAATAATTTAGAAAAAGATTATATCTATTTAAGATCTAAAAATATTAATCCTACAGAATATGAAGTTTTGCTGAATAGTGAAAGTAATTGGATTGTATTTACTGATAGTTTCCATGATGGTTGGGAACTACAAAGTGGAAATAACAAGTTTAATAGTTTCCCAGGGTACTCAATGATGAATTTATTTTATAAACCTACTTCTTTGGATGGAAACGCAAAAATTTATTTTAGTCCCCAGGGAGTAATAAATAGTTCTGTAAAAATTTCAATTGTTTTTTTAGGAATACTGTTTATATTAGTGACTGTAAGGTTTAGAAGATGATTCAAAGTAAGGAATTGTTAGAGCACCATGAAGATGTTCCACCAGACCATTATGATAAAGGAATTAAGAAATTATTTTTCTTGAGATATTATCATCAAAAAAGATTTAAGGAAGTTTTGAGAAGATTAGAAAAAAGTGAAAAAATTTTAGATATTGGGTGTCATGGAGGGTTATTTACCAGCTATTTATATAAAGGTACGAAGGCAAAGAAGGTATATGGGGTTGATGTATCAAAGCGGGCAGTAAAGTTAGCACGTAAGAGGATTAAAAAAGGTGTGTTTAGGATAGCTAATGCACATGAACTGCCTTTTAAGAATGATTTTTTTGATGCAGTATTTTGTTTAGAAGTCCTAGAGCATGTGGAAGAACCTAAGAAAGTATTGAAAGAAATAAAAAGAGTTCTCAAAAGGGGTGGTTACGGGATAGTTTTAGTTCCAACAGATAATTTATTATTTAGAATTATCTGGTGGAGTTGGAATAAGATTAATCCTGTTTGGGAGCATACTCATATACAAAGTTTTAGAGCAAATAGTTTAGATGAATTGATTAGAGAGACAAAATTTAAGATACTTGAAGTAGGTTATTTTCATTTTGGAATGTTAAAGATTATAAAATTTCAAAAACCGTAGCCTAATATATGTTGAAAGAAATTTTGTCTAAGAAGACTATTGCTCATTCTGTAATTACACTTTTTGGAACTTTTATTAACGGAATATTGGGAATACTTTTTTTTGTAGTCCTTGCAAGAAGTTTGGGGCCTGATAATTTTGGTCTAGTCTCATTTGCCATTGTAACGCTAACACTGTTTGGAGATATTGCTGACTTTGGAATTAATACAGGGATTATAAATTTTGTCAGTAAATATATAACGGCAGATAAGATAAAAGCTTATAGATTTATGAAATTGGGATTAAAGTATAAGTTTTTAAGTTGGATTTTTGTGTTGATTCTAGGATTTTTATTCTCCGATCTAGTCAGTGTAAGTCTATTAAATAAGCCAGAACTTAGTGGAGCTTTAAAGCTCTCAATTATTGGTGTAGGAGGAGCATTGCTTTTTTCTTTTGTTGCCAATTGTCTTCAAGCACTTCAAAAGTTTTTATATTGGAGTATTTTGAATATTTTTTTAAATAGTTTAAGGCTAATTTCTATAATAATATTAATTTTTCTTGGATTACTAAATTATCAGGTGGCGCTTATTACTTATATAGCTCTTCCGTTCTTTGGTTTTTTTATTGGTCTTATGCTTTTACCTAAAAACTTTTTAAAAGTAAAAGGTGAAGAAGAAGAAAGGAAGTTTTTTTTAGATTATAACAAATGGGTTGCATTGTCTGTGACTATATCAGCACTATCATCCAGAATTGATACAATTTTGGTTGCAAAGTTTTTAAGAATATATGATGTGGGATTATACTCTGTGGCAACTCAACTTACTTCAACGATACCCCAAATTGTATATGCAATAGCTGTTGTAGTAGCTCCGAAACTTTCAAGTCATACAATTGACAGAGAGGCATTTGGATATTTAAAAAAAGTCCAATTATACACACTGGGTCTTTCTTTACTTGGTCTAGTAGCTATTCCTTTAAGTTATTATTTAATTCCTCTTATTTACTCTGCTGATTACTCAGGAAGTGTTGGGCCATTTATTATTTTGCTTATTTCCCAGCTTATTTTCTTAAGTTCAATTCCCGCTCACCAGGCAATTTTTTATTATTTTTCTAAGCCTAAGACATTTGTAATAATATCTCTTATCCAGATGGTAATTATATTTATAGTTTCTATTAAATTAATTCCTACTTATGGAATAACAGGTGCAGCTTATGCTGTTTTGACAGGAAGTATATTTAATTTTATTTTTACTAATATTTGGTATTTAAGGGAATTTAAAAAGCGATTATGAGAAGTATTTGGGGTCATATGCTTGTTAAAAATGAAGATAAATTTATCTACTTTGCTATTTTGAGTGTTATTGATTATATAGAGAAGCTACTTATTTATGATACTGGTTCAACTGATAAAACTGTAAAGGTTATTAAATTATTTAAAGAAAAATATCCTAATAAAATTACATTTGAACAATATAGTAATGTTGATGCTAAAAAAATGACTGAATTGAGACAGAAGATGCTTGATAAAACAAAAAGCGATTGGTTTCTATTAATTGATGGTGATGAGGTTTGGTGGGAGAGTTCGATTATGGAGGTTGTTAAACAAATAAACAGTAAAGGGGAGGATTTATATGCCCTTGTTAACCCAGTAATAAATTTAGTGGGAGATATTTATCATTATCAGGAAGAAGAAGCAGGAAATTATAATATTTTAGGGAAAAAAGGGCATTTTAATGTAAGAGTAATAAACAGGAAAATTAAAGGTTTGTACTTAAAAGACGAATATCCTTTAGAGGGTTATTATGATGGTAAAAATAGATTGATACAGAGTGTTGACGAGAAGTTACTTTTTATTGATGAGCCAATTTTACATTTTAGCCATTTGAGTAGATCGAGTGTTTCTTACTCTTCGAAAGAAACACTTCATCGTCAAAAATATAAATATGAATTAGGGAAAAAATTTAAAGAAGGTTTTAAATACCCTGAAGTATTTTACAGAGAAAAACCGGATTTTATTGGTAGTCCATGGAACAGTTCATCAGCTTTTTACAAATTTAGGGCAGGTATAGAAACTCCACTCAGAAAACTAAAACGTAAATTCGCAAAATGACCAAAAAAGCTGCATCTTTTAGGGGTAAGAATTACTATGCCATTGCGCACAAAGGCAGCAGTGATTTGAGCCATCCGGCAATGAAAGTGTTAAGAAATTATGCAAAGTCAGCTGAAAAGATTATTGATTTAGGCTGTGGTGAAGGGACAAGGCTCTATGAGGTTACTAGAGGTTTGAAAGTTGAAGCATATGGAATTGATCAGAGCTCAATTGCTATTGAAGATGCCGAAAAACACTACCCTAAAATAAAGTTTAGGGAAGGAAATTTAGAAGATATTACTTTTGAAGATAATACATTTGATTTAATTTTTAGTGCATATGTTTTTGAACATTTAGAAAATCCTGAAAAAGTTTTAATGGAAGCAAAAAGAATTCTAATTAATTCAGGAAAAATTGTAATTATTGCACCTAATTATGGATCTCCAAACAGGCGTTCACCAAACAGTGATGAAAATCAAATAGAAAAATTATTAAAAGGATTTTTTGGAGATTTTAATGAGTTAGCAAATAAAAAAAGTGGCCTTGGATGGCATAAGGTTAAACCAAAACTTGATAAATATATTATTGATGCAGATACTACAATTGAACCTTACTTAAACAGTCTAATTATTTACATGAAAAGATTGGAATTTAAAATATTATATAGTTCCAGTTATTGGAGGGTTGATAGGTTTACACTTTTCCAATTTCCATTTAGAATTTTGGGTAGTTTAGGTGTTTATCCTTTCAGGTATTGGGGGCCACACTTATGTTTAGTAGCAGAAAAAAAATAGAATCAAATCAAATTTGTCTAATTTGTAAATCAAAAACTTATTTATTCGCAAAAATTAAAAATTACGAAATATATAAATGTTTAATCTGCGGATTCGGTTTTACAACAAATTTAAAAAAACAAACTGGTGATTACCATAGGGATGAAGAATATTTTTTGGAAGAGGATTTATTTAGAAATATTTTTTTAAAAAGAGTAAGGATTATTTCAAAGTTTGTAAAACCTCCTGCTAAAATTTTAGAGGTTGGTTGTTCAAATGGATTAATGCTTTCTTTGTTTAAAGAGAAGGGTTATGAGGTAGTTGGTATAGAAATATCTACTAAAGCTTCAGAACTTGCAGAGAAAAAGGGAATAAAAGTTATCAGACAGCCATTTGAAAAAATTATCTTTGAAGAAAGGTTTGATGTAATTATTTTTAATCATACACTGGAACATCTTAGTAACCCGCTGGAAGTTTTGAGAAAAGCAAAAAAAGTACTTAAACCAAAAGGAATTTTATATATTGATTTACCTAATTTTGATAGTCTTTCTGCAAAAACTTTAAAAGGGAGATGGCCGCTTTTACTTCCTGATGAACACCTTTGGCATTTTACTGAGAAAGCATTTATTAACATATTTAAGAATTTAGATTTTAAAATTATTTATGTTGAGAAGGCTTCAGGAATTTGGGATTTAGAGAATCCTTTAAAAGAACTTTTTGTTTCCTTTAAAGGAATGAAGAAAAGATTTTTTAAAGAGTTTATTACAGTAAAGTCTTCGTATATAATTTCAAAAATGAAGGTTGGGACTGATTTGATGATACTTGCCAGAAAAAAATAGATGGTTAACCTCTCTTTAATTCTTCTTTTGCTTTTGCATATTTTACTTTTGTCCCAACTTAAATTTACAGCCTGGCCTGAGATGCTATCTTACCCCTATCTTTTTTCTAACAATTTTTTGCCATACAAAGATTTTGTAATTCCGTACACACCTTTATTGGTTGTAATTCTTTCTTTCGTTTTTAATATCTTTGGATTCAGTACAGAAGTTTTAAAGATTTTAACTTGGGTAATACTTTTAATAAATGATTTAATAATCTTTTTAATTTTAAAACAAATTTCTAAAAAAGATTTACTTAATTTATTCATTTTAGCAATTTATATTTTTCTTTCTTCTTTTTTGGATGGAAATATGCTTTGGGTTGATAATACAACAGTTACACCGACACTTTTATTCTCTTATTTTGGAATTATTTGGATTAAGGAGAAAAAACTTTCAAATTTTTTCATGACCGCATTTTTTTTAAGCTTAACTATACTTATTAAACAAATAGCGATTGTATACCTAGGATTTTTTATCATCTTTTGCCTAAGTCTAAGAAAAATAGACTTAAAAGAAATTCTTATTTTTTTTGCAGGACTATTGATTCCTATATTTTTATTCTTTATGTATTTGATATCAAATAATATTCCTTGGGAGTTTTATAATTGGACTTTGTATTACCCCTTAGTTTTTTGGAGGAATTTTCCAGGATATGTTGATTTTCAAATTACAAAAACAGAAATTTTTATATTGCTTTTTCTTCTTTCTTTAATTCTACTACCTTTAGTTAATTTTAAAAGATTTTTAGATAAAAAAGAGCCTTTATTCATCATTCTTACATTAATTGCTGCATTAATTGCTGTCTATCCGAGGTTTTCTTTTTTCCACCTGCAAGCAGCCTTGGCATTAGGCATTATTTTGTTTACTTTTATTTATGTAAATATTGATACTAAATACAGAAATTGGTTACTGGCCTATGTCTTATTAGTAATCCTGACTGTATTTTTTCTTCTTAGAAATCAAGTATTTAGTCAAGAGATAAGATTTTATTCGCCTGATGATAGAAAATTGAGTATAGATATAGAAAGAATATTACAGGGTGAGAAAAAAACATATTTTTTGGGATTAAATTCTTCACAATATGTATTTACAAATACTATTCCTCCAAAACCCTGGATAGAAGGTTTTTTGTGGTATATGGAAAGTCCTGGAGTGCAAGATCTCTTTATAGAAGGGTTAGAGAATGAAAAACCAAATTTCATATTTGTTAAAAAGCCTGTTAATGGTAATTGGTTTGATCTGGAGACCTATCAGCCAAAGGGGGTTATGAGTTATATATTCAACAATTACTCAGTTAGTGAAATAATAAATGGAGACATTGAAGTATGGAAAAGAAAAAAAGAATAGTTTTTCTATCAAGGTATGTTGGTGTTGTTGATAGAGGTGTAGAGACCTATGTGCTTGAATTATCAAAAAGGTTAAAACATGATTTTGATGTGGAGATATTTAGTAACGAGACTAGTGATGACATTAGGAAAGTTATAAAGGGTAAGTTTGATGTTGTAATACCTACAAATGGGCGGGTACAGTCTTTAAAGGTTTTATTTGGAAAGTTATTTTCAAAATACAAAGTAATTATTCCAGGTCAGGCTGGTGTTGGAAGAGATGATTTGTGGAACATACTTATTACTGTACCTGATGTATATGTTGCCTTAACAGATTATGAAAAAGATTGGGCTAAGAAATGGGCATGGAAAACTATAGTAGTAAAAATACCAAATGGAGTAGACCTTAGGAGATTTAAGCCTGGAGAAAAGATTGATTTTGGCCTTGAAAAACCAGTAGTGCTTAGTGTAGGTGCGCTGGATTGGTATAAGTATCATGAGTTAGCAATAAAAGCAGTTTCCAGGATGAGAAAGGGATCATTATTAATAGTGGGTAGAGGTCAGCTGAAAAAACAATTAGAAGATTTAGGAAAAAGAATGCTTGGAAATAGATTTAAAATAGCTGAGTTTGATTTTAATGATATGTCAAAGGTTTATAAAAGTGGTGATGTGTTTACTCTACCTTCCTGGATTAGAGAAAGCTTTGGAATTGTTTATGTGGAAGCAATGGCTTGCGGTTTAGCTGTAGTAGCTCCAGATGATTTACCAAGAAGGGAGATAATAGGCAAAGCTGGCATTTTGACTGATGTTTTTGATGAAGAAAAATATGCAAAGGCCTTAGAGGATGCATTAAACAGAGATTGGGGTCAAATTCCAGTAAAGCAGGCTGAAAAATTCAGTTGGGATTTAATAGCTTTAGAATATAAAAAGCTAATTAATTCACTTTTAGAATGAAAGTTTCAGTAATAATACCTACATTTAATGAAGAGAAAGATATAGTTGAGTGTTTAGAGTCTCTAAAAAATCAAACTCTTAAAGCATTAGAAATTATAGTAATAGATGATGGATCGACTGACAATACTTTAAGAGTATTGTCAGAATTTCCAATTTCAAATTTCCAATTTCAAATTATTAAACAAAATCACAAAGGTCCGGGACAGGCAAGGAATTTGGGGGCAAAAAATGCAAAAGGTGAAATACTGGTTTTTGTGGATGCTGATATGACATTTGATAAAAAATTTATTGAAAAATTAGTTGAGCCAATAATTAATGGTCAGTCTAAGGGGACATTTAGTAAGGAAGAATTTTTAGAAAATAAGAACAATGTTTGGAGTAAGTGCTGGAATGTCAACAAAGGTCTTCCGATAGACAGAATGCATGGTAAAGACTATCCGGATGAACAACCAGTTTTTAGGGCAATATTAAAGGAGGAGTTTATTGATGCTGGAGGGTTTGAATCAATAGGATACATAGATGATTACACCCTATCTGAAAAGTTGGGATATAAAGCAACAGCTGCTGCTGGAGCAATCTTTTATCATAAAAACCCAGCTTCATTAAGTGAGGTATTTAAACAAGCCAGATGGGTAGGGAAATCCGAATATAAGAGAAGAAAGATTAGTAATGAAGATTTAATGAGAGTTTTATCAATGATTAGATACAGTTTACTGTTTAGTATATTTAATGGTTTTGTGAAATCTTTTAAATATAACCTTCCGCAGTTTTTAATCTTCAAAATAGTTTATGATTTTGCAGTTGAAATATCACTTATTAATTCATTTTATGGAGAACAAAAGTATAAATGATAATTCTAATTTTACTTTTGGGATTAGTTTTAAGGCTTATTAGAATTGACCAATCATTTTGGTTAGATGAAGCGTCACAAGCTATCATGTCATCTCAGTCACTTTCTTCTATTTGGTTTGGAAGAGAAGGGGATTTTCACCCACCCCTTTCATATATTTTTTCTCATTTCTTTTTGACTGCTTCCCATAATGATATTTGGTTAAGGATGTTGCCAATTTTATTTGGTATAGGCAGCATTTATTTTTTGTATATAATTGGACAAAAATTATTTAATAAAAGAATAGCACTTGTTGGAGCAACTTTGTTAGCTATTTCTCCCTATCATATTTATTATTCCCAGGAATTTAGAATGTATTCACAAGCAGTATTTTTTGGACTGTTAACATTCAATTTTTTTATAGATTATTTAGAAAAGAATAGTTTTAGAAATGTATGTCTTTTTGCGCTGAGTGGTGGAATGTTAATCTATACACATTACTTTGGAATGTTTTTATTAATAAGCATATTTTTTTATGAGTTATTTTTTGAAAAAGCTAAAACTTTAAATTTAGTTAAAGCATTTTTACTAATTCTTGTTTTATATATACCCTGGATTCCTCAATTCATTTTACAATTAAAAAGTGGAGTTGTTGCTGATCAAATTCTGCCTGGTTGGAGTAACATTTTAAATATCCCATTTCTAAAAGCTATTCCTTTAACTTTTTTAAAATTTAGTATTGGTAGAATTGATTTTGAAAGTAACTTTTTGTATTACATAGTAGCTCTAGTTGTCCTGAGTTTGTTTTTTACCCCAATTATTTATGGTATTAAAAAATATAAGGGTCATAGCGTTAAATTTTTATTAAATTGGTTATTTTTGCCAATAACTTTAGCGGTTGCTGTCTCATTTTTTATACCCTTATTCCAGCCATTTAGGCTTTTATTTGTTTTGCCAGCCTATTATTTATTGATTGCTTTTGGATTATCCCAAACGGGTAAGTATAAGAATGTTTTAATAGCAGTAATTGTAGTAGTATCACTTATAAGTTTGGGAATTTATTACACAACTCCAAGATTTTTAAGAGAGGATTGGAAGGGAGCTGTTAACTATATAAACCAGAATGTTAAAGAGGGAGAGTTAGTGGTATTTGTCTGGCCTCAGCCATTTCCTCCTTATGATTGGTATAAAGGTAATGAGAATACATTAAGATTGGTAGATAGACTTCCAGTAAAAGAAGAAGATGTAAAGTTAAAACTAAATGGGATTAAAAATACTTCCAAAATTTATTTATTTGAATATCTACAGGATTTATCAGATCCAAAACGCACTACTCAAAAAGAAATAATAAGGTTAGGCTTTAAAGAGGGAGAGAAAAATGATTTTAATGGAGTTGGTTTTATTCAAATTTATCAAAAGTGAAGATATTATTAATTATATTTGCCAGCCTATTTTTAATATATTCAAGTATTCAGTATGAAAATAAAGTTTTTGCAATCCATTTTGTTGATGAGGAAGATAATTTAGTTTTAGGAAAATACCTTTTAGATAATAAAAAACTATATGGAGATTTATTTTCCCATCACCAGCCTTATGGATATATATTAAGTGCAGGAATTCAAAAAGTTACAGATCCAAACAGTATTTTTCTTTTAATTAAAAGACACAGAGAGGCAATAATTGTATGGTCATTTATTTGGTCAATTCTATTAATTTTAAGATTTGGCTGGCTGCTTTTGGTTTTTGTAACTATTTATGAGCTTAGTAAAGTGTATTTGTTTGGAAATCTATTTCTAGCGGAGTCACTAGTTGTTTATCCTCTAATATATTTGTTTTCAAGTCTTTTTAAATTAAGAAAGAGAAATAAATGGGAAATTTTATTTTTAGGAAGTCTAATAAGTTTTAGTGCTTTAACTTTAAGTCCTGTCTGGCCAGTGCTTTTATTTACATTAATTATTATTTGGTATCAAGAAAATAAGTCTATTAATTTTTTGAAATTTGTAGCAATTGGAACAATCCCAATAATTGTAATTTCAGCTTTTTTTATAAATTTTAATGATTATTTATACAACGCTTTTTACATCAACCTTTTTTATTATATTCCGCTAACACATGGTGAGAGTGCGTTGTGGGGAATCATTAAAGGATTTAGTGCACCAGTTCTTTCATTTTTTGTAAGTTCAAATGAATCACCAACGATATATTTAATTAGGATTTTTTCATTGGGTCTAATATTGGGTTTAGGATATCTTGTTAAATTAAAGGAATATAAGTCTGCTGCATTATTAATAGTGACTTTAGGTTTACTCAATCTGCGCTATATAGATCCTGGAGCACAGTACTATAGAGGATTTCATTTACTTCCATGGTTTGCATCTTTAATTTTAGTTGTAACTTTAATATTTGAAAAAGTTTTTAATAAGAATAAAGCAATTGGACTTATATTAATGATAGGTCTACTTGGGTCCACAATTTATTACTGTTCAAATGAATTCTTAACAGTAAGGGATATTAATAAGGATTTTTATATTAATTACTCAAGGCAGTTTAGTATTGGTGAGGCAATAAGAATTATGAAAACAGAAAAAGATACATTATTTGTTGCTCCTGATGAATGGCTTGTTTATTGGCAGGCTGATATAAACCCTGCAAGTAAGATGATCAACTATTATGCCTGGATGGATAAGGTGCCTGTTTTAAAAAATGAAATTGATAGAACTTTTAGGGATTCACCTCCAACATTTGTTTACTTAAATCTTGTAGGAACAGGTTTTGAGCCATATTTAGATAATTATATTAACTTAGTAAGAGATGGAAAAAATGTAAATTTATATGTAGAAGATGATAGGTTTTCTAGTTTAAGTAAAGAACAGTTAAACCAGCTTAAATTTCATAATTTTGAATTAATTAAGCAATGAGTTAATCTATTAATATGCAAAATAAATTGAAAGTTGGCTTTGATATATCACAAATTGCTCATACTGGTGGAGTGGGTGTCTATACTCAGAATTTAGCTAAAAATCTTTTAAATGATGAAGATTTAGAGATGGTTTTTTTCTATTCTTCTCTTAGAAAACCCTATAAAGGATCTTTAAAAAATGTTAAAGCCTTTAGATTACCTCCTACGATGTTTGAGGTTTTATTTAATAGAGTAAGGACAACAAAAATAGAAAAGTTTTTAGGGGATTTAGATATTTTTCACAGTTCAGATTGGGTACAACCACCAAGTAATGCAAAACAAGTAACTACTTATCATGATGTCATACCATTAAAATATCCTGGGTGGTCAACCTCTAAGATAGTTTCTGTCCATAAAAGAAGGCTTAAAATAGTTGAAAAAGAAATTGATATGGTGATAGCTGTTTCAGAGGCAACAAAAAAAGACTTACTTGAAGTAAGCCAAATTCCTGAAGAAAAAATAAAAGTTATCTATGAGGGGGTTGAAGAAAGATTTAAAATTCAAAAAAAAGAAGATATAGAAGAATTTAAAAAGAAATATAATTTACCAAATAATTTTTTAATGGCAATTGGAGGAATTGGTGAAAGAAAGAATTTAAAAAGGATTAAAGAGGCAAGTAAAGATTACAATTTAATAGTTTTAGGTGAGGATGTTCAAGTTTCCAGAGAGGAACTGCCACTTTTATATGCTAGTGCTGAACTTTTAGTTTATGCATCTTTGTATGAAGGGTTTGGGTTGCCGATTCTAGAAGCAATGGCTTGTGGAACTTTAGTTGTGACTTCGAATGTTTCTTCTATGCCAGAGATTGCTGGAGAAGCTGCTGTTTTAGTAAAACCTGCAAGTGTGGAGAGTATTAGAAATGGGATTGTTAAAGCATTAGACAAAAACGATGAATTAGTTGAGAAAGGGTTAGAAAGGGCAAAAGAATTTAGTTGGGAAAAATGCGCAAAAGAAACAGCACAGGTATATAAAGAGTTGGGGGATAAAGAATGAAAAAGATTTGGGTGGATGGGACTGAGGCTAATGTTAATCAAAGGCTTGGATCAGGGGCTGTTGCTTTTGAACTAATTAAAAATTTTGAAAAGTTAGACAAAAAAAATGACTATACAGTTTTGTTACCTGGTAAACCAATGGAAGATTTGCCTAGAGAAAGGTCAGGGTTTAGATATAAAATTATTAGAATAAAAAAATTAAAAACTCTAGTTGGGATTCCACTCGAGCATTTCTTTTCCAAAGAAAAACCTGATGTGATTTTTAGTCCCACACACTATATACCAAGGTATATAAATACTAAAAGAGTGGCAACTATTTTTGATCTTTCTTATCTGCACTTTCCCCAGATGTTTAAAAAAAGTGATTTATATAAACTGACTAGGTGGTCTGAATATTCTATAGAAAATGCCAGCCATTTAGTAACTATATCTAATTTTTCCAAAAAAGATTTGTTAAAAAATTACAGGATTCCTAAAGATAAAATTACGGTTGCATATCCAGGCTTTGATGAAGATTTTTATAAGCCAATTAATGATAAAGAAGCAATTGATAATATCAAAAGAAAGTATAGGAGTGGGGATAACTACATTATATATATAGGGACCATCCAGCCCAGAAAAAATCTATTAAGGTTAATTGAAGCGTTTGTAAAAATTGACAACCTAAAATTAATTATTGTTGGGAAAACTACTGGTGAGGGTAAAGAGGGTTGGATTTATAAGGATATTTTAGAATTACCTGAAAAATTGGGAATATCTGAGAAAATTGAATTTACAGGATATGTAGAGAAGGATGAACTGGTTTATTTATTGAATGGTGCAAAAGCTTTTATACTGCCATCCCTTTGGGAGGGATTTGGGATTCCTGTGGTTGAGGCAATGGTTTGTGGTGTGCCAGTTATAGTATCAAATGTATCTTCTCTGCCTGAAATTGTTGGGGATGCCGGGCTTTTGGTAAATCCTAAATCAGTTGATCAGATTGAACAGGCAATAAGAACCATATCCACTGATAAAAAACTTCACGAGAAGCTTTCAAAAAAAGGGATTGAGAGGGCAAAAAGGTATTCCTGGAAAAAGATGGCAAGAGAAGTGATAAGGGTATTGGAAAAGATTTAAGGTAATTTGCTTTTTTACTTTCTGACTTCGCGCCCTATTCAATATATAATAAACTTATGAATGTATCTATCGTTATACCAAATTGGAATGGGGAGGAAAGATTAAGAAGAAACTTACCTAAGGTTTTAGAGGTGGGTGATGTTGATGAAATAATTGTAGTTGATGACGGGTCAACTGATGGAAGTGTGCAACTTTTAGAAAGGGAATTTCCAAAAGTAAAATTAATAAAAAAGCAAAAAAATTCCGGTTTTTCTTCAACTGTAAATTTGGGGGTAAAAGAAGCAAAAGGGGAATTAATATTCCTTCTCAATTCTGATGCTGTTCCAGCAAGAGACTGCTTAAAATTTATACTTCCACATTTTAAAGATCCAAGGGTTTTTAGTGTGGGATTAAATAATGGTGGTTCATGGTCCTGGGCCAAATTTGAAGATGGATATTTTTGGCACTATCAGTCAAAAGAAAAAACACCAAAGATCCACCAGACTCTTTGGGTTTCAGGGGGGAGTGGTGTTTTTAGAAAAGATATCTGGGAAAAACTAGGAGGGTTAGATGAGCTTTTTGACCCATTTTATGAGGAGGATTTGGATTTAGGTTATAGGGCAACCAAAAGAGGGTATATTAATTTATGGGAACCAAAAGCAATAGTTGAGCATGGTAAAACAAAAGGTGTAATAGAAGAAAATTTTTCTAAATCAAGTGTTTCAGCTATTGCCCAGAGAAATCAGCTTTTGTTTATCTGGAAAAATATTACAGATGAAGATTTGTTTATGCAGCATAAAATCAGTCTAATAAAAAAATTATTAATTAGTCCGAAGTATTGGTCAGTATTGATTTCAGCTTTAGGGAAAATGGGTAAGTTGAGATCTAAAAGACTGAGAGAGATAAAAGATGAAGCAATTTCTGATAAAGAGATCTTGAAAAAGTTTAAGGATTGATTAGAATCTAATCCATGAAGAATGAGGCATGTGTTTTAGGGTTTGGGGTAGTTGGAGGAGCTACTGCAAAAGCTTTAAAAATTAAATTCCATTATGATATTGATCCCTCAAAATCAAACATAAATTTTAATAATTTAAAAAAATACCGGTTAATTTTTGTTTGTCTGCCAACCCCAATTCAAAAAAATAAAAAATATAAACTTAATCACATAAGTTCAATCATTAAAAAAATAGAAAAGCTTGGAGGAGAACCAATCTATATAATAAGATCAACAGTTTTTCCAGGGTTTGCAAAAAAATTACAGGAACAGTTAAGAACTGAAAGAATTGTATCTAATCCGGAGTTTTTGTCAGAAAAAACTGCTTATAAAGATACAAAGTATCCCCCTTTTTTGTTAGTAGGGGGTTCAAGTGGAAAATATACAAAAATAGTAGTTGATTTTTTGAGAAGATATGTTAAAGCCCCATTGATACTGACTGATAATACTTCTGCAGAACTGGGAAAACTGGCAATGAATTCTTATTTTGCAATCAAAGTAATATTTGCAAATCAACTTTATGATATTGCTGCAAACATTGATGCTGATTATGACTCTGTTAAAAAAATACTGGAGTCCCACCCATTTGGTCCGAATAATCATTTTAAGGTTTGGTTTAATGATAAAAGAGGAGTAAGGGGTAATTGTCTGCCTAAAGATTCGGCTGTATTTTCAAATTTTGCTGGGTCAGACCTTGTTAGAAAAGCTGTAAGTTTAAACAAAAAGTATATAAACATAAAACCCCAAAGTGAAAAAGACCTTTAAATTTTCAGTTATAATCCCTTTTTTTAATGAAGAGAAGACAATTGAAAAAATTGTCAGGAAAGTACATGCAAGAAAAGAAGTGGATGAAATAGTACTTATTGATGATGGGAGTAAAGATAGTTCATTTAAAAAAGCTTCTCGTTTAAACTTAGCAAAGCTAAAAATTTTTCAGCATAAAAAAAATAAAGGAAAAGGTGCTGCAATGCTGACAGGATTAAGGAAAGCATCCGGCGATGTTTTATTATTTCAGGATGCGGATTTAGAATGTTTTCCATCTGATTATCCTAAGCTTTTAAAACCTCTTTTAGAGTGTGATGCGGATTTTGTAATTGGGACCAGATGGGAAAACCATAATGGTTATTTTTTAGCCCAAATGGGAAACAGGTTATTAACAACTATTATTAATGTTTTGTTTTTTACAAACTATAGGGATGCATACTGTGGATATAAACTTGCACGGAAAGAAATATTTACAAATTTAGGCTTAAGCAGTAAAGGTTTTGAGATAGAGGGAGAGATTGCTTCCAAGGTTGCTCTAAAAAGGCTAAGAATGGAGCAGGTAAATGTAAAATACAAACCAAGAAGTTATAAAGAGGGAAAGAAGATAAATTATAAAGATGTTTTTAAAGGAATGAAGAAAATTATGGAAGTTAGAACTGGAAGCTTACTTTCTTAATTTGTAGATAATTAATGTTCCATCCTGAGTATTAGTTGAATATATTTTCTCCAAATTTGAGTGGTTAAAACTATTATTAAAAAGTGGTGCCAATTCTTTTTCTCCTGCTAATTCCCTCTCCCAGGCTATTAAAAGATCAGCATTTTTTTCCAGCCCATAATTTACTACATTGTTGACACTGGTCTGTGGAATGTAGATAGTCTCCCCATTTGTATAGAACTCAAAAACTTCATGGCGGGCCATTATTTTGGGGTTTTTATCAGTGTTTTTGGTTATCCAGTCAGATATTTCAAGTATTTCGGGCCGGTAATTTATATTGTTTATGCTTTTAATGAGTGAGTAATCGATATTGAATAATTCAGATCTTAAGGTAGAAGGAAAAAATAAGGTTAAAAGAAAAGGTATAATCAGCAGGTATTTATTTCTAAAGATTTTTTTTACTAAAAAAAGAAACCCAAAGTAATAAAGAAATATTACTATTGGAATAGTCCAAAACAAGTATCTGATATCGGGGATAGCGGTTGAGAATACAGTTATTGGGATAGTAGTGGTAAATACAAATAAAGTGAAAGTTAAAGGCCAAAATAATTTTTTATCTGCAATATTTAATAATCCCAGCCCGGCAATCATAAAAAACCACAAAGGAAAAATCTCTAATGCAACTTGAGTCCATTTGTTTAATTTTTGAAAAAACCAGATGCGGTACTTATTGAAATTATCCAGGATATATTCTGTACTGTCTTTGAAATAATCCGACTGATAATTTGGGTTTTTAACTGATACAACCTCTTGGGACCAGGTTGTGTTGTTTTTAAAAGAAAATGCATGATCCTGCTGTATTTGGGCATTAAATTTTTGTGACAAGGTCCAATATCCAAGTTTATTTTTCATAACATAAATATAAGGACTTATTGTTACTATAAAGATTGCTATAAATAATGGTACAAATAAAAAATTTTTAAATAAGAGTTTTTTTCTAAAAATTTGAGCAGATAAGAAAAAAATCAGGAATGACAGATAGACTGCAAAGAATAAAGTTCCCTCTGACCTGGTTAAAAAAGCCAAGCCGCAAAGAAACGAGGATAAAAATAAGAGTTTTGAGTATCTTTGAAAATCCCAAAATGCAAAAAACATACAGACAAACGAGAAAACAATTAAAAAAGCTGCAAGAGCGTCTGTTTGAGGGAATAAAGCAATTTGAAGAATATTTAAGTTCAAAATGATTGTAACTAAGAAAAAGACAGATGAAACTGATCCTATGATTTTTTTAGATAAAAAGAAAAGAGGCAGAAGCATTAAAGTTATTGATAATGCAGAAACCATCCTCAAAGAAATTTCCCAATTTTTTATGAATAGAAAAACTAAAGCAGAAAGAATAGGATAAAGGGGAGGCCATGCTGGGTGAAATATTAAACTATATTTTCCTTCCAGAAAAAAGCGGGCGAGGCTTGCATAAATTGCATCGTCCGAAAAAAAGGTCAGATTTGTGTTTAATATAAGGTATATTAGGAAAGACTGATAAATTATAAGAATTAAAATTAGGACTACGTGTTGTTTTTGTACCATTCTATTGTTTTCTGCAGACCTTCTTCCAGAGTGATATTACATGAGTAATTGGCAAGACTTAAAAGTTTTGTATCATCAGGAATCCTGAATTTTGGTTCTTCAAAGTCCTTTGGGTTTTTTATAAAAACTATCTTTGATTTTGAGTTTGTAATTGAAATTATAGTCTTGGCTAATTTTAATATTGATATGGGTTGAGGCCTGCCAATGTTTATTACTTCACCAGACGCTTTTCGAGTTGCAGATATTTTTATTAGTGCATTGATTGTGTCATCGATAAAGGTGAAAGAGCGGATTTGTTTACCATCCCCAAAAATTGTAACATTTTCTTTTTTTAAAGCCTGGGTAATGAATTTTGGGATCACATTTGAATAAACCGGATTTTGTGAACGGGGACCGTAAACATTAAACAGTCTTGCAGCAGATCCACAAAACCCAAGTTTTGAGTAGCTTAAGATGAGGTGTTCTTCCAAAAGTTTTGCAGTAGCGTACCACCATCTGGTTATATGAGGAGGTCCAAAAACACTATCAGTAGTATTTTCTGAAAAAATTTTTGCAGGATTTTTACCATAACATTCTGAAGAAGAAGCATAGACTAACTGCTTTTTGTACCTAAAGGCATCTTCGATGATATATGATGATGATCGGCTATTGGTATGGATTCCCAGAATTGGATTTTCCAAAACATTGGAAACACCCACAACTGCTGCCAGGTGAAAGATTAAATCAGATTGTCTGATTAATTTTTTGATTAAATTTAAATTATTGATATCTCCTTTTATAAAAGTAAACTTTTTATTTTTAAAATACCCATTAATGTTTTTTCTTAAGCCTGTGGATAGGTTATCTAAACATACAACTTTATGGTTTTGATCTAAAAGCTTATCTATTAAGTGTGAGCCTATAAAACCTGCTCCTCCTGTAACTAAAATATTCATTCTCAACTTATACACAAATTGCAAATATGATTGCAAGCTCTTACACTATATATATGCTGTATCTTGAGCATATTAAGCTTTCAAGCAGGGGATTAGAATTTACTGATAAAAATGGGAAGGGGTTGAGTGTCGGACAAGCTTTGGCTAAAGCTCTTAATAGAGTCTATAATTACTTTTTAGATATGGATTTGTTAATACTTAGGATTATAAGTTTTGTACCATTCCACTTTATAAGATGGTTTTTTTATAGCTTAGCTGGTGTAAAAATTGGGAAGGGTGCACATATACATATTGGAACGCAATTTTATAATCCCCGGGGTGTAAGTATTGGTGAAGGGTCAATTGTTGGTCAAAATGCTTTTTTGGATGGTCGGGATAAGCTAAATATAGGAAAATCTGTTGATATTGCATCTGATGTGATGATTTATAACAGTGAGCATGATATAAATAGTGAAACTTTTGAGGCAACTTCTGCGCCTGTTGAGATAGGTGATTATGTTTTTATTGGTCCCAGAACAATTATTTTGCCGGGAGTAACAATAGGAAAAGGCGCTGTTGTTGGTGCAGGTGCAGTTGTAACTAAAGATGTTGAGGAGTTTAAAATAGTTGGGGGAGTACCAGCACAAGTAATTGGTGAACGAAATTTAAAAGACCCTCACTACCATTTAGGTAGGCCAAGGCTGTTCCAATAAATGAATAAATTCAAATTTAATTTTAGAAAGAACTGGTTTCTACTAGCAATTTTTTTATTAGGTTTGGTTTATGTTTTAGTGCCTGGTCCTGAAAGTATTTATGAGGTGCCTGCAGTTCCATATTCTTTAAAATCTATTCAGGAGGGAGATACTTTTCAGAATAAAAATATAGCAGCGTACTACACAAATTATAGAAGAGCTTTTTTAACATTCTTCTATAAGTCTTATTTTGAAAAACAACTTATTCCTGGTTTACCCATACCTTTAATTACTTTAAACCATCCTCCTGAGCTAGCTGGGGTTTATGTCAGAGACCAGCAGGAAAGTACGTTTTTAGAAGAATACACCAGGCCACTGCGGGAATCACTTTTTGTAAATGGTTATGAGCCTTTGGTTGAAAATTTTATAAGAAGGAGACAGGCTGATAAATTAGGTAATAATATTATCTATAATGGTGAGCTCTATGCCACAAAAACAACAGTAAGGTATTATCCAACATTGGCAATTTTTAGAGTATTAGTTTATTTAGGAATTTGGGCAGCAGGAATTTACCTTTATAGACTTTTTAGGAGTGTACAAAAGAAATACTGATGTCTGTTACTGTAAGCATGATCAGTTTTAATACAAAAGATTTAACAAAAAATTTAGTTAGCCAGCTTTTAGAGCAGGATTATAAGGGCAGGTTAGAGATAGTGGTTATTGATAATAATTCATCAGATGGTTCAGCTGAGCTGCTTGAAGAAGAATTTAAAGGAGAAATTAAAGTTATTAAAAATGAGGTAAATTTAGGTTTTGCAATAGCCCAAAATCAAATTTTGAAAAATATTAAGACAGATTTTGCAGTAGTTTTAAATCCTGATACAAGTATTCCTAAAAACTTAATTTCTGCAATGATAAAGTTTATGGATGAAAATGCTAAGTGCGGAGTTGCCAGCTGCAAAATCTTAGGATTTGATGGAGTTCTTCATTCAAATGGTGGGGATTTTCCAGAAGGGTTAGCACTCTACAGCTGGCTTTTTAATTTAGAAGTATTAGGGGTTAAGAAAAATTTCCATAGAAGTGAAAAACCTTATTTTGAGAAACCTCATAAAGTAGACTGGGTTGGTGGAACATTTATGATTATAAGGAAAGAAGTTTTAGAAAAGACTGGTGGGTTTAATGAGGATTATTTTATGTATTTTGAGGATGTTGAATTTTGTTATTTAGTGAATAAAAAAGGTTTTGAAGTTTGGATTAATCCGGCAGTAGAGATTAAGCACAAAAGCGGTGCTAGCTCAGATGATCCAAATTTCAAACAATGGTGTGGTGAATTTAAAGGGGTTATTAATTTTTATAAAAAAACTTTATTTAATAGAATGGCTGGATTGCTGGCATCAATGTTTATTAAAATATTTATTTATATAAGTACAATTCTAAGGATTTTAGCATTTATCGCCTTAGGCAGGTTTAATACTGCCAAAACATATGGAAAAGTTTTTATCAGTATTTAAAGAAAAATACTATTTTTATTTAGTATTAATTTTAGTGGTGTTTATACCTATTTATCCAAAATTGCCTTTAATTGGTGTGGGAGGAACATATGTATCTATTAGGGCTGAAGATTTTTTTATATTTTTAACAGGTTTGCTTTGGTTTGTATTTTACTATAAGGATCTAAGGAAATATTTAAAACAGCCTATTTACCAGGCTTTTATTTTATTTTGGTCAATAGGACTTTTGTCTTTAATCTCTGCATTTACAATTACTTATTTTATTCAGCCACATCTTGGGATTTTGCATTGGCTTAGAAGAATAGAATACATGTCACTTTTTATAATTGCTGCAACCACTATTAAGTCAGTTGATCAGATTAAATTAATTTTGAAAGTGTTTTTAGCAGCAACAGTATTTATAATTTTATATGGATTTGGTCAGCAGTGGTTAAATTTTCCGGTTATATCTACTACTAATAGAGAGTTTTCAAAAGGACTTATATTATTTTTAACCCCTGAGGCAAGGGTTAATTCTACTTTTGCAGGGCACTATGATTTAGCTGCTTATTTAACTGTAGTTTTAGTAATACTCAGCAGCTTGTTTTTTTTCTATAAATCTTTGAGGTCCAAACTAATTGTTGGAAGTATAGGTCTTTTAAGTTTTGTACTGCTTGGTATGACTGCTGCCAGGGCATCATTTGCAGCAGTTTTGGCAGGAATTGCATTAAGTTTTTGGCTAAACCAAAAAAAAATGTTAATTATTGTCTTGTTTGTTTTGGCATTAAGTACTGTGGCAGTAATCCCAGATCTCAGACATAGGTTGGTGGCCACAATTACTGTTAATTTATTAGGAGGGGGAGGGCCAAAATATACCCTGCCTGAGGGGGTTTCAGTTGACCCTTCAAAAAGGTTGACTGAGGAGGAAAGAGTGAAGGTTTTGGAGCAGGTAGTCTCTACAGGAGGGTATAGCACTGAAAATATTGCTACTGTTGCCTCAGATATTGCCCCTGGTGAACCAATCAATTCAACTGAACTTGGAGTCTACAGGTCATATGGGATAAGACTTGATGTTGAGTGGCCAAGGGCTTTAAGAGCATTCTATAAAAATCCATTCCTGGGGACAGGATATTCTTCTCTTTCTATTGCAACAGATAACGATATTCTAAGATCATTAGGGGAAGTTGGCCTTTTGGGAACACTAGCACTTTTTTTAATTTTCTGGATTCTTTTTAAGAATTTCTGGAAATTTTTAAGAAAAAGTCAGGGATTTGAAAGATTTTACATTGTAGGAATTATCTGTTCTGTATTTGGTCTTCTTTTAACCAGCTTATTTATTGATTTATTTGAGGCTTCTAAAATTGCTACTTTGATGTGGTTTTTCTTAGGAGTGACTTGGGCAATGGTTAGAAATTACCGAGATGATTAAAATTATGAAATTTTTTAAATTACCCATGATCTACTTATTTTTAATATTAGTTTTGGCTTTTAGTGTCCGCCTTTATAAATTGGACAGTCCTGTTGCCGATTGGCATTCCTGGAGACAGGCGGATACTGCAGCAGTTTCCAGGAATTTTTACAAAGAAGGTTTCAATCCATTTTATCCTAAATATGACGATATGTCCGGTGTGGCAGAGATACCTAATGTAAACACAGAAAGATACAGATTTGTAGAGTTTCCCATTTATAACTCTTTGGTTTATTTTGCTTATTTAGTAAATGGTGGAGTTGACGAAAGATTAGCAAGACTTGTTTCTATTATATTTTCTTTAGGGTCTTTGGTATTTGTATCTTTAATCACTAAAAAATATTTCGGGTTGTTAACTTCTTTGGTTGCAGCATTTTTATTTGCTGTTTTGCCATTCAATATATTTTTTTCAAGAGTAATTTTACCTGAACCAAGCTTAATTTTTTTTAGCCTGGGTATGTTCTACTTTGTAGATAGATGGATTTTTGAACAAAAGTTTTGGTTATATATTTTTGGGGTTTTGTTTACAGCATTAGCATTATTGACCAAACCAATGGCAATATTTTATCTACTGCCTCTTATTTATTCATACTTAAAAAAAGAATCAAGGCTTTTTCCTATTCCTGATAAGTATCTATTGCTATTGATTCCTGCTGTAATTCCTTTTTTAATTTGGAGGATGTGGATGTGGCAGCATCCAGAGGGAGTTCCTGCATCCAGCTGGCTATTTAATGGGAATGATATAAGGTTTAGGCCAGCATTCTGGTGGTGGATACTGCAGGACAGGTTTGGGAGGGAGATTTTGTCTGTTGCAGGGTCAATACTTTTTGCAATTGGTTTGTTTGTAAAGCCTAAACCTAAAGAAGGAATGCTTTTGCATTTGCTTGCACTATTTTCTTTTATTTATTTGATAGTTTTTGCAACAGGGAATGTGACTCATGATTATTACCAAACATTTATAGTGCCTGCACTGGTTATATTTACTGCCAGAGGTTTTGTACTTTTACTTGAAGGGGTTCCTTCATTCATTCCAAGGCTTTGGACCATTCCTTTTGCACTGCTTCTTTTGCCTTTGATGATTTATTTTGGCTGGAGAGAGATTAAAGGTTTATACCAGATTAATAATGGAGTAATTGTGGAGGCAGGCAAATATGCAGATAAAATATTACCCAAAGATGCAAAAGTTTTAGCGCCATATGGGGGTGATACATCTTTTTTGTACCAGATAAACAGACCTGGTTTTCCTTATGTTTATTTACCAGTAGATGAAATGGTTAAAAAATATAAACTGACACACTATGTTTCTGTTAATAGGGATGATAATACTAACTTTGTTTTAAAAAACTACAAAATAATTGAAGATAATCCAAAGTTTGTAATTGCGGATCTAAGAGAAAAGGTTAATAGTCAAGTTCAGGATGACAAGAAATGAAAATACTAATGCTAACTCCTTATCTTCCGTATCCTCCGTCTTCTGGCGGACAAATCCGCTCATATAACCTTATTAAACAGCTATCTAAAAAACACAAGATAACTCTTTTTTCATTGATAAAATCTGATGAAGAGAAAAAATATGTAGACAACTTAAAAAAGTACTGCCAAGATGTGCATGTTTTTAAAAGGCCAGAAAAACCATGGACACTGCGAAATATTGTTAGGACCGGATTATCTTTACATCCTTTTTTGGTTGTCAGAAATTATTCCTATCATGAAAAAGCTGCAGTTGAAAAAATCTTAGCTGAGGAAGAGTTTGATTTGATACATGCTGAAACTTTTTATGTAAGTCCTCACATTCCTGTAACAAAAATACCCGTAGTTTTAGTTGAGCAGACAATTGAGTATCAGGTATATTCCCACTTTGTGCAAAATTTTTGGATATTGCCTTTAAGACCTATTCTTTTAATAGATGTTTTAAAAATTAAGTATTGGGAAACATATTATTGGAAAAAAGCATCCAGAGTAGTAGCAGTATCTGAGCGGGATGCTAAAGTCATGAGATATTTATCTAAGGGACTTGATGTAACAGTAGTGCCAAATGGAGTAGGTGAGGATTTAATAGAAGAAAATGGGATCCATTTTAACAAAAAAATTTTGTTTATGGGAAATTATGCCTGGCTGCAAAATGTGGAGGCTGCAAGAGTTTTAGCAAGGAAGATTTTTCCTAAAATTTTAGAAAAAGTACCTGATGCGCAGCTTTTAATTGCTGGTCAAAATACAGAAAAAATTTCAAAGCTGGAAAGTAAAAATATTGAGCTTCTGGATTTGAAAATTGATGATATTGATGGAGTAAAAAGAGCATATAAAGAAAGCGGGATTTTGGTGGCGCCTTTGTACGGACCTGGCGGGACAAGACTTAAAATTTTGGGGGCAATGGCTGCAGGTTTACCTGTTGTAACGACTGAAGTTGGTATTGAAGGGATTGATGCTAAGGAGAATGAAAGTGTTTTAATAGGTAAAGACTATGCTGGTTTGGCAAAACAGGCAATAAAATTGTTAGAAGACAAAGATTTTTATGAAAAAGTGTCAAAAAATGCAAGAATTTTAGTAGAAGAAAATTATAGTTATGAATCGATAGCTAAAAAGCTAGACCAGGTTTACCAGGAGGTTTCTAATGGATAAGCTAACTGTATCTATTGTTAACTATAATGGTGGACAGTTTATTATTGACTGCCTTAACCTGGTTAAATTATTAAGTAATGAAGTAAGTTTAAAAGTATATGTTGTGGATAACGCATCTAAGGATGGAAGTATTGAAAAGATTCAAGAAAACTTTCCTGAAGTAGAAACTATAATAAATAAAGAAAATTTAGGTTTTGGTAAATCTCAAAATCTAGTATTAAAAAAAACTAAAGATGAATACATTTTAATCCTTAACCCTGATGTTGAAATTAAAAAAGGAGTATTAAAAAAACTATTAGAATATTTAGAGAGTCATAAGAACATAGGAGTGATAACGCCAAAGATAATTTTGCAGAATGGAGAATTAGACTTAGCTGCGCATAGAGGATTTCCAACTCCATTAGCTTCTTTTTTGTATACTTTTTTTAAAAATGATAGTTTGTATCATCTTACACAAAGAGATATGAATGAGATTCATGAAGTAGATTCAATTTCCGGGGCATTTTTTTTAACCAGAAAGGATGTTTTAGCTAGTGTTGGTTATTTTGATGAGGATTTTTTTATGTATGGGGAAGATATAGATTTGTGTTTCAGGATTAAGGAGGCAGGCTACAAAGTTGTTTACTATCCAGAAGTTGAAGTTATACACCATAAGGGTATATCCTCTGGACTTAAGAAAGATACCCAGAAAATGACAACAGCTGATAAAGAAACAAAGATGAGGTCAGTTGATGCTTTTTATGAGGCTATGAAAATTTTTTATAGAAAACATTATGAAAAAAATTATGCTGCAATTGTAAACTGGCTTGTGTATTTAGGGATAAATTTAAAGTGGATGCAGGCAAAAAGGAAGCTTGTGGTATAAAATGAGGATTGGGATTGATGCCAGGTTGTACTCTGAGTCAGGGATTGGCAGGTATATAAGAAATCTTTTAAAGTATCTTCAAAAATTAGATAGAGAGAATGATTATTTTATTTTTTTACTAAGAAAAGATTTTGAAGATATAAACTTCCCAAAAAATTTTACAAAAGTTTTAGCTGATTTTAGCTGGTATGGGATGGAGGAGCAGTATAAATTTCCAGGACTATTAAATAAATACAAACTAGATTTAGTCCATATTCCTCACTTTAATGTCCCAATTTTTTATCTAGGTAAAATGGTAGTAACTGTACATGATTTAATCCATCAAAATTTTTCTATGAATAGAGCTACAACTTTAGATCCATTTACATATAAGGTTAAACAGTTTGGATATTCAACTATTTTTAATTTAGCACTGAGAAATTCAAAAAAAATTATTGTTCCATCAAATTATGTAAAAAGTGAGATTTTAAAAAAGTTTTCTGTTTATAAAGATAAGATTGTTGTAACTTATGAAGGGGTTGATGAAGAAATTTTAAAAATTAAAAATCAAATATCAAATAGAGAAATTGAAAAAACCATGAAACACTTAAATATTAAACCTCCATATATATTTTATGTGGGAAATGCGCACCCTCATAAAAATGTTGAAGGTTTGATTAAAGCATTTTTGAGAATTCAGAATTTAGAGTTCAGAGTTCAGAATGGATATAAACTGAAGCTTGTTTTATCAGGAAGTGACCATTATTTCTGGCAAAGACTAAAAAAGGAGAATATGCATAATGATATAATCTATACAGGATATGTAACAGATGAGCAGTTAGTTGCACTATATATGGGGGCAAAGGCTTTTGTAATGCCAAGTTTTGAGGAAGGATTTGGGATACCACTTTTGGAGGCAATGGCGCTGGGGACACCTGTTGTTTCTTCAGATGCTGCATCTTTAAAGGAAATAGGAGGGGATGGGGCAATTTATTTTGATCCAAATAATTTAGTGGAAATGGAAAGTAAAATTAAAGAGGTTTTAAATAATGAGAAATTAAGAAAAGAGTTAGTGGAAAAAGGGAGAGAAAGAGTAAAAGAGTTTAGTTGGGAAAAATTAGCAAAAGAAACTTTAGAGATTTATCAGCAAAAAGCAGAACACCATGGATGAATCTGTTGATGAATGCTTTTACCGCGAAGATACCATGGCTTTAGCCGTGGAGCTTCATAGGAATTCATAGTTTTTCAATTACTCTAAGCTTTCCTGAGCGGGCGCGGGGGTTTTTAGAAATTTCTTCTTCAGTTGGTTCAAGAGGTTTGTCTGTTAATATTTTGGCTTTACCAGATGTTTCGAATTCTTTAAAAGAGTTTTTGACAATCCTGTCTTCCAGGGAGTGGAAGCTGATGATTGTAAGGCGGCCGCCTGGTTCTAACACTTCAAAAGCTTGGGGGAGAGTATCTTTTAGGGTATTTAGTTCATCATTAACAACAATCCTCAAAGCTTGAAAAACCCTGGTTGCAGGATGAGTCCTGTCTGAGGGAGTTCTTCTTCTGACAGATAAAATTATATTAGCCAGTTCATTGGTAGTTTCGATTTGTTTCTTTTTTCTATACTCCACAATTTTTCTGGCAATCTGTCTGGAAAAATTCTCCTCTCCTAATTTCCAGAAAAGTTCTGCCAGTTCCTTTTCATGAAGACCATTTATTAAGTCTTTGGCAGTTGCAGTGTTTTTAGTCTGGTCCATTCTCATATCTAATGAAGCATCTTTATTAAAACTAAAGCCTCTTTCTGCTTTTTCCAACTGATGAGTAGATATTCCCAGATCAAACAAAATTCCTAAGGGTTTGATATTATATTTTCTAACAATTTGCTCTAGGTGGATAAAATTGTTATGTTCTAAAATTAATCTGCCTGAACTTAGATACCCACTAAGTTTATCTGAGACTTCCTTGATGGAACTGTGGTCTAAGTCTATCCCCAAAACATTGCCGCCCTTTTCCAGAATCCCTTTAGTGTGGCCACCTCCTCCAAGATTGCAATCTATGTACCACATACCTGGTTTGATATCCATGTATCCTAGTACCTCGTTAAGCATGGCAGGCTTGTGATAATTGCTCATATATTTTTTTCTGATACAATCATACCATGCGTGTAGCCTTAGTTCATGATGATTTAGTGCAGTGGGGAGGAGCAGAAAGGGTTTTATATGCTTTAACAGAACTTTTTCCTAATGCTCCAATTTATACTTCAGTTTTTGATAGGTCGAATAAAAGACTGCACAACCTGTTTAAGGATAAAGATATTAGGACTTCTTTTATGCAGAAAATTCCCGGATGGAAATATTTATACAAATCATTAATGCCTGTTTATCCAATTGCCTTTGAACAATTTGATTTTTCTAATTTTGATTTGGTTGTTTCCCATACAACAAGGTTTGCAAAGTGCATAATTACAAAGCCTGAGACAAAACATGTTAGTTTAATGCATACCCCTCCCAGGTTTTTATGGAACTATTCCGGGGTAACATACAATAAGTTTTTAAACTTTTTATTTGGATTTTTGAGGATTCTTGACAGGATAAGTGCAATTAGAGTTGATGAAATTATAAGCTGTTCAAATAATGCCCAAAAGAGAGTCAGGAAAAATTATGATGTAGAAACTAAAGTAATACAGCCCTTTGTTGAGAAGGAGAGGTTTTTAAATAAGGATCCTTTTAATGGAGGATATTATTTGATTATTTCCAGATTGAATGATTATAAAAAAATTGATTTAGCTATCAATGTGTTTAATAAAAATGGCAACAGGTTAAGAATTGTTGGCAAGGGTCCAATGGAGGAAAGATTAAAAGAAATGGCGCAGGAAAATATTGATTTTTTGGGAAATGTGAGTGAAAAGTTATTAAATGAAGTTATTTTGGGATGTAAGGCAATGATAATTTTAGCTGAGGAAGATTTTGGTTTAACATCCCTTGAGGCACAAGCTGCAGGAAAAGGTGTGATAGCTTATAAAAAAGGAGGAGTGTTAGAAACTGTGATAAATGGGGAAACCGGTATTTTATTTAATGAGCAGACAGAGAAAGCTTTAGAGGAAGCCCTAAACAAATTTGAAAAATCTAATTTCAGCAAACAAAAATGTATGATGAATGCAAGGAATTTTTCCAGGGAAAAATTTGACCATTTGGTATTGACCCACTGCATCAACTCAATTAATGTATAATGGCCCAGTTTTTTTAAAAGCTTATGCTTTATGATTTTTTGAAAAGGACTTTGGATATTTTAGGCTCGCTTGTAGGCATCGTACTTTTGTCTCCGCTGCTTTTAGCTTCTGCTTTGGCAATAAAACTTAATTCCTCAGGACCTATGCTTGCTGACACTCCTATGAGGGTTGGCAAGGAAGGTAAGCTTTTTAAGATGCACAAATTCAGGTCAATGGTTGTGGATGCCTTGGAGATATTACAAAAGGATCCTGAGCTTTTAAAACAATACAAGAAAAATAGCTTTAAGATTGAAAATGACCCCAGAGTTACAAGAGTTGGAAAGTTTATCAGGAAATTTTCCATTGATGAGCTGCCTCAGCTTTGGAATATTTTAAAAGGAGATATGAGTATTGTCGGACCAAGGGCCTACTATCCTTTTGAACTCGCAGAGCAGCAAAAGAAATACCCAAATTCTAAAGAATTTGTTAAGATAATATTATCAGCAAAACCTGGGCTGACAGGAGTGTGGCAGGTTTCCGGGAGGTCCCAGATTAACTTCGATAAGAGGGTGGAGATGGATGCCCAGTATGTACAAAGAAGGTCTATATTGTATGATATATATCTTATCTTAAGGACTGTCCCTGCGGTACTGTTAGGTAGAGGAGCAGTGTAAGTTTGCCCAATTATGCCTTTAACTAATCTGAACAAAAAATACGATAGAAGAGAGAGATATTCTTATCATCCACAAAAAAAAGGAAATAAAGCTAAGAGGATTTTTACAATAATCTTAATCCTTTTTATTGCTTTAGCTATTCCCTCATTTTTTGCCTACCAAAGTGCAAAAAAACTGTCGTTTAATGCAAAAAGGGCAGCAGAAGGGTTTAAAAATGGCAATTTTGCAGAGGTAAAACTGGGAGTAGATGAGATGAAGAATGCCAGTTCTGCACTAAACCTTTCTGTTGATGCAATGATTTGGGTAAGAGTTATCCCATTTTTGGGTGATTATTATGGAGATGCCAGGCACTTTGCCAAAGCTGGGAACAATGAGCTTAGGGCTGCCCAAAAGATTGTGGATATTATTGAACCCTCTAAAAATGAATTGGGATTGAATGGGGCTCCTATGGCTGGACCTGAAAAAATCGCCCAGATGGTCAAGATTATGGATAAGGTAATCCCTGAGCTTGATAAGATCTCCCCTGAGCTAAAAAAAGCCAGCGATGAGGTTAAAAGTATAAAAGTTGAGAAGTATCCTGAGAAGGTGGGTAAATACAATGTGCGCTCACTGGTGGATACTGGAAAAAACTTTATTATGGGTGCCAGTGTAGCTGCAACAGACCACAAAGAAGCCCTGCAGGTGGCTCCCAGAGCCTTGGGGCAGCCAGACCCTAAAAATTACCTGTTAATTTTCCAAAATGATAAAGAGATTAGAGCTACAGGAGGGTTTATGACTGCTTATGCCTTTTTGAAGCTGGATAAGGGTAAGGTTGATTCCTCCCAGTCTGATGATATTTACCATCTTGATGAGAAATTATTAGATGTTTGTTTGAGAAAGATTTGTCCTTTAGCCCCGCCTGAACCTTTGGTTAAATACTTGCCTGAGGCTGATGGTAAACCAAGACAAGCCTGGAGCCTTAGGGATGCTAATTTATCCCCTGATGTGCCCACTTCTATGAAGCAGTTTGAGAAGATGTACTCATTTATTGGGGAGGGGACACCCTGGGATGGGATTATTTTAATAGATACCCATGTTGTGGAGGAATTAATCAAGATTACAGGCCCAATTGAGGTTTATGGGACAACTTATTCTGCTGAAAATGATAACAGGTGTAACTGTCCAAATGTGATCTTTGAGCTTGAGAATTATGCACAGATTATAGAGAGGGGGGAAAAGGACAGAAAAGCTATTTTAGGGGCCTTAATGCAGCAAATTTTAGCTAAATCTTTAGAGACTTCAACTGAGAAGATGCCTGAGTTTATTAATGTGGGTGTGAAGCTGGCTAACTCTAAAAATATGCTCTTTTATATGCATGATCAAAAAACACAGGATGCTTTAGCTAAGCTTAACTGGACTGGGCAGATTAAAGAAGTTGGTGGAGATTACCTTCATATTAATGATTCTAATTTTGCAGGAGGTAAGTCTAATTTGTATGTGGAGGAGAAGGTTGAGCTGGATATAAATATTAAAGATGGGAAAGTTAAGAATAAGCTCACTATTGAGTATAAAAACCCATCACAGCCTAAATCATGGTTAAATAATGTGGTAAACAGGGACTATATAAGGGTTTATGTGCCAATGGGGGCAAAACTTTCTGCAAATAAGGGATCTGATGCAGCTGTGCAAACTAAGGATGAGTTAGGGAAGACTTATTTTGATGCTTTTATTCAAGTGAGACCTGCAAATTCAAGGGTAATTAGCTTTGAGTATGAGCTTCCAAATAGTTTTTCTGGAAAAGAGTATCCACTCTTAATCCAAAAACAGCCAGGATCTAAAGATTTTGAATATACAGTTAAGGTAAATGGCAAACAGAAAGCAAAGTTTAATCTAGATTCTGATAAAGAGTTAAAGCTGAGTATTTAAT
Source organism: Candidatus Daviesbacteria bacterium RIFCSPHIGHO2_12_FULL_37_16 (assembly GCA_001776785.1). GTDB lineage: Bacteria > Patescibacteriota > Microgenomatia > Daviesbacterales > UBA10151 > GWB1-36-5. The sequence continues at coordinate 33,908 of MFDF01000002.1, forward strand.
TTTTTCCTAAACATTAAGTAAAGAAACCCAAAAGGATGAATTCTTGAGATGAATAGTGTATAATTATAGGATACTATAATGAATAGGGAAAATATATTTGAATTTGGAAAAAAAACTCTTTTGGCGGGAGGGTTAGCTATTTTAGCTCATGGTGCTGTTTTAGCTGAATCAATTGTGGAAGGGCAGCAATATAACCAAAAATTGCAAGGTATTGGAGTAGATAAATTTGAAAATACAAATTTATATCTTATAAGACACAACACTTCAAAAACTGAGGATCTTTCATTAGAAGAATTGCTCAGGAAGGCATTAAATGATATTCGAAGAGAAAATTCTGATTGTAAATTATATACACTCCTCCCAATTACAATTCCTGACCAAAGTCCCGAGGAATCTTTTTATATGGTTGCTACTGATTGTTACTCAACTTCAAACCAATAACTTGATTCATTAGTTATTTAATTTTAAACTTCAAAAATGCCTGCTGTTACTACTGAAGGACTTATTTTAAGAAGGTCTAATTTTGGGGAGGCTGATAGGGTTTTGACTGTTTTAACTGACAGATATGGGAAGATTTCTGTGATTGCAAGAGGGGTGAGGAAGATTACCAGCAGGAGGGCTGGGAATATAGAAATTTTAAACAGGGTTAAGCTGCATTTATTTAAAGCTAAAAGTTATACACTTTCTGAGGCAGAGAGTATTGAAACATTTCAAGTTGTTAAAGATAATTTAACATTGGCTACAACTGCATTCCATATCCTGGAATTAGTAGACAGGTTGGTGGTTGAGGAGCAGAGAAATCCTCAGGTTTACAGTTTAACTGTTGCTGTTTTGCATTTACTGGAAAAAAACCCCAGACAGATTTTTATCAGGGCTTTTGAGGTGAAACTATTAAGTGTATTAGGATTTTGGTCTATAGATGCAATTAAAGATTTATCTAATGATCAGAAAATATTACTTATGAAATTAGAGGAATTTTCCTGGGACCAAATTGAGGAGATGGAGATTTTAAGCGAGCAGGCTGTAGCTTTGGAGAGGATTTTAAGATATTATATGGAGAGAATACTTGAGTCTAAGCTCAAGAGTGTGAATGTGATGAAGGAGTTAAAGTAATATTTTTAACAGTAATGTTTAAGTCGCTCATCAGAGCACAAAGTACCGCTCGGACCGAATTCCTCGCTGTAGGATCGCAAGTTACCAGGCAACTGCATAACTTGCTCTCCAACTACTTTGTTGCTTCTGATTTCGCGACTTTGCAAATTTTAAATAATTATGAATAGTGATCAAAATTTAATGGAAAAAATTGTAGCCCTTTGTAAGGAAACCTTGTTTTTGTTCGCTCCGCTCACAAAAATAAAAGAAGGGTTAAGATGATTAATGATTTAATGGATAAGATAGTAGCTTTGTGTAAGCGACGTGGATTTGTTTATCCTGGGTCTGAGATTTATGGAGGGTTAGCTGGAACTTGGGATTATGGACCTGCAGGTGCATTAATGAAGAAAAATTTGAAAGATCTCTGGTGGAAAGAGATGGTTCAATTAAGAGATGATGTTGTTGGGCTTGACGGGGCAATTATGATGAACCCCAGGGCATGGGAGGCATCAGGGCATGTTGAAGCTTTTGTTGACCCCCTGGTTGAGTGCAAAATTTGCCACCAAAGATTTAGGGCAGATAAATTAGAAGAGATTGAAGAGCATACCAAAAACCATGGGGGTATGATGGTTGACTGGACTGAGCCAGAGCAGTTTAACCTATTGGTTAAAGCGTATTTGGGCGTTATTGAGGGAAAACAGTCTGAGATTTATTTAAGAGGAGAAATTACTAATGGTGTCCATGTAAATTTTAAAAATGTAATGGACTCAACAAGAGTAAAAATTCCTTTTGGAATTGCCCAGATTGGAAAAGCTTTCAGGAATGAGATTACTCCAGGAAATTTTACTTTTAGATCCAGAGAGTTTGAACAGATGGAGGTCCAGTTTTATATAAAGCCAGTAGATGAAGAAGGTAAGAAGTGGTTTGAATACTGGAAGCAAAACAGGATGGACTGGTATTTATCATTAGGTATGAAAAAAGAAAACTTAAGGTTCAGGGACCATGAAGACAAGGAAAGGGCGCATTATGCAAAGGCTGCAACTGATATTGAATACAATGCCCCCTGGGGTTGGCAGGAGTTTATGGGAATTCATCATCGTGGTGACTGGGATTTATCTAGACATGAAAAATTTAGCGGACAAAATTTAAAGGTCCGCGATATTGAGACAAATGAGGAATACTTTCCTTGGGACATTGAGACATCTGCAGGTGTAGATAGATCTTTTCTTTTTTTACTTATTGATTCATATAGGGCAGAGGGAGGAAGAGTTTGGTTGCAACTTGATCCAAGGCTTGCTCCATATAAAGTGGCTGTATTTCCTCTATTGGGTAACAAACCGGAACTTATAGATAAAGCTAAAAAGATTTTTAATGATTTAAAGAAAGATTATATGATTGCCTGGGATGATAGGGGGAATATTGGGAAAAGATATGCTAGCCAGGATGAAATTGGTACTCCCTATTGCATTACTGTAGATTTTGATACACTAGAAGATGAAAGTGTGACAGTGAGGGATAGGGATAGTGCAAAACAGGAGAGAGTGAAGATTGCTGAATTGAAGCAATATATAATGGAAAGATTAAGGTAGCTTCTCGACTCGCTGGCGCTCGCTCGAAGAATAATGTTAGACAAAGCTAAGGTTTTTTTATCCAATAGAACCAATTTAATACTGGTGGGGGTTTTGGTTTTACTTTTAGCTGGGGGAATTTTTGCATTCCAGAGATTTTTTGCAGGAGACCCTAATGCAATTGTAGAGGAGATTGATCTAGCCTTTGATCCAGAGGGGCCATATGCACTTTTGTATCCCAGAAGAGATGGGAATGCTTTAAACCTTTCACTTAAAAGAACTGGAACCTATGACAAAATTTCCTATGAGTTGGCTTATGTTGCCAATGCTGATGCTACAGGTTCTAAAGACTCTGAGAGGTTAGTAGAGGATGGGATTTCCGGAATAGACAGAGGAGTTATGGGAGAGGTGGATACATCAAAGAAAAAATCAGAGTATGAACAGGAGATTTTATTTGGGACTTGTTCTAAGAATGTCTGCAAATATGACCAGGGTGTAGAGAATGGGACTTTAACTTTGCATATAAGAAAAGGCAAAGAGGCCTACAGAATGGTTACCCAATGGAAGTTACAAAAACCTGATGTAGCTTTAGGGAAATTATCGTCTGGAGATGAGCATTTCAAATATGAGACAACTGCTTCAAGAGAGGAGCTGACTTTAGTTGGATACACTATAATTAATGAGTTAACTGGAGTGCCAAAACTTCCTTCCGGTAAAGAAATTTTAGGAACTGTTTATGCTCTAAATGTGCCTTTGGCAAAAAGTTTTCCAAAGGGGGCTGTTAGTTTTGAATTAGCTGAAAACCCTCCAGGGGATGCAAAAATTGCCAGGTTTTTGGATTCTAAAAATGACTGGGAGATCTTAGAAACTAAAATTAATGGGAGCAAACTTTCTGCAGATTCAGGGGGTGAGGGTATATTTGCAATTCTTGCTGATTCTAAATGAACTACCCCGCAGCAAGCTGACGGGGTATCGCTTTGCGAAAGTTCTTGTTTCGGATAGTTGTAACCTTGCAGTAAACTGCTAGGTATTTTATGAAACAATAAATTTATGCTGCTTTTTAGAAGTTTTGAATTAGGAGCAATCCTTAGAAAAAAGATTATTGTGGTTTTAGTGCTGCTTTTAATTGCCTTTAGTATTGTAGAAATTTGGGTTGTGAATAGGTTATCCACTTATGGTGAGCAGATAAGTAAGCTTGAGGAAACAAGAACAAATTATGTACTAGAGAACCAGGTTCTCCAGAACCAAATTGATGAAGCATCCTCTTTGGAAGAAATAGGAAAGTTAGTAAAATCATATGGATTTGCAGAGATTAAAAACATTGAGTATTTAACTACATCTGATCTAACCCCTAAAAACAGTACACTGTAAAAATTTGTTAAGATAAAATCATGCGCATAAGATTTTTAAAGATTTCTTTTTTTGTAATAATATTTTCTATAATTTTAAGACTTGGGTACTGGCAGATATTAAAATCTGATGAATTAACAGCAAGGGCAGAAGGACAGAGAACTTCTATAAAAAATGTGATAGCCCCAAGAGGAACAATTTTTTATCAGGATGGTTCAACTCTGGCTACAAGTCAACCTGCTTATTTAGTTTATGTACAGCCTAAAAGTATAGTTATCCCCAAAAGTTTTAATATAACAGAATTTAGAAGGTTTTATGCCCAAAAACTAGCTGAGGTTTTTTGGGAAGAAGACCAAAAACTAAAACTTAAGTTTAAAGAAGATAAAGTTGGGACTGATTCTGCAAAATTGGAAGCTATCCCACCTGTTGAAACTGCTGTTAAAACAGATGAAGAGATAAAAAAAGATGAAAAAAAACAGATTGAGGATTTTATTATTGATAGGCTGAGCCAGGATTTATATTGGGTGAGTTTAGCAAGAAAGGTTGATTTAGAAACAAAGAAAAGACTTGAAAAGCTAAATTTAGAGGGTTTGGGATTTGAGCCAACCTCACAAAGATTTTATCCTGAAGGCTCATCGTCTGCCCACCTTTTAGGATTTATTGGATCAGATATTTATGGGGCAGAGACAGGTTATTTTGGGATTGAAGGTTTTTACAATGGAGAACTTAAGGGAACTCCAGGACTTTTAAAGCTTGAAAAAGATGCACTTGGCCTACCAATTTTAATTGGGCAATTTATTAACAAAATTGCAAAACCTGGTAAGAATTTAACTTTAACTGTAGATAGGACAGTCCAATATATAGTTGAGAGGAATTTAAGGGCTGGAGTAGAAAAATATAAGGCTAAAGGAGGTTCAGTTGTGGTTTTGGAACCTTCAAGTGGGAATATTTTAGCAATGGCTTCTATACCTGGTTATGATCCAATAATTTCTTATTTGTATCCAGGGGAGAATTTTAGAAACCCAATTACTGCTGAATCTTATGAGCCAGGATCCACATTTAAAGTTTTAGTAATGGCAGCAGGAATTAATGAGGGTGTAGTGCAGCCTGATACAAGATGTGACAGCTGTAGTGGGCCTGTAAACTTAGCAGGTTACACAATTAAAACCTGGAATAACAAATATTTAGAAAACCAGACAATGGCAGAGACAATTATCCATTCAGATAATACAGGAATGGTTTTTGTAGGGAAAAAGTTAGGGATAGATAAAATGTATGAGTATATAAGGAATTTTGGGTTTGGTGATGTGACAAATGTTGATTTGCAGGATGAGCAATCCCCCCCTCTGAGGGAGAAAAAAGACTGGAAAGAGATAGACTTAGCTACAGCATCTTTTGGTCAGGGTATCTCAGTAACACCAATGCAATTAATAAGGGGAGTTGCTGCTATTGCAAATGGTGGGAAACTAGTAGAACCAAAGGTAGTAAAGGAGATTAGTGATGGTAAGGGAGTTACTAAAATCAGGGATAGGATTTTGGGGAACCCAATTTCCGAGGAGACCTCTAAAACTATTACAAAGATGATGATTCAGGCTGTAGATAAGGGAGAAGCACAATTTTATAAGAAAAAAATTGGACTGCAAAATTATAAAATTGCAGGAAAAACAGGGACTGCCCAAATTGCAGTTGCAGGGCATTATGACCCTACTAAAACTATTGCCAGCTTTATTGGGTTTGCACCTGCAGAAAATCCAAAATTTGTGATGTTAGTTAGGTTTAATGAGCCATCTTCATCCATCTTTGGTGCAGACACTGCAGCCCCAACATTTTTTGAAATAGCAAAAGAACTGTTTTTATATTACGGAATTGCTCCCTCGGTGCAATGAAGTAATAGAGCTTGCTCATATTACAAAATTCCTCCAACATACTAAATTTTGATATACTTTGTAAGCAATGATTAGGTTTTTGAGGAAATTAGTTCCGCAGATTTTAATAAACTTTTTTAAGCATCTGCCTGAGGCTGTTTTGGCAAACTTTATATATGGATTTCCATCAAGAGGGATGAAAGTTATTGGTGTGACCGGGACTGATGGGAAAACTACAACTACAAATATGATCTATGAGATCTTAAAAAAGTCCGGGAAAAAAGTTTCTATGGTTTCAACTATTAAGGCTGTTATTGGGGATAAAGAGTTTGAAACTGGTTTTCATGTAACCTCACCTACCTCATTTTTTTTGCAAAGACTGTTAAGGGATGCTAAGGGTGCAGGATCAGAATATATAGTTTTGGAAGTGACCTCTCATGGGTTGGATCAATTCAGGTTTTTTGGGATAAATTTTGAGGTTGGGGTAATTACAAATGTAACTAATGAGCACCTGGATTACCATAAGACCTTTGAAAATTATTTAATGACTAAAGCAAAGTTAATTAAAAATGCAAAAGTTGCTGTTATAAATGCTGATGAAAAACATTTTGAGAGGTTGCGTCACTTAACACATCCGAAGTGTAAAGTATTAAGCTTTGGAAAGAATCCAAAAGCAGATTTTAATCCAGGTAATTTTAAACTGAATCTAAAAATTCCAGGTGAATATAATTTGTTGAATGCTTTGGCTGCTTCTGCTGCTACTGATTCAATTGGTCTGGATAAAGCAAATATAAAGTATGTTTTAAGCAGTTTTGATGGTTTAGAAGGAAGGATGGAAGAGGTTCCAAACAAACTGGGGATTAAAATATTTGTAGATTTTGCCCACACTCCAAATGCTTTGGAAAATGTTTTAAAAGTTTTAAAGAAAAAAAGCAAGGGTAGGTTAATATCAATTTTTGGTACAGCTAGTGAGAGGGATGTTGTAAAAAGGCCTGTAATGGGGGCTATATCTGCAAGAGAGGCAGATATAACAATCCTGACTGATGAGGATCCAAGATTTGAGTCCTCTGAAAAAATTATTTCAGAAATTGCGCTGGGTGCAAAAAAAGAAGGGGCTAAATTTGGGAAGAATTTATTTAAGGAACCTGATAGATTTAAAGCAATAATGCTTGGGATAAAAATGGCACGCAAAGGAGACACAGTTGGGATATTTGGTAAGGGTCATGAAAAATCTATGAATTATAAAGGTATTGAAAAAATCTGGTCAGATAAGGAGGCTGTGGGAAGAGTTTTAAGGTATGGAAGATAGATATAAGTTAATTGCTGCAGCTTTGGGAGAAGAAAGAGTTAAATATGATGAGAGGCTTATACACCATACTTATACAAAACTAAAAAGCAGGGCTGAAATTTTTTATATTGCTACCACCCTAAAGGAGCTAATTGCTGTTTTAGATTTAGCTTATGAGTTAAAAATTCCCTATTTAGTATTAGGAGCAGGAACAAAATATTTAACAAAAAGAGCAGATATTAAAGGGTTGGTAATAAAAAACAGAACAACTCAGATAAAAATTGGGGCCATCAAGGGTAAAGTTTCAACAAGTGGTCTAGGAATTGAGGAAGCCCAAATTGAAGTTGACAGCGGTGTAAGCATAAATAAATTAAATGATTTTCTATATGAAAGCGGACTTGAAAATTTAAGGGGTATTAGCTCTAGCTTAAGTACAGTGGGAGGAGCAATTTTCTTAGATTCAGTACTTCAGGCTCAAGCCTCAATGATCAAGGTATGGGATAAAGGAGACATAGAAAATGTTGACATATTAAGTCTTGATAAAAATAAACATGTAGTTTTATCAGTGGTTTTTGGTGTTAAAGCACGAATTTAGGGTAAATTAAGGTATACTTAAGCTGATGATAGATATTAATAAACATCCGATCTGGCAAGGAAATAAGCTTTGGGGAGGGATAAATCTGCTAAAAAAGCGAGGACACCTGGTTAGATTTTTCTTAGCCAGACAATATGCTAAACTTTTTCCCAGGACACTATTTGTAGGAATTACAGGGTCTGTTGGTAAAACTACTACAACATTGGCCTGTCAAAGTGTACTTTCTGAAAAATTTAAAACTATTTCTACAAAAATAGATTTAGATCCAATTTTGAATATCCCAATTACAATTTTAAATATAAGGCCTAAGACACAAAAAGTCTTATTGGAAATGGGGGTTGAGTATCCCGGGGAGATGGAGTATTACCTAAATATGGTTAAGCCTTATATAGGGGTTGTCACCCGAGTGAGTTTTGCCCATAGTGAATTTTTGGGATCAGACCAGGAGATTTTGAGCGAAAAGGGTAAGCTTATTGAGCAGTTGCCAGAGAATGGATATGCAATTTTGAATTGGGATGACCCCCTGGTTAGAAAGTTAGCTGATAAAACAGCGGCCCAGGTAATATTTTTTGGAACTGATTCTATAAATTCACATGTATGGGCTGGAAATATAAAAATTAAAGATTACCAAACTGTTTTTGAATTAAACCAGGGGGTTGAGAGAGTAGAAGTTAGAACAAATCTTTTAGGTAGACATATGGTTACTTCTTTACTTGCAGCTGCAGCTTTAGGAGCATGTTTGGGTATGCCTCTTACAACCATAAAGAAGGGTTTAGAGAAGGTAAAGAGTGCTCCCCATAGATTTGATCTGATAGAGGGGAAAAATGACAGTTTTATAATTGATGATACACACAACTCTTCTCCTGCTGCTGCTGCAGAAGCGCTGGAGACATTAAATTTGCTTACAGCCAGAAGGAGGATTGTAGTATTGGGAGAAATGAAAGAGCTTGGGGTGTATTCTGAGAAGCTGCATAGGGAAATGGCTCACATAATTTATAGAAATAAGGTTGATTTAGTTTTTTTAGGGACTGGGGATGCAAATTATATTGCTGATGAACTTATAAAACTGGGTTTTTTAGAAGATAGGTTATTTGCAAACCTGCAAAACCCTCAAATTGTATCAAAGCTAATAAAGGTTTTATCTAAGGGTGATGTAGTTTTAATTAAAGGATCCAGAACTTTAAGGTTAGATGAAGTAGTAAAAAAATTATCTAAAAAATGATAGAACTCCTAGGTCTTGTTTTAATATCTTTTTTAATTACCAGTATTTTACTAGTTCCCTATATTGATTTTCTATACCATTTGAGGAAGAAAAATTTAAAGAAGCTTGAGATTCATCACAGTGAAGTAAATATTGAAGCATCTAAGAACCGTAATATACATACACCTATAACAAATAAACTATTAGGATATAAAGATATTGATACTCCTGTTGGAGGAGGATTGTTAATTATTCCTGTGACAATAATTTTAACCATTCTGACTGTTTTATTTACTGATATTGAGATGTCAAATGAAATTTATCTTTTAATTTTTACATTAATATCTTTTGGACTGATTGGATTTGTAGATGATATCAGGAAAATTTTTGCCCTTTTTTATGGGAAATATCATGGGATCCGCGGAAGGTACTTGTTAATCCTTCAGTTAATTTTTGCCAGCTTAATAGCCTGTGCGCTTTATTTTGTTGTTGGCATCAATAATCTCTATGTTCCAATTTTTGGCAATGTTGTATTGGGAAGTTTTTATATACCACTGGCAGTATTTATTATTGTTTCATTTGCAAATGCATATAATATATCTGATGGGCTTGACGGACTATCTTCCGGACTGTTAATGATTTGTCTGTTTGCTTTTTTAGCATTGGCTAGTGCGTCTTTCAATCAATACCTGTCAGTATTTGTTGGTGTATGGATTGGTGCATTGATTGCGTTTTTATATTTTAATGTATACCCTGCCAGGATTTATTTAGGAGATGCAGGTGCTTATGGGTTTGGAGCAGCATTGGCAGTAGTTGGGTTATTAACCGGGAAGGTTGTGGGTTTGGCAGTGATTGGAGGTATGTATATTATCATAGTTGCATCCTCTTTAATCCAGATACTTTCAAAAAGATTTTTGCATAAAAAAATATTACCTGTAACACCAATACATATGTATTTTAAATTCTTAGGATGGGAGGAGCCAAAAATTGTTTTTAGATTTTGGCTGGCAGGAATTATCTTTGCATTTTTTGGCTTGTGGCTGGCGCTACTTTCCTCATGAGATTTAAAAGTAAATCTAATAAAATAGTATCTCCCCTTTTTGAAGGAAGTGGAATGGATTACGGGCTTTTAATAGCTTCTATCGCACTGACTGTTTTTGGATTAATCATGGTTTATGATTCATCAGTTGTGCAGGCCTATAAAGATTTCGGGGATAAATATTATTATATTAAACAGCAATTAATATGGGTTGTACTTGGATATTTTTTCTTAACTTTTTTTGCATTTTTTAATTATGAAAATTTTAGAAAACTGGCTCTGCCAATTTTAGCAGGCTCTTTCCTGCTTTTACTGGCAGTTTTAATTCCAGGGTTAGGTACTGCTGCTGGAGGTGCCCATAGGTGGCTTAAGTTAGGACCAGTATCAATTCAGCCGGCAGAGATTATGAAGCTTGCAAGTGTGATTTTCTTTGCAGCCATATTTGAAAAGAAACCAAGATTTGCCCCCTTTGCGCTGGTTGTGCTGGCTGCATCTTCTATAATTGGAATTTTTCAAAGAGACCTTGGGTCGACAGTAGTTTTTGTATTAATCTCCCTTGCAATGTTTATTGGTTCTGGTGCAAATTTAGGTTACATTTGGCTAATGCTGCCCGTATCGGCTGCGGGATTTTTATTCTTTGTTCTTTCTTCTGCATATAGAAAACAGCGGGTTTTAGCATTTTTAGACCCTTTTGCAGATCCCCAGGGATTTTCTTACCATATTTCACAAGTGCTAATCGCTTTGGGATCTGGCGGACTGTTGGGATTAGGCCTGGGCCAGTCCAGACAAAAGTTTGAATATATTCCTGAGGTGACAACAGATTCCATTTTTGCAATTGTTGGAGAAGAGTTTGGGTTTATAGGAGCTTTAGTGCTAATAGGACTTTTGACTTTTTTAATATACAAAGGTTTTAAAATAGCTGAAGCTGCTCCTGATAGGTTTGGTAAACTTTTAGCTTTGGGATTGACTATTTGGCTTGGATCCCAAACTGTTGTTAATTTAGGGGCAATGGTGTCTCTGATTCCATTAACAGGTGTACCTTTGCCATTTATCTCTTATGGTGGATCTGCGCTTTTGGTAAATTTGGTAGCTATAGGGATACTTTTAAATATATCCAAAAACACAAATAGATAAAATTCCTGTAAAATATATTAATGAAGATTTTAATTACGGGGACACACTTTACACCTGCGCAGGCTGTAATTGAGGAGCTTAAAAAGGATGATTCTGTAGAAATTGTTTATGTTGGAAGAAAAACAACAATTGAAGGGGACAAGACACCTTCTGTGGAATCTCGGATATTGCCTGAGTTGGGTGTTAAATTTATTCCGCTTACTGCAGGTAGGATCAGAAGGTTTTTCTCTTTTTGGACAATAATTTCTTTTTTGAAAATCCCTTTAGGATTTATCCAATCCTTTAATATTTTAGTTTCTGAAAAACCTGATGTGGTTTTGTCATTTGGGGGATATATAGGTTTGCCAGTTGTTTTTAATGCCTGGCTTTTAAATATTCCTATAATTTTGCACGAGCAGACTTTAGTAAGCGGATTATCTAATAAAATGAGCAGCTTATTTGCAGATAAAGTTGCTGTTTCTTTTGAAAAAAAATATGAATTCAGTAAAAAGAAAATAATATTTACAGGAAACCCCATAAGAACTGAATTGTTAAAATATAACGATAAAAATTTTCAATCGCGAAAAAATGTCACCAGCCAAAAAATTAAGGAATTTGTATATAATTCTAAAAACAGCAGCAGCCCGTTAGTGCTCGTAACTGGGGGAAACCAGGGATCTCATATTATTAATGAGACAGTCGAAAAGTCTCTGGATGAATTTTTAAAGTTGGGGGTTTTAGTCCATCAAACAGGTGACTCAAGTTTTAAAGATTATGAAAGACTTAAAGAGAAACAAAATGAAAGGTATCTGGTAGAAAAATGGATTGATGGTAATGATTTTGGTTTCCTGATTTCAAATACTGACCTTGTGATCTCAAGGGCAGGAGCTAACACTTTAACAGAACTTGCATATTTTGGTGTTCCTGCTTTAGTGATACCTATCCCATACGTAAACAAAAACGAACAAGAGAAAAATGCTGATTTTTTTGAAGATTTAGGGTTAGTAAAAAAGCTTCTTCAAAAAGGATTAACTTCTGAAAAGTTATTAAAAACAGTTAAAACAGCTATATCAGAATTAAAATCTTTAAAAGAAAAATCAAAGAATGCAAAAAAAGTGGTGATTGAAGATGCTGCCAGAAGGGTTGCTTTAGAGACAAAGATATTAGGTGAACATGAGTATTAAAGGGTTAAAAATTAAGGTAGCCATAGTTCCACTTACAATTTTAGCTTTTATACTTGTTACGGCTATTTTTTTACAAATTAATTCTGTTAACGTCGAGGTTTTAAAAGTTGATTGTGTTTCAATTGACCAGCTTAAAAAAGAGTTAAATTTTAAGGGAAAAAATTACTTCTTATTAAATAAAGGTCAAATTACTGAGGCTTTAAAAAACAAACATGTCTGTGTTGATAGTTTAAACCTAAGTTATAGATTGCCAAATAACTTAGATATTAAGTTATTTGGCAGAGAGCCAAAAGCATTATTAAAGGAGAAAACTTTGGTGGTTAATCCAAGCACATCTGAGATAATGGCTTCTTCATCTGCAGATACTAAATTATTGGATTTAGAGACTCAGGAGAGTTCTGACAGCTCAATATATGTATCTGATGGATTTGGGGTTATATATTCTAAAACAGAAAATATTTCTGATTTACCGCTAATAGAGGTTATCAATCAGGATCTGGAAATTAAAAACACCATTCCTGAATTAGTTGTGAATACCTTGTCTATTTTGGAAAGGATAAAAAATATGTCAGTTCCTGTTACAAGCGTGAAAGTATTAGGTAATCAACTGTACCTAGGTAGTCAACCGAAACTAAAATTTACCCTAAGTAATGATTTAGACCGCCAAACCGCCTCTTTACAACTAATCTTACAAAAAGATAAAATGAGGCTAAGCCTCTTTCCTACGGAAATGAGGCTAACCCTCGACTCTAAAGAAAAAAGAGAAATTGAAATGATAGATTTAAGATTTGATAAACCTGTAGTTGTATATATCCCAAACAAATAAATGGCTAAAGACAAAGTAGTTTGTGCTATTGATGTAGGATCTTCAAAAATTGCAACATTGATTGCAAGCATTAACGAAGATGGAAGAGTAAATTTAATCGGGGTTGCTGCTACTAACTCAAGAGGGGTTAAGAAAAGCCAGATTGTTGATATTGAATCTGCTGTTGAGGCAATTACAGAGAGTGTAGAATCAGCAGAAAGAATGGCAGGTTACTCAATTTCCCAGGCGTTCGTGTCTATGGGAGGTCCCCAGATTGAAAGTATTAACTCTCATGCTGTAGTAGCTGTGGCAGAACCTGAGGGTGAGATAAAACCATCAGATATAGCCAGGGTGAATGATGCAGCCAGGGCTATAGCCCTTCCTTCATCCAGAGAAATTCTGCATGTTATTCCAAGAACTTTTACAGTTGATGGGCAAGAGGGGATTTCGGATCCAGTCGGAATGACTGGTGTAAGGCTTGAGACAGATACACATATAATTACAGGTCCCACAACTTCTATGAGAAATTTGGTTAAGTGTGTAGGGATGGTTGGAGTGGATGTTAAAGAGTTAGTTTTTTCCGGAATGGCTTCATCTCATGCAGTTTTGACTGATACAGAAAAAGAGCTTGGAGTTATTTTAGTTGACATAGGTGGAGAGACAACTGATGTTGTAATTTTTGTGGATGGGGCAATAGGATATTCGGCAGTTATTCCTCTTGGGGGAAGGCATATAACTTCTGATATTGCAGTAGGGCTTAGGATCTCTTTGGAATCTGCAGAAAAGATTAAAGTTGCTTTAGGCAAATCATTAAAGCAGCCAGTTGTACCAGAAGAGAGGGATGAAAAAGGTGCAACAAAAAAAAGAGAGGAAGAGGTTTTGGATTTGAAGTCTATGGGAGTTACAGAAGAAGTCCAAAAGATTTCCAGAAAAGCTGTAGTGGATTCGATTATCAGGCCGAGACTTCAGGAGATTTTTAAATATGTCGGCAAAGAGATTAAAAAAAGTGGTTTTGGGTCACAAACTCCATCAGGGCTTGTGATTACTGGGGGAGCAGCAACAACTGTTGGGCTTTTGGACCAGGCTAAATATATTTTAGGATTTCCTGCAAGAGTTGGAAAGATAGAAGGGTTTATGGGTCTGGTTGATGAGGTTGAATCTCCAGGGTTTGCAACTGCTGCAGGGCTTATACTATATGGGGCAAAAGGAGATATGACTGCAGAGACGGGTTTGCCTGTTTTAGGATCAGGTTTACCTATTAAAGCAGTCACCCAAAAAGTGACAGATTTGATTAAATCTTTCCTTCCATAATATAGTTGACGGCCAATAGTTTAGTTGTTACAATCACCCAAAGATTCTTCTTATGTTAATTAAGCCGGATGTTCAAAGATTTGCCAAGATTAAGGTTGTAGGTTTGGGTGGGGGTGGATCTAATGCCCTAAACTCAATGATCACACTTCAACAGATCCAGGGGGTAGAATTTATTGCTATCAATACTGATGCCCAGGCACTGCTTGGTAACCAGGCACCAACAAAAGTCCAGATTGGTGAGTCTTTAACCCGGGGTTTAGGCTCCGGTGGTAACCCGCAAATTGGAAGAGAAGCTGCAGAAGAATCTAATGAAAAAATCCAGGAAGTTTTAGAAGGTGCAGATATGGTTTTTATAACAGCAGGTATGGGAGGAGGGACTGGGACAGGTTCTGCGTCTGTAACTGCATCTGTTGCCAAACAGCTTGGGGCTTTAACTGTAGCAGTTGTGACAAAACCATTCACTTTTGAGGGTTCCAGAAGAATGGTGGTTGCAGAAGAAGGGATAGAAGAATTAAAAGATAAAGTTGATGCTTTAATTGTGATTCCAAACCAAAGATTACTTGAGGTTGTTGATAAGACTATGACACTTCAGGAAGCTTTTAAACTGGCTGATTCTGTTTTAGGTCAGGGTGTGCAGGGAATTTCTGATTTGATCACAATGCCCGGGCTTATTAATGTAGACTTTGCAGATGTTAGATCCATCATGACAAATGCTGGTTCTGCCTTAATGGGTATAGGTCAGGCTGGTGGAGAAAACAGGGCTTCTACTGCGGCCAGGATGGCTATTGCATCACCACTATTGGAGGTTTCAATTGAAGGAGCCAAAGGAGTACTTTTCAATATTGTTGGCGGACCTGATTTGGGTATGAATGAGGTTAATGAAGCAGCCCAGATTATAGCCCAGGCTGCAGAACCTGATGCAAACATTATATTTGGTGCAACTATTAAAGAAGAGCTTGTGGATATGGTTAAAATTTCTGTGATAGCTACTGGATTTGATGAGTCCAGGGTAAAACTTAGAGAATATGCAGGGATTGGGGCTATGAATGCACCTGTGTCTGCGCCAATTTTTACTTCTTCAAATAATCAAAATCCTCCAAGTCAAACTTCAACCTACCAGCAAACAACAAGTTCCAATTCTTCCCAGTATTCTTCATCCCAGTCTTCCCAGAGTGCTGAGGAGGAGTTAGAGCAGATTGAATCAAAAAATGAGTCTGATGATGATCTAGAAATCCCTGCATTTTTAAGACAAAACAGATAAGATGCTTGAAAGTAGAATTGAACCTGAAAGTGATCATGCTTTTAAGAATAGAAAAGAGAGAATATTTGGTAGGTCTCAAACTGTATGGGAGTTTTGTTGGGATTTAAGAGATATGTATCCTAACAAAGTAACTGAGTTTATATTTAGTATTGCCGATGAAGCAGACAGTAGAATTTATGCTAAGCAGATTGGGAGAAAAAGGTTTCTTAGACTTGTTGGACCTTTGAAATTGCCATTAACTTCAATTAAAGAACCAAATTTTTAATTCTTGCAGGTATTGTCTAATCCCACCTTAAATGTCTCAAACTTTTAGGCACAAATATTATTAAATATTCCAAGGTTGCCGCACAATCAACCTCGGAGGTTGCTGTTTAATTCTTCAGACATTAACTTCTTGAAGCAAATTCAATAAAATTTTACAATACAATCTATGCTTAAACCTTTTCTAACAATTTTATCCACATGGAGTAAATTGTTAGGTAAAGAAGTAAGAGATTAGTTTATTTTGGCTTTCAAGAGAGTTTGCTTCAATGTATTCAACTTCTGCAGCTACCCCAAAATAGTCCCTTAAGTATTTAACTATCTCAAAACAAGGATAGGGGTGAATAAAAACACTGTTTTGCAGTTTATAGAAACCAATCTCTTTCATCTTTTTCCTAAGTAAAAATCTTTCATTATTTTTACTGATTGGGATATCAAAAATTATTATCCTCCATTTCCCATCCCAACTTATTGGTTTTTCAATTTTTAAATTATCAATCTGATATCTTCTTAGCTTTGCTTTACCATCTTTTGTAAGCTTTATAACTGAAACTCCCTTTTTATTCTTAATTATTTCTACTAAGCTTCTTTTTTGAAGTCTTTTTATTTCCTGGTTTATTCTTGCGAGATCAACTTTTTTAAGTAATGGTAAGACTTTAGCAAGACCAGGTGCTACAGACACAATAGGAACAATACCAATAATGCCCAGTGCAATTAAAATATTTTTTGCAACATCTTTTTGTTTTTCAGTCATAAGAATAGTCTATTGAATTTTATAACAAAATGCACTACGTGGATAAAAATGTTATCGATACTTATATTTATAACTTTAATTACTTTAATTGATAGTTAAAATAATACCCAGACCAATTTATTAGGTTGCAGGAGGGCTTCAACTTCGGCTACAATACTACGTATGTTTAAACCTGTTTCCAGTTCTGTTGATTTTCCGGCTCTTGAGAGAGAATGGCTAAAGAAATGGTATGAAGAAGGAATTGTTGAGAAATATTTAAAGAGAAATGATACTTCGGAGAAAAAATATTCTTTTTTAGACGGGCCTATTACTGCAAATAACCCAATGGGAGTCCACCACGGGTGGGGAAGAACTTATAAGGATTTGTGGCAAAGGTGGCATAACATGAGGGGATATAAACAAAGGTTTCAAAATGGATTTGACGAACAAGGACTTTGGGTTGAGGTTGAAGTTGAGAAAGAGTTGGGGCTTAAATCTAAAAAAGATATAGAAAATTTAGTACCTGGAGATAAATTTGCTTCACTTGAAAAATTTATAAATCTCTCTAAAGAAAGAGTCAAAAAATATTCTGCAATTCAAACTGAACAGTCTAAAAGACTTGGATATTTTATGGACTGGGATAATTCGTATCACACATCCTCTGATGAAAATAATTATGCAATCTGGAATTTTCTAAAAGTTGTTAATGATAAAGGATGGTTATACAAAGGTCATGACAGCGTTCCCTGGTGTCCAAGGTGCGGAACTGCAATTTCCCAGCATGAAATAGAATCTGATGGATATAAACTAGTAACCCATGAATCCATATATTTTGAATTGCCAATTGAAGGAAAAGATAAGGAATATTTACTGGTTTGGACAACTACTCCATGGACACTACCAGCAAATATTGCAGTAGCTGTAGATGAAAAAATGGAATATTCATTGGTTGAAGGTACTAGTGGTGATAATTTCTGGGTTGCCAAAGAATTAGTGGAAACGGTATTTAAAGGTGAACTTAAGGGGGTTGTAAAAACTGTAAAAGGGAAAGAGTTAGTTGGTTTAAAGTATAGCTGGGCTTTTGATAATCTTCCTAAAGTAAAAGAAGTTGCAGAAAAAAATCCCGGGAAATTTCATCTTGTAATTGCAACTGATGAGAGAATAATGCCTATTAGTACTACTGAAGGTACGGGGCTTGTTCATACTGCTGTTTCTGCAGGGGTGGAGGATTTTGCACTTGGAAAAAAATTAGGCCTGCCTTTAATTGAAGTTATAGATGAGGAAGCGAATTATTTAGAGGGATTAGGGGATTTCTCAGGAAAAAATGCCAAGAAAAATCCAAAAGTTATTTTAGATTATCTTGAAGAGCAAAACAAAAAGGGGAATTGGGTTTTTAAGATTGAACCATATCAGCATAGATACCCAACTTGCTGGAGGTGCGGGACAGAACTTGTCTGGAGAGTGGTAGATGAGTGGTATATTTCTATGGACAAAAAAGATGAAGCAGAAAAAACTTTCAGGGAACAAATGGTTGAAGTGGCAGTCAAGATTTCCTGGCATCCCAGGTGGGGTTTGGATAGGGAATTGGATTGGCTTAAGAATATGCATGATTGGTTAATCTCAAAAAAGAGGTATTGGGGTTTGGCATTGCCAATATGGGAATGCAAAAAATGCAGACATTTTGAGATAATTGGAGGAAAAGAGGAGTTAAAAGAGAAAGCTTTGAAGGGATGGAAGGAGTTTGAGGGAAACTCTCCTCATAGACCCTGGGTAGATCAAATTAAGATAAAATGTTCAGAATGCGGAGAGTTGATGGAGAGGATTCCTGATGTTGGAAACCCCTGGCTTGATGCAGGGATTGTACCATTTTCTACACTTCCAGAAGATTGGTTTCCAGCCGACTTAGTAAGTGAGTCATTCCCCGGACAGTTTAAAAACTGGTTTTATGCCATGGTTGCAATGAGCACTGCCCTTAAGAGAACAAATCCTTTTAAAAACCTATTTGGTTATGCCCTGGTTAAGGACGAGAAGGGTGAGGAGATGCATAAATCAAAAGGAAATTCCATTGAATTTAATGAAGCAGCAGATAATATGGGTGCAGATGTAATGAGATGGATGTATATGACTCAAAACCCTGAGGTTAACTTACATTTTGGTTTTAATGTAGCAGCAGAAATTAAGAGAAGGTTTTATCTGATTTTATGGAATACATATAAGTTTTTTGTGGATTATGCTTCTTTATCAGACTGGCAGTGTGAATTAAAAAGAGGAGAGCTTACTATACTGGACAGGTGGATTCTGGCAAGATTAACTGAAGTTGTGCTTTTGGTCAATAAGTCTATGGAGAAATATGATGCTTCAACTGCATCAAGGGCAATTGAGGATTTTGTAATTAATGATCTATCTACCTGGTATATAAGAAGAAACAGGGATAGAGTTGGACTAAATGCTACTGATTTAGATAGAAATACAACTTTGAGTGTGATTTATGGTAATTTAGTGACACTTTCTAAGCTTTTAGCCCCATTTATGCCCTTTATTAGTGAGGAGATATATCAAAACCTGGCTGAACCTAGTTCAGTCCACCTGACAGATTACCCTTTAGGAGATAAATCATTTTTGGATGAAAAGTTAATAGCTGATATGAAGATAGTTAGGGTTATAGTAGAGCTTGGACATGCACAAAGGAAAGAGGCGCAGATTAAATTAAGACAGCCATTAAGTAAATTAAGCTATTTAGCTACTTTGCAATTGAGTCCTGATCTAGAGCAAATAATTGCGGATGAGTTAAATGTTAAGAAAGTTGAGTATGAAAAGTCCTCAAATAAAAATCCTTCAGTTGAATTGGATACAAAAATTACTCCAGATTTAAAAGAAGAAGGTGAGGCAAGGGAATTGATAAGACAGATTCAACAGTTAAGAAAAGATAGTGGATTAACCCTTAAGGATAAAGTTAATGTTAAAGCTCCAAATTGGCCAAAGAGATTTGAAGAGATGATTTTAAAGTCAACTTCCGCTAAGAATATTTCCAGCTCTGATCAGGTTGAAATCGAAAAAGTATAATTTAATGGCCCTTTGCATTCTCTTATTACTGTCATTATCTATAACAGTTATATATTCTTCTAATCAAAATTTGGCTATTGCGCAAACAATCTTCTCTGCGGTCGGTTTAGGCTTGTTTTTTCTTCTGAGAAATATTGATTACAGATTTTTAGGATCAGTGATAAAACCATTATATATAATAATCCTTGGGCTTTTAGTTATAACCTTTATTTTAGGTATTGAAACAAGGGGTTCAGTCAGATGGATACCTATTGGTCCTTTTAATCTCCAACCATCAGAGTTTGCAAAACCTCTAATAATCCTTCTATTGGCTGATTTTTGGAGTAAAAATTATGCATCCTGGAAAAATATTTTTAAAAGCTTTTTGATAATATCTCCAATCTACTTACTAGTATTTAGACAACCTGATTTAGGTACTACACTCACGCTGTTATTTACCTGGTTTGGAATTTTGATAGTTTCCCAAATTTCTTTTTTTAAATTACTTAGTGTGGTGATTGGAGGAATTAGCATCATACCAATAATCTGGTTTAATCTGCATTCATACCAGAAAGAAAGAATTTTTAGTTTCATCTCACCTCAACAAGACCCGCAGGGAATTGGGTTTCATGTTATTCAGTCAACAATAGCAGTAGGTTCAGGGCAGTTTTTTGGAAGAGGGTTGGGACGGGGAACCCAATCAAGGCTCCAGTTTTTGCCTGAGTTTAGAACAGATTTTATTTTTGCTTTTATTGCTGAGGAACTTGGTTTTATAGGTTCAATCATTGTTTTAAGTTTATATGCATTTCTATTTGTGCTGGGTTTTAAGATC
This sequence comes from Candidatus Daviesbacteria bacterium RIFCSPHIGHO2_12_FULL_37_16, assembly GCA_001776785.1. GTDB lineage: Bacteria > Patescibacteriota > Microgenomatia > Daviesbacterales > UBA10151 > GWB1-36-5. Next base: position 54,448 of record MFDF01000002.1, read on the forward strand.
TTAAATAATATTGAAGATAGGTTTGGAGAGCTCATAGTGGTAGGGGTTTTTAGTCTTCTGTTTTTTCAGATTTTTGTAAATGTTGGTATGAATATTGGTTTACTACCAATAACTGGCATTACATTGCCGCTATTATCCTATGGGGGAAGTTCTTTGATAACAACTCTGATACTTTTGGGTTTAGTATCCTCTGTATCCAGGTTTGGAACCAAAAAAGCTGAGATGAGGATATTTAGCATTAATTGACACAAGGTTGGTTTAAAGGTAAAATTAGCAACATGATAAATTACGCAGTTTGTGAGATTAATGGAAAGCAGGTAAAAGTAACACCCAATAGCGATATTTTAGTGGATTTTTTAGGAGATGTTAAGGCTTTAAGCTGCGATAAAGTACTTTTGATAAAAGATGGGGAGGAACTTAAAATTGGAACACCATATCTTAAAGATGTGTTGGATTTTGATATTTTAGAGACAAAGAAAGGTGCAAAGATAAGAGTTGCTAAATTTCATGCAAAAGCAAATTACAGGAGAGTAATTGGATCAAGACAAAAATTTTCAAAAATCAAGCTTAAAAACAGCGTGAAAAAGAGTTGACAAAGCTTTTCACAGTATGTATAGTTGGGGTAATTAAAGGAGAATTAAAATAAATGGCACATAAAAAAGGCGGCGGAACAGCAAAAACAAACAGAGATTCTATTTCCAAAAGATTGGGTGTAAAAAAATATGGTGGGGAGAAAGTTTTGCCCGGAAATATAATAATCAGGCAAAAGGGTTCTAAGTTTCATACAGGAGTTGGTGTAAGAATGGGTAATGATTTTACAATTTATTCCGTGACAGAGGGTAAAGTAGAGTTTAAAAAGAAGCTTGGTAAGAGAATGGTACATGTAACTTAAGTGATGGACGACCAACCACAAGATAAGGTTTTTGAGATTGATATTAATTTACTTCAGGCAAATCCCCTGCAGCCCCGCGGTTTAATTACACCTGAATCTTTAGCAGAGCTTGCAGAATCTATAAGAACCCATGGTGTGCTAGAGCCGATTGTTGTGGCTAAAACACCTGCAGGATATCAAATTATTGCCGGAGAGAGAAGATGGAGAGCTTCAAGGCTTGTTGGTCTTGAAAAAGTACCTGTTATTATCAGAGAAACTTCACCCCAAGGGATGCTGGAGATGGCAATTGTAGAAAATGTCCAAAGGGTTGACCTAAACCCTTTAGAAAGAGCCCAGGCATATAAAAGATTAATGGATGAATTTAATTTAACAAATGCTGAAATTGCAGAAAGAGTAGCAAAATCTCCATCTTATATTTCTAATACAATAAGACTTTTAACATTACCAGATGCCTTAAAAGATGCTTTAATGTCTGGTCAGACTACAGAGGGTCATGTTAGGGCACTATCCGCTCTGGAGGATCCCCACTTAATTATTGAGGCTTACAAGGAAGTCTTAAGAAGAAACCTTTCAGTAAGAGGTACTGAAGAGCTGGTTAGAAAACTGCGCTCTAAGCATGGAATAGCCCCTAAAAAGGGAGCAGCTCCAGAAAAAATGAGGATTATTTCTGATGAAATTGACCAGGTTGAACAAGGTTTAAGAGAAATATTGTCTAATGGAGACGGCAGTGCTGCTAAAGTTAAATATGATTTAACAGGGTCAAGCGCCAGGCTTGAAATTAGAATACCAGGTCAGCCAGATAAAACCAGTGAGACTATTCAGGAAATATACCGGGCAATTAATGAGAGACTGGGAAACAGATCTGTTTAATTTGTGATCTGGTAGTATGCAGGGTAAAGGCCTATTTCATTTGCAGGCCAATACCTGAAAAAAACTTTCCCTATAATTTCATTCATTTGGATAAATCCCCACTCCCTTGAGTCTGAGGAATGGGATCTGTTGTCTCCTAAGACTATAAAGTGGTTTGGGGCAATTTCTACTTCTTCTCCTTCTTTCATAAAAGATCCAGAGTTGGTAACTATTTGGTCATTAAGATAGGGCTCATCCAGAAGTTTCCCATTTAAATAGACTTTTCCTGACGAGATCTTAACCCTATCGCCGGGAACGGCAATAATTCTTTTGATGAAATCCTGACTTTCATCCCTTGGGTTTTTGAAAACAATAATATCTCCTCTTGTAGGTTCTGATAATCTGTAAGTCACTTTGTCAGTAATAATATAGTCCCCGTCTTTAAAATTTGGGAACATAGATGAACCTGAAACTTTATGAGGCTGGGCAATCAGCCAATAAATGGCTGTTCCGATTGCTGCAAAAACTACCAGAGTTTGAAAAAGCTCTACAATGTGAGTGCGGAGAGGTATTTTAGGTTCTTCCTGGTGATAAGCTAAGACTTCTGTATCTGAATTATCCATGAGTGATATTATCTCAGGTGAACAATTGTGATGCAAGGGTGATAAATGTTAGAATTTGGCATATTTAACAGATGAAAGAGATAATAGATATTTATAAAAAGTACAAAGAGGTATTTTGGCAGTTGGCTTATAGAGAAATTAAAGCCAGATATAAACAGTCTGTATTAGGATATGCCTGGGCTGTGATAGTTCCTTTACTAAATTTACTGGTTTTAAGTGTAGTTTTTTCTAACTTATTTAGAGTACCTACTGGTGGAATCCCATACCCTGTTTTTTTGTTTGCAGCACTGGTTCCATGGACCTTTCTTTCTAATGCTATTACTACTGCAACGGGAAGTATTATTTCAAATGCTTCACTTGTTACTAAAGTTTATTTGCCAAGAGAAATATTTCCACTGGCAGCTATTGCTTCAAAATCAATAGATCTTTTGTTAACTTGCTTAGTTTTAGTTATTTTTTTATTTTTTTATGGAGTCAGCTTTAAACTGACAATGCTTTTAGTACCAATTATTTTTTTAGTTCAACTTATTTTAATTATAGGAGTGTCACTGATACTTTCTGCAGCAAATGTCTTCTTTAGGGATATTGAAAATATACAAAGTGTGTTTTTAACTATTTGGATGTATTTGACACCTATTATCTATTCAACAGAACAAATTCCTGAGAGTTTAAAGCCTTTGTTTTATTTAAATCCCATGACTGGAATCATAAATGCCTATAGAGATGCTATTTTATTTGGAAAATTTCCAGTTAACTTACCGTTTATCTATTCATCTATATTCTCATTATTTATATTAGCTTTTGGATTTTATTTCTTTAGAAAAAATTCTAAATATTTTGCAGATGTAATCTAAATATGGAAAGTGTAATAGAGTTTAAAAGCATAAGTAAAAAATACAAAAGGGGAAGAAGGCTTTTTTTAAAGCAAGCATTATTAGATCTATTTAGGCCAAACAAGCAGGAGGACTTTTGGGCCCTAAAAGATATAAGTTTTAAAATTAGAAAAAGTGAAACTGTAGGAATTATAGGAGACAATGGATCAGGTAAAAGCACAATTCTAAAATTAATTGCCGGGGTTGTAGCTCCTACCAGCGGTTGGATAAGTGTAAATGGAAAAGTTAGCCCTTTAATTGAGCTGGGTGCCGGATTTCATCCGGAACTTACGGGAAGAGAGAATATATATCTAAATGGTACAATTCTTGGGCTTACAGAAAGGGAGATTGACAAGAAATTTGACGAGATAGTAGCCTTTTCTGAGCTTGAAAACTTTATTGATACTCCTGTGAAGCATTATTCTTCAGGGATGTATATGAGGTTAGGTTTTTCAATTGCCATTAGTGTTGATCCTGACATTTTACTAATAGATGAAATACTGGCGGTTGGAGATATATCATTTCAGAAAAAATGTTTTGAGAAAATTAAAGAGTTTAAAAGGAAAGAGAAAACAATTGTGATAATTTCCCATTCGATGGAGGTAATTAGGATGTTTTGCGAGAAAGCAATGTTAATCAGGAATGGCAGGTGCATAGGATTCGGAGATACTAAAAAATTGGTAGGAAGCTATATAAAATACCAGGATAATTCTTGACAAACGATCCTAAGTAGCTTATCTTTTCAAGACTTTTGGAAAACAATTTATGAAAGTTGCATTAATTACACCTACATTAATTGCCCACCATGCTGTTCCAAACAGCATTATTAACAAATACCGTGCCTTGAGAGAAAAATCACATGAGGTTGATATTTTTGTCCAGTCAGTAGATCCCGAAGGATTACCTGATGAAATTGCTAAAAGTACATATGTTTTAACTCCTGAGCAGTTAAGTAAATTCAGTAAAGGAGGCAAGCCATTTACGGAAAATATTGAAAAATGGTTTGATGCACAGCTTTATCTTTTTGACTACCCGCACTACTATCCATTTGTTGACGAGATTAAAAGAGTAGAGGGGATAACAGGATTTATTTATCATGGAATTACACCTCCTGCATTTGCAGATCCCAGAAAAAGATCACTCTACGAATCAAGCATGATGTTTTTAAGCTTATTAAAAAATGCAGATTTTGGAATTGTTTACAGCAAATATACTTATGATGAATTAGTTAAAAAGTATAGGTTTTCGTCTAAACAGATAGCTCAAATACCCTTTGGTATAAATATTGTTAAGAGAAAACAGCCAATCGAAAATAAGTATAGAGGGAGTAAACATATACTTACTTATATTGGGAGAATTACACCCCATAAGAATATAGAATTTTTGATTAGAGCGTTACCGCAAATAGTAGCGAAAAAAAAAGATGTTTTTTTGTATATCTTGGGAGATGACAGAGGTGAATATGCACGGGAGAAAGCCAGATTGGTTGGTATTGTTAAAGAACTTGAGTTAGAAAGATATGTTGAGTTCCCCGGATTAGTGGATGATTTAGATAGATATATAGAAGCCTCAGATGTTATTGTTTCAGCTTCTCTGCATGAGGGATGTTGGGTGCCTGGATTAGAGGCGATTGCTTTTAAGAAGCCAGTTGTTGCATCCGACAGCACTGCGATTCCTTTTACAGTTAAGAAGTCAGGTTTATACTTTGACCCCTCAAATCAAAAGGAGTACATAGATAAGGTGTTAAGAGTTTTGGACAACGACAGCGTTAGAAGCAGCCTAAAGAAGGAGGCTGAGAAGGAGAGGGTGAAAATATCATTAGAGGCACATGATAAAGCTTTTAACAAGGTTATCAGTAATGCTTTAAAGATGAGACCGAAGAGAGGTACAAAAAATAATAAAATTGATCCTAATATTCTTCTGGAGAAGTTAAGAATTCTGGAAGAAATGAAGGATGCTAAGATTGATTACCATGAATTTTCAGACAGGAAATACATAGGTTCTTTACTAAGCAAATTTAGAGACTTTGCTACAAGACATGTTAGAAAATTTTACATACAGCCCCTGGAACGGGCGCAAATAAATTTTAATGATGCAGTAGTTGATGAAATCAGGACTATCCTTGAATATTTAGCAGAGAAGGAAAAATGGAGTACAAAAGTTGGAAAAGTCATGCAAAAGGATCTCAATGAAGAATTTTACAATAGAGATTATTTTATTGGAGGCAACAAAAGTAATTATGGTGATTACAAAGATACAAAGGATATATTGATACATTTGGCCGATATGGTAAATGAAGTTTTGGCTCCAAAGTCACTGCTTGATATAGGTTGTGCTTACGGATATATACCAATTAGACTGAGGGAAAAAGGAGTAGCAGCACACGGAATAGATATTTCAGATTTTGCTATTTCCCAAGCAAACAAACCTTATTTATCGGTAGGTGATGCAACTAATCTGAGTCAGTTTAAAAATAGGGAATTTGAAGTATTAGTGGCATCTGAAATGATGGAACATATTCCTGAGAATAAAATTGATTCTGCAATAAAAGAAGCAAAACGGGTTGCCTCCAAATATATTGTTTACTTAATAGCAATGAAAGGTTTTGCTTCTCACGAAGGGGAACATGATCATGACATTTCCCATGTGAGTGTTCATAACAGAAAATTCTGGCTTGATAAATTTCAAAGATTGGGGTTAGATAGGGATGTTGATAAAGAAAGAATGTTAAATACAAAGCAGTACTCGGTTGATATGGGCTGGAGCGGAAGATTTTTTGTACTGAGGACCAGATAGAATGAGTGAAATTTTTGTGGATATCCGACCTATGCAGCTTCTGGATAGAAAGCAGCGGGGAATCGGGAAGTATACCCAGCTGCTTCTAAGAGATTTAAAAGCGGGGAATCCTAAATTGAATTTTTTCTCCTTACCCATAAAATTTGAGAATGTTATAGAAAAGTATTCACCTGATAACAGGATCCATTTGTTTATAAGAAAACTTCAATTTCTTATGTGGTTGGCCTCTAACAGCTTGATAAATATGATAGTCCCCCAGGGTGTTCTATTTCACAGTGTAGACCAGTTGTTTATCCCAAAAACTGATAGATTCAAAAGGATAGTGACTGTTCATGATTTAATCCCAACTGTTTATCCGAAAGAATATTTGAACAATCTAAATCCGTATTTTAGAAGGACTTATTTGGAATCTATTAAGCAGCTTCCTAAGGTTGAACACATTATTGCAGTTTCCAATTACACTAAAAAAGACATTATTAAATATTTCTCTATTGATGAAAATAAGATAAGCGTTATTTATGAGGCTGCAGATCCAATATACAGAGTCCACAGGCCTCACCATTGCCTGGAGAACTTAAAAAATAAATTTATGTTGTCTGAAGACTTCATTTTATTTGTAGGAGGTATTGATCCAAGAAAAAACCTGAAAACTGTTGTTGAAGTTTTTTCAGAGATTAGCAAAGAAAATCGGAACCTTAATCTTGTTATTACTGGAAGTGACATTATGGTTGATGAGGATCCAAGTAAAAGAAAAATAGATAAATTAATCAAAAAATATAAATTGAAAGAAAAAATTTTACCACTGGGATTTATTGACACTAATGATTTGGCTTGTCTGTATAATAGAGCTAAGATGCTTATTTACCCATCAAATTATGAAGGCTTCGGGCTGCCTGTTCTAGAGGCTATGGCTTGCGGCTGCCCTGTTATTTCATCAAACAGAACAAGCATTCCCGAAATTGCGGGGAATGGTGCGATTTTTATAGATCCAGATAATATTGAAGAAATTAAAATTGCCGTAAAAAGACTACTAAATGATAAGTTATTATCAAATAGCCTTAGAAAGAGGGGTTTAAGCAGGGCGAAGTTGTTTTCCTGGAAAAAGACTCGAAGAGAAACCTTTCAAGTTTACAAACGATTTCTTTGAACTTTACAATGAGTTTAGCAGCTACATTTCAGTCATTAGTTATAGCTTTTGCGCCTTTTTATATATTAAGAGGTTATATTCCTCTGCCAATTTTAAATTTAAACATTCCAACAACTTTGCTTGAGGTTTTAATTATTTTAAGTTTGGTTTCTACCTTTGTAGGATATTTAAAAAGCAAAGATAATCTAAAAGTTTTTAGAACTAAGTTTGATAGATTAATACTTCTATTTTTATTTGCTTCATTCATTTCTATTTTTTTCAGTCCTGATTTTATTGGAGGTATAGGGATATTTAGGGCATATTTTTTAGAACCTATCCTTTTTTATTATGCATTGGTTTATGAAACTAGGAAAGTTGGTTATGGGTTTGTAATAAATTCACTTGTTGTTTCTGGATTAATTCTTTCTTTGATAGCTATAATTCAAAAATTTAGCGGCCTTTTAGTATTTGCTCCGCATGAATTAGAGCAGGGTAGAGTATCTGGCGTATACAATAGTGCCAACTCATTAGCGCTATACCTTGGGCCAATAAGCATTTTATCATTATCCATTTTTTTAAAACTAAAAAACAATTTCAAATTTTTGTATTTGGGGTTATTTCTTTTGAATGTTTTGATACTTTTGTGGACCAGGTCAAGAGGGGGTTTGGCAGCAGAAGCAGGAGCAGTGCTGATAATGGTATATGGAATTTTGTCTGTTAGTTCAGATTTTAAAATAAAATTTGTAAAAATCAGGACTGAGGTATTTAGAAGACTTTGGGTATTCATACCAATTTTATTTATTCTATTTACAACATTTTTTTATACACAAATTTATCAAATTTATTCTACTTATCCCCAGTATATTGCAGCCCATGAGGTGAAAGGAGATACTCTTCACATAAGATATCTAATCTGGAAATCTACCATTGAGATGTTAAAAGACAGTCCACTTTTTGGAGCTGGTCTTGATGGTTTTAAAAGTGCATATGAGCAAATATATAAACCTTCAATTTTTCCTGAGCAATTTCAGTATCCTCATAATTTAATTTTAACTTTTTGGGTAGAAACAGGTATTCTAGGTTTAATAGCTTTCCTTCTATTAATATATAAAGTTTACTTTTTACTTATGAAGAATATATTTAAAACAAAAGATCCCTATCTGGGTATAGCATTAATTGCGATAATGACTTATTGGATGATACATGGGTTGGTAGATGTTCCTTATTTTAAAAATGATTTAAGTTTAGAATTCTGGGTGGTTCTGGCACTTATTTCAGGATTCCTGGAAAACAAGTAAGTTTAAGGATTGTAGGTAACTTTTTTCTCAATTTTTTTTGAATTTCCAAAGTTATTTGTAGCAATTATTGTAACAGTATTATCACCTTCATTTAATGAGATTTCTGTTGAGAAATTACCTTCTGCATTTACTATGACTGTTGTACCATTTATTGTAATTGGATTTTGATTGTCAACACTTCCGGAGACTTTAACCTTTTTATCCCCACCTTTTATCTGGTGATTATCAGGTGGTTCTGAAACTTCAAGTTTTGGTTCCTCCTTACTGTAGAGAAGTTTTATGGTTTTAGAGGGAAGGCTTTTTTTATCTCCATTTTTGGTTATGGCATGGATATAGTTTGTTCCTTCAATTAAATTCAGGTTTCCTGTTTCAAATGATCCATCAATTGATGTATCCACAGTATCTTTTAGACTGTCATCAAAGTATATTTCCACCTGAGAATCTTCAGTTGCATATCCTGATATTTTTAAATCTGCAGAATTTGTGGCTTCAAAGGGAATATTTAGAACCGGGGGTGCAAGTCCTGTGTCTTCAATTTCTTCAACCTGTGCAGCAGGTTTAAACTTATTAAAAATTGTAAGGCCTCCGATTAAGGTAGGAAGACCCCAGGTAATTAAAAAATAAGCAAAAATCAGAAAGATTATTATTGAAAGAATTAGGTTTCTTTTAGCTTTTTTTTCCAGTCTTCTAACTGACCTTGGCCTGTAGCGCTGTCTTGGAGGCATAGTATAATTATATACCAATTTGGAGCCAGTGGGGGGAATCGAACCCTCAACTTCTGCTTTACGAAAGCATTGTTCTGCCATTGAACTACACTGGCATATCTGTATTTTACACGAAAATACTATCTATATATTTGTAAGAGAGTATGTATAATCTCTACTATGAGTTTAGATTTAAGACATGAATTGCCTTTTAGAATAAGAGCTGAAGGTCCATTTGACCCAAAAAAGATTTTAGTAGATTACAGATCTTTGAGGTTGCCATTAAATGAAAAAGACAAGAGTGAAGTTGACGCAATTTGGAGTCAGCATTTTGAACCTTACCCTGACCGGTATAAAAATTTTCCTAAAGTTAATATAAACAAAGTTGAAGTAAGAGATGGATTATTAAACTTGGGATTACTAGATACTGATTATAAAACTCATATTAGTTTAAGGAGAAAGTATAGACAGGAAGGGGGACATTTCAGGCAGTATGATGCAGCTTCAGGAATTGAAGCTGTAGTAGTAACAGCTGATAACCGTATTTTATTATCACAAAGGGCAGAAGATATTGATGATCCAGGATGGATGGCAGTGATCTCTGGAGGGTTTTTTGAGCCGGATGAGTTAAAAACAGCAGGACCAAGTGTATATAACTGTTTTTTGAGGGAATTGGAGGAGGAAGCCGGAATCGAAGAAAGGGATCTTGTTGATTGTGTAGTTGCAGGCGTAATTCAGGAAAAGATGGGGTCATCAACCGTAGTTTTTATTACTGGAACCAGTCTTGAGGCAGAAGAGGTTTTAAGAAGGAAAACTGATGGTGAGAACCATAAATTTACAGTTAAAAACAATCCTGCAGAATTTATTGATATAGTTAAAAGCAACCTACTGATTTTATCTGATACGAATTTAGGGACACTTGATTTATTTATTAAACAGAGATTTGATCAGGAATATGCCCAAATATATGAGAGTCTTATATCAGATAGACTGAGTGAGTATAAGGGTTTGGGTGTTGACAGGTTAGAGGAGTTAAGAAGCAGGCAGGTTAGAAATCTTACAGCCCTGGTTGAAAGCAATAGTGACAATTCCTGAAATGCCTTGGCATAAGGAGATTTTACAAGAAAAGCTATTCAGGTTAAACTGTGAATAGATGTTTAATCAAAAAGGTTACATAGTTTTACCTTTAATTTTATTTGCTCTGATTACAGCTTTTTTTGTAATTCCCAGAAAATCTCCAGTTACTAAGAATGCTTTAAACAAAGTAACTTCAAATGCCTGTCAGCCGGATAAAGATCCTAATGCTCCAACTGCTACTACACGTGGATATACCATAGATAATGAGAATGATGATTCTACTTTTAGATTTACAGGAGATGTAACTTATAGGAGAGTCAAAAAAAATGTTCCTATAGACCAGGATTCTTTTGAAAAACCAGGAAATACTGAAGTTCACTGGATAAAGGGGCAGGATGTTTCAGCCAGTGATGGTAAAACATACAGAGTTTACTACCCAGGTAGGTATGCCCAAGACTGTGGTGGGGAAAATAACAAGGGCCCTGATGGAAAATGTTTGCCTGGTAAACTACTTGCTGAGGGGGATATTGGCTATTCTTTTTTGGGAGCTAATGGTTATACCTGGTTACATTTTTACAAGTATGGAATTATAGTGTTGGTGCATTTAAATGATGATGGGAGTGTAGAAAAAGAGGATGGGTTTAATAATAAGGATGCCAGGACTTTTTGGATAGCTGATATTTATGTTGATCCAAGCAAAGATCCACTACCTGAGGATGTAATTAAGTGTCAGGATATTCCTAAAGCTCCGGATGAAAGTGGGATACGTTTAAAAACAAGTAAATATTCTAGCCAACAAAGCGGAAATTCAAATGATTTTAGTACTATTGTTTATCCTACTCAGTCAGAGAGTACTGATAGCAAACAGCTTCAGCTTGAATGGTTCAAATTTGGTAATTCAAATGTTGTGTATCAGCCTTGGTGGACACCGCATTGTAAGCCAGCAATTTATCTTTACCCCAAAAATAAATCATTAGTAAATGTGAAAGTTTATCCAAGGGGAAATTTTACTTTAACTGATCCAAAATATGATTTAGATAAAGGTTGGAATGTTTGGGCGCAGCCAAATGGAGAGATTTATGATTTAAGATTAACACGCCCTTCCTTCGGAAGCAGGAATTATGAATATTTATATTATGAAGCACAAATTAATGATAATGATATAGATAAGCCAGAGGATGGGTATGTAGTAAAAAAAGATGAAGTTCACCAACTTTTGTCAGATTTAATGCCTAAGCTAGGTTTAAATTTTGTAGAAACAAGACAATTTAAAGAATATTGGGAGCGGGTTTTGCCTGATTCTCCATATTATTTTATTGGAGTGGTGGATAAAAGTAATTTAGATTATATAGAAGCTTTGAAGATAAATCCTGAGCCTGATTCTATAATCAGGGTTAGTCTTTATTTTGAGCCTTTAGATAGCTTTAAGGAGGTTTCTGAGCCAAATATAGTTACCCCAAAAAGAGAGGGGTTTAGTGTGGTGGAGTGGGGAGGGTTAATAAAGCTTCATGGAGATACTCCATTTACATGCAGCCAATAATGATATGAAAAAGAGATATTTTTAAAACTAGACGAGTCTTCTTTTTGAGGTTGTTGCAGGATACATTACTCTTCAAAAAGCACTGCTTAAATTTTCAGAAACTGCAAAATAATTTCCAAAGGAGTCTTTGCAGATAAAAGGCTCATTTGCTGGCTGCTCCTGTTTTTTTATTTGATTGAATATAGATTTTTCACTTGAACCTCGTTCAGTCATAAGGAGAAATTATAACAAATTAGTTAAAAATTATCAACTATAGGTTATAGTATAAATACTTAAACCTTAATTCTGAGCGGGATATGGGAATCGGACCCACGACTCTTCCTTGGGAAGGAAGCATATTACCACTATACTAATCCCGCATAGGACAAATAAGAATATTACCAAATTTGAGTGATTTAATCTAGAAATTTACCTTGGGAGTTTGAGGGTTTGACCAATTTCAATTAAGTTTGGGTTTTGAATATTGTTAGCTTGGGCAATTTTTTGATACTGCATTATATCTCCATAAGCTCTGCCTGATATGGTTGAGAGCCAGTCTCCCTGCTGAACTGTATATGAATCACCTGATATTGGTGTTCCCCATGGATTTTGTATGATTGCCCCTTTTTCACCTGCAGGTGCATCAGTTTGGCCCTGGGGAGAAGGTGAGGGTGTGGCAGATGTGCCAGGAGTTGGTGAAGCTGTTTCACTTGCTTCAGGTGAAGGGGAAGCAGTTAAGCTATCAAGCTTTGGAATTTTTATAACCTGGCCTGCGGAGATTTGATCTTCATTTTCTAACTCATTTGCTTTAACAAGTTCAGGGTATTTATAGCCATCATCATAATAGTTTTGAGCTATAGAGAAGAGAGTGTCACCTTCTTTTACAGTGTAATTTCCAGGAAGATTTTCTTTTGAGACATCACCTGTTTGTTCTTCTTCTGCCTGTTGAGTTGGACCTAAATCTCCTTCAGGTTTATTAAAATAATTAAAAAGAATAACACCTAAAACTATAACTATTAACGCACCTAATACTAAATTTAAGAATGATTGATTATTTTGGAGATCATCCTGGAGTTTGTCTATAAGTCCACCACTATCTACGCTAAATCCCTGGGATGTTGTATCTTCTTTTTTCCTTGAGCCCTTTTTTGTAGTTCTTCTTGCCACTTTTCTTAAACCCTTTCTTTAATCTTTGGGCAGTTCAAGATAACATCACTTTTATAACATTGGGTTATAGTTTGTCAACTGCATCAAAATAGGTCAATTTAATAAAATGGTGTTTGATCTATAAGTAATTTATTGTTAAAATAGCTCAGTTAACTTGGGGCTGTAGCTCAGTCTGGTTAGAGCGCTTCCCTGTCACGGAAGAGGCCGCGGGTTCGAGTCCCGTCAGTCCCGCTTTATAATATTTACCAAAGTTGTATACTTTGGGTATGAAGACTTCTAATCAGGAGATTGCAGATCTTTTGAGATCTGTTGCTGCTTCATTAACTCTTTCTAAGGCAAATGCTTTTCAGGTTAGGGCTTATGAGAATGCTGCTGATTCTATTGAACGTTTGACCTCTGAGATTAAAGATTTATGGGAAGAGGGAAAGCTGGGTGAAGTTCCTGGAATAGGGACAGGATTAAAAGAGCATTTAAATGAAATATTTAAAACAGGAGAATCAAAACACCTTGAAAGTATTTTAAAAAAACATCCTGAAGTTGTATATGAGCTTATTAAAGTCCCCGGGATTGGACCTAAAACTGCTTTAGAACTGGCTAATCTTGGGGTAAAAGATATTGATGATTTGAAAAAGAAGATAGAAAGTGGTGAACTTACTAAAAAAGGCTTTTCTGAGAAGATTTCGGAAAGGGTTTTAGGTGGATTAGAAGAACATGCAGGAAAAACAGGTAGAATGCTTTTGCCTTATGCTCAAGCTCAGGCAGATAGAATATTAGAATATTTAAAAAAGGGACCAGATGTTAAGGATGCAGATCCTTTGGGGAGTTTAAGAAGACAGGTGGCTACAATTGGTGACTTGGATTTTGCTGTATCTGCTAATAATTCTGAAAAAGTTTATGAGTATTTTGTTAAGATGCCAGGTGTTTCTAAAGTGATAGATAAAGAGACTGTAATTTTAAATTCAGGAATTCATGTTGATCTTTTAGTAGGTAAACCTGAGAGTTATGGAGCACTCCTACAGCACTTTACAGGGAGCAAAAACCACAATATAAAACTTAGGACATTAGCTTTAAAAAAAGGATTGAGCTTGAGTGAAGATGGAGTTAAAAAAGTGGGAAGTGGGAAATTGATAGAAGTAAAAAGTGAAGAGGAGTTTTATAAGCTTTTAGGGATGGATACACCTGCCCCTGAGATAAGAGAAGATGTTGAAGAAATAGAGGCAGCTCTAGAATACAAATTACCTGACTTAATTGAGTTAAAAGATATTAAAGGGGATTTGCACTTACATTCTAATTTTCAAATTGAGCACCCTTCCCATGGACCAGGAGCTAACCCAATAGAAGATATTGTTAAAAGAGCAGAAGAGTTAGGGTATGAATATGTAGGGATATCAGATCATCCACCTGCACAGGGAACTGAATCTAAAGAAGGAATTATAAGATGGGTGGAAAAGAGGACAAAATTTATCCAAAATATACAAAAGGGTAATAAAAGTATTCGGGTACTTAATGGTCTCGAAATAGATATTCTTTCTGATGGAAGTTTAAGTGTGCCTGATGAGGCTTTAAAAACTTTAGATTATTGTATAGCTGGGATTCATCATGGTCATAGGGGAACTCCTGAACAGATTACTAAAAGGATTTTAAAGGCTTTGGAGAATCCATATGTTGATATTCTGGCTCATCCTACAGGAAGGTTGCTTAATGAAAGGGGGAGCTATGATGCTGATTGGGAAGAGATTTTTAAGTTTGCTGCAAAAAATGAGCGAAGCTCCTCTTCGAGTAAAAAACTGATGGAGATTAATGGGTATCCAAACAGGTTGGATTTAAGGGATGATTTGGTCAGGTTGGCTTTAAAGTTTGGGGTGAAATTTGTAATTGATACTGATGCACATGAGGTTGACCAGATGGATAATATGAGGTTTGGGGTGTCTGTTGCCAGGAGGGGCTGGGTTGAGAGTAAGGATGTGGTTAATAGTTGGGAGTGGAAAAAGTTTGCAGAATGGTTTAATATTCACTAGATGGATCCTTTTACAATTGGAATTATTGTAGCCGTAGTAGTTGCCTTAGGCTGGCTTTTGATGACCTATAATGGTCTGGTTTCCTTGAGAAACAGAGTAAAAGAAGCATGGAGCCAGATTGATGTGCAGCTTAAAAGAAGAGCCTCTTTAATTCCAAACTTAGTCGAATCTGTTAAGGGTTATGCAAAGCATGAAAAAGAAGTTTTTGAAAATGTAACTAAAGCCAGGTCTGCTTTAATGGGAGCTACAGATCCTGCACACAAAGCTGCAGCCAATGATATGCTGACAGGAGCACTGAAATCCCTTTTTGCTGTGGCTGAGGCATATCCTAACCTGAGAGCTTCTGAGAACTTCAAACAGCTTCAGGATGAGATTTCTGATACAGAGACCAAAGTTGCAGCCTCCAGACAGTTTTACAATACAAATGTTTTGGATTTAAATAATACTTTAGAGATGTTTCCAAGTTCTCTGGTTGGATCCATGTTTGGGTTCCAAAAAGAAGAGTTCTTTAAAGCTACTGAAGAAGATAAAAAAGATATCCAAGTAAAATTCTAATTCACTTATCTTGACGCCTCCTTCTAAAATTTATGTTAAGAAAACTTCCACTATGGGTAATGGAGTTTTTGCGAGTTCTCTGATTAAGAAGGGTGAGATTATTGAGGTATCGCCAATAATTGTTTTGGAGTTTGAGGAGCTGGTGGATACAAAGTGGAATAATCTTTTTAACTACTATTTTTGGATGGATGAGTATGTTGTTTTAGCTTTGGGGTATGGGTCTTTATATAACCACTCTGATGATGCTAATGCAGAATATAAGATTGACCAAAAGAGTAAAACTATAACTTTTACAGCTTCTAAAGATATAAAAAAAGGTGAGGAGATTTTTTTTAATTACAAAGGAAAAGAAAAGACTAAGACTCCGCTCTGGTTTGAAAAAGAAAGACAATAATTGCGAGTCCGATCGTCGGATCATAAAAGTACCGTTCGGGTCGAATCCCTCACTATGTGAGAAAAAATTACCAATCAACTGCAGAATTTTTTCTCAGATTACTTTTATTGATTCTGACTTCGCGTCCTTTGCTTACTCGATTTAGTGAAGAAAAAATGTTAAAATAGGCACACTGTGGCTACAATTAATACAGCTTGGGATCATGTAAATTCAAATATCTTTAAGACATGGGTAATCATGTTTTTGTTTTCTGTGTTTGTGATGGGAGTAGTTTATGTTTTTGCCAGGGGGTTTGGGTATGATTCTGTTGGTGTTTTGGGATTGACTGGGTTTGCCCTTATTTTAACTGGAGTAATGAATTTTGTGAGTTACTGGTGGTCAGATAAGATTGTTTTAGGGATTTCCCAGGCTAAACCCGTTTCTTTGGAATCCAACAGACAGCTTTACCATATGGTAGAAAATATTGGGATTGCTGCAGGACTTCCTACACCTAAGATTTATATTATAGATGACACTGCTCCCAATGCTTTTGCAACCGGAAGAGATCCAAAACATGCTGCAATTGCTTTTACTACTGGAATTTTAGGTAAGTTAAACAAACAGGAGCTTGAAGGAGTGACTGCACATGAACTGTCTCATGTTGGGAATAGAGATACTTTGGTAATGACTGTGGTCTCTGTTTTAGTCGGAACAATAGCTCTGTTGGCAGATATGTATATGAGGAGTATGTGGTTTGGAGGTAGAGACAGGGATGAGGATAGAGGAGGAAATGCAATTTTTATGGTTCTGGCAATTGTTGCAGCTATTTTAGCCCCTTTGATAGCTACTCTAATACAATTGGCAGTTTCCAGAAGAAGAGAGTTTTTGGCAGATGCATCCGGGTCAATCCTAACCAGAAATCCAGATGCACTGGCCCAGGCTTTAATAAAAATTTCAAGAGATAAAGAGCCACTTGAGGTAGCAAACAGGGGAACTGCCCATCTTTATATTGTTAATCCTCTAAAGGGGAATGATGAATTAAATAATTTTGCCAAACTTTTCTCTACCCACCCATCTTTAGAAGATAGGGTTAAAGCTTTAAGGGAAATGGAAGGGAAGTTATGAAACTTACAAAAGATCAGGTTAAAAAGGTGGCAAAACTGGCAAATCTTCCATTGAGTGAAGCTGAGGAAGAAGAATCTGCTGAGCAGCTTTCTAAAATTTTGGATTATATTGACCAATTGGAAAAAGTTGATACTAGGGGTGTTGAACCCACATATAATGTGACTGGAAATGAAAATGTTATGAGAGAAGATGAAATAGGTGAAAGTTTATCTGCGGAGGATGCTTTGAAGAATGCTTCAAAGACTAAGGATGGTTTTTTTGTAACAAAAGGGGTATTTGAAAGTGAGTGACATTACCTCTTTAACTCTAACTCAAACAATTGCTGCTCTGGATGAAAAAAAATTTTCTGAAGAAGAGTTGAACAATGCATATCTGGAGAGAATTAAGAAATTAGATCCTAAACTAAATGCTTTTTTAGAAATTAATGAAAAATCTAATAAAATTCCTGCTGCTATTAAGTCTTTAATTTCTACAAGAGGGTTGAAAACATCATCTGCTTCCAAAATAATTGAAAATTATAACCCCCCGTTTAATGCAACTGTAATTGGGAGGTTATTAGACAAGGGAGTGTCAGTTATAGGAAAAACTAACCAGGATGAGTTTGCTATGGGGTCATCTGGGGAAAATTCTGCATTTGGTTCAACTAAAAATCCCTGGGATTTAATAAAAGTCCCTGGAGGGTCCTCAAGTGGGTCTGTTGCTGCAGTAGCTGCAGATTTAGCTGTTTTTGCATTAGGAACTGATACAGGTGGTTCTATCAGACAACCTGCCTCTTTATGTGGAGTAGTTGGTTTTAAACCTTCTTATGGAAGGGTTTCTAGGTATGGGGCAATTTCTATGGCCTCATCTTTAGACCAGATAGGACCAATTGGGAAGAGCGTAGAGGATGTGAGGCTGATATTGGAGTGGATTCAGGGACCAGATGGATTTGATAGTAATTGCCAACCAAGCTCACACCTCCGAGGTGCGACTAGGGTTGCGGCAGACGCACACCTCGGAGGTGGACTTAATGGGGTTAAGGTTGGGGTGCCGAAGGAGTATTTTGCCGTGCCTGCCGGCAGGCAGGGTGAAGGGTTAGATAGTGGTGTAGAAAAAGTTGTAAAAGATGCAATAAAAGAGATGGAAGAGTTAGGGGCTGAAATTGTTGAAATAAGTTTGCCAAATACCCAGTATGCAGTTGCAGTTTATTACATCATAATGGCTTCTGAGGTTTCTTCTAATTTAGCCAGGTTTGACGGGATAAGGTTTGGAGGAGACAGAAGTTTGTTTGGAGCAGAGCCAAAAAGAAGGATAATGCTTGGAACTTTTGCACTTTCCACTGGATACTATGATGATTATTACAATAAAGCTGCAAAAGTTAGGACTTTAATAAAAAAGGATTTTGAAAAAGCTTTTGAAAAGTGTGATGTGATAGTTGGACCTGTTTCTCCAACTGTAGCCTGGAAGTTAGGAGAAAAGATTTCTGATCCACTAACAATGTATCTATCTGATGTTTATACAATTCCTGCATCTTTAGCTGGAATCCCAGGGCTGTCTGTACCAGCTGGATTTAGTGAGGGGATGCCTGTGGGAGTGCAGATTCTGGGTAAATATATGGATGAGGAAACTATTTTAAATGTGGGCGAAGTTTTAGAAAAAGCACTAGACATAAAGGAGAAACCTAAATTATGACTGAACAGGTTAGAGTTTTGGATCCAGTACAAAATGAATTAAATGAGGTACTAAGCCTAAAGGAACGATTTAATAAAGGTTATAGTATTGATGGATCACTGGAAATGATAAAAGCCAGGGTTATTTTTTTTACTATTTATGATGCAATTATGAAGATGAAAGATAATGAGTTAAGACCCCAAACAGTTTATAAATGTGAGATAAATGATCAGAATATGAAGAAAAAGATGAGAGTGAGAATTGATTTTAGTGATCTGAGTGAGGTTACCAGAGTTAAAAATATATTGGAGCATGTTTTGGGGTATATGGGAACTGAACAAAATTATCTAATTGAAAAGGATTTAGAGTTATTGATGGAAGCTGATGAAGAAGTTGAGGAGAGGGTTTAAATAAAATGTATAAACCAGTTATTGGTCTTGAAGTCCATGTGGAGTTGAATACAAAATCCAAAATGTTTTGTAATTGCAGTGCTGACTACTTTGGAAAAAAGCCTAATACCCATACCTGCCCTGTTTGTTTGGGTCTACCTGGTGCATTACCATTTATTAATAAGCAAGCTATTGAGGGTTGTTTAAAGATTGGATTAGCTTTAAACTGTACTCCTGCAGAAGAATCTCTATTTGAAAGAAAGAACTATTTTTACCCTGATTTAGCAAAGGGATTTCAGACTTCACAATATAGGTGGCCATTGTCTGTTAAGGGATGGATTGATATAGAGGATAAGAGTGGAGAGAAGAAGAGGATAAGAATCAACAGAGCTCATCAGGAAGAAGATACAGCCAAGTTGATGCATCAACTTGGAAATTCCAAGACACAAGAAACAAGTAACAATGAGAATATTACTGGAATTGATTTTAACAGGTCTGGGGTTCCTTTGGTTGAGATTGTGACAGAACCTGATTTTACTGACTCTTCCCAAATTAGGGATTATGCTAAAAAACTCCAGCAGATTTTCAGGTATTTAGGGGTGTCCAATGCTGATATGGAAAGGGGAGATATGAGGCTTGAGGCGAACGTATCCGTTCGCGAAGTGGGAAATGAGAAATGGGATGTGAGAACTGGAAAGTTGCCTCCTTACAGGGTTGAGTTGAAAAATATAAATTCATTTAGATTTATGGTGGCTGCTGTTGAGTATGAAATTAAAAGACAAATTGAACTTTTAGAAGCAGGGAGAGATGATGAGTTAAGACAGGAGACAAGGGGTTGGGATGAAAATAAAAAGATAACTTATGTTCAAAGGTCAAAAGAAGAAGCCCATGATTATAGATATTTTCCAGAGCCAGACCTTCCAGAGTTCAGAGTTCAAAGTTCAGAATTCAGAATTGATGACATAAAAAAAGGCATGCCGGAGTTGCCATGGATGAAAGCTGAGAGATTTGTAAAAGAACTTGGATTAAAAATATCTGATGCAAAAATTTTAACAGAAGAAACTGAATTAGCTGATATTTTTGAAAAGTTGGTGAAGATTGGGAGGGAAAAGGAAATTGAGCCAAAAGTTTTAGCAAATTATGTGGTTAATCAAAAGATAGACCTATTAAATAAGGATCCAAACCAGATTATTGATGATATAAAGTCAAAAAGCGTGGGGATAATTTCTGATGAAGAAGAATTAGATAAAGTTTGCAGAGAAGTTATAGATGAGAATGGAGGATTAGTCCAGTTTTATAAGCGAAGCTTGATTCCGTCTGGCGACGAAATTAAAAAAGGAAATCCAAATATGCTAAATGTATTGATTGGGGGAGTTATGAGGAAGACTCAGGGAAAAGCAAATGCTGGGTTAGTAAGAAAAATTTTAGAAAAACTTCTAAATGGATAGTTTTTTAAATTCCCTACTTGAAATGGTTAGGTTTGGTGCTGGTAGAATAAAAGTGTCGCAAATGTTGCGCGGATAGGTCGTACCTCCGCAAGACAAGGATCTTGAGATCCTTCGCTTACGCTCAGGACGACTCATTTTAAAGGAAAATTATATGAGTCGATTTGTTCATCTACACACTCACACTGAATATTCGCTTCTTGACGGGCTTTCAAAAATTCCCAAACTGGTAAAGCAGGCAAAAGATTTAGGTATGGACAGTTTGGCAATTACTGACCATGGGGTTATGTATGGAGCGCTGGAATTTTACAAAGTTTGTAAGGAAGTAGGTATTAAGCCAATTATTGGCTGCGAAATGTATGTGGCACCCAGGTCTCACAAAAGTAAAGAAGGAAAGGTTGATAGTGAGCCTTATCATTTAACTGTCTTGGCTAAGAATTACCAGGGATACTTAAATTTAATGAAACTTTCCTCAATTGCCCATTTGGAGGGTTTTTATTACAGACCAAGGGTTGATAAGGAACTTTTAAAAGAATACTCTGAAGGGTTAATTGCTTTATCAGGCTGTCCTGCTGGAGAGTTTATTAGAAGCCTGGATTCAAAAGATTTAACAAAAGCAGAAGAGGTAGCTAAAACTTATTTAGAAATTTTTGGAGAAGGGAATTATTATCTGGAGATCCAAAACCATTTTTATTCTGACTACATTAAAGATCCAAACTTAGATCCAACTGTCAGACAAGATCTTCAGAACATGGGACTTTTACAGGAGATTACCTGGGTTGCAGCAAAACAAATTTCAGAAAAACTTGGGATTCCAATTGTGGCAACAAATGATCTGCATTATGTTAAAAAAGAGGATGCAGAGGCACAGGATGCGCTGCTTTGTATCCAAACTGCTAAATTTTTATCTGATATCCAGAGATTAAGGATGATTGATACCCCTAACCTTTATTTAAAATCTCCTGAAGAGATGGCGGAAGCATTTAAGGAGGTCCCAGAGGCTTTAGAAAATACAAATAAAATAGCTGAAAAGGTAAACCTGGAAATTCCTTTGGGAAACCCAAGGTTTCCAATGTTTGATATTCCAGAAAATGAGTCACAAAGTGCCTCTTCTGCTTCGCAGAAAAAAAAGCCATTTGAGTATTTAAAAGAGTTAACTTTTGAAAAAGCAAAGGGAAGATTTGCACTTAGTGAAGAAAGGATTCAAAGATTAGAATATGAACTTTCTGTAATAGAAAAGAAAAATTATGCAACTTATTTTTTGGTAGTTTCAGATTTTATGAGTTGGGCTAATGAACACGGAGTCATTACTAATACCAGAGGATCAGCTGCAGGCTCTTTGGTTTTATATGCTCTTGGGGTGACTGATATTGACCCAATTTTTTATAAATTACCTTTTGAAAGATTCTTAAATCCCTTTAGACCAAGCCTGCCTGATATTGACTGTGATTTGGCTGATGACAGAAGGGATGATGTTATCAGGTATGTGATGGATAAGTATGGTGAAGATAAAGTTGCCCATATTGTGACTTTTGGAACAATGATGGGAAGGGCTGCAATCAGGGATATTGGCAGGGTAATGGCAATTCCATATGGAGAGGTAGACAGGATTGCCAAACTTGTACCTCCGCCCCACCAGGGATTTCACAAGCCTTTGTCAGACGCTATTAAAGAAGTACCAGAACTTAATGATCTATATAAATCAGACCCCCAATACAGAAAACTTTTGGATTTAGCAATAAAGGTTGAGTCTACAGTTAGACATGCTTCAGTCCATGCTGCAGGGATTGTAATTGCACCTGAACCTTTAACAAACTTTACTCCACTACAAAAGGAGGCTAATGGGGATAAAGTGGTAACTCAATATGACATGTTTGGAGTTGAAGAGGCTGGACTTGTAAAGATGGATTTCTTGGGGATTAGAAACCTGTCTATTTTAGGCAGGTCTATTGAATATGTGAGGAATAACAAGGGAATAGAGATTGATTTGCAAAAGATTCCCCTGGACGACAAAAAAGCTTTTGCATTACTCGGACGGGGTGAGACAATGGGACTTTTTCAACTAGAAGGAGGAGGAATGACTAAATATTTAATGGATCTTAAACCAACTACAATATTTGATATTTCTGCTATGGTTGCATTGTACAGACCTGGACCACTACACATTATTCCTGAATATATTGATAGAAAACATGATCCTTCTAAAATTTCCTATTTTGATCCAAGGATGAAAGAATATTTAGAAAGATCATTAGGGCTTTTGGTTTATCAGGATGATGTATTGCTGACTGCCATTAATATTGCAGGTTATTCATGGGAAGAAGTAGATAAATTTAGAAAAGCTATGGGTAAGAAGATCCCTGCTGAGATGGCTAAACAAAAGACCCATTTTATATCAGGCTGCATAAAAAATGGGATGAACCAAAAAAAAGCTGAAGAACTATTTGCTTTGATTGAGCCATTTGCAGCTTATGGGTTTAATAAAGCCCATGCTGCCTCATATGCTTTAGTTGCATACCAGACTGCTTACATGAAGGCTAACTATCCTGTTGAATTTATGGCAGCTGTAATGACTGCTGAATATGGGAATGCTGATAAAATTGCCCATGCAATTTCTGAGTGTAAAAAGATGGGAATAGTTGTATTGCCGCCTGATGTTAATTTCTCAAGTGTCGGATTTACAATTGAGGATTTAAAAGCTTTATCTGAGGAGGATTTAAATAGGCAAATTACAGACATAAATAATCAGGCCCCACTCCGCCAAGGCTCCGCGGGACAAGGTGTCAGGTTTGGCTTATCTGCTATAAAGAATGTAGGGATTTCTGCTATTGAGTCAATTATAAAAGCCAGAGAACAAAAATCTGTTGCGTCATTGTATGACCTTTGCTCAAGAGTGGATACACGGCTTGTTAATAAAAAAACTTTGGAAAGTTTAATTAAAGCAGGAGCTCTGGATTCTTTGGGATCAAGAGCTGCCCAGCTTTTAGTTTTAGACCAGTGCCTAGAAGAGGTTCATAAATCTAACAGAGCAAACTCTAATGGTCAGGCTTCTTTATTTGGTGAGGATGAGAGTTTTTCAGCCAGTATTACTTTACCTGAAGTCGAAGAACTGCCTTTGGATAGGTTGGTGGCATTTGAAAAAGATTTATTGGGTTTTTATCTTCATGAGCCGCCCTATGTAAAAAAGCTTAAAGGAATAGGCGGATATATTTCACATAGAATTTCTGAGATAAGTGAAGAGGTTTTAAAGCAAAAAGTAACTGTAGGAGGAGTAATAGTTGAATTAAAGAAGGTTTTAACTAAAAAAAATGCCGCAGAGATGGCTTTCTTAAAGCTTGATGATGGGGAGGGTGTAATTGAATGTGTAGTGTTCCCAAAGACTTTTGCGGAGAGCAAGCATTTTTTAGAAAAAGAAGAGGTTGTAATTATTACAGGAAAAGCTGATAGGAGAGAGGATGAGTATTCATTAATTGTGGATTCAATTTCAGTTTTTAATCCTGAAACTGCAGAAAGGTTTTTTCCCCAAACTGTGGTGGAGATTGAATTCCCAAGGGAGGCTGATAGTGAGGTTATGAAAAGAGTTAACAGTGCCATCAGACAGTTTCCCGGGGAAGTGCCAATTTCAATATTAATACCATCAGGAGCTTCTTTTAAGAAGCTTAATTTAAGTTTTACAGTTAATTTAGATGATGGGTTTATACAAAATGTAGAGGAGATTTTAGGTCCTGGTGCTGTAAGAGTCAGTTGAGATTGGAATATTTAATCTTTTATGGTAAAATTCCAAGGTTATGCTGAATACAAGTTTTAAAGACACACAATTAAATATTGGACAGACTTTAAGAGTAAAATACAACATTGTTGAGGGTGGGAAGACCCGCGTGCAGACTTTTGAGGGAGTTTTGATTGCTATAAGAGGCAGAGGGGAAAACAGGACAATTACTGTCAGAAGAATTGGTGATAGAAATGTTGGGGTTGAAAGAATTTGGCCTATTAATTCCAGGTCTCTAGTTGAGGTTAGTGTTGTTAAGAGTCCTAAAAAAGTAAGAAGGTCAAAGCTTTATTTTTTGAGAAATATTTCAGGTAAGATGTCCAGCTATATATAGTATATTGGAAAGACAGGGGATGCTTCTATAATTATTCCTACTCTTCAGATAGAGAAATCACTTTGGAATTCAGGTTACAAGTTAATAGCAGGTATTGATGAAGTTGGGAGGGGGTGTTTTGCTGGGTCTGTAGTGGCTGGTGCAGTTATCTTTCCTCCAACAGTTAAATTGCCAAAAGGAATTGCAGATTCAAAACTATTGAAGCCTAAATTAAGAGAGGAACTTTCTTTAATAATTCAGGATTTATCTTTATTTTGGGCTGTGGGTGAGGCTTCTGTTGAGGAGATTAATAAAGTAGGGATTGGAAAGGCTACCCAGATTGCATTTAAAAGAGCTGTAAAAGCTTTAAGCAGCTCTCCAGACTTTTTGTTAATTGATGCATTTTATATTGATGAGTTTGCTAAACAGGTTCAAAGGCCTGTAAAAAATGGAGATAAAATTTGTGCTTCTATTTCTGCTGCATCTATTATTGCTAAAGTTTATAGAGATGGGTTGATGAGAGGTCTAAGTAAGAAATATCCTGAATATGGTTTTTTTGAAAATAAAGGCTATGGGACAAAATTTCATAGGGAAGCTATAAAAAAGCATGGATTATCAAGAATCCACAGGACTTCATTTGATCTAGGTAAATTCTTGTAATAGTTGTAGTTTTCTTGGGGTTCTGTTAGAGTCGCTCGATGTTGTCATGCTCGCCAATCAAACTCGCTTCGCTCAAACAGAGATTGGTCTGCGCGTGACAACATCTTCGCACCTTTGCTATTGTGTAAGAATGAGTACCGTGAATGTAGGAAATAAGGGGGAGGATTTGGCTTGTAAGTATCTTAGGAATTTGGGATATAAAATAGTTGAGAGGAATTATAGGATTAGGGGTGGGGAGATAGATATTGTTTGTAAGGATGGGAATATTTTGGTTTTTGTAGAAGTAAAAGCCAGAAATTCATATGAATATGGACTTCCTGTTGAATCCATGACTCCATGGAAGATTAGATACTTAAAAAGATGCGCATTGTTTTATATTGTTCAATCAGGTTGGGGCAATGGACCATACAGGATTGATTTTATATCTATAGATTTTGCAGGTTCTAAGGACCACCCCAAAATTGAACTTATCAAAAATATTACCCAGTAGTAACTATTGAAAACTTAAAAAGTGTGTTACAGTAAATATTGAGGGGGTGATAAATTTGAAAGGATATGGACCAGTAGTTGGATGGCTTTTAGCTTTGGGGGGAATTCAATTAGGCTTGATGGGACTTGTGGGATTTGACCTTTTGGGATCAATTTTGGGAAGCGGATCAGTACTTGAGAGAGCTGTTTTAGTTGCTGTGGGTGTAGCAGCAGTTGTTAAGGTGATGAGATTGGTTGGAGGAAAAGGAAAAAAGTAATTATCTGCAAAGTTAGCTTTGTTTAAAAATCCCTGCAATTGCGGGGATTTTTAGTGGAAATTTTAGGTATAATTAAATAATGGATATTATTAATTTTAACTGGAACTGGATGGTTTTTAATCTAATTTTAGCTTCAATTGGGGTAGGACTTGGGTATGTTTTTTTAGGTACAAAGCAACCCCTTTTTAAATTTATTATCTTTTTACTCTGGATTTTATTTTTACCAAATACAATTTATCTTTTAACTGATTTACAGCACCTGCCTGACCAATTTTACAGGATAGATAATGAATATAAGATTACTTTGATGTTTCAGTATGTGCTTTTATTGTCTTTTGGAATAATTTCCTTTGTGGTGGGACTTTGGCCCCTGGAGAAGTTTATTTTATCTTTTAAAACCAGAGAAAGAAGACAGATAAGTTTTTACAGCATAATTTTAATGAATTTTTTAATTGGAGTGGGTGTAGTTTTAGGGAAAGAGCTTAGGACTCATTCCTGGTATGTGTTTACTGATTATACAAGGGTTTTAGAGGATTTAAAGACATTTATATCTACTCCAGTTTATATTGTTTTTGCCCTAAGTTTTGGGATTTTAGGAAATTTAATATATTTTGCTTTTAATAACAAATTTGCAAAATATTTAAAGAAGAAGTGAGAATTAGTTTTAGTTCCCACGAAAAAAGGCCCCTAAGGGCCTTCTCTCGAAATACCTGCTTCTTTAAAGAAAACCGAGGTTTCCTCTAATTGCCAACTTACGCTAGCAATAAATAAAGAAACAAGTTTGAGTAATATAGAATAATTTTAATTTAGTGTCAAGGTAGTAATTTGAGCCTATTTCTGTTAAAATTATCAAGCCAGCCGCGTTCGTCTAGTGGCCCAGGACGTCGGGTTTTCATCCCGAAAATCACGGGTTCGACTCCCGTACGCGGTACTTGCAAAAATTATTGGTCCTTGTGACCATCAATTTTGCAAACCTGTATTTGGGAGAGAACTGAAATCTTTGATTTGGTTCGTTAGTCCGATGTATATCGGACTAGGATATCTCCCGTACGCGGTACTTATGGCCCGATAGCTCAGCGGTAGAGCAGGAGCCTTTTAAGCTCTTGGTCCTCGGTTCGAATCCGAGTCGGGTCACATTTAAATATTTGGGAATATTTTTCCAAATATTTAAATTTAGCTGCCACAGGGATTTAAAGCAGATCTTTGATCTGGTTCGCCTTTTTGACGAAGTCAAAATGGGTGTGTTATCCGAGTCGGGTCACCGAAGGTGCACCTCACGCACAGTGTTCGAACTTTTTGAGCGTGAGTTTTTTGGAGATTCAAAAAGATACTTTTTCTAGACTGAAACTTTAGCCTCATTTTGGTTCGAACCCCTGCGAGAAAAATTTATTCGTTGCATTGAAAAGTTCCGAATCTAGCGGGACCAACTGGCGCCCCACGCTTTTGATCAGGTGGATTTTCACATCTTATAAATGTGTAAGTTAATTTAGTAGGATCAGGTTGAGTTAGATTAAAATATACTTGTTCAGCAACAGTTAAGTAAATTAAATTACCTTTAGAATCTCTTCCTTTTTGCTGATATAAATCTCTGAATTTGCCTGCTTCATCACATATCCTTTGAGCTACAGATTCTAAGTCTCTTTTTCTGAAACAGGTTTCTAGTGCAGTTCCTGGACTAAAACCTATATCAATATCATAAGGTGCTTTATCAGAAGCAGTAATTCTGTTTGGTACACCTATAACAACGATTTGAGCATCAGGTTCCTTATCATTATTCACATCGATCCAAACTGAAGAGAATGTATCGACAACTTTGGAAGGAACCTCAGCAGGCTTACCTTGCGGTACTTTTGAAGTCGGACGATTCTCCATTGGAACACAACCTAGAACAAGCAAACCCAGAGATGTAGTAACAGGTAAAAAAGCTTTCTTTAAATGTTGACCGGAATCAAGTATTTTTTCTAACATAATTTGTAGTATATCATAAGTTTATAACTATAAGTCACTCTACTCCATAATTTCCTCTTCATTTAGATATAACTGCCTCAATTGATTCCACGAGGCCAGAATTCTTCCTAGTGGTACAGCTTTTAGTCCCGACGGGTCACTTAGAATTTTAATGAAACAGGACACAACCACCATTAAAAAAGTAGCTGAGGAGTTTAATCTTAGTGAATATGAGCAAAGATTTTTACTAACTTGTGAAAGAGGAGAAGCTCTAATCATTGCTGATCAAAACCATGTAGCCTTAAAAATAGTCGCCTCAGAAAAAGAACACCCACTACTTACAACAGACCCAAAAGAAATATATATTTAGATTGTTAATTTGGAACGTATAATATCTCATAGTTTAGCCTCAATCTGGTATAATTCACAGATGATTGAAAGACTACAACCTCCGAAGGGGCCTTGGAAAAGAACTTTAAGTCCATTTGGACCTGAATTTGTGCATGATTCAGGCATAAATCCTGAATCAGATGTTAAGACTTGGTGGAGAAAATCAGTTTCAAAAAATGCCGAAACTGTTGCAAGATTTGATGAACATCAGGGTGGAACATTAGACAGATGGGTTATGGAGAGTATAAATCCAGCAGGCAGGCAAATTCTCTATACAATCAGAGATCGAGGTGATAGAAATCAGTATTTACAATTAGCTTATGCAGGAGATAGATTTCAAGGTTTAAGCATTATCACAGAACTTGATGTGGCTAAAAGACCAGCTTTTCTCAATGTAAACAATATTGGCGCAGTCTATGCGTTAGACGGAGCAATTGCTTCTATAAGAGTACATGTTGATTCTCAAAGTCGCTTTGATGAGGAAAAGTACCGTACAAAATCTTCAGAAGATAATTTAAGAGAACTTATTCAAATATTTAAAGAAAGTGGACCTCAAGCGGCTACTCCATATGCTCCTAGCCCTGATCAAAAAGTGAGTGAGTCTATTGCTGCTGACATCCATGACTCTGTTGTCAGTTCGTTTGTAAAAGGAAAACTTATGCAATGGATTGAAGCAGAGAAAAAGAAAATTGATGAGGATTTAGATATTATCCCTCAAGCAATTGAATCTACGGCCGACGATACATTAAACAGGGAACAGATTCACGGAATGTCTAACTTTCTTTCAGCTGAAACTATTAAAGCATTACCTGATGATTATCCAAAGCTGGAAGGAGAACAAAGAGAAGATGTTTTTGATCAGGCATTTGACGACGCTATGCTGCAGAGTTTTAAATTACATGATCACAGTTTGCAAATAATGGCGCAACACACTGTAGTCTTTGCACTTAATAATCCTAAATTAGATGAAAATATTTTTGCGGTTTTTCAAGGAAATCCAACAAATCCATTTAGTGCCGAAGGATTAATGAATTTTATAACAGGAGAGCCGACAGAAGTTGGATCAGCGCATTCTTATGAAGATAAGCAATATGCACTCTTAAGACAAGAGGATTTTATGGCTCTCTTTATCTCATCTAAGTTGAATAGTAACCAAAGGATGCTTTATCTATCTTCAGAAAGACTTCAGATGGATAAACTCTTACCAATTATAAAAACAGAACATTCTTCTGAGTGGATGAAAGCCTATGATTTAGCAAGAGCAAGCTTAACAGTTGTACCTGCCTAAATAAGGCAGATGAACCCGCATATTTTTAACTAAGGCTTAGTCACACCATAACTTCTAAAAGATTTTAAAAATTGTTAAAATTCTTCTATGAGAAAACAAAAAAGAGTTTGGGACAAAGAGCACACAGAAAAATCAAGCCTTCCTTCAATGGCTTCTGAAGAACCTTCAAGGGGTGTTATTTTATTTGGAGATTATCTAAAAGATCACAAAATAAATCTATCGGGAAAAGTCATTGATATAGGTTGTGGTAAAGGTAGAAATGCTATTTATTTGGCAAAACTAGGATTTGAAGTTTATGCAATTGACTATATTCCAAAAGCTCTTGAACAAGCGGAAAAACTAGCTACAAGAGAAAATGTTTCAGATGCTATTCATTATCTTAATGCGGCAATTGATAGCAAATGGCAATTTGAAGATGATTTCTTCGATATAGCAGTTGATTGCTTCTCTTCTATAGATATCGAAACAAAAAAAGGTAGAGAAACTTACAGGAATGAATTATTGAGGACTCTTAAACCCGGTGGACTTGCTCTTATTACTGTTGTTTCCGTTAAGGACGAATGGGAAGCAAAACTCATTAAAAATAATCCGGGAATTGAAAAGAATAGTACTATTTGGCCTCAAAATAATAAATTTCAAAAGGATTATGATGAAAAAGAACTCAGGGATTTTTATAAATCTTTTGAGATTTTAGAATTAAAAGAAATAAACAAAAAAGCTTTTAAACTTGGTAAGTCATATAATGCAACAAATTTTTGGTTAGTTTTGAAGAAACATTAAAGGTTGTAGCTTCAGAAAAAGAACATCCTTTACTCACAACCGATCTTAAAGAAATATACTCATAACCTATAGTTGTACAAATAGCCTCTTTCTGCTACAATTCTCACTATGTCAGAAATTGTTCTAGAATCTTTACACGAAGCCCGAGAATATATCGGGGGAAGCTATGAACACTTTCCCAAAAAGAATGGTATAGTCGGCCCATTTGCTTTTATATGGACTCCGGTTGGCTTTAGATATGGTTACTTTTCAAATCATATTGGAAAAATAGAAGTTGACGCTTATATGGATGATCCAAATAAGCAATTTGGCGATATTAATGAGTTGAGAGTCAGATCATATGATCCCGAACAAGAATTTGTCATACGCGAGGCAGAAGGAAAATCCAGTATAAGATATAATTCTAACAGAGATATTTTTCCATATTTTACCAGACGAATATGGTCTGAAGAGGGAGCCACTGAGGATCAGAACTTAACTTACTTAATTTACAAAGTAAGTCAATCTGATGGAGTAAGCTATTTAATGCAGAATGGGAGTAACTATAAAACTAGGATTATTGGCAGTAGTAGAATTGTTAATGGTCAACATGAATACATTGAAAAGCTTGTTAGTCAGTATCCAGAATCTATAGACGGATTAAGAGATATTAATGGTCTCATGATCCCTTGGAGTATCAATTTTGCTCAAACCCAAAAAGATACTTTAAAATCATCCCGTTTAATTGACTTTCTCCAGGCACTACGCTAAAGCGAAAGAAAAAAGAGTTGAGGGTTATTATCCTACGGATTTTGATATACTTGTCTTAATTGATCTCAAGAGGCTAAAATTTGTCCTAATAGTACGGTTTTTAAGCCCGAAAGGTCACACATTCAAAAAAAATTTAGGGGATTATGGATAGGTCTGAGCCTATTTCATACCTTCCGGGGTTTGAGCCCTGATCATTTGGCATTTTGATTGAATATTTGTTTGATTCTAAAATTGCATTTATTTCCCATTTGCTCCCTGCATTATTTGTTCTGTAAATATAAAAAAAGTTTGGGTTGTTTAAAGGGTCTAAAGTTAATACTGATATATAAGATGCTGCCCGCAGGTTGACTTTCAGCCAGCCTGTACCGTCACTAGCCCTTACGTCATAGCCAATATCGTTTGAGGAACCCTCACAGGGACGGGTAAGATTGTAGCAGAGAATTGTTGCAGGGTTGCCTGTATTGTCCTGAAGGGCTATATAAATTGCTTTTTCCAGGTCAGTTAAATCATTAAGCCTGATTGAATCCCTTGATTCTTTAACAATTTGCTGCGGATTTATAAGCAAAAAGACTATAGCTGCAAGAATAGCGATGATTGCTAGAACGACTAGCAATTCGATTAATGTAAAACCAGAGCAGTTGGTTTTGTTGCGCATTTATTTAAGATATGTTAATTGTAAGCCTTATTAGGCTTTTAGAACAAGTAAGAGAAATAAGGTATAATTTTAGGAATGAATTGGGTGGATTTATGTATTATTGCAGTTTTAATTTTATTTGTTCTGGATGGGATTAAGAGGGGCTTTATAAATGAACTGGTAGATTTCTTATCTTTTTTAATAGCTTTTTTTGCATCAATCAGGTTTTATAACTACATTGGTTTATTTTTTGAAAATAATTTTCAGATACCTCACTCTTTCTCAAATATTCTGGGTTTTATTATGACATGGTTTGTAATTGAAACCTTATTTATATTTATAGTCCATTTATTAATAAGTAGATTTAGATTTTTAATTAAGATCAACCAGTGGTTTAGGCCTTTTGCAATTGTTCCCGCTTTTTTAAGAGGTGTTATTTTTGTGTCAATAATAATTCTACTTTTGGGAACTTTTCCAATCCAGCCAAGGATTAAAAAGGCCGTTATTGATTCTGAAATTGGTTCTGTCATTTTAGACCATACCCAAAGATTAGAGCAGCCAATTAAAAATGTTTTTGGTGGTATTACCCAAGATACCCTTTCTTTTCTAACTATAAAACCAAGGAGTGATGAAACTATAAAGTTGGGTTTTAATGTTAATGAATTTAAGGAAAACAATGTTAAGGAGATGGAAATGATAGATTTAGTTAATAAAGAAAGGCAAAAGATGGGTGTTAAGACGCTTAGTTTTGATTCCCAATTAAGAGATATAGGCAGGGGACACAGTATGGATATGTTCTTAAAAGGATATTTTTCTCACTATTCTCCTGAGGGTAAAACTGTGGCTGACAGGGCAAATGAAAGCGGAGTTAAGTTTTTAGTTATTGGTGAAAATTTAGCTTATGCCCCAAGCTTAAGTTTGGCTCACGATGGTCTAATGAATTCTTCAGGACACAGAGCAAATATATTATCTGAAGATTTTAATAAAATTGGTATTGGAATTATGGATGGCGGAGTGTATGGTTTAATGATTACCCAGGTATTTTCAAATTAGGATATAGGGTTTAGTGTTTAGGGAATAGTTTAAAAAATATGTTTAGCTCAAATCAACTAAAATTAATTTTTGTTTCAATAGTTGTATTTGCTGCTTCAGGTTTTTTATTCTATAAGGGGTTGGTTCATGAGTTTAGTAAATTAAGTAGTCTAAAAAATCAGACTGCAGAAAATTTGCAGGAGTTAAAAGAGTCTAGTCCAAGTGCAGCAGTTATTGATCCAAAATTTGAAAAAGTTAAAGTACTAAGAGTTATAGATGGAGATACAATTGATACCAATATTGGAAGAATTAGATATATTGGTGTAGATACACCAGAAACTGTAGACCCAAGAAGAGGTGTACAGTGTTTTGGTAAGGACGCAAGTGATGAGAATAAAAGATTGGTGGAAGGTAAGCAAGTTTATCTGGAAAAGGATGTTTCGGAAACGGATAAGTTTAGGAGACTTTTAAGGTATGTTTATCTGGAGCTTGATGATGGACAGTTATTGTTTGTAAATGATTATTTGGTAAGGCAGGGATTTGCCCAAACCGTTACATACCCTCCTGATGTAAAATATATTGAGCAATTTACCCAGGCACAAAGACAAGCAAGGGAAAACCAAAGAGGTTTGTGGATGGAGTGCAACTAGACTCAAATTAATTTTTAAGCTACTCTATATATATATATATATGAAGACCTTTTTTCTGCAGATATTGGGACTTATGATAGTGATCGTTGTCGGTCTTATGCTGTCTACAAATACAGGGTTCCAAACTTCAGTTTTAAATACTTTCCAGGGTGGGCAAAATAGTATAAAAGAACAGGATACTTTAATTATTTCAGACTCAAATCTCCAAAATACAAAAGCTAAGATTAAAATTGAAGTTGCAAAAAATAACGATGAAAAGGCTAAGGGTTTGGGAGGAAGAGAGAGTTTGGCAGAAGAGAATGGGATGTTGTTTGTGTATGATGTTAAACTTAAACCCAGGTTTTGGATGAAAGGCATGAGGATCCCCCTGGATTTTATCTGGATTGATGGAGATAAAGTAGTTGATCTTTTGGCAAATGTACCTCCACCCCAGGAAGGCCAATCTGATGCTACTTTGCCGCTTTATTCTTCTGTTGTGGAGGTGGATAAAGTATTGGAAGTTAACGCAGGCTTTATTTCTAAAAACAATATAACTGTGGGAGACATTGTAAATTATTAAGGTGAATATACTACCCATAAAATTTCTAACTTCTTATGATAAAAATATTTTTGGTGAAGATCTTGTAAACCTTTCCCTCTTGCATAGAATGGGAGTCCCTGTAGCTTCAGGGATAGTTGTAAGTCCTCCAAGTGAATTAGTTAAGAAAGTTAGGTCCCATGAAAAGTTTGGAAGTATAAAAAACCTTAAAGAACAATTTACAAATTCTGAGGAAGCTAAAAAATTATTTCTGTCTTTTAAAGAAAAAAAACTTACAGAAAAAATTTGGAATGATTTATTAGACAGGTGGTTTGAGAGATTAGAAATTGAGATTGAAAGAAAGGGAAGTCTTGATATAAATAAGCTTCCTCTAAAGGCAGAGGCAATTTTTTTTACAAAGAAAATTAAATCAGAAGGTGTAGCTTATATAAGTCAGTTAAGAAAGCTAGTTGAGGTTAAAACAGAAAGGGGAGAATTAGACCCTCAAAGATTTTCTGAACTTGATAGTTTAATTGAGGAAGCAAATAAAAAGTTATTACTTTCATATTTATATGATTGGATTTTGGATGATGAAGGGTTTAAATTGATAAGGCTAAGACCATTTACACAAGACTATGTTAGAAATGACCCCACTTTGCCAACGCTTAGTGGGGCAAGGAAGTTTTTGGAAATGGGAAGTGGGAAAAATACAAAAACTGCACTGAAAATGTATGGAAATGAAGAGATAGATTTAGGAGAATGGAGAGAAATTAGTACACCTGAAGAAGTGATAAGTTTAGAAAAAACTAATGCAGATAAATTTGTGATAAACCTTGATAAAATTATTGGTCATTTATCAGGAAAATCTGATATTTCCGGGATAGATACACAAGTTATAAAGAGTGTATTTGAGGAGCCACTAAGAGTAGTTATATCTAGGGGATCTTTGGTTTTAGTGGGAGGGAAATCAGTGCTGCAGGATGATATTTTAAAATTTTTAGTAAAACTTGGTATTTATGGAGTTATTATTGACGGAGATAAAAGTGGACTTGAGGAGCATATAAGGACTTTAGAGCATATGCATATTAATAAGCTTTTAGATTAAAAAGTAAAATATATTCCCCTTTTGGTTTTGATTTTTGAAATTCATTTAAAAATTCAGAAACCACCTTTTTACTAACCTTTTGGTGAATTTTTGTTAGCTCTTTAGCTAAGACAACTTCTTTGTCACCAATGATTTCTTTTAAGTCATTAAGGGTTCTTAGGAGTTTATGTGGAGCAATATAGATAATGAATGTTGTATTAATAATGTTGTGTATTGCAGAAAGGTTTTCTAATAATTTTTTTCTATTCCCGCTTTTTTCAGGCAGGTAGCCTAAAAATAGGAATTTGTCAGGAGGGAGTCCAGAGAGTGTTAGAGCAGTTATTGATGCTGTGGGGCCTGGAATTGAATCTACCTCCAGATTCTCCTGCAGGCACTCCCTGACTAATTTATATCCAGGATCTGAGATTAATGGGGTACCTGCATCTGAAATTAATGCAAGATTTTGGCCTTCTTTTAATTTATCCAGGATTTGAGGCAGGTTTTTTGATTCATTAAAATCATTTAAGACCAAAAGTGGTTTTTTAATTGCATAGTGGTTTAGTAAAATACATGCATGTCTTGTGTCCTCACAAATAATGCCATCAACAGACTGAAGAACCTCTAAAGCTCTTAAGGTAATATCTTTAAGGTTTCCAATAGGAGTTGGAACAATATATAACATAAGAGTGAATTATACTTTAATTAATAGTAGTTTTCTCGGGGTCCTGCCAGAGGACAGCCCCAACTGGTAAAATTTGTGGAACAGGTTCTAACAAATTTTTCTCTTGGGGCGCCCCGTCCTCTGTCACCCCTCGAAAACCTTTTAGCTTTTGATCTTAAGAAGACTGAGGATTCTGGTGCGCTGGTTTTTGTCTTTTAGGACATGGATTATGGCTGGGGTAATTGAAAGTAAAATAATAAGGCCAACTATGGGTAATAAATATTTATCTACATCCGGAATCAGGGAGCCAAGGTAATAACCTGCTAAAGTTATACCTATTGCCCAGAGTAAGCCTCCAAAAAGGTTATAAAAGAGAAAAGTTGGGTAGTTCATAGAACCTATTCCTGCTACAACGGGTGCAAAAGCCCTGATAACCGGCATAAACCTGGCCAAAATTATGGTCTTACCGCCATGTTTTTCATAAAAAGCCTCTGTTTTTACTAAATGGTCTTTTCTGAAAAAGAATGAATTTTCTTTCTCAAATAATTTCCTGCCGTAGCGGTGTCCGATAAAATAACCTACACTATCACCTGTAACTGCCCCTAAAAAGCATCCTAAAATAAGATAAGAGATATTAAATATCCCTTGGGAGGCTAAAAAGCCTGCTGTAAAAAGGAGTGAGTCCCCAGGGAAGAAGAAGCCAATGAGCATGCCTGATTCTAAAAAGACTATGGAGAAAACACCTATGTAGCCAATTGTTTCTACTATACTTTTGAGGTCACCATGAAGGATTGAACTTAGTTCCATGAAGTTTAGTATATCAGATTGTATAAATAGTTAGAAGTTTTGGGTAACGAAGCCCGTATATGTTACATTATTTAGAATCTTCTGATGACACCGACACAGCGGCCCTGGATTTGGACATTGGTAGCATAAATTGGATCCATGGCTGCATTGGCTGGCTCTAACCTGATTCTATTTTCTTCTTTATAATACCTTTTAAGTGTGGCCAGTCCATTGTCAAGGAGGGCTACTACAATGTCTCCATTGTAGGCAAAGGTTTGCTCCTCGATGATGACGAAATCCCCGTCTAAGATTCCGTCTTCTATCATCGAGTCGCCCTTAACTTGTAATACAAAAGTTCTCTTTTTATCCTTAACTAAGCTGGGTGAGACATTGATTGTGGCATTTGGGTCTGTAAAGGGCATTATGGGCTGGCCAGCAGCAATAAAACCTAAAATAGGCAGTTCTACTCCTTCTAATTTCCTGGCTATTTCATGGTCCAGGACCTCAATACCCCTGACTGCACCTTCAAACTTTTTAATTACACCTTTTTTAGCTAAAGTTTGGACGTGTTCATGAACAGTAGCTAAGGAAGAAACTCCCATTGCTTCTGCAATTTCCCCTAAGGTTGGAGAGTAACCATATTTTTCAATGTAGTCTCTGATGAAGTTTAAAACTTGTTTTTGCTTTCTATAAAGGGTGACTGGCATAGATTACCAGTAAGTTTAACAAAGATAACCCGAATGTGTCAACTGGGACAAAATAGATCAAACTGAGTTAACGGGATAGATTAGTTACGTTGGTTTTATTTTTTTCCATGAGCTGACGAACAAATTCAGAAAATCTGTCTTGCTTGCGGTAGCAGTTCTGCAGGGTTTGAGGTTCTATAAAAAACTCTTTTCTAGGATAATTATCAATTAGAATAAGAACCATACAGGTGTTATCTCGGGTCTGATTTTTCAAACCCTGCAATGAGTTTTTAAGATCATTTTTATCTATTTTTGCTAGCTCCAAATTCCTGGAGAGTTCTTGAGTCCTTTCATCATTAGCAGTCTCTGAGGCTATAAAAGAAGATGAAGTTTTTGCAAAAAGACCAGAGATATATGATTGTTCTTGAGCTAATTCTGTAACGAATGATTTTAATTCTTTTACCTGAGTTTCTTGGGAATTCATTCTGTCTTTTAAATCTCTTATTTCAAGGGTTTGAAGAGCTATTGTAGTTGCTCCTACCGTGAAGACAGAAAACATAGCAGTTTTGAATAAATGGTTTGGAGTCAGGTGATGAAGATTTGTTTTAGTAGATTCCCATAGAATCTGTGCTCGATTTGGTTTATGATCAATTTGATCCATCATACGTTTGAATTTTAACATAGATGGTTGCAGAAAATTTAGATCTTTTGTTAAAATGGTTGAGCTTATGGATAATCCAATAGGAATTGTGGGTTATGGGATTGTTGGTCAGGCTTTAGAGTATGGGTTTAAAAAAGAACCTATTTTTATCTATGATAAATTTAAGGACTTCTTATCTTTAAAAGAAGTTTGTGAGAAATCTGAATTTATCTTTGTTTGTGTACCAACCCCTTTTAGAGCTGATGAGTCAGGAATTGACCTTTCTATAGTAAATGAGGTTGTTGATGAAATATCTACCTATATTAGTGGTACAGATAAGATCTGTGTAATTAAATCTACTGTAATACCTGGTACTACGCAGGAGGCTGCAAAAAGAAATCCTGGTGTGCAATTTGCTTTTAACCCTGAATTTTTAACTGAGGCAAATTTTTTAGAGGATTTTGTAAATTCAGACAGGGTAGTAATTGGGGCAAATGATGATTTAGTCTCAAGGAGGTTGGTTTCTTTGTATAAAAAACACTTCCCAAAGATGCCTGTGTTCCAGACAGACCCTACAACTGCAGAGATGGTTAAATATATGGCAAACTGTTATCTGGCAACCAAAGTTATGTTTGCAAATGAGATGTATGATATTTGCCAAAAGCTGGGGATTAAATATGAAGAGGTTAAAAAATTAGTGGTGGCAGACCACAGGATTTTTGATTCACATCTGGATGTGACTACAAACAGGGGGTTTGGTGGTAAGTGTTTTCCAAAAGATATGATAGCACTCAAGGGATTTGCTGATGAGTTGGGTGTGGAGACAGAAGTTATGGATGCTGTCTGGAGAAAGAATTTAAAGATCAGAAAAGTTAAAGATTGGGAAGAGATACCATTTGTAGTGTCTGAGAATTCTAAAGAAGAGTAATTATTGAGGTTGTTGGGGAGGGGTGGCCGGAGTTTGTTGAGTTCTTTGGAGGATATTTTTAACTTCCTGGACAATTTGGTCAGGGGTATAGGCTGCTTTGATCATATATCCTTCTGCACCTAGCTGGAACCCTTCTTTAATAACTGCATCCTGGCCTAAGTTTGTTAATAAAAGTACTGGAAGATCTTTAGTTTGTGGATTTGCTTTAATCTGTTTTAAAATCTCCAATCCATTCATATCAGGAAGCATTATGTCTAGTAATAGGAGGTTGTATTGGGTTTTGGAGATTGCCTCTAAGCCTTCTTTGCCATTAGCAAAACCATCTGTCTGCATGCCTGCAAGGGTAAGTTGTCTTTTATATAGTTCCCTAATAGGTTCTTCATCTTCTATAATAATGAGTCTGGGATTCATAATTTTTTTAGACAGATTTCGACATAACTTATCTTAATTAAGAAGTATATCTGCGAAATCGTCTAGTATAAACATATTCTGTTCTATAAGCAGATAAAAGTCAATATAATCTTACAGTGGTAAACTGAAGCTGAAGGTGGAGCCTTTGCCAACTTCTGATTCCACCCAGATTTTTCCATGATGAAGGTCAACTATAGATTTTGTAATATAAAGTCCCAGCCCTGTACCTCTGGTTTGATATTCTAATTTGTTTTTCTGAACCCTGAAGAACTTATTAAATAGGTAAGGAAGTGTTTCTTTGTCAATTCCATGGCCATTGTCTTTAACATGGGTTGTAACCTGGGTTTGGTCTGTCTCTACACTGATTTCAACCCTGCCATTTGGGTCTGTGTATTTAACTGCATTAGTAATCAGGTTTGTGATGACCTCTGTAATCCTGGTTTTATCTACAGAAACCTGGGGAATTGCCTGGGCAGGAGGGGTAAATGTAAGTTCAATTTGTTTTTCCAGTGCCCTTGATTTAAGGTCACTTACTGTTTGGCTTATCAATTGTGGCCAGTCAGCTTTTTGCATATTTAAGGTTATTGCGCCCCTGTCAATCCTGGAAACAGAGAGAAGATTTTCTACAAGAGCTATTAATTGATCAGAAGAGTTTTTGATTTGGGTTAAAAGGCCTTTTTGATCCTGGTTTAAGATATTTTGTACTTCAGGGACAAAAACTGAGATATAACCTTTAAGGGTAGTCAGTGGAGTCCTTAATTCATGGGCAGCCATTGAGACAAAATCCATTTTCATATCATCCAAATTTTTTGCTTCAGTTATGTCTCTTAGGGTAATGACACAAGAAAGGTCTACCCCTGAGGAGGTTTCTATGGGAAGAGAAGAGAAATCTACTGTGGACTCCTTTTTGGATTGGGAGAGAGTTTTGACCCTTTCCTGACTGAACATAACAGATGAGGTTTCAGGAGAGCTTATGGGGCAGTAGATTAAATCAGAAATCTCACCTTCATTATTATAAACTTTTAAAATATCTCCTATTTTTTTATTTATAATAGCCTTTGCTTCCAAATTTAGGATTTGCTCAGCTTTTTTATTTACTAAAACCACATTCCTTTCTTTATCCACTGCTATAACTGCCACTGCCAGGCCATAAAGGATACTTTGAAGTTTTTGGTTTTGGAGATTTAAATTATGGGTATCTCCTGTAAATTTCTGGGTAGTACCATGAATATTTAGAGCAACAGCATTTAAAGCATTGGCGATTATTTCCAGTTCATCTCCTGTTTTTAGTCTGATCTGGTTTGCAAGGTTGCCTTTAGTTAACTCCAAGGAAGCATTTTTGATTTGCCCGATGGGTGAGAGGTATTTTTTTATTAAAATATAAAAGATAACAGAAGATAAAAAAAGCAAGATTAAATAAATTATGAAAAGTAGTGTTTTAGAGAAAATGAATGATGAAGTTAAAAAAAATATTAATAGATCTAAAAAGATTATGGCAAAAAATGGAATAAATATTTTTTTAATAAGGGCAGATTGAAGAAACATTTAAGTATATGTTAATTTTTGCAGATGGAGATTTAAGATTCAACAGTGGGGATTAGACTAGTGTGCCATTTTGAAGCTGCAATTCATAGTTTGTCTGAGTCTCTATTGATGATGGTAAGTTACTGGTAAAGCGGAAAAAGAAAAATAGTAATGTGGTTAAAATAAGAATAGTAATTATCATGACCAGTAAAACCAAATCCTGTTCAAGAGATTTAATCATAATTTAATTATTGTTTAATCTTAGTTTTCCAAAATTTGAGAATGCCTCAGCTTTAATTAAGTTAGAGATAATATTGGAAAGAGGAATTGCCCCTTTTGTTTTAAATCTGGTAGTGATGGGAATATATATTTTTTTGGTCATTTATAAGAATATGAATTCTTTTCAGGATAAGAATACTTTTTACAAGTGATAAGTTAGATAAAAAAAGGTAAGAGAAAAGGAAGAGTTAGGCTTTCGGGTAAAATTCGTGGTAGAATATAGTGTATTTTTCTTGTTTGTGAGGTCGCTCACCAGATCATAAAGTACCGTTCGGGCCGAATCCCTCACTGTTGGTTCGCAAGTTATCGGGCAACTGCATAACTTGCTCACCGACTACTTTATTGATTCTGGTTTCGCGCCCTTTGCTAAACGAATGCAAATATATGATATTTAAACTAAGTTCTATATTTAAACCAACAGGAGATCAGCCTCAGGCAATTGAGAAGCTTGTAGCTGGTCTTAAAAATAATGAAAAACACCAGGTTTTGCTTGGTGTAACAGGCAGTGGGAAAACTTTCACTATGGCTAATGTGATCCAGAAAATTAATAAGCCAACCCTGGTTATTTCCCATAATAAGACTTTAGCAGGACAGCTGGCCCAGGAGTTTAGGTCTGTTTTTCCTGAAAATGCTGTTGAGTATTTTGTATCTTATTATGATTATTACCAGCCTGAAGCTTATATTCCCCAGTCAGATACTTATATAGAAAAAGAGACTGATATTAATGAGGAGATAGAAAAATTAAGGCTTTCTGCCACAACCTCTTTAATGATCAGGAAGGATGTGATAGTAGTGGCTTCTGTGTCAGCAATTTATAACTTAGGTTCTCCTGCAGAATATGGTGGAGCAGTTTTGGACTTAAAACAGGGGGTGAGGATAGCTTTTGAGTCTATACTGAAGATGCTTCAAAAAATGTATTACGTGAGAAATGATATAGACTTTAAAAGGTCTACCTATAGAGTTAAGGGGGATACTATTGATATTTTTCCAGGATATACAGATTCTGCAATAAGAGTTGAGTTTTTGGGAGATAAGATGGAGAGGGTTTCACATTTAGATCCTTTGACAGGAGAGATTGTCCCAACGCCCCAAACTATTCAGATTTTTCCAGCAAAGCACTACATTACCCCTGAACAAAGAATGAAACCTGCTATTACTCAAATTGAGGAAGATTTAGAGATAAGATTGAAAGAGCTAAGAGCAGAAAATAAATTGCTGGAAGCCCAAAGAATTGAGCAAAGGACAAATTATGATTTGGAAATGATAAAAGAGTTTGGATACTGTAATGGGATTGAGAATTACTCAAGATATTTTGATGGAAGGCAGCCTGGGGACCCACCATATACCTTAATAGACTTTTTCCCTAAAGATTATTTATTGATTATTGATGAGTCTCATATAACCCTCCCACAAATTAGGGGTATGTACAATGGGGACAGATCAAGAAAAGAAACTTTGGTGGATTTTGGTTTTAGGCTTCCTTCTGCTTTGGATAACAGGCCCCTAAAGTTTGAAGAGTTTCAGAGAAGAATTAATCAGGCTGTTTATGTTTCTGCCACACCTGATGAGTATGAGCTTTCTTTAGCAGGAGGTTATACACTGGATCACACCCCGGGGGTGTCATCTCAGGATTCATCCAAGACTCACCCCCGGGGTGAGCAAAGGGAGCTTGGGAAGAATGTGGCTCAGCAGTTAATTAGACCAACAGGGATTGTTGACCCAAGCATTACTATTAAACCAACAGAGGGACAAATACCTGATGTGATGGAGGAGGTGGCAAAAAGGACAAACAGGGGTGAGAGGGTTTTGATAACAACTTTGACCAAAAGAATGGCTGAGGAT
Organism: Candidatus Daviesbacteria bacterium RIFCSPHIGHO2_12_FULL_37_16; assembly: GCA_001776785.1. GTDB lineage: Bacteria > Patescibacteriota > Microgenomatia > Daviesbacterales > UBA10151 > GWB1-36-5. Next base: position 97,243 of record MFDF01000002.1, read on the forward strand.
TTATCTGATTATCTAAAAGAAAAAGGGGTAAAGGTGGAGTATTTGCATTCTGATGTGGAGACTCTAAAAAGATCTGATATTTTGCAATCATTAAGACTTGGAGAATTTGATGTACTGGTAGGGATTAATCTTTTAAGGGAGGGGCTGGATTTACCTGAGGTTTCACTGGTAATAATTTTAGATGCAGATAAAGAGGGTTTTTTAAGGTCAAGGACTTCTTTGATCCAAACCATGGGTAGGGCTGCAAGGCATGTTGATGGAGCAGTAATAATGTATGCAGATAATGTAACTAAATCTATGAAAGCTGCAATTGAGGAAGTAGATAGGAGAAGAGAATACCAGACTAAATATAATGCAGAGCATGGGATTACTCCAAGAAGTATAGAAAAAGAGCTCAGGGATAGATTAATAGAAAAGATGGAGGAGATAGAAGAAGAAAAGGGAGTTAAGATTTTGTCTGTTGATGATATTCCAGAAAAAGATAAGGGAAAGATGATAGAACTTTTAGAAAAGGAGATGAAAGAAGCAGCAGCACTCCTAGATTTTGAAACAGCAGCTAGAATTAGAGATCAGATTAAAGAGTTAAGCAGTTAAATTCTGCTTCTGTTCATTATAAATTGGGCTGTTATTTGGGACAGCCTTTCAATATCATTTGGTAAAGCTAATCTGAAATCACCATAGCCAATTCCTGGTTTAAGATCATCTTTGTTAAAAATACCATCGTATTTTTCCTGGAAAACATGTTCTACAATGGCAATTCTACCTGTATCAATAGGGTAAAATGAAGAAAAGCTGAAGTCTTCAGGGAAATCTGCGTCATATTCTGTATCAGTTGCTGATTCATAAATTCCAACAGGTAAGTGAAGTTTTAGTACTAGAGATGTTAATAGCCCAGGATCATTTTTTTCAATATCAATCAATTCTTCTTTTTGTGTGATGTTACGAGATAAATCTAAGATTCCATAACTATATTTTTCTAAATTTACTTCCCTAGAATACCTAGCAAGGTTTTCTACTATTTTTTTAGCCCTGCCTTCTGCATCAAAATCTTCAAAGGTTATTTCATAACCTAATTTTGGATTAAAGGGTGCAATGAAGTCTCCAACCTGTATAATATCTGGTAAGTATAATTGTTCTATTAAAACTTTTCTTTCTTCAGGTAAAGTTGGCAGAATTAAGTTAAATGACTGTTCCTCATCTACCCCGTATTCTAATACTTCACTAGATTCAGTGAATTCAAATAATGGAAATTCTACCCCCACTGAGATCTCTCTTATAGCTGTCATGACTCATAGTTTAATGATTTTATCTTATTTTTTCAAGTAGACAGTTATTTAGGCATCCTACACAAGGGGTTTAAAAAGTCTTTTGGAAGTGTTAGAATAGAGGCCATTCGATTCGGTAAAGATTCGCAATTATGGCTTCAAACGACAAAATAATCATAAAGGGTGCGAGACAACATAATCTTAAAAATATAAGCACCTGCTCACACCTCAGTATGGAATATTATACTTCGTGTTCGCAGAAGCTTGCCTTTTTCAAACTAGTCATTAACAAGGAGGAATTGTGAGCATAGATAAAATAGTAATCAAGGGTGCTAGAGAAAATAATTTGAAAAACGTAGATGTTGAGCTTCCAAAGAACAAGTTAATTGTCTTCACAGGTATTTCCGGCTCTGGTAAATCCTCTTTGGCTTTTGACACTTTATATGCAGAGGGACAGAGAAGGTATGTTGAATCTTTAAGCGCTTATGCCAGGCAGTTTTTGGGAGTAATGGATAAGCCAGATGTAGATTTAATAGAAGGCCTTTCACCTGCAATCTCAATTGACCAAAAGAGTGCTTCACATAATCCAAGATCTACTGTTGGGACTACTACTGAAATTTATGATTACCTTAGGCTTTTATATGCCAGGGTTGGTCATCCTCATTGTCCTGTTTGCGGGAGAGAAGTTTCCAGGATGAGTGTGGAGCAGATTGTAAGTCAAGTAATCAGTAGTCAGAGGTCAGAGGTCAGAAGAAAGCAAAAGAGGATTTTGGTGATGGCACCTGTAGTGAAAGACAGAAAAGGGGAGTTTTCAAATTTATTTGATGATTTAAGAAAAAAGGGTGTTTCAAGGGTTAGAATTGATGGACAGTTTAGGGATTTGGCAGAAGATTTTATGCTGTTAAAGAACAATAAACATACTGTAGATGCAGTGTTGGATAGGCTGGTTTTAGAAAAAAGTATCACGGGTAGAAAGGGTACCACGAGTACCACAGGGGATAATTCTGTTCTTTCAAGATTATCTCAGAGCATTGAAGCTGCATTAAAGCTTGGGGATGGGTCTGTAATTATCTCAGAGGTTTTGGATGCATCTTTGGATTTTCCTGCAAACCCTAAAAAGCTTGAAGATCACCTTTATTCTGAGAGGTTTGCCTGTCCTGTAGATAATATTGCTTTGCCTGAAGTTGAACCAAGGATGTTTTCGTTTAATTCTCCTCATGGAGCGTGCAGCACCTGTCATGGGTTAGGGTCTCTTTTAGAAATAGACCCTGAAATGATATTAAATCCTATTTTATCCATTGCTGAGGGTGGAGTACTTCCTATGAGTAAGCTTGCAACAAATGAAACCTGGTACACAAGATTAATTGAGGCTGTTGGTAAGGAATATAATTTTGACTTAAATACAAGGCTTGGCAATTTATCTGAGGATGCTAGAAAAGTTTTGCTTTATGGAGCGGGAGAAAAACAGTTTAATGTTGAAGGTAAAAACAGACAGGATAGATGGACCCATTTTAATTCAAATTTTGAGGGTTTGGTTACTAACTTAAAACAAAGATATGAGGAGACTGAATCTGATTGGGTAAAGGGTGAGATTGAGAAATATATGTTTAAAGAAGTCTGTCCAAAGTGCGGTGGTGCAAGGCTTAAACCTGAAGCTATGTCTGTGGATATAGATGGGTTAAATATTGCTGAGGTTACCACCCAATCTATCAGGGAAGCATTGGAGTGGGTGAAGAAATTAAAAAGCCCGCTCTTGTCTGAAAGAGAACTAACAATTGCAAAACCTATTTTAAAAGAGGTTACATCCAGACTACAGTTTTTGGTTGACGTAGGGCTTGATTATTTGACTTTGGATAGAGCTTCAATGACTTTGGCTGGTGGAGAATCCCAAAGGATCAGACTGGCATCCCAGATTGGTTCTGGGCTTTCAGGAGTTTTATATGTTCTGGATGAACCTTCAATTGGGCTGCACCAAAGAGATAACACAAGACTTATTGAAACTTTAAAGAGACTTAGAGATTTGGGAAATACTGTAGTGGTAAATGAACATGATGCAGAGACTATGGAGAATGCAGACTTTCTTTTAGAGATAGGTCCCGGGGCTGGGGAACATGGAGGAGAGATAATTTCATTTGGGACACCTGAGCATATTATGAAAGATCCAAAGTCCTTAACCGGAAAATATTTATCAGGTAAGAAAAAGATTGAAATAACTGGTGAACTAAAAAGACATGGAGAAAACCACAGGCTGGAGATTAAAGGAGCAGCTGAACACAACCTAAAGGGAGTTGATATTGAAATCCCATTGGGTAATTTAATAGCTGTAACAGGGGTTTCAGGATCAGGAAAGTCAACTTTAGTACATGACATATTATTTAAAGCGCTGTCCCAAAAGTTTTACAGGTCAAAAGAGAAGCCCGGGAGGTTTAAAGAATTAGTTGGGGTTGAGAATATAGATAAAGTAGTGATGGTTGACCAATCTCCAATTGGAAGAACCCCAAGGTCAAATCCTGCAACTTATACAGGAGCTTTTACTTTTATAAGGGAGCTTTTTGCCAGCTCGCCTGAATCTAAAATTAAGGGTTATGGACCTGGAAGATTCTCATTTAATGTTAAGGGTGGAAGGTGTGAGGTTTGTGAGGGTGAGGGACAGATCAAAATTGAGATGCAGTTTTTGCCTGATATTTTTGTGACATGTGAGGCCTGTGATGGAAAAAGGTATAACAGGGAGGCTTTGGATATTCATTTTAAGGATAAAAATATTGCAGAAGTATTAAGTATGACAGTTGAAGAAGCTTTAGAGTTTTTCAAAAACATCCCTCAAATCCACAATAAATTGAGGGTTTTAAATGAAGTTGGGTTAGGTTATATAAGGCTAGGCCAGTCTGCCACAACTTTATCTGGAGGTGAGGCTCAAAGGATTAAGCTGTCATCAGAGCTTTCTAAGAGACCCACAGGACACACACTTTATATACTAGACGAGCCAACAACTGGTCTTCATTTTGCAGATATAGAAAGACTTTTAATGATTTTAAGAAGTTTAGTGGACATGGGAAATACTGTTTTGATTATTGAACACAACTTGGATGTTATAAAAAATGCAGATTGGGTGATAGATTTAGGGCCTGAGGGAGGCTTGGGTGGAGGAAATTTAGTAGCAGAGGGGACACCAAAAGATATAGCAAAGATAAAAGAGTCTCATACAGGACATTATTTAGCTAAGATTATTTAAATCCTTCTTTTGATACAATTAACTCAATGTATAGGGAATTTTCTCACTTTGTTCGAAAAGTATTTACTTTAGGGTTTTTTCTATTCATACTTCATAATTCTAACTTAATTTTTCCAGTTCATGCTGAAGGAGAGTTTCAGACTACCTACAATATTACCTATGATGTTAATGAGCTGGGTGAGACTTTAGTTAATGAAAATATAATCTTAAAAAATTTGACTGATAAATTTTATCCTTCTAACTTTTCACTAACTATTGGCGCTTTTAAGCTTGATGGTGTTTTAGCTTCTGATTCAATTGGTCAGCTTCCAGTTAAATTAGAAAACCAGCCAAAAAAAACTGTTATAAATGTAGATTTAATAAACCAGCAAATTGTAGGTAAGGAAAAGGAATATACTTTTAATTTAAAATTTAAGTCAACTGATTTTTCTACCAAGATAGGTAATGTCTGGCAGATTTCTATTCCTAAAGTTAATTCTACCTCAAAAGATGATATCTATAATTTGTCTGTTTTGGTTCCTGTAAGTTTTGGTGACCCTGCAACAATTATTCCTGAACCTGAGGAGACTTCAGAGATTGGGGGAAAGTTAAAATTTGATTATAGCCAGGAAAAAATAATAAATTCAGGAATTTTGGCTAACTTTGGAACTAACCAGGTTGGTGATTTTAAGATTATCTTTAATGTTTATAATCCAGGATTTTTATCAAAGGAGGTTTTAGTACCAATCCCGCCGAATACCAGCTATCAGCAAGTTATTATTAAAAGTATTGAACCAAAACCTGAAAATGTAATAAAAGATTTTGATGGGAATTATCAGGCATTATTTAGGTTGGAAAGAAACCAATTTACCACTGTTACAGTTACCGGAAGTGTGAATTTATATGCCTCTCCTATTTTGGAAAGAAAACTTTTAACTGCAAAGGAACAGGAGGGATATAAAACCAGCCAGAAATTTTGGGAGAAGGATAGTATTGGGGTAAAAGTTAAGGTTAAGGAGCTTTTAAGCTCAGAGAGCGCTTTAAGTACCAATGAAAAGGTTAGGGTTATTAATAAATACATAAGTGAGACTTTAGCCTTTGACAGCGAGCGGATTAAAAGTAATGATTTTGCAAGACTTGGTGCACTGGCCGCACTTAATAACCCCCAAAAAAGTCTTTCCAGCGAATATACAGACCTTTTTGTAGCTATGGCCAGAGCAGCTGACATACCTGCCAGAGCATTGGTTGGTTATGCATACTCAAATAATTTAGATATAAGACCATTGTCTTTTCAGGGAACCAAGCTTCATAACTGGCCAGAGTACTATGATAGTGAGCGGGGTTGGGTGATGGTTGATCCAACCTGGCAGTCAACAAGCGGAGGTGTAGACTATTTTACTTTTTTTGATTTGAACCATTTTGTAACTGCAATAAGAGGGTCATATTCAATTTTGAGTTATCCTTTAGATTCAATTGAACTTAAGTTTGTTGATGAGCTTCCAAACCCTGAGAGTAAGATTAAGCTTAATCTAGATTCTGCTGATTTAGTTTATTCAGGCATTCCTTCAAAAGTTAAAGTTAAGGTTGAGAATTTGGGAAACTATGAGTATGAAAGTAAAAACCTGACGCTATCTGCAGGTAGGGTTAATTTAATTTTGTCCCGTGAGAATAACTTAATTGACGGTGGAACAGAAGGAAAGGTTATAAAAACTCCTGTTATACCACCACTTGGGTATATAGAATATGAATTTGATTTAAGGACACCTTATGTGTGGCAGTCTTTTGATGATGTGCTGTCATTGCAGATTGGAGATGAAGTTTTAAATAAAAAGATAGAGATAAAGCCGATAATTGCATACAGGTTTTTCTATCCAGTATTAATAAGTTTGACTTTAGTAATTTTTAGTGCATATATCCTAAGTTTAATACTGCATCTTAAGTTTCCAAAAGGCCACAGCAGCAGGTAATTTGCACAAAAACTTTGATAGATTTAAAATTAGCTTCTTTATGCTTAAAAATCTGTTTGATAAAAATAATCTGCCCCATAAACCTGGTATTTATATTTACAAAAATGCTATGGGGAGGGTTATCTATGTGGGAAAGGCTGTAGACCTATTTTCAAGGGTCAGTTCATATTTTTCAGGTAGACTACATGACCTAAAAACCTCCCAACTTATAGGAAATATTGCTTCTGTTGAAACCATAGTTGTGGAATCTGAAATTGAGGCGCTAATTTTGGAGGCAAACCTAATAAAGCAGCACCTGCCTTTGTATAATATAAGGCTGACTGATGATAAAGATTATTTATATATTGCTTTTACTAGAGAGGACTTTCCAAGGGTTTTAACTGCCAGAAGAAAAGACCTGCCTGCCGGCAGGCAAGGAGTTGAAAAGTATAAAAAATATTTTGGACCTTATCCGTCTTCTAAAACAGTTAAGGAAACTTTAAAAAAATTAAGAAGAATTTTTCCCTGGTGCAGTATGAAAAGTGAAATATTAAATATGAAATATAAAAAAAATAAGCCATGTTTTTATTATCATTTGGGGTTGTGTATGGGTCCATGTGCCGGGGTGGTGCGTAAGGACGAATATAATAAGATGATTAACAGATTTTCTATGTTTATGGATGGAAAAAAGGAAGAGCTTTTAGATGAGCTAACAGCCGAGATGGTTAAAAGATCAGAAGAGATGAAGTTTGAAGAAGCTGACCAGCTTAAAAAAATAATTGGAGGTATAAATTATATTACCCAGCCTACAAGTATTACTAAATATTTAGAAAACCCAAACTTTTTAGAGGATATGAATAAACAATCTCTTGAAGCATTACAGAAGGATTTAAATTTACCTGAACTTCCTGAGAGGATTGAAGGTTATGATATTTCAAATTTTGGGGGTAAAGAAGCAACAGGTTCTATGGTTGTATTAATAAATGGTGAGATAGATAAATCACAGTATAGGAAATTTAAGATTAAGATTACAGGCAGGCCAAATGATGTGGGGATGCATAAAGAGATGATGAGAAGAAGGTTAAAACATAAAGAATGGTTATTACCTCAATTAATTTTGGTGGATGGTGGGCGTGGTCAAGTAAGAGGAGCAGAATTTGAAATTAGAAATTTGAAATTTGAAATTCCAATTTTTGGGTTGGCAAAGAGGATGGAGTGGTTATATCCGCCTGAGGGAGAAGTAGTTAAATTGCCCAAAAGGTCTTTGTCTCTAAGACTTTTGCAAAAAATCAGGGATGAATCCCACAGGTTTGCAATTACTTATCATAGAAAGTTGAGAAAAAAGTCGTTAGGTATTTAAATTTCTTGTTATAATATTCAGGTGAAGGGTTTACTAAGACATTTCTTAATGAATTTGGTTGCATTGTGGGCAACTTCTATAATCCTGCCAGGACTTTCATATACCGGCGGTTTGAGAGCTTTGGCTATCGGGGCTTTGGGGCTTATGTTTATAAATATGGCTATAATTCCACTTCTCAAAATTATGTTTTTACCCTTAAATTTATTAACTTTGGGGCTTTTTACCTGGGCAATTAATGTTGTGGGTTTATATCTTTTGACAACTTTTGTCCCTGCATTTAGAATTATCCCTTACTACTTTCCAGGATCAAACATTGGAGGTGTTGAAATACCTGCTGCAGACTTAAATGTTTTGTGGGTAGCAATTTTAGCATCATTTCTGGTAGGATTGATCAGTCACTTTTTAGGCTGGCTTGCAGATTGATATGGAAAATATACTTATAATATTACAGATAATATTTGGACTTTTAGTAATAGGATTAATTCTTTTGCAGTCCAAAGGTACAGGACTTGGATCAACATTTGGAGGAGACATGGGGTTTTATGGAACAAAAAGAGGGGCTGAAAAGATGCTGTTTGTTGCAACTATATTTTTGTCAATCTTATTTTTAATAACCTCATTTTTGAGTGTTCTGCTTTAGCTTTTAAACTTTAGATGACCAAATTAAGTTTATTTTTTAATTTTATAGTTGCTTTTTTAAAGCGCAAATATAAGCTGACAGTAACTATCTGCTGTCTAATCCTCATAAGTGTTTATTCTCTAGTTTATATAAAAGGTAATTTTATCCCTAATCAGGTTGTTGAAGGTGTTGTGGGGACATATGAGGAAAAAAACTTACCTGAGGTTGTGAGTAATTTAACTACTACTAAATTTGTAGGTATCAGTGAAAATGGTATGCCTGATTCTTCCGGACTTGTGGAAAGCTGGGAAGCAACAGCAGAAGCAAAAGAATATAAATTTAAAATAAAAAAAGACCAGAAGTGGTCTGATGGAAGTCCGGTTAAGGCGTCTGAAATAAGCCTAAGGGTACCTGAAGTGAAGGTAGAAGTCTTAGATGATAATAGTCTGAGGTTTTTACTGGCTGATTCATTCAGTCCCTTCCCAAGTTTGCTCTCAGTTGCTGCATTTAAGGAAGATAGTTTGGTTGGTACAGGTCCATATAAGGTTTCAAGCATTCAAAAGGATGGAATTTTTGTAAAGAAAGTAACTTTAAAACCTATAAGTAAAGATATGCCTGAGGTAGTAATAAAGTTTTATCCAAATGAAAGGATTGCCAAAAATGCTCTGAAACTGGGTGAGATACAAGCAATTTTAGGCTTGAATGAAGAAGATGGGATTAATATGCAGCCTTATAAAATTTTTACTAAGACTAATTTAAATCAGTTGGTGACAATTTTTTACAACACCCAGGATCCTATCCTATCAGATGAAAATTTTAGGGTTGCTTTATCTTTTGCTGCACCTAAAATTTCTGATCAGCTAGAGGCCCAAACATCAATACCTTCAAATTTTTGGGCATTTAACAGCGCTGTAAGAGATTATTTAGATAATCCTGAACAGGCCAAAGCTTATTTGAAAAAAGTCCAGAATGGAAAAGACAGTACTATAACTTTAACTGCAACCAGTACTTTAGAAGAAGTTGGTGAGAAGATTGTTTCTGCCTGGAATAATAATGGAATTAAAGCTGTTTTGAGGGTGGAGTCAGGAATACCGCAAAATTTTCAAGCCCTTTTAATAACCCAAAAAATTCCTTCTGATCCTGATCAGTATTCACTCTGGCATTCAACCCAGTCAGAAACGAATATCTCTAAGTTTTCATCCCCAAGGGTTGATAAAGATTTAGAGGATGGCAGAAAAATTTCTGATTTAGAAACAAGAAAACAGAAATACCAGGACTTTCAAAAAGTTTTATTAGACCACGCACCTGCAACGTTTCTTTATTTTCCAAAATACAAAGTGATATACCTTAAAAAAATAGAAATTGACCTAATGAAAATTTTAGATTTGCAGATTTATTAAATAGTAAATCCCAGGATTTGTAAAAGTTTTTTGGAGGGAGTTTTTTCCAGGAGTTTTAATACACTTGGGGTGTCCAGGTCATTATCCATTAAAGTTGTAAATTCTTCGGTTGGAAATTGCCCAGATAGGTTTTGGGTAATCTTATTTAAAACCCTTTCAGCTTTTTGCAGCTCCCCTTCCTCAAAATCCCACTCACTTCTGTAATGGTGGGAAAGCAGGATCCATCTAATCGCATTAGGTGAATACTTCTTTAAAAGATCTCTAACCATGACTAAATTACCCAAAGATTTGGACATCTTCTCCCCTTTATAATTTAGCATTGCAACATGAGACCAGTATTTAACAAAAGGGAGTTTATTTGTGAATGATTCAGATTGGGCAATTTCAGATTCATGATGGGGATAAATTAAGTCATATCCTCCTCCATGGAGGTCAATTTGAGGACCTAAAGTTTTGTAGATCATTGCAGAGCACTCTATGTGCCAGCCAGGTCTGCCCTTGCCCCAGGGTGAATTCCAGAAGGGCTCATCTTCTAAGGATTTTTGCCAGAGAAGAAAGTCTAAAGGATCAATTTTATTTGGATCATTGGGGTTTGCACCGCGCTCAGCAGAGATTTTTATCATTTCTTCTCTTGTGAGTTTAGAAAGTTTGCCATAGTTTTTAAATTTAGAAACTTCAAAGTAGACATTACCATTTATTTCAGAAGCAAAGCCTTTTTGAATTAAAACTCTAATGATTTCTATGATTTCTGGGATTGCTTCAGTGGCTTTAATGTAGTGGGTTGGGGGGAGGATATTTAAAGCTTTCATATCTTCTAAGTATCTTGTAGTCCATTTTTCTCCCAGTTTCTTCCAATCAGTCTTGAGTTCTTTAGCCTTTTTTAGGATGTCATCATCTATATCTGTGACATTTTGGGTATATGTGACTTTATAACCTTTAAATTTTAAGTATCTGACTAGAGTGTCAAAAAAGACATAAGTGAAGGTATGACCTAAGTGAGTAGTGTCATAAGGAGTAATTCCACAAACATAGATAGAGACTTTGCCGAAAGAAAGAGGTTTAAACTCTTTCTTTAAATTAGTTAGAGAGTCATAAAGTTTAAAGGGCATTTGAAGGAGTTATTATACAAAATGGGGATGGAATTTCAAACAGCTGCAAAAGATGAGATACATCGGTAACACTCCTGAGGTAGAATTTTTACCCAGGGAGGTGATTACACATAAA
>MFDF01000003.1 GCA_001776785.1 Candidatus Daviesbacteria bacterium RIFCSPHIGHO2_12_FULL_37_16
TCTGATAAATTAATAGAAGAAGTTACTCAATGTCTGAACTAAAACTTCTTTTGATTTCTTTACTACCTAATCAAAATCTATACTCTGAGATAACTACATCATGAAAAGCTATCAGAATTACTAAGTAGTTTAATAATATCTAATGGTTGACCTCGATCAGGAATAACTGCAGTCATTTCTCTATATTTATTACCAAGATGGGTAAGTTTTTGTGATCCTTGTTTATGATCAATCATTTGAGCAAGAGTAAATTGTTGATCTGCTGTATCTTCTAAATATATTTTCATTGGAACAAATAATCCTTCAGCTGCCAAACGAGTGTTAAAATCCATTAACATAACATGCTTAAGTGAATCTTCAACTTTACTAAAGTTCTGTTCTAGAAAAGCGATTCTTACGCTGGCCTCGCTAAACTGACCATCCTGAAAAATATGGTTAACAGCAATTTCTGTAGCAGTTTCAAAGGTGAAATGTTCTGTCCCAACAATCCTTGCTTCTAGAGCTTCCAGCGATTCTCCAGCTTTATCACGTTGTTCCTCGAGTTCCTTTAATGTTTCTGTAGGTTGCCGAAAAAACTCGGCATGATAGTCATAATCCGCTTCTCTTATCATCAAAGTGTATTCTAGTGGAAGTTTATAGAGTTGTCAAACTATAAGTCTATTTTGCAGGCTCGCCAGGGCTCGAACCTGGAAAAGCAGTTTTGGAGACTGCTGTGATACCATTTCACCACGAGCCTAAACTTGTATAGTATATGCTAAAATCTGGGAAGATTCAAAAAAAAATCACTTTAACTTAAATTCCTGGTGCAGAGTGGTTTTTCTGCATTCTTTGCAGTATTTTTTTAATGCTATTTTTTCAGTGGTTTGAGTAGTATTTCTTTGGGTAATGTAATTTCTGGATTTACAATCACCACATTCCAAACCAAAACTTTGCCTTGCATCTTTTTTAGCCATAGAAAGAATTCTACCTTAAATTGAGCTTACTTTGCAACAAGAAAGGTATTATTATAGCTGTACAACAACGAACGGATGATGAATAATTAACTTGGTATTCGGTCGAAGTCGTTTAGACTTCGAAAACAGAGCCGACAGTGAGGATCGAACTCACGGTCTCTTCATTACCAATGAAGTGCTTTACCACTAAGCTATGTCGGCACGTCGAAATTCGATTTCAGTTTCCCTAATTTCTGAATTGCTTCAACTTCCATCAATTTCTCCTTTCAAAATTCCTACGGAATTTTGGGAAAACAAAAAAAACTTGGAAATGAGAGCCCCCTAACAGAATCGAACTGTTGTCGACTGTTTACAAAACAGCTGCTTTACCATTAAGCTAAGGGGGCGCTTCGCTACCCTTATCTTGCGATAGTTCCGCTTCGCGTGTAACTATCTAAAGCTAAGGGGGCGCTTCGAGGGTAATTTTAACAAAAAAAGAAGAGAAAAAACAGTTTAGATTAAAAAAATCCACCCGGAATGGAGTGGATTCATATAATTTCTGCCTACTTGGTCGTTTTTTTGAGGCCTTTCCCCCCAAAATACAGGTGGGAACCCCGTCCAAGAAGCGTTAACTTACAAGGAACTACAGGTCATCCCGTATAAGGTTTAATCGTAGAAGGAAAATTTAGTTCCTCAAAATGTCAAACGTGCCAGTAGGCAAAGGGCTTTCGCCATCTACTTTATCACAATTATTTTTTGTAATTGTGATAAACAAATCTTAGTAAACTATCATAAAAAAGTCAAACCTGATATAGATTGTCCCAGTAGTAAAATCTTATATATATGAAGCTAAAGAGTAGACTTAAAGCCCAAGCAGGTTCCTTAAAAAAGCTGTAGAACCCCCCAGGATAAAACTTAAAAGTGAAGTCCTTCCAACAGGTATAAACCAAAGCATTAAAAGAAGTAAAAAACCATAAGGCTCAATTTTTTGATAACTTCTGGCTAAGTTATAGGGAAGCTGTGATTCCAAAATCTTTGACCCATCAAGAGGTGGAATTGGTATTAAGTTAAATACAGCTAAAAGTAAATTTATATTAACCATAAAATTTAAAAGGATCAGTAAAAATGGGATTGGATTGACCGCACTAAAGATGTGATATAAGACTGCTGCAGTTACTGCCAAGGCCAGGTTAGCTAAAATCCCTGCTGCAGATACCCAAAACTCTCCCATCCTGATATTTTTGAAATTTAGAGGATTAACTGGTACAGGTTTTGCCCAGCCAAATAAAATAGGGGAGCCTGAAATAAAAAGTAAAATGGGGAGTAAAATTGTACCTATTGGGTCAATGTGGGGAATTGGGTTGAGGGTAAGCCTTCCAGCATGCTCAGCAGTCCTGTCGCCAAACCTTAAAGCTATTAGCCCATGCATGACCTCATGCACAATTACAGAGAACAAAAGTATGACTATAGATAAGGCTAGAATTTCCGGGCTCATTGTGTTAATATTCTAACACGATTATGGCAATGTGTGCAGTGTGTAACAAAAAAACAGTGATCAGAAATTGGTCAAGACATCAGAAAGGTTCTTCTGGAGCTTCAGTGTGGCCTTTAAGAGCTCAAATAGTTAAAAAACCACAGCACCCAAACCTTCATACCTTCAAAGGTCAAAAGTTTTGTACTAAATGCTTAAGAATAGTAAAGAGTGCATTTAATGCCTCAATGTCCAGGCCCCAAGCTCCTGTTCAAGCTTAAAATCCTATAATACTTGACTAATTCAACTCTTTGTATTAAAAAGGCCTAGTATGGCTGAGCGCATATTTAAAATTTCACCCAAAACTTCATTTGAAACACTAGCTAAAATTAAAACTTATGATCATGATACTAACAAAATAGCAGCCATAGATATGGTGCAAAATGGCAGAGAGCTTGAAAATGCCATAGACTGGGATCAGGCAATTATGAATATTGAAGTAGCCAGAGGTGGCAGGGAGTTTCCTCTCAAAGGTATTGATGCCATAGCTTATAAAGTTGGTGCCAGTGTAATCAGATATGCAAAGTCAAAAAGCATAGGTCTGGGAGAGCCGCAAGTTGCACTCCTTAGTGCTGTATTTTTTGCCAGGGAATATTCTGCGAGAGGAAAGATATTTAGAGATAAATTATTCAGTTTAGAATCAGGTGAGTTAAAACTGGAAACCCCTGAAAATATAGTTAGAATTCAAAATGCAGCTACAAATTTAGCTGCTTGGGGAACTGTTCTGGAAGCTGCGACAAATGAGTTTGCTCTCTTTATTGGAGAAGATGAAAATACTTTAACTGTGTTTGATGCGCTCTTACCAGCTGATGGAGATAACTCTTTAATTAGTCAAAGGAGATTAGTAATGCTCAAATCTATGTCCCGTGATCATAAAGATGCAGTTTTAGGGTGTGCTTTAGATATACAAAGGTTTAGGAATTCAAAGTTTGTAAAGGGAAACTAGGATAACCTCTTAAAAATTCATCCAGTTCTACAGGTTTTTTTCCCTCTATTTGCACTCTTTTGCCTGGTAAAAACTTTATTACTTTTTCTTTTTTATCCGCCGAAGCTCTCTGAGCGGAGGAGGACCACTTAGTCCAGGCTGTAGGCCAGGGATAATAAGCCCTAATCATCCTATCCAAAATCTCAGGCCCTGGAGGACTCTCAATTTCAAAATACCCATCATCTTTTTTGATCATTTTAGAATATGTAGCTTTGTCTTCAGCTTGTTTTTTTGGTTCAATCTCAGAAAATCTTTCAATAACAGCTGCAGCCAGCTCGCCACCAATATTATTTAAAGCTTTAAGTAAGCTATCAGTAGTTTCATCTGAGGCAATCTCATACTCCTTTTGGTCCAAAATATCTCCAGCATCAACTTTATCAACCATCTTTATAATAGTTACTCCAGACACTTTTTCTCCAGCCAGGATTGCAGCTGGGGCAGGGGAGGGGCCTCTATATTTGGGCAGGAGTGAGTGGTGGACATTTAAAGGGGCAATTTTAGGGGTATCTAAGAGTTTTTGGGGAAGAATTAGCCCATAGTCAGCAACTACTAAAAAATCCGGATTTATTTTAGAAATCATTGAAATTTTTTCCTCAGTTAATTTATCTGCTTCAATAATCTGAATACCCTGGTTTTGGGCAAAAATTTTAACAGGACTTGGTGTCAGAATTTTTTTTCTCCCAACCATTCTGTCAGAAATTGTAACAACTGCTAAAATAGGAAATTTTATATGAAGCTTTTCCAGTGAAATTACAGAATATTTTGTATTCCCAAAAAAAATAATTCTCATACAGTGACCTGCTCAAATATATCAGACCCGCCTGCATCTTTGCCCACAACTTTATAGAGTTTTGACTTATTTTCTAAAATATGGTCCATAAAAAGTTTGCCTGTGAGATGGTCAACCTCATGCTGTATCACCCAGGCTAAAAGCCCTGTGGCTTTTTCCTCAACCTGCTCGCCTGCCTCATTAGTATAAGTAACTCTGACCCAAATAAATCTATCTACCTCACCATAATAATTAGGGATAGATAAACACCCCTCAAACCTGGATTTTTGTTTTTTAGAAGTTTTGGTAATTTTTGGATTAAAAAAAGTTTTAAACTTTCCATCCTCCATTTTAGCCACAAAGTACTGTCCAGTACTCCCAACCTGGGTTGAAGCCAACCCAACTCCTTCTGGATCCACAAATGTTTTGGTTAATTTAACCATCTCCTTTATCTCCTGAAGGAGTTGAGGTGTAATTTTTTTAACAGGCTTAGTTTTTACCCTAAGTCTGTTATCTGGTGCAATTACTAGTTCTAACATAAGCTAAAGTGTAATTTTTTTGAGCCTAAAATACAAGATTCAGCCTGTCTTGACACCTTTGGGCTAATATGTCAATCTAATTGTGTGACCCAAAGAAGGAATAAAATGAGCCTTGATGACCCCTCTAAAGATTATTTAAGCAAGTACATTGTGGATTTAAATAAAAGGGATCTTAATAAATTTTTTAAACCAGCTGTCTCAATTTCTGCCCTGGCTATAATCTTGTTTCTAACGGTGGCTACATTTTCACCATTAAGGGAAGGGTTTTTTAGCCAGCTTTATCCAAAACAAAAGTCTCAAGCAGAGGTTAAACAAACCTCACTTAGCTTTATTGCACCATCTTTGGATCCTAAATTAAAAGAAGACTCCAAAATTTCAGTCATAATTACACCAGCTGATTTAAATATAAAAGAAGTTAAGGTAAAGATTATCTTCCCCAAAGATAAAATTAGGATATTTGGGTTAAATCATGAAGGTTCATTTATTTCAAAATGGACAAAGTCTGAATTTGATAATACTGATGGGACAATTAGTTTAGAAGGTGAAACCTCCCCTACTTTAGTTTCATCCTCAAAGCTTTTAGCAGCAATTGTTTTTACTCCAATCAAAGCTGGTGAAACAATTTTTATTTTTGATGATTCATCCCAGGTTTTAAATAATAATGGAGAAAATATTTTAACAACAAAAGAATCTAAAACTTTAAATATTAATTAGAATCTGTTTTAAGCTGCTTAAGTCTCCACATGAAGATCCTGGCTTTGGATTTTGCCCTGTTATACCCTTTTGCATAGGTAAGTGCTTCCTCTAAAAGTGACCTTTTAACATCTTTGGCCAGTTTTATATAAAGTGAGTAATGTTTTGTATCTCCCAAACTTTCTGCCAAATATACCCCATACTGTTGAAACTCCTTATAAAGATTTTTTGGCCTGTCAGGAAACTTTGCTTCATCGAGAATCTTTGATATAGATTTCATAAATCATTTAATTTACTAATCACTTCTTCATCATTTGGAGTCAGTTTTAGTACTGTTTCATATTGGGCTTTTGCTGCTTCTTTTTTATTAAGCTTCAAATAATAATCACCCAGACTTATATATGCATCTTTATAATTTGGTTTTAACTCAATTGCTTTTTTCAAAACCTCTAAAGCCTCTTCAGTTTTATTAAACTCATCTAAAATTAAAGCTTTGTTAAATAAAAGTTTAGGATCTGTTGGTGCAAGTGTAATTGCCCTATCTACAACCTCCAGGGTTTTTTGTTCATATTTGGGATCCAAAAATGAGAGTTCAAAATAAGTCCTGATTGCAGTTCTCCAGAGAGAGATGTTAGCAGGGCTATTTGAAAGTGCGAAACTTGTCTGTTGCTGGGCCTGCTCCTCAAGCTCTGAAGACTTTGAGGCATCTTCCTGGGAAAGAGCCAGGGCAGCAGAGCCTGCAGCATACCCAAGCTCAATCCTATATAAAGGTTCAGTTGGGTTTAGATTCACAGCCTGGATTAAGAAGTTGTAAGCCTGGCCAGGGTTGCCTGCATCTGAATAGCTGCTTCCATTTTTATAGTAAGTATCTGCGCTCCAGTACCTATAAAGTGTCATAATTAGCATTAATCCAATCAAACAAATAGTAATAATAACAAGCCTTTTATATAAAATGCGCTTGTAGATAGTATTTTTTATAGGTGATGTCAAAAATGAAAGCAGTGAAATACTTGTGACTTCATTTAAAGAATTAGTCTTTAAAAATACAAACCCTGGATAAATATAAAACAGCAGGGCTACCATAACAACTGAAAACCCAAAAAAGTTCTGGACTAAATAAGAAACATATCCAGCTAGGATGGAGATAATAAAAAGTTTATCTGAAAAAGTATCTTTGAAATTTGAAATTTGGTTTTTGCTTGCAAAATTCGCATTTGCGAACAATTTGAAATTTTTATTGAAAATTGAAAATTGAAAATTGAAAATTCTCAAAGCGCCCCAACTCAAAAAGGTTAAAACCATCCCCATGTATGTCAAAAACCCAACTAACCCTGTAGTAGCCAGGTAATTAAGGTATTCATTATGGGCTTTGTTGTATAAAAAGTCCCACTCAGAGACTAAGTTATGTTCAGTAGGTCTGAAGTTATAGTAGGTATAAGCAAAAGTCTCCAATCCTGACCCGAATATAGGATATGCCCTAAAAATATCCATTGCCCCTTTCCAGACAATTAATCTGATTTGGCCAGATTCAGTCCCTCCTGTTTCAAGTTGGGTAGAAGCTGCTGCCTGTGGTTTAGGAGGAGTTGGTGCTTCCACAAATAATTTAAACCTGGTTAAAGCTGATCCAAATAAAAGATTTATAAGAAGAAAAGTTAATAAAATGATGAGCAATGGCTTTAGTAAGTTGGAACTTCCAGGCTCGCTGCGCTCGCTCGAAGAAAATAATTTTGTTCGACCAAAATGGAGAACTACAAAACTTCCCAAGCCTCCCAAGAATCCCAAAGCTGCACCTCTGGATAAAGTAAAAGTTAAAGCCATGTAGTATGAGGCACTAAAAATGTAATACCTGATCTTATCTTTTAAATTTTCTGAGATTATAAAAAAATATATTGCAGGGAAAATAATCATCCCCAAATATGCCCCCAGCCAGTTTGGCTGTCCCAAAGTTGCAAAAACCCTGGTCTGGACATCCTGTACCCAGCAGTCAGCAGCAAACCTTTGGACTAAAAGTACACAGGATGGTGAAACCCCAAAATGCTCTGGGATTGCATAAAGTGAAACTAAAAACCCACCAATTAAAATAGCTTTTAAAAACTTAACTGCATCTTCTGTTTTAAAATTTGAAATAAGTGCATAATAAAGTAATAGATAAGAGACTAAAGACAAAAGCCCCCCATTAGATCTTGAGTAATATCCCCAGACAGAAGTATGTCTGTCAACAGAAAGGAAAGTAGAAATTACCTGAGACAGAAAAAATAAAAAGATGGGAATATCAAGAGGGCTTCTTTTTAAAATTAATCTCTGTTTTAAGATCATATTAACTATCCAGGTTGTGGTAACAACAATTGTCAGGATATAGACAAACATCATTTTGTTGTATTCAAACAGTTCAGAAGTAGCAGGGATAAAAATTAAAGGGGTAACCAGAAATAAAAGATAAAATGAATTTCTGATTATTCTGTCTAGCATGATTAAAATTTATCTTAATGAAAAAAGAGTTTAGAAACAAGTAGATTTAAGCAATGTCAGCTGAACTGCTTGAGATGCGATCAGTCCTATTTGAGGAATAATCAGATGGGGCTGGTTGTTTTACAGCAAACCCAAATTTTTCTTTAAAACCTTTTAAAAATGTTGGGATATGAATCTCCTCAACTATTCCGGGAGGCACACCCTCGCCTGATCTATGAACTGTTTCTGGTAAGAATCTTTTGTTTTCAGGATCTTCTAAAATATCTACATCTGACAAGATTGAAGATAAAGTTAAACTAATATCAGGATTGTTATAAATAAATCTCCATGCAGAGGAAACATCAATTAGATTTTCAAGAGCATCGTTAATTGACCTTACTCTAACTTGCTCTAATTTCAAAAGTGTAATTTTTTCTCTGGCTTCAACTATCATTCTTAAGCTGAACTTATATTATTTAAAAAATGTTGTCAACTTTTAACTTTTACCTTTTCACTTTTAACTTTCTTATGTTACACTCCTTCAAAGTATGTTTAGTAAGTTTTGGTCACTGTTTTCATCTGACTGTGGAATAGATTTAGGCACTGTAAATACTTTAGTTGCAGTTAGAGGTAAAGGGATAATTATCAGGGAGCCCTCAGTTGTAGCAATCCACAAAAAAACAAGACAAGTCTTAGCAATAGGCACAGAAGCCAAAAGGATGATTGGCAGGACCCCTGCTATTATTGAAGCTATAAGACCTCTGAGGGATGGGGTTATCTCAGACTTTGATACCACAGAAGCCATGCTGAGACACTTTATCCAGAAAGTACACTCTCTTCCAGGCACTTTCCCTAAAATCCCCAGGCCCAGAGTTGTTATAGGGATTCCCTCTGGTGTAACAGAAGTAGAAAGAAGGGCAGTCCAGGATGCTGCAATATCTGCTGGAGCCAGGGAAGCTTATTTAATTGAAGAGCCTATGGCAGATGCAATTGGGGCAAATTTGAGCATTGAGGAACCAGAAGGATCCATGATTGTTGATATAGGAGGAGGAACCACAGAAATAGCTTTAATCTCACTTGGTGGGATGGTTTTAAACAGATCTTTAAGAGTAGCAGGTGATGAGATGGATGTGGCCATAATCTCTTACATGAGAACAAGGTATGGAATGTTAATTGGTGAGAGGACTGCAGAGGATATAAAAATAGAACTGGGAAGTGCAATGCCCCTGCAGAAAGAAAAAGAGTTTGTAGTCAGGGGCAGGGAACTAGCCTCAGGATTACCAAAATCCATAAAAATTACCTCAACAGAAATAAGGGAAGCCCTCTCAGAAACTATCAGGGAAATAATAAATGAGATTCATGAAGTTTTAGAAGAGACCCCGCCTGAACTTTTATCAGATATTTTAGAAAGAGGGATAATAATTACAGGTGGAGGAGCCTTAATCAGGAATTTAGATAAAAGGATTTCAGAGGAAACAAAAATGCCAATTATAGTTGCAGATGACCCGTTAACTACAGTAGTCAGAGGATGCTACAAGTTATTAGATGATCTGGACTTATTAGCAAAAGTTAAAGTAACAGGAGGATTAAAGTGACAACGCAGCGAAGCAAAATTGTCAACCCTTGAACCCCACTCTTATTTTGTGATAATTTGAAATCTCACGTCAAAAGGGGGTGATGAAAAAATGGCAAGAATAGAAGGTAACCCTGCCCGTGCTCAAGCAATATTTTTAGCTCACAGCTGGTTAAGCGAAGATGGATGTCCTCATCCTATTCCAGAAGAAGTGTTCAAACCTTTTGAAGTTAGAGGCACTCTGGATATGGGTGGAGGAAAAGCTGTAGGAAAAAATGTTTTAGGTGAAGCAATCCCGGCTGCAAAGCACCGCCTCCTTGAATCAGTAAAGGAAGGGGAAGGGACACAACAGGTTAATTTTTTTGAAGGACAAAATTGAGTCCAAAGCGCTAAGTAAACTAAGCGTGAGGGCGGGTTGCTGCAAAATTTATTGCAACAACTTTTTAAAGTGATCCTTTAATTAGCATCAACCATAAGTTCCCTTCAAAAATTAACATAATACTTAAACCCAAAGCTATTTTGTATTTAGCTTGGGAAAATTTAATTTGCCCTGTGTGTCTTTGTGATGCACAGGGCTTTTTAACCCCCCAGAATTAATGTAAGACTGAAAATATGTTTCAAAACTATCACGATCGTATAAAAAGTGAAACAAAGAAGAATGAATTAAAGGACAAAGAGAGCTACTTTGGAGCCGGGGTTATTCATGCTCTGACAATCTAAACTCATAGGCAAACAGGGGGTTTGTCATTGCAACAGTTGCAATCTGGACTGCATTTGCACCCTCATTTAAAAATTCTTTTACATCTTCAACAGTTAA
>MFDF01000004.1:0-9262 GCA_001776785.1 Candidatus Daviesbacteria bacterium RIFCSPHIGHO2_12_FULL_37_16
TTTGAAGCTACATTAATACTAAACCGCATCTTAGAAAAAAAGAAAACTGCAACCCTAGCCTCAATTTAAAGGATATTTATAGGATTTTAGAGGAGATTATTTGCTGTTATTATCATATTAGTCTCCTTTAATTTCCTTTATTAATCCTCTAATATTAATTCATGCCTAAAGATGTTGTGCAGGAGCTTATTGCTAAAACTTTTAAGGAATTATCCAGTCCACCCAAACCTGCCCAAAGATCCAGGACCTGGGAGTTACCAAGTGCTTATAGATATCTAGTCCAGTGGTCCAATGCAGTGCTTTTAAGGTTTCTAATCAGGTTATTTACATCTTCTTTGCCTAAATCAGAATATAGGAGAAAAGCCCAACTGGATGATGCTGGTAGATCAGTAGTGAGAAATATTGAGGAAGGCTGGAAAAGGTCAAATACAGCTGATTATTTAGATTTTGTTGGGTATTCCCAGGGCAGTTTAGAGGAGGTTAAGGGTGATATCAGGGAGTCAACTGAGGATGGGTTTTTAAAATCAAGCACAGGATCCAGTTTAAAAAGAATAGGGGTTGATTTAAAAGACTTTAATACAGCTTTAAAGCCTAAAGGAAATTTAGAGGAAAATAGAGGAGAATATATTCCTCTAATTGTCCTCTATCCTCCTTTAAAGAATGTTAGAGCTCAGGATTTAAGCTATGAGATTTTTAATGAGCTTATTAACAAGACTGACTATTTGCTAAGAACATTAGTCCAGTCCTTAGAGAAAAAACTTGGTGATGAAAAAAAGGGCTATCAGGTTGAACAAGCCAGGATTAAAGAAAAGTTTAAGAAATAGCCAGGCTGAGGGCTTTATCTAAGGTTTTGGCATTTTCAGAAGAGATTACTTTGTTAAAGCCCAGTTTTTTAGCTTCTGAAGACCTTTTTTCAAGGTTTCTGACAGTACGAAGTTCACCAAGTAGGCCTACCTCCCCAATAAAGACTGATTTTGGGGGCAGGGTTAGGTCTTTAAAACTTGAAAGGATGGCCATGCAGATTGCTAAATCTGCAGCAGGTTCTGTTATCTTTAATCCTCCTGTTATATTTACAAAGACATCCTGGTCATATAAAGGCAGCTTTAACCTTTTTGTCAGGACTGCAACTAAAAGCATCAATCTATTGCTGTCCACGCCTGTCCCAACCCTTCTGGGGATGGGTGAGTTTGTTTTGGTAACCAAAGCCTGGATTTCTATTAATAGAGGCCTTAAACCATTGACAGTGACTGTAACAGCTGAGCCTGGGGCATTAACTTTTTGTTCTACAAAAATCCTGGAAGGATTTTTGACTTCTATCATGCCTGACTCCTCCATCTCAAAGATACCTATTTCATCTGTTGGGCCAAACCTGTTTTTAGTTGAGCGCAGGATCCTGAACTGGTTTGTTGGGTCACCTTCCAGCCAGAGAACAACGTCCACCAGGTGCTCGAGTGTGCGGGGACCTGCTACTGTTCCTTCTTTGGTGACATGGCCTACTAAAAATATGGGGATGTGCAAAGTTTTAGCCAGCCTTTGGAGCCTGTGGGCTGTTTCCCTGACTTGGGAGATTGAACCTGGGGCTGAGTCTAAATCCCCTGTTTCTAAAGTCTGGACTGAGTCTACAATCACCAGGCTTGGTTTTAAGCTGGAAATTGTGCCTATAATTGCATCAACATCAGTCTCGTTTAGTATTTCAAAGTTGGATTTTGGGTTTATACGCTCAATCCTAAGCTTTATCTGATGGGGGGATTCTTCCCCAGCAACATACAAAACAGAGGAGCTTACCGACTTCCGACTACTGACTACAGCTTCTTTATTTTTTGCGGTAGTCTGTAGACTGTAGTCTGTAGACATATTGATTGCCAGCTGGCTCAGGAGTGTACTCTTGCCAATCCCAGGGTCTCCAGCTACTAAAACTACAGAACCTTTAACAATTCCTCCTCCTAATACTGCGTCAAACTCCTCAATACCAGATTTAACCCTATCATATGCTTTCTTTTCTATATCAGATAGCTTGATGGGTTCTGAAATAGATTTACCTAGTTTGTTTGAGAATGAGGATCCAGTTTGAGTGATTTGTTCAACCAGTGAACTCCAGGTTCCACATTCAGGACATTTGCCTAAAAACTGAGGGGAAACATAGCCACACTGCTGGCAGACATAAGTTGAGGTTTGCTTAGCCATTGGTGGCTATTATACTACTTGTAGATTAAGCCTGCAGTGGAGGTAACAAATGAGGCAAGGTTAACCCTTCTTTTAGTATTATCAACTGAATCTACTAAGAATTGGTAGTTTTTTCCTACTTCAAAATCAGCTGGATTATCTATCTTTGAAGAATGAATCATGCCTTCTATGCCACCCTCTAAAGAAACTGATATTCCCTGGGTAGAAACTTTAGTGACTGTGCCTTTTACAATATCATCAGCCTGGAGGTCTTTGGCTTTGTCTTTGAATGGGTCAGAGACAAGCTGCCTTATAGAAAGGTTTGCCCTGCCTGTATTTGTCTCCACAGATAAAACTTTAGCTTTAACTTCATCCCCTACTTTATAAACTAAGGATGGGTCTTCTGTTTTTTCCCAGGAGATTTCTGAGACATGGACCAGTCCTTCTACCCCTGACTGCAGTGTAACAAAAATTCCAAATGGCAGGACTGCTGCAACTACACCTTTAATCTCATCCCCAGCTTTTAATTTAGAAAGATTTTCCTTAATGTCCTCTGAAACAGTGGTTTTTTGGCTGAAAATTAGCCTATTTTGGTTTGCTTCCACCTCAATTGGGGTAACATCTACATCCTTGCCAACTAACTCTTCTAAATTAGCTGCCTGGGAAAGGGTAACCTGTGAGGATGGTAAAAATCCTCTGATTCCTTCTACTTCCACAATCAAACCACCCCTGTTTAATTCTAAAGCTTTACCCTTTAAGACTGAGTTTGATTTTAAAGCTGCCTCAAATTTATACCATTGGGATGGGGTTTTAGTTTTAAGAGACCTTTGCAGTCCTAAGACTACCTGACCTGATTCATTTTCTGTCTGGATGACAAAAGTTAAAAGTTTATCCCCAACTTTTAAGTTTGCAGCCTGTTCCGGGGAGAGGTCCCTTTTAGGCAGGACACCTTCTGATTTTGTACCTAAATCTAAAATAATTTCATTATCAGAGATTGAGACAATTTCACCATCAACTTCCTGACCACGGGATATAGATAAGGGTTTAGATTCTTGTGAGGCCAAAAGATCGGCCATGGAAGTAGGCTGACCGCTTACTGACTTCCGACTACTGCTTTTTGCAGTAGTCTGTAGACTGTCGGCTGTAGACTTTATCATTCATGTTTACCTGTCTTTCTTTCAAGATGAAGAGATTATATAACTTTTGTAAGGAAAATTCCACTATTTGTATTCTAATATAAGCTCAGGAGCAAGGTTGGGATCATGGTCAAAAGTATAGATATACTTTCTGGCCCAGGTTCCTCCTGTACCTTTGATAATCAAAGCTATGCTGTTTCCACTCTGCCAGTCAGTCCTGTTTGTAACTTCCTGAAAAACAGGGGTATTAATAATAATTTCTGTGTTTGCAGGCCAGTTTTCATTTGAACTATGGACAAACTTATTTGTGGTCAGGACCCTTTGGGAAGGAAGTGAGGATAAGGAGAAAGGAACTGCATTGCCATAGCAATCTATTTTTAATTAATTTATCGATTCAATCTGGGCTGCCTTAAGCTCAAGAAGACCTGCTAAAAGTCTTAACTTTTTAGCAGTTTTTAATCCATTAGGAAGAGCAGGAAATTGATTGTCAACCAAGGTAGAGACATTTTCTATACAATTTCTTGCACTTTCATAGTAATCAAAGCTTTCAAGCTGGGTAGAATTAGGGATTTGTGCCCAAATTTTCGCTAACTCTACAATATCAAAACCTTCTTTGGAGAGACGCGATAAACCTAAGGTAACTTCTGTAATGCGCTGATTAATTTCTGACATAAGGCGGAAGAATCATTTTAAATATAAAAACACTCTTGTGTCAAGGCAACAAAAAGGCATCCTTTAGGGATGCCTTTAATGAAATCTGGCAGTGAGGTATTTTCACACAACCTCGCAGTAGCATTATCGTCCCCGCTGATACGTTTGACGACTGAGTTCGGGATGGGATCAGGTCGGGCCGTATCGCACAAACCACCAGGAGATAAGTATATAGTACTTTGCTGTGAGGATCAATCCCCAAGTCATTCCAATTAAATCTGCCTAATATGCACATCCGAGTGAACCTGAATAAACTGCCCAGCCTGTAATATTGGTACTTGTTGTATCAATATTACAATCAGGTGTACCATCCTTCTCCGGATCAATTAAACCCGGCTGCTGCTTGAATTCATTAGATGTCATTTCCGCGCTAGTTATATTTGGGGAGGTTCTTACTTTATAATTGTTTCCATCTTCTGAATAATACTGATAACAATAGGTATCTCCCGTAAGAGGATCTTCCGGAATGGTGGGCATGTATGCTGGTGCTAATCCTGATACTAGTCTCATGCATTGGAATGAACCTGCCTGAAGAGGATATTGTCCGGTTGTGCTTTTATAAAGTTCTACTGCAGTCTTTAAGGCATTCAGATCCTGAAGTCTTTTAGAGATTCTGGCTGATTTTTGAGTAGAAGAGTATACTACTGTGCCAACTGCTGCCAGAATAGCAATGATGGCAATAGTTACCAAAAGTTCAATTAGAGTAAATCCCTTTTTATTCCGGGTAGACATAAAATTATTGTACATTAAAAGTTCCGCTTGTCATAGAACTAGTAAAACCATCATTTAATAAGTATCTAAATTCATACTGTCCTGGAACTAAACTTTCTGATAGTGGGAAAATGCAGGTACCAGAAGATGGTGCTGCTCCTGATGTTTGAGTACAGTTTATATAGAGCCAACCTCTATCATTAGTGTTAGCAGACCCAACTACAAATACAGCAATCCAATCTTTTGGCAGAGGACTCGCTACATCATTCCAGCTAACATTTACACTCGTGCCTTTGTTTACTGTTCCAGTCGGGCCTACCAAGCTTGGGCCAGCCGGAGGGGGTGGAGGTGGTGGTGGTGGTGCCCCTCCTGAAGTTACATAAGTGCAGGCAGTTTGTCCTGAGTAGTAAGCCCAGCCTGAAACAGTTCCTGAGGTGTTTAAGGAACAGTTGGCTGAAGCGTCAGCATCTCTGGCCGGATCTACTAAAGTAGGCCGGGATAAAAAATCTGATTGCTTCATCTCCCCACTAGTCACCAGAGTAGGGTTTGAAGCTACCTTATATTCTATACCTGAAGCATCAGATTGATATTGGTAACAAAGAGTGCTGTCTGAAGGATCAGTGGGAATTTTGGGCATATAAGTAGGAGCTAAGATAGAAGGGATACAGACAAAGTTGTTAACTGCAATAGGATACTGGCCAGTAGAGGTTTTATAAAGCTCTAGCGTAGCTTGAATAGCTTTTAAGTCCTCTGCTCTTTTGCTAAGCCTGGCAGTTTTTTGGGTACTTGAGTAGACAACCATACCAACAGATGCAAGTATAGCAATGATAGAGATAGAAACCAACAGTTCAATCAGGGTAAAACCAGACTGGTTATGAGTACGCTCTGCTTGTAGTTCATGGTTCATTGTAGAAAATTTTTTTTATTATGAACTAATAACTTATAACCAATAACTAATATGGGCATTAAGTAAAGAGTAAATCTAAATTGTTACTTATGTCAAATACTCAGGATTTGAGGCTTAAAAGCAATGAAGCTCCACGGCAACACGCCCAATTTGTTTCACAAATTGCAAAGCCGTGGTATCTTCTTGCACTGTACGGCTTCGCCGATACAGAAATTGATCCATTCACCCACGCTTAAAAGCGTGATACTCTGGATCTGCAATAGAAGAAACTTTATACTCAAAAATGTGAATACGACTTTGTATGGAAGTCCTTTTTAACTAAAAAGGAGTCAAAAAATCTCAACTATTAATATTCTTTTCTAAAAATCTCCTGACTTCGTCAGTTAGCTTTTGTTTAACTTCTTCCAAAGAAACATGATTTCCCTCTTTGAAATTAATTGGCTCTTCATCAATATCCTCAAAATATACCAGGCTTTTTAAGATTAATCCTAAGTCAAGATTGGGAAATTTATTTTTGCATGCATTGAACAATTCTTCAAGGGTGTACTCTTTTAAGATAAAATAAAGGTCAACATAATCCTTAAGGGTTGAACGGCTGGTTATTGCCGAGAGTTTCATGCAGGCAATATCCATTATTGAAGCTAAATTGAAGGATTCTTCCTCTACTAATTTATCCACTAACTCATAGGGGTAAGTCAAAAAACTGAATTTCATTTTGCCAACGTTGACACTTAAAGTGTTTTTTTCTTCCTGAGTTTTAACTATTTCCCTGCCTGCAAAAACTTCACATATTTGTTCAAACAATTTGACAGTATCAATATCTTCTCTGCTGAAAAAATCGAAATCCAAGCTATCCCGATGCCCAATCTGCAAAGCTAAGGCTGTTCCTCCCGCCAAATAAAACTGCGTTTTAAAAGCCACGAGTTTCGTAAGGATTTCTTTTCTTTCAGGGTCTAGGATATCGTAATGCAGCATTATATGAATCTATTTTGAAATTGGCCTTTATTAAGGTTAAAATAAAGCGACCAAAGATTTAAGGATTTTTTATCCCATGCGCCAAGTGGAATATTGATTGTTACTTCCTTAATATCATCACTGGAATAATTGGCGAATAACCATCTCACCGCTTCCAAACTCCCGAAATTTAAAACCTGGGAAATAATAATTTTTTTATGCTTTTGCAGATCAATCTGAGTGGCATCATAAGACCATAAGGTTGCTTTAACACTCTGGGGTAACTGAACCATATAGTATATTATACCTCATTCGGAATGAGGCCGGAGCCAAAAGTCTCATGGTAATTTGCCCAAATTTGCAGGCTGGGATGTAGTAATACTAAAATTTAGCGAGACGCCCTTAATTGGGCTTGTTGATCAATGTATTTAATCGTATTTAAAACTCCCTGAGCAGCAAGTACAGTGATTAAAATTGGCACTGATTCTGTGCTTCTTAAGTTCCAAGTATCAGCAGGAATCCTTAAGCCTGTTTCCCCATGAAGTTCAGACCTATCACCTCTTTGCATTCCATAATGATGCTTTTGTATTCGATATAGATTAACAGGATAATGCCCAGCTATTTCATGTTTCCTTTGCAGTAGTACGGCCTGATAACCCTTGTAATAAGGAATATTTTTTCGCTCAACATCAAGAAACTTAACTTCTTCAGCCAACCTAACTTCCTCGGACTTTTCGTCTAAAGAAATTTCAATCCATGGAGTAATTACAGCTCCGCTTTCCGATGCAGACAATCTACGCCTTGTCAAAACATCTGGGGCTAGCTCCAGAATTTCTTTTTCAACTTTTCTAAATTCTGCCCTATCCCTTTCAAACTCTGCCCTCGCTCTGCGCGGGTCGTATAAGGCATGAGTTAATCCTATTGCAACAATCTCGGCACTTATAGCCATATTTATGAGAATTCTATACTCAGAATAACTGGATTGCAACAAGCGTTATGGAGTTTTAATACAAATGAGATTAGGAATAAATTTTATTTATACTAAAAAATGTGAATACGACTTTGTATGGAAGTCCTTTTTAACTAAAAAGGAGTCAAAAAATCTCAACTATGACTATTAGTACTGGTTGGCTAAAATCCTCACAGATCTTACACCGCCAGCCTATCAACCTGGTAGTCTTCCAGGAGTCTTAAAGATTCCTCATCTTAGGGTCTGCTTCGTGCTTAGATGCTTTCAGCACTTATCAAAAAGAAACGTAGCTACCCGGCGCTGCACTTGTAAGTACAACCGGCACACTAGAGGTTTCCTCATCTCGGTCCTCTCGTACTAGAGACAACTCCCTTCAAGAATCCAAACGCCCATACTGGATAGAGTCCAACCTGTCTCACGCATATAATTCAACTATTACTAGCTGTATGGACTATACCACCCCCCTACTGTAACGTAGGGGGACTGACATCTAATATGAGTTTAAATCCAGATTATCTGGTACCTCATATTTGACCTAAATAGGTCAAGTCTCTACGGGGTCATGAATCCTTCTTTAATTAAAGTTTGTTTAATTACATCCATCAAAATTGTTCTCTTTTTGGAGTAATTCAACAACTTAAATTGGTCTACAAGCCTACAGAGTTCTAAAAATTCTTGTGGAGATCTAATTTTCTCCTTTAAATTAAGAATTTCAATAATGAGTTTTGCCTGCTTTCTTTTGAAAATTAGAAATTTTTCTATTTTATTTAAAAAATCTCTAATGGATTTTATATCTCCTATTATGTATTCTTCAATCCCGTCATTTCTTTTTCTTAAATAACCTATTCCGGTTATTTTATGAAGTTCCTTTAAGGAAACTTTAGAACTTTGAGATTGGTAGAAAACTATATTTGGAGATACCTGATACCGATATTTATAGGTAGAATTTTTTGTTAATTTAACATAAATACTACCGTCAGCATCAAGAAATCCAGCAAGATAACTACTCTGAGACTTGGACAATTTATTCATTAGGATTCAGACTTCCCTCGGAATTATCCTAGCACATGACAGTTTGCTGTGTCTAGGACTTCTCCGATATGAGTCAGTTTATGCATCCCGAAATTACTTTCGGGAGCCGCCAAATTGACGGTTTGAACCCAGCTCGCGTACCGTTTTAACTGGCGAACAGCCAGACCCTTGGGACCTACTTCAGCCCCAGGATACGATGAGCCGACATCGCTGTCTTTTTAATTTGTCTGTGATTACTCACAGGATCAGACTATACCTTCACCCCGATGTTCTTCGGGGGCTAGTTTTATATATCAGTTTAAGTACCCGGAATATCCGCAAGCTGATATCTGTGCTTTCGCACAAGTCGTTACAGGGTCCGACGTTACGTCGGACTTCCCTCGGTGTTGACCTTGCATTACTGCCTAGGCGTTCACCGATTTTGACTAGTATTTTTGTTTCAAGAAGTTTCTAATTTTGTTTAACAGTCTAATGGAATTACTTCCACCGCACCCCAATGTTTTTAAAAAGGTGCCGAACCTTGCCGTCCTTGTGGACTGTTGGGCAAGACTAGCCTGTTATCCCCGGGGTAGCTTTTATCCGATAAGCCTATTCCCTCCCATGAGGTAAATAAGGATCACTAAAACCTGCTTTCGCACCTGCTCGACCTGTTTGTCTCGCAGTCAAGCACACTATATA
>MFDF01000004.1:9338-44835 GCA_001776785.1 Candidatus Daviesbacteria bacterium RIFCSPHIGHO2_12_FULL_37_16
CACAATTAATTTTTCAAAACAGGGCCAAGCTCCAGTAAAGCTCCACGGGGTCTTCTTGTCCAAGTATGGGAAGGCCGCATCTTCACAGCCATTGCAATTTCACCGAGTCTATCCTCAAGACAGTCGCTAAGTCGTTCTACCATTCGTGCGGGTCTGAACTCACCAGACAAGGAATTTCGCTCTTCCTTTTTTTTATGTTAAATGTGGCTGAGTTAATTGCCACTTCTGCTAATCGCTTAGCAGTTCGGACTATATCTTCCTAATTCTTTAAGTTAAAAAGAGTAGGTCTGACGTATAGTCTCTGAGGGTTCTACAGCGGTAGGCTGTAATCTTCCCTGCTGATTTACTCCACCGAACAGATTGTCACCATATTTGATGTGCGAAGTGTGCGATGGGAATGTAGATTTAGAAATAGGATGTGGGACTAAAAAATCTCACCTCTCACTTCTTTTTTCCATCTTCTTACATCTAACTTCTCACTTCTAACTGGTACTGTCGGATACTGAGTTTTTCCAGCATATAGTCAGATTCAAAAATCACTAACACCAAAAACGTTTAACTCTCCTAAAGCAACGAATTACCATAGGACTCTTATAGTTAAAGCCGCCGTTCACCAGAACTTAGACCAGAAACTCACTCATTGATTACTCTCAGAGGTCATCTCCAATTTTAATTTACTGGCACTGGGCAGGTGTCAGCCCCTATACATCTCTTTTCAGATTAGCAGGGACCTGTGTTTTTGATAAACAGTCGCTCAGCGTCATTTATTGCAACCCGTATTTCTACGGGCAGGACATCTCGCTAACTTACGTCCAGCTATATTGCCGAGTTCCTTAAGGATAGTTCTCTCGATAGCCTTTGTATACTCAACTCGCCCACCTGTGTTGGTTTTAGTACGGGTTCTCTATGTTTCCATTACGAATCTTTTCCTGAAAACAGAAAAACTCTTTCTTCCGACATCACAACTTGTATTTTTTAGCTATCAGCTGAGCTGACTAAAGCCAGTCAAACTGATCACTAAAATCAGCGTAACTGACAGCTTGTAGAAGCGGATTTGCCTGCCTCCACTAACTTGTTGCTTGTACCAGCGTATAGCTGGCAAAGATTTTCCTACTCTGTTCATCCTTAATGGCTTCCTGATTTTGATTTCTCAAAACTTCAAAACTTGTCAAACATAAAAAAGTACAGGAATTTTAACCTGTTGTCCATCGGCTAATCCACTAACGTGGCCTGACCTTAGGACCGACTAACCCGACCCTGATTAACATGGGATCGGAAACCTTGGGCTTTCGGCTTGAATGTTTCTCACATTCATACGTTACTCATACCGGCATTCTCACTTCTAAACGTTCCACCAAGCCTCACAGCTTAGCTTCATAACATTTAGAACGCTCCCCTACCACCTCGCCTGCAAGGCGAGAATGTCCAATTTACAATTTTCAATTTACAATAAAATTTTAATTTCTTAATTTTCAAATGTTTGAAACATTTGAATTTTGAAAATTCATTGATAATTGGTACTTGATCATTGAAAATTCTTGTCCTGCAGACAAGATTCGTAGCTTCGGTAGCAAGCTTAGCCCCGATACGTTGTCGGCGCTCAATTCCGTAGTAGACCAGCGAGCTGTTACGCTATCTTTAAAAGGTGGCTGCTTCTAAGCCAACTTCCTGGCTGTCTAAGGAACTAAACTTCCTTTAACACTTAGCTTGCATTTAGGGACCTTAACTGACGATCTGGGTTGTTTCCCTCAGGACCGCTCCGCTTAGCCGGATCGGACTGACTCCTGCTACAAAACATTGGTATTTGAAGTTTGATTGGAGTGACGACATTGCTGCCGCCAAATCCATCCAGAGCTCTACCCCCAATGTTATTACACAGGGCTATACCTAAATATATTTCGGGGAGAACCAGCTATCTCCGTGTTCGCTAGGCATATCACCTCTAACCACATGTCATCCCAACCTATTTCCACAGATACGGGTTCGGGCCTCCAACCGCCTTTCGGCGGCCTTCACCCTGCACATGGTTAGCTCACACGGTTTCGGGTCTATAAGTTATGACTAATCGCCCTTTTAAGGCTTGCTTTCACTACGGCTTCCCCGCCTTGACGGGTTAGCCTTGCCACAACAAATAACTCACCGGTTCATTCTTCAATAGGCACGCGATCATCCTCGATAAATCGGGACTTTCGCTGCTTGTCAGCATACGGTTTCAGGTACTATTTCACTGAGCGTTCCGCTCTTCTTTTCACCTTTCCCTCACGGTACTAGTTCACTATCGGTCCGAAAGTATATTTAGTCTTAGCAGATGGTCCTGCCGGATTCACCCAGGATTACTCGTGTCCTGAGCTACTTGAGGGATCAACCACGCAAACTTAACTTTTACTTACAGGACTGTCACCTTCTTTGGTCAAGCTTTCCAGCTTGTTCTGTTAGTTAAATTTGTCGCTACTGTTGCCTCACAACCCCATACGGGTCATTCGCTTGCGCGAATGCCTGGTGTATGGTTTAGACTGTTCCCATTTCGCTCGCCACTACTTAGGGAATAACTTTTGTTCTCTTTTCCTGTGCTTACTTAGATGTTTCAGTTCGGCACGTACCCTCCGTTAACTTATGAATTCAGTTAACAGTCCCCGATAAATCGGGGGGATTACTCCATTCGGAATCTTGCGGATCAAAGCTTTTTGGCAGCTCCCCGCAAATTATCGCAGCCTAATACGTCCTTCTTCGGTACTTTCGACCAAGGCATCCACCGTACGCCTTATTGTTGAGTAAATTTTGGCTCCAAATTTAATAATTTGGCCTTCCATTTATTAGAGATACTAGATTGTTAGATTCTAGATACTAGTTAAAAACTAACATCTTGCTATCTAGTTTCTAGCATCTCATTATTTGTCGTATTCACATTTCAAAGTACAAATACTAGGATCTTGCACCTAGATAGTGAGTTTCAAATTAATTTTGAAAACCATTATCTATTTACTAATTCCTGCCTAAATTTTTAATTTTCAATTACAAATTTTTAATGAATTTTTAAAATTTAAATATTTTAATTTCATTTCAAATTGTAAATTTCGAATTTTAAATTAAATTGGTGGACCCGAGAGTTCTTTGCTTCGCAAAACATAGTGCCTTTCAGTTGCACTATGAACGAACCTCCGGATCTGTGGACCCAAGGAGGATCGAACTCCTGACCTCCTCATTGCAAATGAGGCGCTCTACCAACTGAGCCATGGGCCCAAACTTGACATATTAAATTTTAAATCTGAGGGATGCAACGCTTGTGTGCCGCCAGCTGGCGGACCAAGCTGGGGTTAATTATCGTCGTTGTTTCTCGCAATAATCATTCGTAAAAAGGATTTTAGCAAAAGCGAGAGGCTATGTCAACCAACTGCAAGAGGAACATTTGGCAGCTTATCATTTATAAAGGCATCATATTGAATTTGGGCAAAACCAATGTCCTGGACTACTTCTATCTCACCTTTTTTATTCAGCTGTCTGCCAAAAGAGCGTATATATTCAGTTTCTCCATAAATTCTTACGCCTTGGGGGTAAATTGTAGTACTAATAAGTCTGGTTAACATTTCTTCTCCCAAATCTCCCAGAGTAACTATAGCAAGAATGTCTGAATTGCCAGCAGATACTGCGTAAATTAAACCAGATTCTCTTTCCTCCTGCGGAAACTGCTGAAACTTCAACCAATTCCTCTGCTGGAAATTTACTGGTAAACGCTGAGAAAGAGATTCTGGAATAGTAGATAGACCTAATATGTGATCTTCACTTACATCAGCCGACCACATGGTATCATCCTGCAATGTATCAATCCATTCATCTCTAATTTTTACTGCAGTTTCTGGAGATTTATAGTTTTTCAAATCAAGCTCATTTGCTGCCATCTATATTCTGGATACTAAACCAAGCTTTTTTATTTGTCAATCTGCTTGACACTGCTTCTATATATTTAATATTGTTAAGGTAATGCCCCAAATAATTTCAAATTTTAAATTTAAAATTTTAAATTCCCAGAATGGGTTCGTTCCTATTGCCCTACTCTTATTTTTAGTTGCTTCTATTGGACTTGGTACTTACTTAGTACAGCAAAGAACTAATATTTTACCTTTTGCTCTTGATGATAATAATTGTGAGAATGGTTATAGATTTTTAGGAGGAGATGCAGGTGATGATAATAACTGGGTCAGAGATGAGGAGTGTGATGACAGTAATGATGATTCAGATGATAGCAGTGATAATGAAGATAGATATGAAGGACCAGGATGTGATGGGAAAGATAGTGTTATTGGGGTCTGGGAAGGAGATAATCTGGTAGATGTCAAGGAAAATTTTGGCAGAGTTCCTGGAGAATGTGGCAATCCTAAAGAAGATTCAGGTGGTAGCGGTGGAGGAAAAGGAGGAGGGAATACCAAACCAGAAGGAGATTATGAGGGGCCTGGTTGCGATGGAAACCATTCAGTTATTGGAGTTTTTAAAGGAGAGGAACTTTTAGAAGTACGCGAGGATTTTGGAGTAATCGCTGGACAATGTGGGAATCCTAATGAGGATGGATCTCCAGGCAATACAGGAGCAACAAACCCTGATGAATTTACTAGCAAGGACCCTGATTTTTATAATGAGGCTGTCTGTGATGAAAATAAAGTAAAAAGAGATGGGACTACTGTTGATAATTGTTCAGATTCTCCTCTAGGTTTTAGCTGTGTTGAAAAAAATGGTGGTGCAAAATGCGTCAAAAACAGCTCCACAAGCGGTGCTGAGGAGGAGGATACTACTACTTTAGCCTGCAAAGATAATCCTGATGGAGTGCTTAAACCTGAGGGCTATACCTGGATAGCTTTTTGCAGTTCTAACTGTTCTACCAATGAGCAGTGCAAAGGTAAAGCCCAAGTGAAAGGCAGTGTAAACCCTGAGACTGCTTATTGGTGCTATGGAGGTAAATGTTTGAATTTGGTTCCAAATGGAGATTCCCAGATTAGTGATAAAAAGAGAGTAGATGAAAATAAAAAAGCTACTGATGCAGGTGCAGCTATTGTTAAAAATGCCCCTGGGACTAGCTTAAATACTGATGATCAGAACCTGTCTCAATATTTATCTGACATTAACAAAAATGTTCAGGATGCCAGGACTAGTGGGAAAAACACAACTGAATTGGAAACTGCTGCAGCCAGAGCTAAAAAGCTGGCCGAGGATGCACAGACTGCAATTAAAAACTGTCTGGCACAATCTAACCAGCAAAGTTGTGAATCCCAGGTGCATGAGCTCTATAATCAGGCTAAAGTTGCATCCAGGCTAACTGCATACCAGACTGTCCAGGCTGGTGTACCAAACACTTGTGCCAAGATAGACTTTGGGATCCAGCCATTTATAACTGCAGGCAATGGTCAGAGAGAGTTTTTGTGCAATGATTCAACAAGTAAAAAAGTGTTGAGAACTTATGATCTGGCTGGCAATCCTACCCAAATCCAGGCTAGCTTTGACCTAAATAGTCCTGATAACTACCCTGACAATATTAAAAAGCATGTGTCTGATGCCAGGAAGCTGGTTTTGGGAAGCTCATCTGCAAGCAGTTCTCCAAGGGCATCCAGTTCTCCAACCTCTAACCCTGGTGCAATTTATACTACAGTTTCTGCAGCAAAGGATGCCTGCAAGAAACTGGTTAATACCAAATGGAATGACAGCACTAATAAATGCCAGGTAGATTGTGGGACAGGATCAAGTACTACCTGGAATAAAGGTCAATGTGTGAGCAACTGTCCAAGTAATACTGACTCTGAAAATGTTTCTGGAGTTGGTAAGTACTGTACAACTGGTGGAATCTATCCATTTCCTATCTATCAGAAATGATTAAACAAAAAGGAATAGCATCTATCTTAATAGTCATAATAGTACTAATAGCTGCGGCGGCAATTGGCTATTTTATTTTTATGGCTAAACTCAATCTGGGGACCCGGACTGAGTCTTCCCCTACTTCATCAAATGAGTTAACTTTGCAGGATTACAGGGGGACGCAAAAAGACCCAAATGATAAAAGATATGATTTAGTAAAAGAAAAATATGATTTAACACCTGAGCAGCTGGAGATTTTATCCAGAGTTGCAGAAGGAGACAGATAGGGAGAATGAACAATGTCCAATGAACAATTATCAATTAAGAAAAAAATTGAACGTTCATCATTGATCATTGATCATTCACAAAAGGGGTACTCAAGCATGTTAATACTTTTTTTTGTAGTTATCTTAATTTTTATAATTTGGGAAGTTTCCCAGTCAATCACCAGGTTTGCCCAAAGGGATAGTGAATTTTTTGATAAATTGTCCATAACAGGAAGGGCTGGCCAATCCCCAAACCCAACAAGCTGCCCTGGGGGGGCTGCAGATTGTGAAGACAGGTTTGATGTTTTCAGGACTAATGATGATGGGAGCAAGAGATTATGAGAATATTTGTATATTTTATACTGGCTTTAACTTTAACTTTTACTATATTTTTAGCATTCAAAACTCAGGCAGCTGAAGAATCCAAGTCTGCTAAAAGACTTAATGTAACACAAAAGTACTTAAAATCTTTAGATAGCTATAGGGATTTAAAGTCAGAGAAAGCTTTAAAGCTTTTAGAGACTGCAACAACCAGGCTGACCAAGGCTGTAGAAGCTGGCAGGAGGTGTCTGGTTGAGCCTGATGCAGACCTAAGAGAAGCCTGCAAAGATGTACTGGCTTCTGATTATAGCTATGCTAAACAGGTTTACAGGCTTATTAAATATTATGCAATTGCAGAGGGTAAAACTGTAATTTGTGTTAAAGCTGATTTGGGGGTAGGACAAGTTTTACTGGCTAAAGGGTTTAACTCTACTATTGCAGCAAGGGAGGCAACTCTGGGAGCAAATCCAAAAGAGACAGGAAGGACCAAGCCACTGCAGGTATTTTTATGCGCTGATTCCAAAGGGCAGAGAAAACTGAGGGTGCAGGATGGTTCAGGAACCTGGCTTCCCCTATCCCCTGAAGATAAGATAAGGCCAGAACTGCAGATTAATAATTTGCCTGGAGATGAAAGAGTAAGTGAGCTAGAGACAAAAGTCGGGCTTAAGTAATTTAAAATTTGAAATTAAAAATTTTCAATGAAAATTAAAAATTTAAAATTAAAAATTAATCAAAGAGGTATGCTGCCATTGGTCATGGTGCTTTTTGCTGGTTTTTGGATCCTTTTTTCCATTGGGTTTTTAGACAGATGGTATTTTAAGTTAAATAAACCATTTTTAGCATCTAATCCTGTGATAACTTCTGAATATTTAGCTTCACAAAATGATCCAATTGACTATACCTGCATTGATCAGGATGATGTGGACTGCGGGATTGATAATGAGGGCGAAGCCCTCTTGCTTCGCAATGAAGGAGATGGAATCCAGTCAAACAATTTAGCAAGTGCAGAGTAGAATTAAGAATGAAGAATTCAGAAATCAGAATGAAAAAGCAAATCAAAAAAACTCTTAACTCTGCACTCTTAACTCTGCAATCCCAACAGGGTGTTGTCCCTATTATTTTAATAATAGCAGGAGTAATAATTGCCTTAGCAGTCCTGGTAACCATTCTTAGATTCAGTCTGGGAGGATCCAAAAAACCCTCTACAACTACCCAATCAACTTCCAAACCAACTGCTATTGCCCAGGCTAGTTCATCTCCTTTAGCTGAGATTGTTGACCCTGGTGATGAATGCGAAGCTTCTTGTGAAGAAGAGTTAGAGGGGGAAGGTGATGGAGTCAAAGCTTCAGATTTAGATGGAGAGAGTTAGCCTACAATCCTCTTTGTGCTTGGGTGGAGGTGGACTAAGAGTTCATAAGAGATTGTCTGGCAAATTGAAGCAGAATTAATAATAGAGTTTTTATCCTCTGGATTGTCTGAGAAAATTATTACTTCCTGACCAAGATATGGGTCTTTCACCTTTGAAATATCAACTACAGCCACATTCATACTAATAAGTCCCAGAATCTTACATCCGACTCCTTCGTCACCTCCGACCCTTACGACTCCTTTATTGCTAAGCCTCCTGTCCAGGCCGTCATTGTAGCCTAGGGGCAGGACTGCAATTTTTAAATCTTTTTGAGCTGTAAAAGTTGAGGAATAACCTATTTTATCTCCTTTTTTGATGTTTTTGATTTGAGCTATTTTTGATTTAAATGAAAGTACTGGATGTATCCCTTCGACTGCGCTCAGGGAAGAAGTTTTTTTTGCTGAACTTGTCGAAGCATTTCCTACCACTCCATAAAGAGCCTTGCCTACCCTTATTAAATTGCAGTCTTTGGGATTTAGATTTAAAAGTGCATATGAACCTCCCAGGTGGAACCATTTAGGTTTAAAACCTGCATTTTTAACTATCTCTTTAGCTTTTTTGAAGTTTTGAAACTGGATTTTATTTAGAGGGTTTTTGGGGTCATCTGCTACTGCCAGGTGAGACATCAGGCCTTCAATTTTAAGGTTCTTAAGTAACTTAAGTTGACTTAAGAAGGTGCTAAGTTGATCAAGCCTAATCCCCTCCCTATTCATACCAGTGTCTACAAAGATATGAATTTTTGCTCCTTTTTGATATTTATCCAAAACTTCTGCTGTTTCTAGGTCCCAAACTGCAAAAGAAAAGTTTAATTTTTTATGCTTTAAAGATTTTGGGTCTATATATCCTATGATTAGGATTTCAGACTTAATTCCAGCTTTTCTAAGAATCAGGGCTTCATAAAGGGAGTCTACACAGATGAAAGGCATTCTGTCATTCCCGCCCCGGATCAAGTCCGGGGTAAACATCCGGCGGGAATCCAAAATCTTTCCTACTTCTGCTAAACCATGTCCATAAGCATTTGATTTTAGAACTGGAGCAATACTGATTTTAGGATTAATTTTAGAGAGAGTTTTGTAGTTTGAGAGAAGCCTATCTTTTGAAATAAAGATTGTGTTTAGAGGGTGAGAAGTCCTGCCTAAAATTCTCTG
This sequence comes from Candidatus Daviesbacteria bacterium RIFCSPHIGHO2_12_FULL_37_16, assembly GCA_001776785.1. GTDB lineage: Bacteria > Patescibacteriota > Microgenomatia > Daviesbacterales > UBA10151 > GWB1-36-5. Next base: position 18,320 of record MFDF01000004.1, read on the forward strand.
AATGAGCCTAACCATGAGCAAATATTAGCACATTCTGTGCTTTGCAATGCAATAACATAAATTACTTACTAATAGACTTCCCCACAGTTATTACCATCTCAATCAATCTGTTTGAATATCCCCATTCATTGTCATACCAGGCAAAGACTTTGACCAGGTCTCCATCTACTATTTGGGTGAGGCCCAAATCTACTATGCAGGATTCAGACCTGCCTACTATATCTGAGGAGACCAGGGGTTCTTCTGTCCAGGCTGCTATCCCCTGCCACCTGGGACTTCCTGCAGCATCTTTGATAGCCTGATTAACTTCTTCTACTGTAGTTTTTGCTTTTAGTAAAAAAGTGAAGTCTGAGAGAGAACCTACTATAGTTGGGACCCTGATAGACCTGCCATCAAACAAGCCTTTTAATTCAGGGATAGCCTCAGTTGTAGCTACGGCAGCTCCAGTTGTAGTGGGAATCATATTGACATAAGCAGCCCTGGCTCTTCTTAGGTCATTGGACTTTCCTCCTGGAGGTGGACCATCTACTAAGTTTTGCTCTGCAGTGACTGAGTGGATTGTGGTCATCAGAGCTTTTAAAACCCCAAATTTTTCATGCATAATAGCTGCCACTGGTGCAATACAGTTGGTGGTGCAGGAAGCATTATTTATTAGATATTGGCCCTCATACTTATCATGGTTGACCCCCATTAAAAAAGTTCCCACTCCTTCACCTTTGGCTGGGGCAGAGAGAACAACTTTGTGTGCACCTGCAACCAAGTGTTTCTGCATGCCCTCTAAATCTGTAAACCTGCCTGTAGATTCTATAACTACATCTATACCCATGTCTTTCCAGGGAAGCTTCTCAGGCTCTAATTCTTTAAGAATAGGGATTTTTTTATTGTCTATTATTATATTTGTCTCATCTGAGGAGATATGCTTGTTCCAGATACCATAAGCTGAGTCATATTTTAGGAGGTGAGCCAAGACTTTAGGCTCAGTTAAGTCATTTATGGCTACAATTTCAAGAGTATCTGAATGGTATTCTAATGCAGCTTTAAAGGCACTTCTTCCAATCCTACCAAAACCATTAATGGCAGCTTTAATGGGCATATACTGATAATAGCAGTCCTTTGAAAATCAAGCAAGAAAAATTAATTTTTAACTACAATTGGATAAGCTCCTGAAGCTACATTAGTTGGAGATTTGTCTGAGTTTGAATAGACAAATATTTTTAAAAGGTGGTTGCCGTTCTCATATTTAGTACTGTCAATTGTTCCTCTTAAGATTATATTTTCTGAATTCTCATAGCTAATTTCTAAAGGTTCAGCCTTATATTCTCCTAATTTTACAACTGCTGAAAGATTCACCAAATCCTTTTCTATCCTGACTTTAGCATGAAGAGCTAAAGTGCCTTCTAATAATGAGTTTGACTGGGGTGAAATTAGCTCTATTGCAGAAACAGGAGCTGCCTGGGATTTGAAAACCTGAGATTTATTGAGGTTTTGGAGGTTAAAGACATTTGCAGCCATTGCTATTACTAATCCTCCTACAATCAGCCCGGATATAATAGTCTTTTTTTTATCCTGCATGTCTTTTATAATGCCCTTCTTAGGAGAAATAAGTCAAGGTCATTTGCACTTCTGTCTTGATTTAAATCTACCTCAGGATTTTTTAACTGAGGAAGATTGTAGTTTGAAAAGAGCTTTGAGATGAAATCTAAACTTTTTTGACTTTCGTTTAAGACTGCTGCTGAGGAGGATACTGATACAAAATCAGTACCTGCACTGAAGCCAAAGGGTCCGCTCAAGTCTGAAAAAGTCCTCTTTGATTTATCAATACCCTGAAGTTCCAGCTGGAATATATTTTGGCTGGTTATTAATTGAAGAGGAAGGTTTGAGGAGGGCTGCCATAAAACCCTGCCTGTATTTTCTAAGCTTTTGCCTAAACTTGCATAAAGTCCTCCATTTAAATAAAGGTTAAGGTTTGTAACCTGGCTTATATTAGTTGGGTTCCAGGAAATTGACAGGGCTTTATAGTAGGAGTAGACTTCCCCTCCTGATGGGGTTTGAATTAGGGCAGAAATATTAGAATTTAGGTTTGGTTTTTCTATTAAAGGAGGAGCAGGTGTTGAGGCAGCAGAAAAATTAATATTTAAACCCAGGTCTTTTTTGTCTTTTAAGATATTTTGATTATCTGAGTTTCTATATATGGCTGCATAATCTAAAGTTATAGCAGTTTTTGCAGAACCCTTTGCCCTAAAAAAGAGTGTGGCTATAGTGAAGGTTTGGTTATTGGAAGTCTTAAGCCCTGGATTTGGGACTGCTCCTGTAAGCTTTGCAGTTCCTGTTAAGTTATCAAAATCAAGTTCAACCCATTTGGTGATTAAGCCTGAGTCAGTTGCAACTTTTACAACTTCCAGGTTTTGAGGAGGAAATTTTAACAAAACAGCAAATAAATTTGCCTCCATAGCATCTGATCTTACATTAACCCTGACAGGGAAGACAGCCCCATCTGAAAGGTTATTGTTGTCTGTTTCTAAATTTATGCTTTCTAATAGCTGCGGGGCCTCATTAGCAGCCTGAGGGAGAATATTAGTCCGCTTACTAACCAGGTAAACCCCAATTGGGATTGAAAGTACTGTTATTGATAAAAATATGATCATGATCCAGGAGACAATTCCTCTCTTTTTTTCATCTATATAGATATGAGGCAAAGCCTCTCTCCCTTGGAGATGAGGAAGGGGTCCAGGAGGCTGAGGAGTATGGGATGGTGGTTCAGGCATAATATTTAATTTTCAATTTACAATTTACAATTTTCAATGAATTTTCAATGGAAAATTTTAAAATTAGAATTTTATTGTAAATTGGTATTTGATAACTGGAATTTTTCATTCTAACGCTTCTATACTTGGTAATGTCCCTTTGATTAAAAATTCTAACATTGCTCCCCCTCCTGTTGAAACAAAGGAAAATTTATTTAAAAGTCCTAATTCATCTACATAGGTAATTGTATCTCCGCCGCCAAGAATAGTTTTAGCATTTGAAGTGGTTATTATTTGCGCGATTTTGCGCGAATTTTGATACTTTTCATCCTCTACTCTACCCAATGGGCCGTTCCAGATAATTAGTCTGGCCCTCTCAATTAACGGCTGCCATGAATCAACAGTTTCATCTGCAATGTCTTCTTTGTCTTCAGTCAATTTTCCAACCATTACATTTGGGGGAACCTGGGTATTTTCTAATTTAATTTCATCAGCAATTTTCCCTCCAACTAAAACTGCATCTGCAATTTTGGCTAGGGCTAAAACTGCAGGAAGTTTATCTTCTATTTTTACCCCACCAATTATAGCTACAAAGGGTTTTTGAGGCCTTTCCCTTATTTCCTCTAAGGTATTTACTTCTTCTGCAAAGGTAAAGCCTGCCCCGTGGGGTAATAATTTTGGTAAAAGAGTGGTTGAGGCTGATGGGTGGTGGGAAGCAAAGGCTTCATTTATAAAAACATCACCAAAACTGGCTAATTCTGAAGCAAATTTTTGGTCACAGTCATCTTCTCCAGCTTCAAATCTTAGGTTTTCCAGGATGTGCAGTTTGCCTTCAGGAAGTCTGATGTGGCCAAAGCCTTCTTCTAACCACTTAACTATTGGTCTGACAGTTAAATCTGGGTCTTCACCCTGGGGTCTTCCAATGTGGCCCATGAGTATGACAGATTGTGCATGGTCTAAACAAAATCCTAAAGTTTCCATGCCTGCTAGAAGCCTGAAGTCATCAACTACCCTGCCATTTTCAATTGGGACATCAAGATCAAGCCTTAATAAAACTTTTTTACCAGAAATCAGGGCTTCATCCAAAAGTTTCATTTAAACCATTTTAACACAATGCTGATTTGAGTCTTTGGTTGACTTATTAAAAATTTAGCTTTAAAATCCTAAAAATGGCTATGATAGAAAAAAAAGGTAGGACTATATCTATTCCTCCAAGGGATCAAACTAAGACCAAGATGGACCTTGGAGATGACTCGACCATCTCAGATGGTACGCTTTTTTACCTTAATGAAATTGGATCGACTACTCTGCTTACTGCTGAGCAGGAGGTTGAGTTAGCAAAGAGAATTGAAGCAGGGAGATTTGCTAAAGATGAAAGGTTTTGCAAAGAGGAACTTTTGCCTAAAGCAGAAAAGCTTAGGTTAGTAAAAGCTGAGGAAGAAGGTGAAAGAGCCAGGGATGAACTTGCAGAAAAGAACCTTAAATTAGTGGTTTCTGTGGCTAGAAGGTATAAGGACCGGGGTTTACCTTTAGGAGACTTAATACAGAATGGTAATTTAGGGCTTCTGCGGGCAGTAGATAAGTTTGATTATACAAGAGGCTTTAGATTCTCCACCTATGCTACCTGGTGGATTAGACAGGCAGTAATGAGATCTCTTACTGACCATGCCAACACAGTTAGAATTCCAGTACATATGAATGATGCCTTAACCAGATTAAACAATATGCTAGGCAACTTTATCCAGGAACATGGAAGAGAACCTGATATAGAAGAATCAGCCAGGTTAATAGATATACACCCAGACACTCTAAGAGATGCCAGAAGAGTGCATACTATTTATTCTCTTGATATAAAAGTAAATGGTGAGGATAAGAATATAACCTTAGGAGATTCTGTTGTAGATAAGGAGGCAGAAGACCCTGAAGAGATAGCTATTAGAGGGATGAGGCAAGAAAATATTAGAAGAGCTGTAGAAGACCTTCCAAGTAGAGAAAGAGAGGTTTTGCAGCTGAGGTATGGCTTAGTAGATGGAAGGGAAAGAACCTTAGAAGAAGTAGGTATAGAGTTCGGAGTAACCAGAGAAAGGATTAGGCAATTAGAAGCAAAAGCAATTAATATATTTAGAAAAAAGTACAGCCCAAGAGATTTTTAGAAATATTTCCAGGTAGAGTATTTTTGTTTTAACTGTTCTTTTGTGATATTAACAGGCTCTATTCCAAAACTGCCAAATCCTAAATCTAAAAGCTTTGAGGCCCAGAGGTCCCTTTCCAATACTCCTGGGGCTCCCAAGACAACTACCAGAATCCTTCTTTTATTGCGTGAAGCTCCATCAGGAGCGGAGTGGGATCTCTCAGCTAGAATTAAGGTAGTTTTTTTAGCATTTTCTGTATTGCCTATTTTTATTCCTTCAACCCCGGGATAAACTCCCAAAAGTCCATTCCAGTTATATAGATCTGCCTGTTTGTGGTTTCCAGTTTCTCTAAAAAATTGATAATCTTTTTTTACAATTTCACTAATTTGACTATAATTATCTATAGTAAAAGAGCTCATAATAGATAAATCTTCAACTGATGAAAAATTATTTGGGCTATCATATCCCTGGGGGTTGTCAAATTGAGTATTTTTTAATTTCAACTTTTGGGCTTTCAGGTTCATTGCACTAACAAAACTGCCTTCACCATATTCCCTGTCCACTTCTTCTTTGAGAGCCTGGGCTGCATCATTTGAGGAAGTAAGAAGCAGTGCGTTTAAGAGTTCATCCCTTTTCCAGGACTGTCCAGATATTAAACCCATGTTAGTTGGCTCAACCTGGGTCATCTTTTCAGTAATATGTATATCTCTATCATAAGATATCAAATCAATAGCTACTATAGCAGTCATAAGCTTGGTGATAGAAGCAATGGGAAGTCTTGTTTCCAGATTTTTTTCTGCAATTACTTCCCCATTATCCAGATCTACTACTGCATATGCACTTAAAGCCTCATAATCCTGGGAACCATGGGCTTTTGGGATAACTAAAGTTTTAGTTTTAAGGTTAAAGTCAGAGGGTTTAGTCTGTTCAAGTTTAGTTTTGATTATTTCCAGATTATTTATTTTTTGAGGTGCAGGGTTTGCCAGATTAAACTCAGGTGTTTTAAAGCCCAGGTATGGCAAAGCAACCATGAAAAAACCCGCCAAAAAGGTTATTGCAAACACTTTCCAGCGGGCTTCAAGGACAGTTGCAATATCGTTTATGCTCATAAAAATTTAGAATTCAAAATGCAAAATTCAAAATTTTGGTATTTTCTCACTTTGTTCGAAAAATATTATATTTCTAAGTAAAAATGAGAAATTACATTACTTTTGACATTTAATTTTTGATTTTTAACTTACTTATCTTATTTCTTTTGCTAAAACCGTATTATTTGCCAGATCTTTAAGACCAAATTTTTCTCTTAGTAAACTCCACATTTCAGTTTTTCCATCATCAAAACCTAACGCCCACATCCCTACCCCAGCTAACCCTTTTTCTTTGGCAAAGTCATACTTTAATCCTAAAGATTTTTGATCTTCTATAAAGATCATTCTCCAGGTACCTAAACTTGGGACATAGTAGGCTTTATAGGAAACTTTTCCATATTCATCAAATCCTTCTGTGTAGTCAGTTATGTCATCTGAGTTTGGAGTTATATTATTGGTGGCCAGGGTGTAAGTCTGAGCATAAGATTTATAGGGAATAAACTGACTGTAGGTCCTTTTACCTTTTTTATAGTAGGTATAATAGCCTTTTGAAGTAGCAGTTTTTATTTTGGGCTCTTCTACTGCATAGTTATAGCCATACCAGGGAACTCCTAAAATTAATTTATCAGAGGGCATCTTTGATAAAAAATGCTCAACTGCAGTTGAGACATCATACCAGTACTTTCCTTCTTTATGGCCATACAGTGGTGAGGTAGGAATAGCATTACTTGATCCTGCAACTGCAAAGTCATAGGCCATCATAAAGATCCCATCTGAGGAGTCTGCCAGAGCTTTTATATCATAAATTTTTGGATCTTTAACTGAGCTTGCATAGACTGAGACAGTTACTTTTGAATTTGGGATTTCCTGATGCATCCATTTGGTCATATTGTCAACAAATTTTGAGAATTTCTCCCTGTACTCTGATCCCGGGTTGCCTGTATATTCAAAATCTATATTTACCCCATCTATTCCCCTGTTTTTAACTTCCTCAACAGCCTGAGTGATCACTCTGCTTTGGGCCTCTGGGTCATCCATCAGGGCCAGAATATTGGGATTGTTCATCTGGGTGAGAGTTAGAACTACCCTAGTTCCATAGTTATGTGCTTTTTTGAAGGTATCTGTGGCTTTGGGGGACATAAAGGTTTCATAACCCTTAGAAGATTTATCCAGGTTTCCATCTGCCCCAACCTCTACTCCAAAATAAGCCAGGGTGGTGAGAGTAGAAAAGTCTACATTGGAAAGTTTATTGAAGGTCCAGTATGGGGCAAAGCCAAAAACTTCATATCCAGGTTTGTCTTCTTTTAAAGTTTCCAGTCTCTGAAAAGGGATTAATGGGCTTATGAGCTTTTGCAAAGGTTTTGAACTATAGATAGTCAGTGCTGAAAGACTAAAAAAACTTAATAGCCCTAGAACTAAATACTTTTTTTCTATTAATCCCAAAAAATCCTTGGGGGTTTTAATTGAGCCTGGCAGCTGAAACATAGATTAACTTCCTATCTCAACCTAAATACTTGGGATGGACTAAAAAAGAGGGTTGAAACGGAGTGCGCACTATAACAAATGAGTAAGTACCTGTCAAATAAGTAGTAAGATTAGGCAGGAAGTTTTATGAGAAAGGTGTAAGAGGTAATATTATAGGGTTTGGAGCTTTTTAAGGCTCTGCCAATCTTTTTTTGTATGCTTTCTTTGCAAAATTTCAGGATGAATAATTTCTGAGAAGATCTCTACCCCATCTATTACTCTTGGACCAGGGCGGGTTAAAAAGGAGTTTCCATCCATGAGGTAAAATTCGGATTCATTAATCATTAATCGTAAATCATTAATCAATTTCTTTTCTTTTAAAGTCCTGGAAATATCAAATCCACAGGGGGCAAAGATGATAATATCTGGTGAGAGTTTTTTAAGATCTTTTGGGGTTATATAAACAGATTTTTCTCCCTTATTAGATAAAAGACACTCTCCTCCTGCCAGTTCTACCATCTCTGGGACCCAGTGCCCTGCTATCATGACTGGATCAAGCCACTCTATTATCAAGACCTTAGGCTTGGGAGAAGTGTGAGGTGAGATGTGGGAAGCGAGAAAGTCAATTTTTTTGCGCAGTTTTTGCACTATTTTGCGTGATCTTGCGCGACTGTTAGTATAATCCCCTACTGTTTTAATGTTATCCAGGATATCTTCAACTGACTCTGGTTCTAAAGAAATTATTTTGACATCACTATCAAGAATTCTGGCAGCTTTCTTTACTTTATTAAAACCAACTGCACAGACTTCACAAAGCTCCTGGGTTAATATTAGATCTGGCTTTAATTTTCCTAAAACTTTTGAATTTATATGAAATATCCCTGGACCTTTATGGGAGAGTTTTTTAACAGCTTTATCTATTTCCAGACTGCTCATTAAATTACTTACAGGGCTTGAGGTTACTTTTGGCAGAATCTTAACTTGAGCAGGATAATCACATTCATGGGAAACTCCAACTAAGTTTTTTTCTAAACCTAAAAGAAAAATAATCTCAGTAGCTGCAGGGAGAAGGGAAAGAATCCTCATTAAGATGATTCTAACTTATTTGGGGATTAAATAATTGTTGACTTTAAGGCTATAAATAGATAGATTTAGCGTTAATGATAGAACAACAAATAGGTTTTGAATTGCCAATAAGAGGCCAGGGTCAAACACTTGATATCTTAAATTTTCCATTCACAACTTCTAGTTCTTACATGGAGTGGAAGCCTAGCGAGAGGGGTAATGGCAGAAATTATGAACGCTTTACTCAAGTAGTTAGAGAAATATCTCCTGATTTCTCACCACCTACCCCCAAGCATGGGTCTAGATGGAGGAAGGTTACATTTAATAAGCCTGGTTGGGAAAATATTTTGGACTTACCTGACCATATACAGGCTATTAATGGAAGTGAATATCATGATCCCCAAACTTTAATTTTGGAATCCCACACAATTGAGGGATTTCAGGCCTTTGGACTAAGAAATTTTAGAGGACTTTTTAATGGTGAATCTCCTTTTGACTATGCAGTAAAGTATTTTTATTTGAATTTTGGTATTTTTGGGTTTCATTATCCTTATGGCTCAAGAGATTTCAAAGATGATTGGCAAACTGTAGTACAAATAGAGCCTAAGAGAGTAGTTTTGGCTTCTAAGGATACATTGGTGGGTAATGTGACTAGGGACTTTCTGATACAGATGGCGTGAATCGTTGCTTAATTTGGTTAATAAACTTTGATTAATTTCATTTAGTAAAAGCTCATTAATGATAAAAATAAAACAAATATAGGATGTAAAAAAGATTCCGCTGCTTTGGACTAAGAGGCACTTGAAATAATATTCACCTACTCTTAGATAAGTGCTTGAAGAAAAAATACTCTTAGAGAAGAGTTAATATAAGAATGATAAGATGATAGATTTTTAATGAATAATCAATACAAATGACTATTCACTATCATCTTTCTCACTATAATCCTGATTTATGGAGCCTGACCAAGACACATGGCCTCTCACCCCCTAACTCCCTTTAGTGTAGACCTTCAAAATAATAGAAGTCAAATAAAAAGTGGTGGGCGGTAATGGTGTCGAACCATTGGCCTCGTCTTTATCAGAGACGCGCTCTACCGCTGAGCTAACCGCCCATCTACCTCTTCTTTAAGAGAACAGAGTCTGTTATTGAAACAAAGATTTCAATAACAAGCGCCGTTCTCGCAAGCTCTGCTTATCAGAGAAGCGTTCTATCCTGGGTTACTTTGTATTATAGTTCTCCTTCAGAGATAAATTGTATGTAACCCGTTGAATTGTCATTTAGACAATTCAACCCACTGAACTACCAGCCCAAATTTTACTTTAACAAACTGAGATATTTTAGCATGTGTGGGGGTTTGAATCCACTTTTAGTTAAGCTAAAGCAGCCTGCGGAGATAAAATTTCTCTCAATCTTACAGCTAGGGCTGCTTTTCTATCTGCCAGACTTCCCCTGAGTTCCCTAATCTCAGTCATAACAGCCTCAAGGGAAATTACATCTAACTTTTTTCCTAAAAGCCTTTGGATTAAAGTGCCAGGGCCGCAGTCTAAAAGGTCAGAGTCACCAATACTTGCTTTAAGTTCATTAATTCTTTTTATAATATCTTCTAAATTCACAGGCTGCCATAGAGCTTTTATGACTGCATCTTTTAATACCCTACCATCAGTGCTTATTTCTGCGTCAGTTGGGGTAATAATTGGATTTCTTGAGTCTTTAAAATCTATATGCTGAATAGCTTGTTCCATTTTTATACTAACCTCTTGCATTAACGGGCAATGGTATCCTGCATTTATGCTTTCTAAAATATTTACTCTTGATCCAGACTGGGAGGAAAGTACTTCTAAAAACTGCCTGTCTCCTGCTAATACAAAAAGATTTCCATACTCATTTGAGATATAAATTTCAGGAATTCTACCCAGGCCCTCTGCTATGAATTTAAATTCTTCTGAATTTGGGTCTATCATAGCCTCAACTTTAGCCCTATCCCTTATTAAGACTGAAGCCATGGCTGTCCTTCCCAGGCCCGCAGCCTCTCTTTTTGCTTCATTTTCCTGGACTATTTCATATCTTATTATGACCAGTTCTTCTGCCTGTTTAGATGTAACAACCTCATTTGCTGCTAGTGTGGCAAAATAGCCAAAGCTTAAAGGTGAGGCTGCTTTAATCCTTTTAGCAATAGAGCTATCTGAGGTGAGCATTTCAAAGTTCTCTATAGCTTCCCTGTGCTGGGCTAATTCAGGTATTTGGGCATTTGGGTAATCTTTTGCAGCTTGACCTGCAAAGGTGACTATAAAAGATTTTTCTGTATCTATCATATCTTAGTAGATAACACTATCTTAATTTTACAACTAAGTCTGTAATGTTGACTACACTAGACTGTATTATAACTTATAGTAAGTAGTATTTCAATTAAAACTATGAGGTATGTTATTAGCCTCCCCTATTTGGTATGATAAACAGGTGTAAGCCCTTGTTATGGCCTGGTAGCCAAGTGGTAAGGCAGGAGTCTGCAAAACTCTTATGCATCGGTTCAATTCCGATCCAGGCCTCCTTATTCCCTATTACTCAATATTAATCATTTAGCTTGAATTAGTAGTCTATCCAGCAAAAAACTCCCTAAATAGGGAGAAGCTACTCATACTAAATTTCTATAGAAATTTAAAGGAATAGGGTTAAGATCATTTATTAATAGTTCTGCTTCGCAGATAAAATGTGCTTAACCCGTTTAAAGCTTCGCTTTAAACCAAGAAAAGTGGTGGGAATAACCGATTTTAAGCGGGAAAGTTTTTTAGAGAAGACTTTCAACTTCTTACCACCATTTCAACAAACTGCGCTTGCGCTTAGCTTGTTAAAGCGTGAAGGTGATCGTGGATCAAACAGTGGCTATCATCCCTTGCGGGTTTATGAAATCCATCAGTTTGACCGGTTCTCCAGAAAGGAGGTGATCCATCCCCAGCTTCGGCTAGGGATACCTTGTTCATGTTACTCCACTCATTACTGAGGGCATGGACTATATCTTCATCCTATAAATAGGAGTTGGCATATAATGAAAGTTTAATTCTGGATTATCCAGTACCTTCCATATAAGTCTCTACAGGTGATGAATTCAGAAAGACTCTGAATAACTCAGACTGTCTGAGTATCAGAGGACCGGAAAGTTCCTCCAGATTGCCAATGACTGCATAGAGAGTTAATTCTTTTTGACAAAACTTTATATTTATCTGCTAATCTTTTAGCCTCAAAAGATAAGTTTGGTTGAACAATTGCAATCATCCTAAGATGAGTTATTACCTCATCACTAGAACCTATTGCAATCTTTAAGAATCTTTTAAACTCTTTTTCTGAGGATCGTTTTGCAAATCCTTCAGCTATATTTGCAGCTATTGATTTACCAGCTCGTCTAACCTGAAGTACCAAATCATATTCTGATTTAGCCAATCTTCTAGATAGACTATAAATTTCTGGTAATAATCTTAAAGCTTCTTGGTAAACTTCTAAGTCAGAAACGTCTTTGATCATAATTTAATATTATCAGATCTTCTGATATTCTGAATATCTGGTTTACCGAGTCTTTCCGAGTTATTCTGAAAACACCTTCCCTCGATATTACCCATAAAATATGGGTTTCATCGATATTAGCCAATTTTTTCTATGTTTTTACAAACATAGGTCGCATCTTGTGCAGATTGCACTGACGACTTAAGCCTCATCGCTGGTTTCACCTTCTACCCCTGTAGGGATATTCGGGTGCCCCCAACTTTGCTGCCTTGACGGGCGGTGATCGGGATAAGAAACCTTTCCCTCCCCACTATACGTGCGCTTCTAACGCATATAGCGAGTCTTCATGCTTTAAAGCCTTTCTTAAAGAACGGATTTCTTCAATCCCTTCTTCGGTAATATGCTTTTTCAAATCCATCATATCTGCTACTTTGCAGAATATTTCAAATTGAAATCTTTTCTTAGCTAGAGGAGGATATTTTTTAAAGAAAGGTATTACTTTTTCTTTAATATCCTTGAATGAACCTACTTGATATTTTACATGCGGTCTCCATTTTTTATACCGTTCATATTCTAAACGATAAATGGAACCACAATCTAAAGTTTTTTGAATCTCTTTCAAGATTAGTTCATCATCTTCTCTAAGTTCAATCTCAAATTTAAGCCGTACTTCTGGTACTCTGAATCGTCTTTTAGAAATGGTTATTGAAAAACAACCCTCTCCATCAACAAATCCAGTAACATAATGTGGATTTAACATAAAGTTCATCCCTTCGGTAATTATTTGGGCTATCTATACTTTATTAAGTTTAGATAAACTTGTCAATTACCTACTATGGACTCAGCTGACTTCCTAAGGCCTATTATTGTTCTGATGCCTTAGGATCTCCCTGGGTCATTTAAAAAACTGTTTCCGACATTCCTTGCGACTTATTTTTTGTAACTTCTCTATCGTACACTGATAGATCGTCACAGTCTTTTTGCAAAGGCTGCCTTTTGTATATGGGACCCTTCAGACATTCTGTTACCAGAGATGTCCTGTCCGCAACTATGCCACTTTCGTGGCAGATGGATTTACACCACCTAGTTTATTAAACTGCCAGGCGCATTTATTTTGTACAAGAGGCGAGAACGTATTCACCGCGACCTGCTGATTCGCGATTACTAGCAATTCCGACTTCATGGGGGCGAATTGCAGCCCCCAATCTGAACTGAGGCGAAATTTCAGAGATTTGCTTCCTGTTACCAGGTTGCAGCTCGTTGTTTTTCGCCATTGTAGGGTGTTTGTAGCCCAGGGTGTAAGAGCCGTGCTGACTTGACGTCATCCGCTCCTTCCTTCCTAAAAATTAGGACTGTCCCGTATGAACTATTTAACATACGGCGCGGGTTTCGTTCGTTTGCCCACTTAAGGGGACAGCTCACGCCACGAACTTACGACAGCCATGCAGCATCTGTGTAGAACCCTCGAAGGAGGCCTACTTTCATAGGCTTAGCATCTACATGTCAAACCCTGGTGAGGTTTTTCGCTTTGTATCGAATTAAACAACACGCTCCACTGCTTGTGCGCCTCCCCGTCAATTCCTTTGAGTTTTAATCTTGCGATCGTACTCCCCAGGCGGGATGCTTAACGGGTTACCTTGCGTCACCCAAAAAAATCGGGTAACTAGCATCCATCGTTTACGGCTTGGACTACGCAGGTCTCTAATCTGCTTCGCTCCCCAAGCTTTCGTGCCTCAGCGTCATGGGTTTCCCAGGTACCTGCCTACGCCTTTGGTGTTCCAGATCATATCAACGCATTTCACTGCTACACGATCTGTTCCAGTACCCTCTTAAACCATCAAGTTTACTCATTTCTTGCCCGAAACTATGGTTAGGCCATAGCCTTTCAAACAAGATGCAGTAAACCGCCTACGCAACACTTTACGCCCAATGAATCCGGATAACGCTTGCACCCTACGTATTACCGAGGCTTCTGGCACGTAGTTAGCAGGTGCTTATTCGCAAGGTACCGTCATAATCTTCCCTTGCAAAAGGAGTTTACAACCCGAAGGCCTTCAATCCTCCACGCGGCGTCGCTCGGTCAGGCTTTCGCCCATTGCCGAAGATTCCCAGTTGCTGCCATCCGTAGATGTATAGGCCGTGTCTCAGTCCTATTGTGGCTGACCATCCTCTCAGACCAGCTACCCGTCGTTGCCTTGGTAGGCCATTACCCCACCAACAAGCTGATAGGACGCAGGCTCATCTTAAAGCGATAAATCTTTAATCTTGCGATCACATACAGTATTACCCAACCTTTCGGCTGGCTATCCTATACTTTAAGGTAGATTCCCACGTATTCCTCACCCGTCCGCCGGTTGCGCATTACTGCGCCCCCTTGACTTGCATGCTTAAGGCACGCCGCCAGCGTTCATCCTGAGCCAGGATCAAACTCTCAGATAAAGAATGTCTACCGCTTTCAGACTACCGACTACCGCAGTTGCGGAAGACGGAAGACTGTAGACTGTAAGCATTCTTAAAATCCTGAACAGAAATTACGCTAACTTTTTACTAAAAAAATTTGCGAATTCATTGTTTTTGGAATTGACCCCACTATGCATAAATGCTTCGCGGGGTAAACAAGGAGACATTTTATTCAAATGCTCTTGTATTTTTTCCCACCACTTTTCCGGGTTCAAATTACTCAATTCAGAGCAATAAAAAACCGAAGAGTGATGTTTATTCTTCGGTTGTTAAGGTGCATTAATAGTTATGTGTACGCTACGCTTGTAGTTATTAGTTCCTCGATTTCTTGCGATTTCTATGAACTATGAACTCATAACTAATAACATATTCAACTGTTGAGTAGTTTTCTTTTACAGCTTTCAGACTTCAGCTATCAGCTTTCAGACAAATGTCTGACGACTGATGACTTAGTACTGAAGACTTTCTTTGAACTTTCTCCAGTCTGTCTTTTTGAGACAATAGCTATTCTAACCTATTCGCAGAGGCTGTGTCAACCAAGCTTAACTTTAGCAGAAGAAGAATTTAGCATTGCAGCATGTTTTACCTTAGGAAGGCTGCAAACAGTTAGCTGCCTGCCGGTGTGGGTTATTATCCCCTCACGCTCAAGCTTTTTCATTTCAATTGAGACTGTTTCCCTGGTTAAGCCTGTAAGTGAGGCAATATCTTTATGGGTTAAGGGAAGTGGAATATGGATTGAATTGTCTTCCTGCTTTTTGCCAAACCTTTGGGCTGAAAGAGACAGGACCATAGCTACCTTATTATATGCATTACCAAAAACCAGATGCTCCATTCTCTCCAGCAGACCTTCAAATCTTAGTAAAATCCTGGAAGTTAACTCATAGGCTAAGTCTACATTCTCTTTTAAGAAAGCTAAGAACTCTTTTCTGGGTGCAATACCAAGTTCAGTATTTGTCAGGGCTTCCAGGTAATATATATTAGGGGTCTGGTTGATTGTCCACATAAAAGGAAAGAAGTCATTGGGCTTATAAATAATCATGGTCAGATCCTCTCCTTCCTGAGAGACTGAGTAGAGCCTTGTATAGCCACGCTTTAAAAAGTAAACTCCGGGAGGAACTTGCCCCGGACTTAAAATAATGTCACCTCTTTTATAATTTACAGTTTTAAATTGTGAATAAAAGCTAAATAGTTTTTTGAATGAATCTTCGGCCATAATCTTAGCCTTAAACATTATTCATAATATTCACAATTTATAGTTACCTCTTGATTTTACCACAGCATTACTTTGAAGGTAATGCTTTGTAATTTAAATTACTGAATATTAACAAAAATATGCTTAATATCAACAGGTAAACTTATGCAAGTATCAATTTTAACATCAGACAATAATATGTTTGACAAATTTAAAGACAATTTATTGCGCCAACAAGACCAGGTTGAAGCTAAAATAGCCTCAATTGATCTTGAAGAATCATCAATTGATGATTCTATACCTGAATCATCAGAATTAGGTACAGCTTCATGGCAGGAAGATGTAAGAACTTCCAGACAAGCTGTGAAGGGTGAGCTTTTAAGGCTGTCCAAGCAGATTAAAAATTCAATTTCAAAAATGAATTCCGGGACTTATGGCAAATGTGAGAAGTGCAAAAAACAGATTGAATTATCAAGACTTACACTTCTGCCAACTGCTACCCTCTGCATAGCCTGCATGTAGCAGATACTATTTGACTTTTCTAAACACTCTGAATAAACTCATTACTAATCCCATAAGCTATGGCTTCACAGATAGATTATGTTTTACTCTCTGGCACTGCTAATCCTCAATTATCTTTCCAGGTTGGGAAAATTTTAAAAACAAAAGTTTATGAGCCTGTTACCAGGTTTGCAGACGGAGAAGTCAGGATCCAAATCCCTGTCAACATAAGAAGAAGGAGTGTGATTATTATCCAGCCTACCTGCCCGCCCCAGGTTGACCAGAGCATAATGGAGCTTATTTTAATGATTGATGCTGCCAAGAGGGCATCTGCATCTGAGATAATTGCCATCATTCCATATTTTGGATATGCCAGGCAAGACAGGAAGGATCGGCCAAGGGTCCCTATCTCTTCATCTGTTGTAGCAAGACTTATAGAGCATGCAGGGGCAAACAGGATCTGCACCGTAGATATCCATTCTGACCAGGAACAGGGTTTTGTATCTACTCCCTGGGATAATTTGTATGCAAGTTTTTGCCTGGTCCCTAAGATTAAGAAATTAAAACTTAAGAATTTAGTAGTTGCTTCCCCTGATAAAGGAGGGGTTCCTATGGCAACTGCTTTTGCTAAAAGGTTAAAAGCAACCGGGCTGGCCATAGTTTATAAAGAAAGGGATGTGCATTTAAATGATTCAGCAGCGTCTCTGGATATGATTGGGGATGTAAAAGGAAAAACAGTTTTAATGGTTGATGATTTAGTTTCTACAGCAAGTACGCTTTGCAATGGCGCAGATTTAATTAAATTAAGGGGAGCAAAAAATATTCTTGCTGCAATTACCCATGGAATTTTTTCCCAGGATGCACTGGAGAGGATTGCCTCCTCCCCTATTGATAAATTATTTATAACAAATACTGTTCCTCAAAGAGAAGAGGTTTTAAAAAGCAAAAAAATAGAAATAGTTTCAGTTGCTCCACTGATTGCAGAAGCCATAAAAAGGATAGAAACTGGTGAATCTATTTCTGAAAAATTAATCCTTTAACACTTCTATTTTTATTGGCTCCTTCTATATTGATTTTCAGGATAGCTTTTTTGAAATAAGAAGCGATTTTCTTGATTTACAGGATACCCTCCACAAGTTTGACAATGATGTCTATTTTCTAAAACTCCTCCTCCACACCAAGAGCAAGAATATTGACCAATTTCTGGGGGTTGTGGTTCTAAGCCTAATTCTTTATAAATTAAGTACAACTTACCATGATATTTGCTCCAAAAACTTTTACCGCTTCTTCTCATTTCCCTTATCTCTTGTCTGGTTACCGACTCTTCAAGGATAGATTCCATAATATCAGTCCCTGACCCAAATTCAAGATCAGTTTTAGTTCTCCAAACAATTTCATTAGGGAGTAATCCATAGGCTGAGACGCGAAGGATGATTTTCCCCCAGGTGTTCAATCTAGATAATTCTGGGTTTAATAATTGGGCATAATCACCGGGTCTTCCAAGCTCTAATGGCCTAATAAGGTCTGATCTCTGCATTTTTTGTGCTGAATCTAGGACTTCTTGATAAAGATACGGATAAGTTATTTGTAAACCCATTGACCTGGCAATTCTCGAAGAGGATAATCTAATATTTGGAATTAAATCTCTAACCCATTGTTCGAGATTTAAATTCGGCTGATGCAAATAGCTATATCCTGCAAACAACCCATCGGCTGCATCACCAGTCCTAACAATTCTATGACCTAATGACGCCGAATAACGTAAACCCTCATAAATTGGAATATCATTTTTAACAGCTGGATCATAACTTCCTGTTAATCTAATAACTTCTCTTATATCGTCTAAAGCGCGGGCTTGATTAATCTCGACAGAATACCATGGGGTACCAAGATATTCGGTTACCTGCTGAGCATGTCTTAAATCACTTCCATGACCTTCTAATACTACAGTAATTGCAGGAATTTTTGGATCAATGGCAGCTAGAATTGACGAATCTACCCCACCTGAAAGTAAGAGTGAATCAGCGGGGTTAGTTGTAATAGCACTTCTTAAGGCATAGCGTAATTGCTGAGCCTTATCTGCTAATTCTCCATGTACAATAATTATACCTCTATCTATTGGAAACATAGAAGATATAATAACATTTAAAACTATGGGATTCAATCTAAAAGTTAATAATGTACTCTATATGGGTTTTTTAAACCTAAACCTATACCCGACACTTCTTATTACGTCAATTGTTTCTGTAGGACTAGGCAATCCTCTCTCTTTAAATAGTTGTATTATAGATTTACCTTCAGGATGTGCCTCTTTGGTTGAGATTTCATTTTGTTTTCCTAAAACCCTAATAGATTCCTTTTCTGGCATAGTTTTATGATAATTAACTTTATTATTATACTACTTATACTCAAATTATACTCAAACTTTACCTTTTAGTGCTATAATTAAGGACCCAATGGCAGAGAATGTCTTAAATATAAGAAGCAATGAAAGGTTCTTAACCTCTTTAAGAATCGTTATACCTTTTTTAGCCCAAGTTCCTGATCCTATATATTATCAGCTTGATAGCTCACAATTTGTTCTCCCTAAAGGTAATATCGCAAGGTTAAGAGTAATGTTAGAAGATGAAATTGGACATTTTGTCATGACTTATAGAGCAGATACATTTAATTTGACAATTCCTTTAGAAAGACATTTATGCGCAGTCCTGGCAGGAGCTGAGTTAACTGCTGAACAAATAACCCTTCTTCAACATTATGAAGCGAGGACGAAACCTAACGGGATAAGTCTAGTTGTTTATAAAAGACCGCTTGAACTAATAAATTCTAGAGAGAGCTGGCTTTTTGAGAATTATCAAAAAAGAGGATTACTTTAAAACAGGTGAATCTATTTCTGAAAAATTAATCCTTTAACAAAGGCTCTAGCAATAAATCCTGAGTATCTAAATGAAACTTAGGAGTAAATACTAGAGCTTGCTCGCCCATACCTGAATCTTCTTCATTAAGAGGACCTACTGGTGACTGTATGCTTTCTGAATTCTGCATAACTTGGTCATATTGTTCAATTATCCTTACAGGTGCAGCTTTTGTGCTTAATTCTTCCTGAGCTATAACAATTTCTTCTTCAGCAAAAGAGCTGAAACCATGAATCTTTATTAACTCTTCCTGAGTAAGCTTTTCCCCCTCACCCCACATTCCTGGTCTATTATTATAATTAGATTTATGGATTGCATTTATGGCTTTTTCGGGATCTACAATTCCAGCTAACAATCCAAACATAAATCCAACCCTTGAGCCATCCTCTTTGTGGCGCTTTCTTAAAAGGGAGCTCTTGGTTGCATCAGTTAAATCTACTTTGTCATGAACCATTTGAGTGTCTACAAGGGCACTGCCAGTCTCAGGGTCTTTAGTTGTTAACTTTCTAACCAGAGAAATTGCATCTAGTAATCTCTGCCTGGCTGTATCAGCATCAAAAACAGGAGTAAATCTTGTTTCACTAAAATCTGACTCAGCTATTTTTCTTCGTAATACTCTTCTCCTTGTAAGAAGTTGTGTTTGAGGCTCTGGATTGATTAATTGTGGTACTGTAACAACTTTTAAGCTTTCATTAGCAGAATTTTGGGGTTTTGTTTGCAGGGCATTCTGGGTTAAAGTTTCAGCTTGAGGAGCAGTCATTAATTTTTGCTCAACCAACCTATCAAATCTGGCGCGAACAGTTTGAGCAAAAGCCATCTCAGAGGTCGAACGAGTTTGAGGCCTTAGGACTCTTATAACTGGCTTTACTTCAGCTTTAGGCTTTAGGGCTTCATTAACCTGCAGCCTTGGAGTTTCCAGTCTAGTGGTTGGTGAGGGTTGGTTAACTTTAAACATCCTAACTTTTTGGGCTGGGTTATAGAAATCAGGTTTACCCAATTTAATATCAGAAGTATCAAGGCTTCTGAAATTTCCTAAATTAAAGCTTCTGCCTCTCTCTAGTGCTTGTTTAAAAATTTGGACTCTGGGATTTGGTCTTGATTCTATTGGAGGGTTGCCAATTTTAACCATGCCTCTTAATGGCTCCATTCTGGCTGGGCCCTCATTAACTATTGGAGATGGAGATAATCTTGTGAAATTAGGTGAAGAAAAACGACCTAGTATGCCCGGAGATCGGGCTGCTTCTGCCCCTCTTGATGGACTGGTTAGTGCCGGTCCGGCTGATTTGATGGCTGCTCCTACTCTTTCCATCGTCTAGCCTTTCTGTAACCTGTAAGATTACAGCTATATTATATGCCTATTTTAGTCTAAATGCAAATCTTATAGTATTTATCTTCTATATCTTTGAGGAATTTTCTAGCACTTGGTAAAGCACAATTCCTAAAGAAACCATGACATTTAAAGAGCTGTTTGTGCCATACATTGGGATTTCAATCCTTTTTTGGACTAGAAAATATGCTATTATGTCAGCATGAAAAAAGAACAAATTGCTTGTGAAACCCAGGATGGAAATATTAGCTGGGCAGACACTGATAATATTCAACTCCGAACAAGTGCTTACGGAATACTTGCTGATAATTCTGGGAGATTACTCGTAATACAGGCTCACCTGCCTCTTTGGGAATTTCCTGGAGGAACTCCTGAAAATGGAGAAACTATTAGTCAGGCTGTCGAAAGAGAATTTGAAGAAGAAACCGGTATAAAGATCAGGCCAAAGGAATTAATCCTTCTGCGGGAATCATTTTACCAGACTCCTGGCAAACAAGTTTATCATTCACTCCAACATTTTTTTATAGTAGAAAAAATAGGAGGAAACATTAATTTTTCTAAGGATAACTTGACACAGGCGACATGGAATGAGACTTTAGATCTATCCCAAGACAATATGAACAGAGGAGCATTCGAAGCTCTTAAAGCTTACCTCGAATATCCTCAAGGGAAATTTAGGTTTTTAAACCCAGCACAGAACGGCTAAGTCATTGGACAACGAGCATAATTTATTTCTGATCGCAGTAGGAGGAATTAGAGGTGTCGGTAAAAGCTCAACCTTAGATAGAGCTCTGCAGTTATTTCCTAAGATCGAAGTAATTCATGTAGGTGACAGATTGAAAGAATTCTCTGTCGCCCAAACTGGTATATATTTTTTTGATCATGCTGATTCAACAAAAGATATTATTAGGGAAAGTTTCAGTATAAGTTTATTAGAATCACTTTTAGGAGGAATCCCAACTTTTCTAGATTTGCATTTTACTGATATTGACGAAGAACCAGAAAAATCTCTTCAACCTAACATATTCGTTAAAGAATTCCGTCATTTTATTCTTTTGGATGCTTCAGATTCTACAATTCTTGAGCGAAGAAGACTCGATTTATCGAGGGAAAGACATATGACCGTTAATTCAATAAGACATGAGAGGGATTCTGAATTTAAAGCTATTCAAAATGCCGCACATATGCACAAAAAAACCCTAACCTTGATAGACACTGAGATGGATATAGACACTGTTGCAGTTAGAATTTTGGACAGCATTGGAATCTTGACTCAACCAGACAAGAGTGATGAATAAATTATTGTGAAAGTCCCGGCAGAAGTTTTTGTAAGTTTCCTTCCTCTATATTTACTCTCGTAAGAGGAATTCCCTCTAAAGTAAATTTGGGTAAATTTTCTCCTTCAACCGTTACTTCTGAGAGGTTTCGGGTATCTAGTTGAGATATTGATATACCAGAAGTAGTTGTGGGAGTGTTTTTTCTACCTCGATTCGCTGTGGATATATTTTCCAAGTTAATATCATTAGGACTTGGTGCCCACCGCCATACTCTTCCTCTCATAGAAGAAATGCTTAAATTTCCAAAACCTCTTTCCTCCCTCGGGGTTACGGGTATATCCATCCCAGAAACTAATCCTTTGAATTCAAAAATAGCCCTTCCTTGATTTACAATTTGACCTGTATCGATCGTAAAATTTCTACTAAAAAAGTACGCGGGCGGGTAGCCAGCTAATCTCAAAGACTGATAATAGGCCTCTACCATTGGGATAACCTCTTCTAGAATGTGTATTGCCCCCTTTCTATCGAACCTAATCCTATCTGTCGCGTCAGCACCCAATTGCGTTATCACTTCATCAGCATGATGCCAAGCAGCATCTGAAAATTCATCTCGCCTAGCTAATCCTCTTTTTTGTTTTGCACTCAAAAGCGTATTTAATAGATATCTCTCAGAATCCATATAGCCACTCTTCTGGCGTTTATCTGTTTTTGGATAGAAATGCTTAGCTCTAAAGAAACCTTCCTTCTGAAAATCTGGATCAACAGCATAGTAAGGACCATCTGAATTCTCGAATTTATACATAACAACTTTCTGAACGTGGATATCTCCAGAATTCATATCTAATGGATCTTTGCCTTTACTTAGATAATTTATAGTCGTTTCGGCTAGATTCTTCCAGTCAGTATCCTCAATATATTTATTAGAAATTATCATGAAATATTCTATCGACGATTGGCTAAATACAGGATTCCCATTGTTTATGTATGAAATAGCCGTCAAAGGGAGGGGCGTGGATTCTTCGCTACCTACAAGAAGGTATGGGCCAGAACTTACACAATGATACCTTTTTATAACTTGATCCCCAAGATCATCGTCGAAAGAAACCGCTAAAGGACGGGTTCTAAACTCAACGCAGGCAGTCTCTTTACCCACGCCTAAATAATCTACTAACGGTCTATATGTCTCCAGAGCATTGGAAAAATCTTCAATATACTCTGACGGATTATTCACCCATCCATGAGTGTAGGGTGTAAAAGAAAAACGTACTCCTGCAAACCCTTGTTTTAAATCTTCATTTATTCTTTCATGCATTGTCTGTAGAAGATTATTGTGTCTTGAATAACCAACCGTTGAAACCCTTACTTTTGCTCTAAGGTCTTCCATTGTATATTTGGTGAATTCATAGAGGAGAGGATAGGAGAAAATATCATTATCCATATATGGAAAAATTACCCCTGGTCTATGCCCTGTCCTCTCAGCTCCTACTAAAGGTGTCCCTGTTTCTCCTTGTTGTTCGTCTATCTCAGTAGCTACTGTTTTGATAGCCGAAAATAAATTTTTTAAATTGGATTGGTCTAATTGCCAAGTATTGTTTCCAGCACTTTGGCTGCAAAAACCACATCGATTTAAGCAACCAATTTGGGGTTGAAGAAACTGCATTCTGGTTATTGCCTCAGTTGGTATTGCCCTAATTTGAGCGATCAGATTTGATCGCTCCTCTAAGGTACCGGCCGTAAGGGACTCCATATCTCCCTCGCTTTCTAGTGGAAGAACAGAGTTCCCTTTTTTAGCTTCATTTGAAGACATATTGTGGGGCAAAAGTAACAGATTTGATTATTGAAGTCAAATTAGCTTAATTTTAAGTTTGAATTTTTTCTAGCACTTGGTAAAGGACAATCCCCAAAGAGACCATGACATTTAAACTGATATTTACTCCATACATTGGCAGTTCTACTACCCCATCACAAAGATTTAAAACTTCTTTTGAAATACCCTCTGTTTCATGTCCTGCAACAAGTGCAATTGGTAAGCTGTAATTATACTGATCATATGGTATTGAGTCTTTTTGTTGTTCAACTGCAATTATAGAAATATTGGAGATTTTTTCCCTTAACTCAGAGATTGCATCTTCAGTTTTGTCAAAATATTCCCAATCAACTACTTCAGTTGTATTAATAGAGGCTTTTTTAATCCTTGGATTTGGAGGTGCTTCTGTCCCTCCGCAAAGAAAGATTTTTTTGGCAGCAACTGCATCAGCCAGCCTAAAGATTGCACCTATATTATATGTATCCAAGACATTGTCTAAGATAATGTAAATTGCATTCCGTCTTCCGTCTACAGTCTTGCGTAAGCTCTGTAGTCGGTAGTCTGTAGACTGTAAGCTTCTTAACTGTTTTGCATTTAGTTTCATGTTTAAAATTTAAGTAGAAAATTTTAGCATAAAAATTTATTTATAACAAAAGAGCAGGTTATGTTTTAAATAAATTAATCTTTTCTTTACAGAAATCTTTATACTCAGGATCAACTTCTAGACAAAAATATTTGATAAAATTTAAGAAGTCCTCAGAAGTACTTAAAGTATAAGAGATAATAAAGTTAATACATTCTTTGTATTTAGCCTCTGAATCTTTGTAATATTGGCAGAAATTTATATCAGATTCCTTTGTATTAATAGAATTTGCTAAAGAAGTTGAGAGAGAACCTACGCCATTTAAATAACAAGTATCTTTATTTGTGGAAGCTTTTATGCATGAATTATATATTGACTGGCTATCACTATAGAAATGAGAATACATCTCCCCCATTGTCTGCCAGCAGGCACTAGCTGCAACTCCCGAAAAGTTAGCGCAAATTTCTTCATTTTTTGTTAAATCTTCTGCTGTAATTTTATATCCGGAAGGGCTCAGGCCATGGGCTTCTAAATTTGTTTTTTGGTAATTTTCCATAAAAACTCCAATATAACAATATTTTTTTAGATTTCCAGATACACCATCACAGACTTGGGCAGCTTTTTTAACATCTGCAGTTTCCTGCACCAAAAGGATATGCCCTAGCGCATGGACACAGTTTCTAAGGTAAGCACTTTTATCAGGTTCAATTTTATTGCTTGAAATCTGACTGCACAGATCATCAATACTTTGGGAGGTGATTGTGAAATTACCATCAACCCTTGAATGGCCTTCAAAAATCCCATGAAAATAGCCTCTGGAGCAAGCATCAATATCAACTTTTGATAAAAGATTAATCCAGTCGGAGGAGTTTTTAGAGACCTCTTCAATGGAAATAACATGGGCTAAGTTATGACAGTACCTAAGCTGGGGATCAAGTTTTTGGATATCCTTGACCACAGAAGCAGAGAAAAAAAGGTCTTTGTCTTTTGTTAAAACTTTAAACTGATCTTTATAACAAGTTTCTTTATCCTGCCTTAAAGAGCATTGCTTAAATATTTTGGAAGCAAATTTTTCTTTTGATGAGGTTAGGGTGTTTTCTAAAAATATTCCCAAAAAGGTAGCAATGATTAGGATCCCTAATATCAGGCCTAAGGTTTTGTTATTTCTTAATAACTTCCTAAGCATATATCCTTAAATTGTTGTGGAACTTCCTGACAAAGTTCCCTTACTTTTGCTCTATCTTTGACATTTTTCAATTTCTGACCAATTCTTTGAAAACAATAATCCCGATAAATTCCTTCCTGAACCTGGCAAAATGCAGAAGCTTCAGTTATTAAACTTAGAGAGCTACCCAATATAGGCTGGATAATCCTTGATATACAGCTTTTTATGTTCTTATCATCCCCTTTAAAATTTTGACAGTAAACTGCTAAATCATTATCAGAGGCTTTGTCACTCAAAACCATTAAATTGAGGGCATGAAAGTAACATTCCCTGGCTTCATCTTTATTTGGTGAAGCCTGACAGTATTTATAAACTCTCTGGGGATCATTTGTAATCAAGGTATAGATATGAGAAAGCTCCCTGTAGCATGCCCCTCTGGCGTCTACTTCAAAGGTTGGACAAATAGAAGCTATTTGACGGGCTGAATCATCAGTTTTTGGCAGGGGTTTGGCGACTTCATGGACAATTAAATTTTCCCTAAGTATATTTTCCATAAATATCCCCTGGTAACAGGAAATTTTGTAAGTTTTTTCAACACCTGAGCATTCCTGGACTGCTTTATCAACATTCCCGCCAACTTCAGCGAGAAGAATATGACCCATGATGTGAGCACAGGCATCATCTGAACCATTTGTTTTACCAAGTCTTTGGTTAATCCTTTCCTCTATTGCCTGGCAAGTTGCTGGAATTACTGAAGCTTTGATTTCAAAATCAGGATCAAATCTGGCCCTACCTTCCATAACTCCATGGATGTAGCCATTATTACAGGTAGTTTGGTCTACCAGATTAAAAACATCCAGCCATTTATCAGGGGCTTTTTCTACCTCTGAGGAAGATATAAAATGGGCAATAAAGTGGCAATCATTTACTTTAGGTTCAATTTTTTGAATCTCTTTTAGGATTACAAGAGTTTCTTTAAGAGCATGGTCTTTGTTAAAAGCAGCCAGCTGCTCCCCAAAGCACCTTCTCCAGTCTTTATTTTGTAAGCAGAATTCCTTGATTCCTAAAGCCTGTTTTGGAAAATTTTCAGCTATCAAAATTTTAACTGGAAATTGCATGAAGTAAAATGCTCCTAATACTAAAATCAATACCAGTCCTAAAAAAATGAAGATATTTTTCCTCTTTCTAACTAACTTTTTCCCCATCTTTTTATTTTAACCTCAAAGCGGTTTAAAGCCAAACTTTAGTAATGCAAAAGACGAGATACATCGGTAACACTCCTGAGGTAGAATTTTTAC
>MFDF01000005.1 GCA_001776785.1 Candidatus Daviesbacteria bacterium RIFCSPHIGHO2_12_FULL_37_16
TGGGTTTGGGTTAACCCAGGTTGAATCATATCCTACCCTCTGATGGTACAAAGAGTAATTATTAGCATGTGCAGATGAATTTATCCCCACTGCTAAATTAGGTGAATTAATCCCCAGACATGATGATATGGGAGTATTAATACTGTATGCTGCAGGTGTTAGACAATCAGGTGTATTTACATAGATATAACTCCAGGAAGATGAGGTAGTAGCAGTATATGCCCTGACATAGTAAAGGTATGTTCCACCACTATCTACTGGAGCATAATCTATCTGGGAGTAGTATGCATAAGCTCCAAATGAGGCAGGGGGAGACCCATCCCTTACCAGTTCATACCCTGTAGCTCCTGAAACACTATTCCAGGCCAGATATGCATATGCATTCTCACCTCCTGCAGGACATGCCCCATAAGCCTGGGTAAATGTAGGGGCTATAGGTGTAAAGCTTAAGTTAGCAGAGGCCTGGGTTCCATTGCTGCAGGAGATAGTAAAGGTATAAGGCTGATTCATTGATCTCACATCAGACCCTGAAGTATTAGGAGTAATTGTTAAGAAAGCATTCCAGTTATTAGAACAGGTTGCACCAGAGGGAATATTAGAAGTACTCCAGGAAATAGTCACATTAGAAACTCCAGTGATTGAAGAAGGGTCAATAGTTAAACTAGCATTTGGAGTATTGTTTATAACATTTGCTACAACTGAAGTCATATTACCCTGAGTCCCACAAGCATTAACTCCAGCTACACCTATTCTGTAGGTTTTTCCTGCTTCAAATTGGGTGCTATTGAACCAATCTGAAGAACTTGTATATGCACAAGTATCCCCATTCTGAGTATTATTATTGCAGGGATTATTATAAAAAGGAGTTGAACCATAATCCTTATCAAGCTCAAATCTATATGAAGTAGCATTAGTTGCATCATACCAATCCATTGTATAGTTGCCCGGGGTTATTGTTCCCTGAGGGACACTATTAAAGGTAATATTACCAGGAGTTCCACAGTTAGGAGGATTACCTCCATTATCACCATACCCAGCACCATTATCACCATACCCAGCACCATTATCACCATACCCAGCATCACCATATACAAAACCACCATCATCACTATATCCATCATCACCATAACCAGGACCGGGCGCCGTATCACCATAATTAATACCAGAACTATCACTATATCCATCTTCGGAGTAGCCACTATCACTATAACTATCACTATATGTATCACCCTCTGCCTGTGCAGATATACTTTGTGGCATAATAGTTGCAAAAATGAGAGAAAGCAGAATTAAGCAGGATAAAGAAAACCTCATGGTAATTTGATGGTATATAATAAAAAAAAACAAGTCAACTAAAACTAAAAACCCTTTATGGTAAGGGATTTGCAGAAGCTGAGGAAGAGGCTGGAGAATTTTTAAAATCCGTTCTCATAGCTTTAACTAATGGTATAGACCACCTTTTACTCTTTAAATCATAAGAAGCATTAAGTAGTAATCTGTCGCCCTTCTTAAGGTCTTGTAACACTCCTGTAGAGACTTTTCCGTCTGGTTCTCTAATTAAAATCTTTGTGGAGTCAAGTAAAATAAAATCAGGAGTCCCATCTCCTTTAATATCTGTAATCAGTTGTTGTCCTTTTGGAGTAGACAGAATATCTGATAATTGTCCTGTAAATACATAAGATAACTTTATATCACTTAAATAGGGGTTATCTAGAGAAACTGGAAGATTATTCATAACTTCAGCATTTGCCTCTTTATTATTTAGCTTTTGTATGGAATTAAAATACACCCATCCAAATATCAGTAGAGAAATTGTTCCAACTGTCAGCACTAGAATATAAATTAAAAGGCGATTTGATTTTTGTCCTGGGGTTTGTAGAGATGGATTAGATTGAGTAGATTGGGGAGTGGGCAGAATAGTGGAAGGTGTTTGATCCATAGGATCAGTTCAGCGTAACTCGATCAGTATTTTAATGTCAAGTGCGGGGTTGTGAGTAAAAGATTAGTCAACTTAGAGTTTAATATCAGTACTTATTCTTATCTATTTATCCTGATTGGGCTAGTGTAGTAGCGAATCCAGTTCCTTGGGTAAATTCCAATGTTCCTTTTGTATGTTCAGCGATTTGAATCCGAAGATTTCCACTTACATTATCATTTCGTCCAAACTGAATAACACCTTCTGAATAAAGAACATCACCCTCTTTTCGTGTTCGTTCGGTTCGGGATGGAACAGTCCTGCTACCTTGGTAAAATGTCCAATCACCATTTATACCCTCCAAGTTCACATAAGGCGAGATTGTTGCTTGAATTCTATCAGGACTAATAGAGTGGATAGGTTCAGGAGTATTGAATAGCCTAACACTCACCTGCTGCTGAAGAAAACCTCCATCAGGCCTTTCCATATAATAAACACCGATCTCTATTCGTTTATCTTCCTCTCCCTGAATTGATAATTCACCGGTAACCATTGTCCTTAGAGGGGTTGTGTCTGTAGACCATTTAATATTCGCATCCTGAGGAAGTTTCTCAGCTTTTATTTTCTGATGCATAAAAGCTAAAGCTTTATCCTGCATTGTTACCGGAGCTGCTTCAGATTCAGGCATTGCAGCAATCCCAGAAGTTGTATCTTCAGGAGGTCCAGGGTCTTGGGTAGGAGTATTCGGTTCAGGCTGAGCATGTACATTTCTAGGTATAAAAAGGCCTGCAATAGTAGCTAGACCTACACCTATGAATTTTCTTCTGTTGAGTTCGGGTCTTTCAGGCATATTTTTTATCCTATAAACTATCTATATGCAATTATATAACAAAATTGAATCATTTGCAAGAACTAGTATGATATGATTCATTGTAATATATAAAGATTGAATATAGCTGGGAAATGTTACAAAAAAGAGATTAATCTTATAAGTTAAATGCGATCTAAGTTTAAATTACTTAATTCTACGCATTTTTTCTCATCATAGCTATGCTTACAGAGGCTCTTAATAGCTTCAACTGTTATTTCAGTTTGATCTATGGTTTTATAACCCCAGGTGGCACCTGCCAAACAAAAGAGCTTTGTTTGTTCATCAGGCATCTTTAGACAAGTAGATAAAGAAAAGTTCGGATCAGGTTTTACAGAGTTCATTGTGATGTAACCTAAACCCCTAAAACAAGATTTTTGTTGATCTGAATGATTCAGCCTGAGACAATTATTTCTAAATTTATTAAAATCTTTACTAGTTGTTCTCCATAATCTGGGGATTTCAAGAATGCATGAGTTGACAAAGGGAGCCTTAATAGTCTTGCAGGGTAGAAAAGGATCGTTATCATTAAACAATTTGCGCGCGTCATCCTCAACCGGAGGATTAGGAACAAAGTATTCCATAAACACGCCTGAACTACATCCCACCAGAAGGTTTTTTTGTATTTTTTTACATTGTTCTAAAGCCTCAGAAATTTTATTTCTGCCATAGTATTCAACTAAACCATGTCCTATTCCATGCTGGCACCCGGTATACAAACTCTGTCCTGCCTCATCGCAAGATTTGTCCAATAAAGGAATAATAGTAATTCCTTCTTTTGTGATGGCCTCGCTAAATAAGCCATGATAGCAACCAAAAGATAAGTTAGAGTCACAGACTGATATTCCTGAGGCTTTTTTTACCTGGTAAAGTGCTTTGCCAAAAATATGTGCCAGATCATGTCTGGTTCTGAAAGGGCTATTCGCAGTGTCGCGTATAAGCTGATTGTAGACTGATTTAGGATTTTCAGTTTTAAGCTGATTGATAAACTTTTTAAGTTGAACATAATCCAGAGTATAGTTTGTTCCCTCTCCCACAGGACGGTCGAGAGGTTCGTGCTGTTTCTCTTTGAACAGGAGGAAAGCAATTGTTATCAAAAAAAATAAAATTACCCAAACAATAAAGATTGTTCTTGAATCTAATTTCCTAGACATATCCGTTTCCACTCCTCAGGTAAGTCTTTACAAAATTCAGGCTTTTCTGACTGAGGATCTCTAAAAAAATTATTGCTAGTACTAATTAGTCTTTGAAAGCATATTCCTTTTGGGTCAACACTTGATCCTTTTGTGCATAAAGTAAGGGCTTTTTCTTTATTTTTTGTATCAATCTCAAACATTCTACTTGCTGATATCCCCAAGCATTCTCCCGGAAGCGGTTCGGTAAGTTGAGAACAATAATTGAACATAAAATTAACATCTAACTTTAGATTAGATGTTAAAATATTGATAGCTGTTGAGTAACACCTTTGTTTATCTTTAGGATCATAATACTTGCAGTAAATATCTAGTTTTTCAGGATCCCGGAACTGTTTAAAAAATAGAGGCCACATTTGATTTAAGCAGGTAATTTTTTGGTAACCGGTGTATTTATAGCAAAAATCCACCGCCTCTTCTTGGGTTTTAGGCTTAATTTTAGCTACAAGCAGTCTGTCTTCTGCTTCAAGGGGTTGAAATATCTGCATAAAAACGCCCTGGTAACAATTGTAAAACAATGCAGGAATACTATCTGCAACCTTATAGCAGAATTGAATTGAACGTTTAACATTGGCCTCTGTTAAATACATTGCAGCATGACCTAAAGCATGAAAACAGCCTGAGGTTTCAGAGCTTGTTGGGTTCCATAATTCATTTTTCATACAAACAGTTTTGAGATCCTGGCTTAGAAAATTGATTTGCTGGTCACTAAAAGTGTCAGTGTTAAACTTTTCCATGAATACCCCATGAATACACCCATTAGCGCAACCGGCAACAGGGCATTTAGTCAGTACTGATTTCCAGTCATCCGGATTTTTTCGAACTTCCTGTTGGCTTAAATTATGTCCGGTAACATGACAATAGCCATAATCAGTATCAATTTTCTGAACATTCTCTGTTACCTCGAACGACTGTTGCATGGTTAGAAGTTCGGGGGCATACATAAGACTGGGAATCTCTTTTTCATAACAGCCTTGTCTATATTTAAAATCCTTGCAAGTTTCAACAATTTTTTCGGCTATAGATTGTAAGTTTGGAGGAGGTTTCCAAAAAAGAGGAATTTTAAGAAAAAGAGGATTATACCTAAAGTATAAAACAGAAGAAACTAATATTAACAAAAAAATAAAAACTCCTGCTACAGGAGGAATTTTAAGAAAGGGAAATTTCTTTTTTTTCACTAATAAATAATAACATAAGCAGAGTGGATACAGAAAAATTAAAGGTTATTTAGGGAGGTTGCTAGTAACTCCGGCCTGGCACATACTTTTTCCCCGTATATCTGCGAGTGAAGCACAAAATTCTCTAGCCTTAGGGACATCATAGCCTAAGTATGCTACAAGCTTTACTCCAAATCCTCTAAAGCACTCGTCCTTAAGCTCACCTGATTCATGACAAAGTTTGTCGATTTCCTTAATTCTTACTTCGAGATTCTTTTTGATCGCGACCGTCCACCATTGAGCTTGTTGATTTATACAAACAGCCCTAGCATGTTCAGCAACTGTCAAACAGGGAAAATAAGGGTCATTTTCTTCAAAAGTTCGAAGTTTCCCGCGATCCAAAAGCATGGTTTGAAAATTGTATTCCATAAATACTCCATGTAAACAATTTTTAGTAGACTCCTTAATTTCGAGGCCATTACATATTTCTATTGATTTATTTAAGCTGGGAAAATCATAACCGACAGAAGAAAGAATTCCATGCCCGATACCATGCTGACATCCTCCGCCAGTGGAACCTAAGTGCTCAGAACACTGACGGCTTAAATCCTGTACGATATTTAAACCTTCAGTTTGAATGGCCAGGCCCAAAAAACTATGATAACAGCCGGAATCAAATTCGCTGTCACAAACGAAAATTCCTTTTGAGCCCTCATTATTGTAAAGCGCTTCTCCAAAAAGATGAGCCTGATAATGGCGATTTCGAATATCTTTATTTATTATATCTATTTTGAATTCTGAGTAAGCTTTTTCTCCTCCAACTTTTTTAATCAGTTCAGACCATTTGTCATACGCTATTTGGTCTGCTATTTTAGCAAAGCTTACTTTTTGGGGTTTTGTAGAAGTAGACCTTGTTTGCAGTAAGAGAAAACTACCTATTGTTAAACACAAGATTATGGATATTAATATAAACAATAAAATCTTTTTTTGGGGAACGTCTTTTAAGAATTTTTTGAGAACATGGATCATTTAACAATAATGGTACCACGCAGGTAGGGGTTTAAATGATCATGGTATTTCCACGCACCCACTTTTAGAAATTGAAATGTCCAACTGGAAGTTGCATCAATTGGCTGTAGGGGATCAAACTCTGGATAAAGACGGTGTGTGGGGTGTAAATCGGATGCTGGCCAAAAATCTTCTTTGAGCGCTGTTTTAAAAGTTACCGTATCTCCACGGTGAATTGTAATTTCTGCAGGCGAAAATCCTTGCTCATTTAATAATGCTTCATAATTCTTCCCGGTACTAATAATCTCAGGTGATTCTTTTTTTGCTATTATCGTATTTATGATCAAAAAACATCCTAAAAATAACAAAATAAACAAAAAAATTAATGGCAAAATAAAATAAATCTTATAATTCCGCATAAAAGCATTCATTTTAGTACATCAAAAAGTATGATTTCTTTATGTTATCTTTCGATCCTTAAAGTTTTAAGGTTGTAAAGCTGAGGGTGTAGATGTCTCATTTGTACCAGAACCCTCAAGGATGGCAACTCTGGAAACAGACCATTTTTTAGTCTGGACTCCATATTCCAAGGTTATCCTGATTTTAGTACCTTTTATTAAAGCAGAACTCGTTGTATTGGATATCTGGCCATTTCTGTTAATTACAATCTCAGTATCATTGGTTACAAGAAGTTTAGGTAGCTTCTCATTTTTGGGGGTTATAACCAGTTCTCTGGATTCCCCGCTCCCAGTAAGCTCATCTACTGTGGCTAAAATTGTATAGACAACTTTTACAGTTTCACTCTTTGCATCTTTAGGGGTTAAAGGAATGGCCAGATTCGCACTTGAAGCTGTCTTACGCGGTTCACTGCGCTGGGCTGTACTTGCTGGGTTAGTTGGATTTGCCTGTCTTAAAATTTGGGTTCCTGTGGTTAAGTAATAAACAAGTAGCCCAAGCACAGCTAAAATGCAGACAATGACTATTGCATACTTTAAAAATTTTCTATTGGAGCTTGAAGAGATAGGGGCAGTTTCCATAATAACTTATTGTTTGATATATTAGGTCAAATTGTCAAGTTTCAGGTAGACTTTATGGTTTAGGTAACCAAATCCAATACCCTTCCTGGCCTCCAGGCTTAATATCAGGGGTAGAAGTTGGGGAGGGGAAATTTTGGTCAAGCAGAAAAAATGATGGGGTAGTAGTGGTTCCCTGGTTAGGAGAAGGGACTGGTCCTTCTGCAAACTCTTTATTTAAATCTCCAAAGCTGTTATATGTGGATTTAACCACCCCTGACTCTCCAGTCTTCCCTAAATGAGCACCAATTATACCCAAATCCCAGGAATTAATTATATTATCAAGGTTAAAATCATATATTGAATTCCATTTTGATGAACTTGGGCCTGCCCCAATTGCTCCCTTAACCAAATTATAATCTGAATCATTTATTATATTGTCATCATTAACATCCCCTGTTGTCATCTTAACTGTCCCCAAATCATTTGATGTGGGATTTAAAAGGAATGCAGAAGATGTGGCTATTTGTGCCTGGCCTTTTAAATAAGCAGTATAAGTACTGCCCTGAGTTAATCCTGCTAAAGATAATCCTGAATACTCACCAATATCAGGCACATCAACCTGGTAGGAGATTATATATTGGGGAGTTGTACCTGAAGCAGGCTTCCCGCTGGCTATCCCTACAAAAAGCTTGGTAGCCTGCTTTGCAGAGGGTCTGGCCTCCAGGCTTATCTTAAATTTTAAAGTTGGTCCAAAAAATACTTCTGGTGTAGCTTCTGGGGTAGGTTGACTGGCTGCACCTGATTGTCCTCCATCTACAGCCTGCTGGCTCAGGCTAACAAGTTCACTTTTAGAATCAGTGGAGAATTCTGGGGTATCTGTCCTGGGCACATTAGAAGTAACCTCAGAAGCACTACTCTGTGCCTTCATCCTTAAAGATAAAACATAAGTCCCAACAGGAATTAAAGCCACAAGGATTGCAATAGAGATTAAAATGATCTTATCCCTATTGGATAAATCAGGCAAAGCAAGATGCATATCTTAAGTTTAAGTCTCCAAGAAACAAGATACAAGATTTCCAAACAATTTTAAATCTTTAATTTTTGAATATTTGAATTTGTTTGTTACTTGATTATTGTATCTTGGTAATTAATACTTAGTGGTATGTTTTCACTCAAGATTATAACAAGAATTATCCTAAATACACTCCTTGGCCTAATTTTAGTCTTTGTCTGGCTAAAATTTGTCAACATTGATGAGATTTTAAAAACTCTCTCTAAAGTAAATCCAATTTCCCTTCTGCCAATCTTTTTCTTTTTCATTCTGGCAAATGCTATTAGATCCTTAAAGCTTAAGATCTTTCTCCAAAGTGTTAAAAATATAAGCTTTAGGCAGCTTTTCTTTATAAATGGGGTAGCAATAATGCTAAATTTTTTAATCCCTATTAGGGCAGGTGAAGTAGCAAAAGGGGTTTACCTATCCCAAAATTATAATCTCCCTATGGCTAAATCTTTAGTCTGGATCTTTTTAGACAGGTTCATAGATTTTGTAGTAGTTTTTATTGCAGCTGCAGTAGTGCTTTTTATAATCCCCACCAGTTTGGGTTTAAACTTTGCCCTGATTTCTGCCCTGGTTGCAGCAGTTTTATTGCTTATTACTTATTTAATAGTTTATAAACATAACAGTGCACAAAAGCTTTTTGACTTTTTTGAAAACTTGCTTATTTTGCCTGTATTAAAAAGGTTATTTCACAAAATCACTGGTTATTTTTTAGAGACTTTTCAGGTTTTAAAAAGGCCCCCTAAAGATCTGTTTTTAATATTTTTCCTGGCAGTACTAGCTTATTTTTCAGATGCTGCTATCTGGGTTTATACATTTTCTGCAATAGGGGTTGGGGAGGATATATTCAAAATGTTTCTGGCCCAGCTTTTATCTGCCCTGACCTATTTAATCCCTGCGGCCCCAGGTTATGTAGGATCAGCAGAAGCCTCGGGCCTATTAATTTTCTCAGGAGTTTTTGGGATTGATGCAAATATAGCCTCATCAATGATTGTTTTATTCCATGTCTGTGCAGCAATTTTTGTAATAGCCTTTGGGTTTATCTCCTTGCAGGTTATAAAATTTGACCTACAAGAAGTCTGGAGCCAATTAAGAAACAATTCAAAAGATGGATAAATGGCAGGTTATCTACTTTAAGGAGAATGGAGCAAATCCTGTTAGTGATTTTTTGGATAGTTTAAATTCTGAGCAGCAGTCAAAAGTTTTAAGGATATTTCACCATATCAAAGAATATGGGTTAGATTCAGCAATTCCTCACTTAAGAAAATTGACTGGTACGCCCTTTTGGGAAATTAGAGTTTTAGGTAAGGATAATATTAGAGTAATCTATGTAGTTCCAACTGAAAAGCTAGTATTAGCATTGCATGGGTTTGTTAAAAAGAAACAAAAAACCCCTTCAAAAGAGATAGAAATTGCCTCAAGACGTTATTAGACATGGTTAAGAAGGCAAAAGTTGACAAGATGATATCATATAAGATATAATAAAATTATGAAAAAAAGAGAAATATATACATTGGAGGATGATCTTCAGTATAGACTTAAAGATCCTGAGTTTAAAAAAGCCTGGGAAGATTCTGAAGCAGAATATCAGCTTAGCAGGGCTTTAATTAAATTAAGGATTAATCAAAAAATCTCCCAAAGGGAATTGGCAGACAAAACCAAAACCACCCAGGCAATTATTTCAAGGATTGAGTCAATGGACTACAACCCCTCAGTTGCTTTATTAAAAAGACTGGCAGAAGCCCTTGGTACAAAACTAAAAATAGGCTTTGAATAATTCCTGCTTGCACTCCTTAGGATGAATTACTAGAATAGCCTTCAATGCTTAAGAGCAAAGTTTCTCTGCTCATTATTACTTTTTTCCTGCTCATTTTTGTAATTAAATCAATAAATATCATGGAAGTTAACCCTTTCTATGATTTTGATGAGGCCCACAGGGCAGAAAATGCCAGGAGAATGAAGGATCACCAAAGCTACCTGGTTCCCTTAACAGGCAGCACCCAGGATAGGATAGACCATTTAAAAATTCCCTTTAAAGAAAACCCAAATGTAAATTTGTATTATCACCTGGAGCGCCCTGGGCTAATCTATTGGTTTATGATGGCTTCAACTTCTATTTTTGGAGATAAAGAATTTGCTTACAGGCTTCCCTCTTTTTTATTAGGTTTTGGAACAATATTACTGTTTATTTTCTTTGCCAAAGTAGGTTTGAAAAAACAAAAATCTAATGAACGTCATTCCGAACTTGTTTCGGAATCTCAGAATATAGGGATCCTGAAACGAGTTCAGGATGACAATGTAACTGCTTTAACTATTGGACTTTTAGCTTTAATCACTTCAGCAGACCTTTGGCTTTCTTCCCAATATGCCCAATTAGACACAGGTTTAACATTTTTTCTCTTCTTAAGTCTCTTATCCCTGATAACTTTTGCAGAAACTAAAAAAAATGGATATTTAAAAGTTTCAGGAATAAGCTTTGCCCTGGCAGTTTTATCAAAAGGTGCCCCTGCAGTTATTTTTGGAATCTTTCTGCTTTTTCTTTTAATCTATAAAAAAATCTCCCGCAAAGATATTTTAAAATTTATAATTTACTCATTTATAATTCTTATACCCTGGATAACTTTAATATCCATCCAGTTTGGGTTCAAAAATGTTATAGAAGTATTCTCAAAATTTGCCTTAACTTCATCTTCTGTTCCATTTATCCATATCCAGGCACCAATTTACTGGTATATAAGGTGGTGGTTTGAAGCCCTACGTCCTGGCTGGGTGCTGTTTTTAAGCCTGGTAGCCTTTGATGTAATTAGAAGAAATTTAGACTGGAAAAAAGTAACCCTTTTAGCCTATATCTTTGGTTCTTTAATATTCTTCTCAGTCCCAGTCAATAAAATCTGGTGGTATGTCTTGCCTATAATGCCTGCCATGGCCTACTATATTTTTCTCTCAGCAAGTAATCTTTTAAGGAAATATCCTGAAAAAATTGTTAATTTAAGCCTGATCATTGTGCTTGCATCCCTTCCAATATTTCTGAATACCAGCAGTAAAATAGGGCTACTCTATGGAATAATTTTAACCGGTTTGTCATTCCTTATTCTAGTCATACCTATTTCCACACTCATTCCCGCGATCCGCCAGCTGGCGGAGGGAATCCATAAAATAATATTTCTACTAGCTACCTTCTACGCACTATTTGCTTTCTACTCCCATTTTCCAGAAATAAAGCCCTATGCAAAAAATGTCAAAGAGGTCTCCCTGGAGTTTAAAGACCTGAAAATTGAGGGTAAAAAGTGTTTATGGGTTGACCATCTGCCTTTAGAGGCTGTTTTATATTATTCCAATGCAGGGCAGGTTAATGAACTAAACCAGCAAAGTCTGGATTCTATCCTCTACAAAAGCTGTATAAATAACTTTTTAATCACACCCCTGGATATAAATGATAAAGACTTCAGTTTTATCCCCAAAAAAGAGCTAGTTTACAAAAAGGGTAGAATGAGCCTACTTAGGCTGGGACAAAAAGAACCACAATAGTATACTGTATAGTGTATATAGTATAGAGGGTTATGGAAGCTAAAATTAAATCCTTTACAGACTTAAATGCTTGGAGAGAAGCTCATAAACTAGCTTTAATTATTTATAAAACAACTGAAGATTTCCCTAAAGATGAAAGATTTTCCTTAATTGATCAAATGAGACGATGTGGAATTTCTATTAGTTCAAATATTGCAGAAGGATTTTCCAGACATGGAAAAAAAGAAAAATCTCAATTTTATTATATGTCAAAAGGTTCTTTAACTGAATTACAAAATCAACTTCTCTTAGCCAGGGATTTAGGATATATTAGTAATAAATTATTTAATGAAATTGCTGATAAAACTGTAACTGTTAGTAAATTGCTGACCGGATTAATCAGATCATTAAAATAAATTTCCCACTATACACCATACTCTCTACTATATACTACTTGTGTCTAGCTTAACTCCTGGCCCCATGGATGGGGCAATAGTAGCAACTTTTATTTTTGACTTTCCAACTACACCTAAAAGTACCTTAATATTCTGGGAAAGCTCCTCTGTTGGCTGGGAAATTTTACCCAGGCTTAAATGGACAACATTTGCTATTTTTTCAGATTTGTATTCAACTTTACCAGATTGGATCTCTTCAACAGCCTTTTTCAGGTTGTCAGAAATAGTCCCATTCTTAGGGTTTGGCATAAGACCTCTTGGACCTAAAACTTTTGCAGCTCTTGCCAACTTTGGCATCCAGCTAGGGTCTGTCACTATAAAATCAAAGTCTATTTTGCCCTTTGCAATCTCATTTAACTTTTCATCATCCCCTACAATATCAGCACCTGATTCTTCTGCCCCTTTACCAAAGGCTACAATTTTGAGTTTTTTACCAGAAGCATATGGAAGTGAAACCAAACCCCTTAAGTTTTTAACGGAAGTATTAATGTGGATCTCTAAGCTTCCATCAAATTTAGAATAGCTTGTCTCTTTTACTAAATTTACAGCCTCATCAATTGCATATTTCTTTGCTTTTTCAACTTTTTCTGCAGCCTCTTTGTATTTAGAAGACCTGTACTTAGGCTCACCATGTTTTTGGGCTTGGGATTTTTTCTGAGCAGATTTATTTTCAGAAAACTCGGAATGACTCGGTGTATCAGAAATATCAGATTGATCAGAAGAATCAGATTTCTGAATCTCTGATTTACTGACTTGCTGATTCTCAGAGTTTTCTGAGTCCTTCTGAACCTTTTTTTCCTCTGCTTTTTCCTTAGCCAAAACCTCTGGATTTGGATTAACCTTCTTTGCCTCAGCCCTGGCTTGTGCCCTCTCTTTTTCCAAGAGCTCAGGGTTAGGATTAACCTTCTCAGATTCTTTTTTGACTTTTGACTTTTGATTTTTGACTTCAGGTTCTACCTGCGAATCATCTATTACTGCTAATTTTTTCTTTCCCATGAGTAAAATTTCCTTTGAACTGAGATTTTATCAAACTGAAGCTAAATTTACAATATAACTAAATTAATATTGTAAAACATCATGAATTTATTTAGGATAAAAATGTGAGGTTTAAACTTTCTAAGGGTCAATTAAGAGTAATCTCTGCAGTTTTATCAAATCTTGCAGCTGCATGGTTAGCTTCAGTGATAATTGTACCTGGTTTATTTGGAGTGAAGTCATTAACCGAAGCCGTGTTTTTGTTGACCTATTCTTTCCTATTTGCTACACTGGCCATATATTTAGCATCTAAAATTGAGGATAATCTACCATGACTGTTGACTTTGATATAGTTAAATTTTTGAATACTGCAGGCCCAATCTATTTATTAGTTATTATTACCTTTGCATTAATTTATGCAATAGGCAGACCCAAAGGGCGCAAATAGTTTATTCTCATCTGCCATAGTTTTGAATAATTAACTGTATATCCCTGGTATTAACTCTGCAGTCTTTATTTACATCATATTTATTGCCGCACTCATTTTTACCCAGGTTGCCAAAGATCTCCAAAGCATCCCTAAAATTTACACTTCCATCACCATTTACATCTCCCTCTTTAAAAACAAGTAAACCAGGTGGAGGTGAATTAGTTGGGGTAGGAGTTGCAGGTGGGTTATCAGTAGATATGGGTACACAAACAAATTCAGGGCAACTACTAGAGTCACCCCTTACATTTGACTGAAGCTCATATCCTACTGGACATAACTGTACCGCACCAGGGCAAGCTGAGGTAGTTGGTGTACTTTTAGGTGAAAGTGTACATTTTCCAGCTGCATCAGGATAATTAGGAGTAGGGTAGATACAGGTATAACCCTCAGGGCATGATGTTCCCTGAATTCCTCCGCAAGTAAAAGAAATAGGTGTGGGAGTGGATTTTGTGGATTTTTCTGTACACTTGCCATAACATAGTGGCTGGGGGCAGTCTCCTCCTGGAGGACAATACCTTTCATTTCTGGGACAGTCTGAGCTATTAAAATCACAGACCTGGTTTGCAGAGCACTGGCTGTTATCGGTACATTTTGTAGCAGGTGGGCACATATCTTCAGACTGTACAATATAACAGGCAGGGTTTGCATCCAAACAGGCTGGTCTGGGTTTGCAGCTTGGTCCAGGATAACCATTTTTCACCCACTCAGTCAAAATATTGTAGTCATTTAAAGTAATCTTCCCATCACCATCAGCATCCGCTTTTTGGATGCTAGCAATATCTAAGTCTAGATATTTTTTCAATTCTACTATATCTTCTTCTGTCAGCTTACCATCCCCATTAACATCACCTACTCTATAATAAGGTAAGCTGGCTTCTTCCTCATCTGTATTTTCCTGCTCATCAATTTGATTTGCTTCTTGTGCATGAGGGAGAATATTTGTTCTTTGGCTAACAAGAAATACACCTAAAATAATCCCTGCCAGAAGGAGAATAATTAGAGCTATGTGCGCGACCCCTGTTTGTCCTAATTTAGGCATTAACTTAAGAATAAATGAAGATTGATTATGAAGTCAATTAGAAAATTTAGTTAGCCGCCACTTTTACACCCATGCTTCTGGCTACACCAGCAACTATTTTAGAAGCCTGAGCTACATTTTTAGTATTTAAATCAGGAAGCTTTGCAGAAGCAATATCCTCAACCTGTTTTTTGCTCAAAGTCCCTGCAGTCTCATGCCCTGCTTTTCCAGCCCCTTTTTCTAAATTTAAGGCCTTTTTGATCATTTCAGCAATGGGGGGTTCTTTGGTAATAAATGAAAATGTCCTGTCCTCATAAACTGTGATAACTACAGGCAAAACATTGCCCATTTTATCTTTAGTTTTCTCATTAAAAGCTTTAACAAAGTCCATAATAGGCAGGCCATGAGGGCCCAAAGCTGTACCCACTGGAGGAGCTGCAGTAGCTGTCCCAGCTGGAATTGTTAATTTAATATATGTTTTAATTTTCTTAGCTGCCATAGGTGTGAATTATAGCTTCTGTACTTGTAAAAAGTCTAGTTCAACTGGAGTTTCTCTGCCAAAGATAGAAACCAAAACCCTGACCCTGCCTTTTTCTTTATCAACACTATCTACTTTACCTATAAACTCTGCAAATGGGCCATCAATAATTTTTACAGTATCATCAACCATAAAGACATCTTTAAAAGTTGGTGCTGCTCCCTGGGTTGTAAATTTAATTATAGAAGCTATCTCTGCATTAGAAACAGGGGTTGGTTTATTACCCATTCCCACA
>MFDF01000006.1 GCA_001776785.1 Candidatus Daviesbacteria bacterium RIFCSPHIGHO2_12_FULL_37_16
GCCAGAAAAACCTCCATTTATTGATACCACAGGTGGTGATGTACATACCCAGGGAAGGATCATTGTACCAAGTGCCAGTCCTTGACAAAAGTTTGGAGATATAAAACAATGGATACATGGCTTTGATTAAAGGGTCCCAAACTACTTTGCTTATAGGTGTAGCAGTTTCTTTGGTTGTTGGATTTTTAATAGGAAGTGCAAGCTCAAATTTGGGCAAAGGCGGAGGGATTGCTAACCTGGCAAACCTTACACAAAATGACCTTTACACATCCCAGTCTGCAACTGTGCAGGGAAAAATTACTAAAGTTGAAGGTAAAATGCTTACTGTTACAAATTCTTCTGGCAAATCAGGAGAGTTAGAACTCTCAGACAATGCAATAATTAATAAGATCAAAACAGGGGGCAGGGCAATAAACACTGCTACCTCATCTACTGACCTTACTGCTTTAGAGACGGATAAAGATGTAACACTGTTTTTGCAAATGACTGATGGGAAATATAAAGTTATTTCAGTAAACTATACCCCTCCCCTTCCTCCTGTACCAACTCTACCTCCTGTACCTAAGAAATAAGGACCTGACCAGCACTTCAGTATGATAAATTGTACTTTGTGCTCGCAGAACCCTGTCTGCCGACAGGCAGGCTTGCCTTTTTTGCTTCGCAAAAAAAGTAGCTTACAGACTACAGCAATGCAATTCAAATTTGACAAACCAATGCTTAACCAGATATTATTACACTGTATGAAAACTATCCAAAGGACAACAGAAGTCATATCCATATCTTTGCCAAAAAAAACAGCTATAAAACTTGAGCAGGCCAGGAAAGTGTCAGGCCAATCAAGGAGTGCTTTTATCGGCTCTTTGATAAACAAGATTGCAGAAGAAGAAAAGTGGCAGAGGATTTATGAAAAGGGGACAAAAACTGCCAAACGCTTCAAAATAACTTCTGAGGAAGACATTGACCGTATCCTCCATGAAGGTTAAACCCAGAGTTGTATTTGACACCAATATTTTTATTTCAAGCATAATTTTTGGAGGAAACCCCAGGCAGTGCCTGGAGCTTGCAAGGGAAAATGAGATAGAGCTTTATATAAGCAGGGCAATACTTTTGGAATTATCAGAGAAACTTGAGGAAAAGTTTTTATGGCAGAGTAAGGATACTAAAGAAGTAATTGAAGGTATTTTAATGTTTGCCAGTCTGGTTTCACCCAAGAAAAAAATTAATCATATTAAAGAAAATCCTAAGGATAATATGATTTTGGAATGTGCAGTTGAAGCAAAGGCTGATTTTTTAATATCAGGTGATAAAAAGCATCTATTGGCCTTAAAAACATTCAAAAACATCAAAATAATTTCTGCAAAGCAGTTCCTGGATATTTTTTTCCAGGCTGATTGACACTACCACTCTAATTAGCTATCCTAAGATTAATGCCTAATTTTTTCCAAAGGTTATCTAAGTTTGGATTCCATTTCATTTACCTTTCCCTTATTTTAATTGCTGCAGTATCTATTTATCTTGCAACAAAAGCTAATAATTCTTCTGCCCAGGTTGGAACATCAGGATTTTTACTTAACTCTTATCCTTCTGATATTTTTACAGTTGGGGCACAATCTGGGGGTGCACAGTGGAATAATATATCTGGAGATGCATATATTTCTGGGAAATTGGGGATAGGTGTTGTCACTACTCCTTATAAATTTAATATCCAGGGTGGACATGGGGATACATCAATGCTCCTGCATTCTACCGGGAATGGTACACCTGCCTTTGAAGCAGATCTATTTTTATGGGCAAGTGAGCCCGGGTGCACATGGTCTGGAGTTGGAATTGGGAATAATATAAGGAATTATAACGGAGGATCAAACTGCTTTCCGAGGATAAACACCGCCCGGGGAGGTTCTTATATACATATGTACGAAAATACAATCAGTTTAAACACAGTTTCAAATACAGGCATTGATACTACAACCTTGTATATCAATGGTGGCAATGTTGGGATTGGAACAACTGCACCTGGTGCAACACTTGATGTAAATGGTATGGCTATCTTAGGATCTTCTAGTCAAGGAGGTTTGCGTATACAAAGTATGGATACGAACACTGTAAACTTGAGACCTTCTATAGGTAATGGAGATATTACTATTACTGATGACTCAGCCCAGGCAACCAGAGGTATTACTATTGCTAACGGAGGAAGCCTTGGGATTGCAACAGCTGCTCCAACTCAAAGATTAGAAGTTGTAGGTAACGCTTACCTTTCTGCTTCTACATCCCTACTTTTATTCCCGGAGATCTCAGCTAATACTTCATACTTTGGCCTGTCAACTAATGCAAACGGGCTCATGTCTGATGGGGTTCCCTGGTACTTTGGAATAGGCAGGGAGCCAGGTGCTTGGGCTTATCCCTTCCCTGATTTAGTAATCAGTAATCACACAGGTGTAAGATTAGCTGCTCATAGCGGTTACGGTGGTGTTTCCATTTATGAACAATATGATGGCACAAACTGGTCCAGTAAGGGGACTGAAATTGCTAGATTCACGGCTGATCAATGGGGAGGACCTTCTTATGTTAGCCAAAATTT
This sequence comes from Candidatus Daviesbacteria bacterium RIFCSPHIGHO2_12_FULL_37_16, assembly GCA_001776785.1. GTDB lineage: Bacteria > Patescibacteriota > Microgenomatia > Daviesbacterales > UBA10151 > GWB1-36-5. Next base: position 2,582 of record MFDF01000006.1, read on the forward strand.
TAGGATGATGAATTCAACTAATCCAATCCAGGTTAACTCAGACCATACAGGCTTTGTGAATGGGGCCTCCAACAGGGCTGAGATTGCCAATGATACAGGAGGTTATCAAACTCTGATGATTTTGGGAAACTCAAGCTCAGGCTTAGGAAGAAGGGTTTCAATTTGGGATAGGCTGGAGGTAAATGGGACATTTGTTAATAATAGTTCCAGAGAAAAGAAAAAGGATATTGTGGGGCTTAGCCAAAGTGACTATCAGGATATAATGTCTAAAATTAAAAATACCCCACTTTACCATTATCATTTTAGACAAACAGGTATAGACCAAAAGCAGAGACTGGGTGTAATTGCTGAAGAGTCTCCAGTTGATATTCTGGATGAAACAGGTAAATCTGTGAGTATGCTTGATTATTTAGGGTTTCTGTTTGCAGGGGTGAAGATTAATACCAACCAGATTGATGAGTTGAATATTAACATCAATAACCAGCAAACTAAGATTCAGGCTTTGGAGGTTCAGATTAAAGATTTACAAAAACAGATTGATGAGCTCAAAAAATAATGGATAATTTTCCCTCCACTCCACCCATTCTTAAAGTTAATTCCAGTTCAAAGAAAAAATCAGTCTTTATAGTTCTTTCTGTTCTAATAGTTATTGCATTAATTGGTGGAGCATCTGTTTTAATCAGAAATTATAGAGTGAGACAGGCTCCTCCTCTGGCTATAAATAGTAACGTCCCCAAAGACTTGCCAGTGGATAATAGGTCACTTAGTATTACTGGCAGGATTACTGACTTTGATGGTAAAAATTTAATCATTAAAAAAGATAATGGTGAAGAGGGCAAGATTGAGGTAGCCAGCAAAGTAAATATCTTTAAGCTAATAGATAATAAGTATCTTGCAGCCAGCTCTAGCAGCAATCTAAGGGATATTACTACTGGTAAAGATGCAACTTTAACTTTAATTGAAGAAGGAGGGGCTTATAAAGCGGGAACAATCTCTTATATTGTACCTATAAATGTTTCTCTTCCCAAAGTTCCTGTTTCTACTAATTCAGCTGCAGGTAAAAATCCATAATCTTATGAGGATAAAGATTAAACTGGCTCTCTTAGTACTAGTTTTAGTTTTTTTTAGCCTTTCCGGGAGGAATACAATTCATGCCCAGATTGCCACTTCCGGGGACTGGATTGGAATATTTGCACCAAATGATCCAGACCCTATCCTGCAGGGAAATTCTGCTGTAAAACCTGCATATGACTGGAAATATGTGGATTGTGACCAGACCCTGGCAGGTCCACCTACAAATTATGGGGACTGTGTATTTACTATGCCTTCTACACCTGGCAATTATGAGTTCAGGATGTATGCAAATGATACAAATGTCAGGATGGGCACCTATGGTTTTAGCGTAATACAATCCCAGGGCTTTGGCGGGACACTTTGTCCAATTGCCCCAAGAGCTGAGGGTTTAATAAGTACACAAGAGGATATTGAAGGGTTTTTTGGCAATTTTACCGGACAATGCATCACTAATCCCCAGGCATTATATGTTCCATTTAAAATTCCAACTTATGATGAGCTAAAAACAATTTTTTATATCCAGATAAGGACTGACTCTAACAAAGTGAAGCACCCTACTATTAGTGGTGATAAATCCCAAACTGATATTCCCTTTGATGGAAGTTTAGACCATGTCTATAACCTAAGTGATGATTTAAACATTTCAGGCAATGCTGCAGGACCAAAATCAGGGGTGGTATTTGTAGATGGTGATCTTAGGTTTACTCAAGACTATACCTATGGAACTGGCACAACCGGGACAGTTTTTGTGGTGAAGGGAAATATATCAATTGATGCAACTGTTAAGACTATAGGTGCAGTACTTATTTCTGAAGGGATAATTTGTACATCAACTCCAGCAACTGGTATGCTCAACCTGAATCAGGATTGCAGCGGTCTTGTTGCTTCAGGTACTAATAACCTAACTGTGAATGGAAACTTAGTTTCACTTTCCCAAACTATAGTTACCCCTATTAGATTTAGAAGAAATCTGGCAGATAATTATACAGGGGCAGCTGAGAGGGTCAATTTGCAGCCTAAATATTTTGTAATACTAAGACATTTATTTTCTCAGACTTTGCAAATTACAACTGAAGTGAACTAAGTGCTTACCGCTTACAATCTACGGACTACAGCAATTTAACGGTAGACAGTAGCCTGTTAGCTGTAGACTCTTATTTGCCGAAGTTTCTTTGCTGAGTCTGGTACCAGATTATGGCTTTTTTTAGGTCCTCTGGGGTAAAGTCAGGCCATAATTTTTTTGAGAAATATAATTCAGAGTAGGCTGTCTGCCAAAGTAAAAAATTAGAAAGCCTGATTCTTCCTCCTGTTCTTATAACTAATTCTGGGTTTGTATCTCCTTTAGTATAGAGGTGTTCATCAATAGTAGTTTCATTAATTTTATTTACATCTACTCCTTTTTTAATAATATTTTTAACTGCATCTAAAAGTTCTTTTTTGCCTCCATAATTTAGGGCTATGTTTAATTTTATTGACTCATTTTCTATGTAGGTTTTTTTTAGCTCCCCTACCATATTTTTAATAGCTTGTGGAAGTCCTTCAAGCTGGCCTAAAATAGAAACTTTTACTCCATTGCCCATCATCTTTTTTATTTTGGTGTTATAGCTTGAGCGCATTAATCCAAATAATCCTGCTAGTTCCCTTTTGGCCCGTTCTTTTAAATTTTCAGTGGAGAGTGCATAGACTGTAACAGTTTTAACCCCCATCTTTGCAGCTGCTTCAACTATTTTTTCTAAAGTCTCTGCCCCTTCTTCATGGCCTTTGATGTCTGGTAAGCCTCTTTTTCTGGCCCAGCGTCTGTTTCCATCCATGATGATAGCAATGTGGGAAGGGATATGATCTGTGCTTTTAAGCTGCTTCATGTTTATAAATTTTCAATTTACAATTTTCAGTTTTCAATGAATTTTCAATGTTTGAAAATTTTAAAATTAGAATTTCATTGTAAATTGGTACTTGATAATTGAAAATTATTTACTCCTTTCTACGTTTTTGGCGAAGCCAAAAAGGCAAACAGAGATTTACAATATTGAGCGTAGCTCACTTATCTCTGTTTATTAAAAAATCAGCCATTTCAAAAAGTAAATTTTGCATACTTTTATCATTGGTAATTTTTGGGATTACCTTTTTGGCTGAAGTAACATATTCTATCTCTTTGATGCGTGAATAGTCCAGTGCTCCTGTTGAGATAAAGATCTGTTTTACTTGTTCAAACTCTTCATCATTTAAATTTCCTCTACCATAAAGCCTTTTTAAAATTTCTTTCTGGTCTTTTGATGCATTTTTTAAGGCCTGGGTAATGAGCAGAGTATTTTTACCTTCTTCTATATCTGAGGTGACAGATTTTCCTAATTTTTCCTCATCACCAAAAACCCCTAAAATATCATCCTGAATTTGAAATGCTATTCCTAGGTTTTCTCCAAATGAATTTATCCATTCCAGGTCTTTACTGCTTGCTCCTGCAAGAATGGCACCAATAGATAATGGGTAGACAATTGTGTAGTAGGCTGTTTTTAACTTGTGAATTTCCAGGACATCTGCTTCATCCCTTTGAAGACCAAGATGAGGAAGCTGCACATCCAGCATCTCCCCTATTCCTGTAGTAATAACCATTTCATTAAAAAGGTTTATGGCTCTATTTTTTTCAGTTTCAGCAAAATTAGAATCACTTAAGATTTTTGCTGCTATAAAAAAACCAATATCACCTAAACAAATTGTTTGAGATATGCCGTAGTGGTCTCCCCCAAGTTTTTGGTAGAGAGTGGGCTTATTTCTTCTTAGCAGGCTTTGGTCAATAATGTCATCATGGGCTAAAATGGCAGTCTGAAAAATTTCTATAGCTGCAGCTACTTTTAAAATTTCCCTGTCCTCACCTCCGGGGTGTGATCCAGACTTAAGCATATGTCCACCCCGGAGGTGGTCTCCTGAAAAAATTTTATATCCAAGCAATACCAGAACTCCTCTTAATCTTTTGCCTCCTTCATTGGCATTAATTAACTCCCTTATTAGGGGTTTTAATTTTGGGTTTTGGTCTTTTTCAAATTCCTTGAGAAGTTTATCAAGGGTTTTGTTAATTTCTTTTGCTGAAGTTTCGAGGAAATTTAAAAAATCCATATTTAGTCCATTTCAATTATTTCATCTGCAGGGCAGATCCAGACCTGGACAGTTCTTTGCCTTATGGGGTTTTTGCCAGTCCCGTCCCTACCATCAAACTCAAACATAGCAACCTGCTGGTATTTTCCAATATCTAATTTGCCATCCCTGATAGGGACAACAACTGAGGGGTGGGAAAAAAGAAGTGCCCTTATGTGTGAGGCTGCATTGTAGTCTATGTCTATTTCATCACAATATGGGTTGTCCTGACACCTGTGGGTGTAGTCTGTGGTGGGGTGGGGATAAGCTTTTTTATCTGCAGCCCTGGTGGACCTTCTGTCCTCTGGGACTGCTTTTAGGGTGTGGGTTAAAATATCATTTAAAAGGTTTGGTTCTGCAATTTCATTTACAACTATCCCTAAAGTTGTGTGTTTTGTATTTACAAATACAAAACCAATACTAACTTTGGCTTTTTTAATTGCATTATTTATATCCTGGGTAATATCTTTTAAGTATGTATGATCAGTTGATTTAAATTTAATTTCTTTTAAATATGCTTTCATTTAAGGCTGGCAGATTTTGGCAGATTTAATTATTCTAGCACTTTGCCCTACTCCCGTCATCCCCAAAGCCTATATTTGTGTTAAAATTCAGGCATGAAAAAATTGATTGTAATTAAGTTTGGTGGGAGTGTGATCACTGATAAAAAAAAGGAAACACCAACTCCAAATATGAAAAACATAAATAGCCTGGCAAAACAATTAAGCCAGGTTTCTTTAGGTAACAGATATAAATTCATAATTGTACATGGTGCAGGATCTTATGCACATCCTCTGGCAAAGAAATACCAGTTATCCAAAGGGATGAGTACAGAAGAACAAAAATTTGGTTTTGCTTTAATGAATAGGCAAATGCTGGAATTGAATTTATTAATAGTTAAAAGCTTGCAAGATTATAATTTAAGTGCAGTTGGACTTGCTCCCCACTCTTTTGTGACTCAATCCGAGGGAAAGTTAAAAAAATTAGATCACAAAATAGTGAAATACTTATTAAAGGGGAATCAAATCCCAGTACTTTATGGTGATGGAGTTTTAGATGATAAATGGGGATGTTCTATTTTATCTGGGGATACTATTGTTTCTCATTTAGCAAAAAAATTGAAAGCAAAAAAAGTTATATTTTTATCAGATGTTGATGGAATATATGACTCTGATCCCAAAAAAAATCCTGAAGCTAAATTAATCAAAGAGATTAATAGTGAAAATTTAGAAAAAGTTTTAGAGGGAATTACTTCTAATAATCCTCATGATGTGACAGGAGAAATGAAAGGTAAAATTTTAGACATTAAGATTAACTTGCAAGGCGTACCCGTCCAAGTCTTGAGCGGTCTAAAGATGGGAAATCTGGATAAGGCTGTTGTACAAGGCCTAGGCGGGACAAGGCTTCAGTTTGGCTAAGTCCCTGATCCATTAAATCAAAAACTTCTGTTGATACTAAATTTTTCAGATTTACAAAAGTCTCTGGTATAAAATTTTGAGGATTATCTAATCTCCTGTTATATGAAACAAGTGTTTCATATACGCCTGGTCTAAATGCAAAAAGATTGACTGGGTCTGGATATAAAACACTAGTTCTTGGAATCCAGCGGGGCTCAATTACATCTTGAGTATCTGCTCCTGAGCTAAATTTTATTATCCAAGGAACCTCAATTAAATAAGAATATAAAACTACTCCAGGAGACAATTGAGCGCTGCAAAGAAGTGTGCGATCTAAACTAGAACCTAAATTCATACTTGGGATGGTTTCTTCGCGGAACATTCTTTGCAAAGCCTGATTATGGGTCTCCTCCCCCTCAACTGTTTCCATTGGGATAGATCTCATTCCAGCTAATTTATTTGTAGATCTTTTAGCTCTTAATTCTTCAATACTCAGAAAACCTCTATCCATCCACTCCGGACAAACAATCAGAGCTCCGACACCAGCAATTCTTTCTTCACTTTCGATATTCATATTAATTATTATACTTCACTATAGGTTCTTTTTCAAACCTTCTTTTAGAGAATAGTTCAAAAAGACTTTATAAGTATTTTTAACTACCTCTAAGGCTTTATCCATAAGTATAACTCTTTTCTCTTTGCCCACATCTTTTAAATCCAGCAGTTTTGCAAAATCTTCCCAAAAAATAACCCAATTCTCTTCCTTTTTAAAATCATATTTTTTTATTAAACCAAAAAAATTATTTAATGCTTTTGAAAAATTATTTGCATCATTTTTAAAATAGTCTCCCAATATTTCTGCCAGTTTTTCTTTATTAGTTTTTCCAGTTGCAGATTTTATTTTATCCTGAATTTCTGGATGGTCTTTTAAAAGATAAATGTCCACAGCACTTTCTATATAGTTGTGGGCTAAAACTTTTGCTCGTTTGCGAGTAATTTCATAATATTCTATCAGTAGTTTAATTAACTCTTTGTTATTTTGGAACGCATATCCTGTTCCACCCGGGTAATCTTTATGTGTAAAGTCATCGATAATATTGTGGGCAAGAATTCCTTTTTTTAAAAATTCATATTCGGGATATTTTTTTTCAATTAATTTGAAGAAGCTTTCAAAATTTTCTTTTCCATGAAGACCTTTGTCCCAGGTAATAATTTTTGTTATTGCAATATCAGGCAGGATGCTTCCTATTAAAAGAAGTGCTTCACCAGATCTGTATAATTTTGATGCTAAATATGCATGCGTATTATAAAACATTTTTAATGATTAAATTCTTCTTCTTTATATTCTTCTAAAAAATCAAAAATTTCTATTGGGGTTCTTCCTGAAACCTGCTCATTAACTCTGGGAATATAACCAGTAGGACTTTTGAGATAATTAAAATAATCCTGGATTGTTTCTTTTATTCCTGGTCTCCACAATAAGTTACCAAAATTTATTGCTCTTCTTTGTTTTTCTAAGACCTTGTTGATTGCATCCCTTACACTGCGGTCTAAACTTTCTGGCAAGGAATCCATATTCGAAAGGGAGATTGTATAATCTATGGTATCAAGCGGGGATCTTAAATTTTGCCAAGAAATTTCTGACACATCTTTAGCATTTCCAGGACGCAGAAGATCATTTTTACTATGCAAAAGGTAAGTATATAGCCAAATTCCAGGATTTAGTTGAGTTCTATTTAATATCATTTCAGTTAAGCTTGTTTCAGTAACTTCAATGCCGCCTACTTCTTCACCCATAAGTAATCTCTGCATTGCTTCTTCATGGGTTTCCCCAGATTCTACAGTGTCTATAGGAAAAGAAAGCATCCCTTTTATTTTTTGATTATCAAACCGGGAATGGTTTTCCATTACGCTTAGAAATTTTCCATCAGGGTTTATAATTAATGCTCCGACTCCAGCTTTTATTTCGGTTAACTCAGGAATCATTTGACAACTATATTTGATTGTTAGGTATATTTCAAATATTTTTTCACCCAGTGTATAATTGTAAATTATGTTAGAAGTTGAGCAGATTTTGCTGGCTGGTAATAGAGGACCTTGTGGTGGAGTAAATATGTCTCTTCAGGCAACCAGAGAAGTTTTAGCAATAGTTTCTGGTAGAGAACGTGTTTATACAAATAATGAGATTGTTCACAATGTTCCAGTTATGGAAGAACTTTATGGTCAAGGTTTGGTTAATTTTGAAAACGATTGGGATAAAGTAGAAGATAACAGCGTTGTTCTTTTTTCAGCACATGGAGTTTCTCCAAGAATGCATGAGATTGCCCAGGCTAAAAACTGTCTAACTATTGATGTGACTTGTCAGCTGGTAACAAGACAACATACTTTGGTTAAGAAAGCAGCAGCAGATGGTTTGGATGTAATTTATGCTGGGGTTGACGGTCATCCCGAGACAATGGGGGTTATGGGTGAGATTCCTGATGATAAGCTTACTTTAGTACAAAATATTGAAGAAGCTAGAAAAGTTATTGTACCCGATACACAGCAGGCTGTTTTATATTCACAAACTACTTTATCTACGTTTGAGATCAGAGAAATTCAGGAAGAGATGCGCGGAAGATCAAATGTTGCAGTCCCAAACAGATGGGATATTTGTTATGCCACTGATAATAGACAGGCAGCAGTTGACGAGTTATTACCATTTGTAGATTTTGTCATAGTTGTTGGATCAAGAAAAAGTCATAATTCACAAATGTTAAAGGAAAGAGCATCACAAAAGGTTAAAGCTTACTCCATAGATAGACCTGATGAAATTGATATAGATTGGTTTGTTGATGGAATTAGGAGAGTTGGTTTAACCTCAGGTGCCTCAGTGGAAGAGAGATTTTTTGTGGATACATTAGAATGGTTTAAACTTAAAAATCCTAATATTCAGATTAAGCAGATGCCTGAAGTTAAAGCTGAACCAGTAAAGATTTTTGCACTACCACAAAAAGATATTAATTTACTAAAAGCAAGATATGGTGAAGCAGCTTAATTAAAAAAGCCTGAGTTTTCTAAAACTTTTAAACCCTGCTTTGTCCATTCAGTAAATTCACATGAATTTTTTTTGACTTCCTTTAGAAATTTATTTTTGTCCATCCATTTATATCCATAACCAACTTCTTCATTTAAATTCAGATTTCCATTGTATTCCCCTATTACCATTGCACAGTGTTCATTCTCACAAAGGCTTCCATATTTGGCAAAATAATTAAAAAATCCTAAGTTTTTAAGTTTCACTTTTTCTTTTATTCCATATTCTCTCTCTAAGCATCTCCATGTTGCTTCCTCTACTGTTTCATCCCCATCTTTTGTATGCAAAGGATGGGTTGCACCTGTTAAGTCCCAGATGTCATCAAAGACTTTGTGTTTTCTTTTTTGAAGCAAAACTTCACCTTTAGAGTTGTAGATCAAAACAGTAATTGCTAAATGTCTTTTGCCACTACCTGTATGACCTTCCCACTTTGGGATATATTCCCCCCTAAATTTTCCATTATCATCAACAGCTAATATAATTTGATCATCCATAGTAGTATATTATACTAACTTGATGACAAATATTTCAGTACTTGGGTCAACTGGCTCTATTGGCACCCAGACTTTAGATGTTTTAGAGCAACACAAGAAATTACTTTTTCCCCAGGCATTTTCTGCAGGGTCTAATATTGAGCTTTTAACTACTCAGGTAAAAAAATTTCACCCTAAAATAATCTCTGTAAAAACAGATAAGGATGCATTTAATTTAAAAAGGTCTTTGGGCAGAAAATCACCTGAGATATTTTGGGGAGATAATGGAAATATTGAAGTTGCAACAAATTCAAAATCTGACAGGGTTGTCATAGCAACCCCTGGGTTTCCAGGAATCAGACCAACCCTTGAGGCTATAAAAAAGAAGAAAACCATTGCCCTTGCTACTAAAGAAGTTTTAGTTGCTGCTGGTGAGGTTATTACTAATGAAGCCAAAAAACAGGGGGTACAGATTTTACCAATTGATTCAGAACACTCTGCAATTTTTCAGTGTTTAGAGGGAAGAAGTATTTCTGAGGTGAGCAGGGTATTTTTAACTTGTTCTGGCGGGCCTTTCAGAGGAAGGAAATTAAATGATTTAAAAAATGTTACAGTTTCACAGGCTTTAAATCACCCAAGCTGGAAGATGGGTAAAAAGATAACAATTGATAGTGCAACTTTAATGAATAAGGGGTTTGAAGTCTTAGAGGCTTCCTGGCTTTTTAATATCCCAATAGAGAAAATAAAGGTAGTTGTACACCCACAGAGTGTGATACATAGTGCAGTTGAGTTTATTGATGGGACAATTATTGCCCAAATTGGGCCTGCTGATATGAGACTGCCAATCCAGTTTGCCCTACTCTACCCTAAAAAAAGGACTTCTAATAAATTTAAAAGGTTTACATTTTTAGATTTTCCCAATATTTCATTTGAATCACCTGACAAAAAAACTTTTAGGTGTTTAGAACTTGCATATACTGCTGGAAAAATGGGTGGAACTTATCCTGCAGTATTAAATGCATCAAATGATATTGCTGTTGAAAGATTTTTAAAAGGAGATTTACCTTTTTATAAAATCCCTGAGGTAATTGAGAAGACATTAAGTGCACATAAAAATAGCGGCAAACATAATTTAGAAAATATAATTGATGCTGACAGGTGGGCAAGAGAATATGCCTCTAAAATAGCATAAAAGAGTTATTGATTATCTTAAAATTTTTAGGTAAAGTGGATATATAGATGTCCTGCAAACATTCACTTATTAACTATCATAATACTTGATTAATTCAAGTTTTTTAAAACCCGCTAAACAAGCGGGTTTTTTAGTTCTTTAAATATGTGTGCAGTATTTGGAGCATTTAATTGTAAAGAGGCAGCCAGGGTAACTTACTTTGGTTTGTTTGCCCTGCAGCATAGGGGACAGGAATCTTCAGGAATAGTTTCCTCTGATGGTGACAGTTTAAAAATTCACAAAGGTACAGGACTTGTAGCCCAAGTTTTTAGAGAAAAGGATTTTTTACATTTAAAAGGAAACTTGGCAATTGGCCACAACAGGTATGCAACTTCCGGCAGGTCTGATGGACATACACAGCCAGTTCACAGAAAAAATAGTATTTTAGCTATTTCCCATAATGGCAATCTGCCCTCTGTAAAAAAAATAAAACAGTTTTTAAAAGAAAAGTCTGTTGATTGCAGCGGACTTAATGATTCTGAACTGATGTATGAAGCAATTAGGTATTTTTTACTTAAGGGTTTTGAATTGGAAGATGCAATTAAAGAATGCGTCCCCTATTTCAGCGGAGTTTACTGTCTGCTGGTTATGACCAAAGACAAGATTGCAGCGATAAGGGATGCGTGCGGAATCAGGCCAATGGTGATTGGAAAATTAAATGGAGGATTTGTTATTTCATCTGAGACTTGTGCACTCAATACTGTAGGTGCACAATTTATAAGGGAGATAAGCCCTGGGGAGATGGTGATTTTTACTAAGTCAGGTATGCGCTCGTACAAAGTTTTGCCACCAACCCAGAAGATTGATATTTTTGAATTTGTTTATTTTGCCAGGCCTGATAGTGTAATTTTAGGAAAATCAGTAAATGAGGTGAGAAAAAATTTTGGCAGAAGACTGGCAGTAGAATATCCAGTTAAAGCTGACATTATTGTACCTGTACCGGATAGCGGCATACCTGCATCTTTGGGATATAGCGAGGTATCAGGAATCCCATTTGATTTTGGACTAATTAAAAACAGGTATGTCCACAGAACTTTTATCCAGCCAACCCAAAAACTTAGGGAAAAAGACGTTGAGATGAAACTTAATCCAATGAAACATGTTTTAAAAGACAAAAGAGTTGTAGTAATTGATGATTCAATTGTCAGAGGCACAACTTCGAAAAAAATTGTTTCTATGATTAGAGCGGCCGGAGCAAGACAAGTCCACTTACTTATCTCCTCCCCTCCTGTTAAGTATCCTGATTTCTATGGAATAAATACACCTAATCAAAAAGATTTAATTGCATCTACAATGACAGATTCTGAGATTACAAAATTTATTGGGGCTGATTCTTTATATTATCTGTCTTTTAAAGGCATGATTGATGCAACAGGTTTACAAGAGAGTATTTTTTGCACTTCTTGTTTTAGTGGGGAATATCCAATAGATATAGGTGAAAGAATGAAAAATATTGAATTTGAGATTAACATATATAGAAAGAATAACCTACTTCCCTTATCTGCCTAAGAAAATTTAGTTTTTAATGAAAAAAATTGTAGTATTAATTTCTAATACTGGGACTGGCACAAACTTACAGGCAATTATTGATGGAGTTAAGGACAAAAAGATTTCTGCTAAGATTTTGGCAGTAATTTCTGATACAAAAGAGGCGCTAGGGTTAAGCAGAGCCAGAAAATATAAATTAAAAATAATTATTGTTCCTAAAAAAGAAGAGTTACTTAAAGTATTAAAAAAACTAAATCCTGACTTTATTGCATTAGCTGGATGGAAACAAATTATTTTAGATGAAGTAATTGATGCCTTCCCAAATAAAATTATTAATACTCACCCTGGATTAATCCCGGATTCTTTGGATGGTGTAATAAAAAATCCTGATGGGACAGATGCAGTCTGGAATAAGGGAAAGATGACCAGTAAAGCCATGCAGAATTTTTTGGATTCTAAAGCCACATATGCAGGTTGTACAAACCATTTTTTATCTGAAGAATTTGATTTTGGAATTGTAAATGCACGCTGCTTTGAAAAAATAAAAGATGGAGATGATGTTGATTCCTTGTATCAAAGACTTAAAAAGAAAGAGAATAAAATGTATGTTGATGTCCTGTCTAGATTATGCAGTAGCTAAATTATTACTATGAATATGAAGAATGGATTGGTCGTAATGGTTGTAGACGGGGGTGGGAGGGGTTCTGCGCTGGTAGATAAATATTCCCAGTCTAAAAAAGTTAAAAAAATTTTAGCAGTACCTGGAAATGATTTAATGGGAATTAATACTAAAAAACCTGTTAAGACATACCCTGATTTAAAAACCACCAGCGTTTCTGAGATATTAGAGCTCTGTAAAAAAGAAAAAGTGGATTTAGTGGATGTGGCCCAGGATAACGGCGTTGAGGCAGGATTGACCAATGTATTAGTCTCTAATGGAATAAAAGCAATTGGGCCTACAAGGGAGGCAGGACAGATTGAGTGGGATAAAGGGTGGGCACGGGAATTTATGAAGAAATATAACCTGCCGATTCCTGAGTTTAGGGTATTTTCTTCTATTGATGAGGGAATAAGGTTTTTAAAAAATTCAAAGGAGCGGGCCTGGTTTGTGAAAGCTTCAGGGCTGGCTGAAGGAAAAGGAGCTCTCCCTGCACAAAACAATAAGGAGGCAATGCAACGGATTAAAGAGCTTCAAAAATTTGGCAAAGCTTCTGAAATATATTTACTGGAGGAATGGCTTTTGGGTGAAGAGTTTTCTGCATTTGCAATTTCTGATGGAGAAAGTTTTAAAGTTGTAGGATTTGCCCAGGACTATAAGAGAGTTAATAATTTTGATGATGGTGAGAATACAGGAGGCATGGGATGCAGTAGCCCTCCGCTTGTGCTTTCCAAATCAAAGATTAAAGATCAGATATCAAAAATATTTAATAACACTTTTGAAGGCTTGAGAAAGGAAGGAAGACTATACCAAGGGATTTTATATATGGGAGGGATATTAGTTAATGAACAAATTAAGATTATTGAGTTTAATGCAAGATGGGGAGATCCTGAAGCAGAAGTTTTAATTCCTGGGATTAAAAATGATTTTGTCTCAGTGGCAGAGGCAATAATATTTAAAAAGTTAAAGAGATTAAAAATTGAGTTAGATAATAAATCAAGGATTGCTGTTGCAGGATGTTCTAAAGGATACCCTGCAGATTATTCTGAAGTTAAAGGTAAGAGAATTTTTGGACTTAATAAGATCCCAAAAGATTTAAAACTTTACAGTGCTGGAATAAAAAAAGATGGGAAAAATTATTTGGCAGCCGGGGGAAGACTTTTTTATGTAGTTGCTGAGGGTAAGGATGTAATTGAAGCAAGAGAAAAAGCATATGGAGCAATGAGTCAAATATTTATTGAAGGAAATAATTTACATTACAGAACAGATATCGGGTACAGGGATGTTGAAAGGCTTAATGTTAAAAGTTAAAATTGACAGATGAATTCTAAGATTTTAGATGGAAGAAAACTAGCAAAATCGAGAGAAGCTAAATTAAAGAAAAAATTATCAAGTTTAAAATTTACCCCAAAAGTAGTTAGTATTTTAATTGGCAGCGATCCCCCATCAGTTTTATATACATCAATGAAACAGAAAAAAGCTTTAGAGGTAGGGATCGAGTTTGAACCTATTGAGTTTTCTGTAGATACTCCAGTTTCAGAAATTGTAAAAAAAATTTATGAATTAAATAAAGACCCAAAGATTGCAGGAATAATGATCCAGCTGCCAATGCCAAAGGAGTTTTTAATAGGTCTAGATCCCAAAGAGATAATTGAATTAATAGATCCAAAAAAAGATATTGATGGATTAACTTCAAAAAGACTAGTACCTCCTGCTGCTGCAAAGGCTTCTATGCAGATTCTACTTGATGAAGGAGTTGAAGTTAAGGGTAAAAATGCAGTAGTGTTGGGAGCAAGTGAACTGGTTGGAAAACCAATGGGAAGATTACTTGAGGAATATGGGGCCAAAGTTATAGTGTGCAATAGTAAAACAGAAGACTTGGTTGAAAAAACTAGAAAGGCAGATATTATAGTAAGTGCCGTAGGAAAACCCGGGATATTAACAGGAGATATGGTTTCAAAAGGAGTTGTGGTTGTGGATATTGGAGCAGAAAAAGTTGGAGATAAGGTTGTAGGAGATGCAGATTTTGAAAGTGTTTCTAAAAAAGCTTCTAGGATTACTCCAGTCCCTGGAGGAGTTGGTCCCATGACAATTATTGCACTTATGGAAAATGTATTAGAGCTTGTAGAGAAATACAAATAGATTAATGGTTGTAAGAATCGAGGTTACCTCAAAGGTATTAGACACCAGGGCCAGGGTACTAAAAGAAAGATTAGATTCTTTTGGTTTTAAAAATATTTTGGATATTTCAATTGCTGATGTTTATACAATTGAAAAAGATTTTTCAAAAAAACAGCTGAAAGAGATTGGACAACTTTTAACAAATCCCGTATCGCAAAAATTTAACATTAATACAGACTCTGCACTGCCCAATTTTAGCTGGGCAGTAGAAATAGGATTTTTACCCGGAGTTACTGACAATGTGGCAAATACTACAAAAGAAATAATTGAAGATTTTTTTAAGGATAAACTTAGAGATGGTGATAGAGTATATACCTCAAGACTTATATTTATAAACGGGAAGATATCAAAACTAGAGATAATTCAAATTACAGAGAGTTTATTTAATCCTTTAATCCAAAGAGTTTCAATAAAAAAAAGAGATCAGTTTATTA
Source organism: Candidatus Daviesbacteria bacterium RIFCSPHIGHO2_12_FULL_37_16 (assembly GCA_001776785.1). Classification (GTDB taxonomy): domain Bacteria; phylum Patescibacteriota; class Microgenomatia; order Daviesbacterales; family UBA10151; genus GWB1-36-5. The sequence continues at coordinate 17,723 of MFDF01000006.1, forward strand.
AAGATAGCGGGATGGATCAAGTTGTCCCTGAGGTTAAATTAAACCATGAAGTTAAAGTCTGTGAAGTTAATTTGAATATCACAGATGAGGATCTAATTAAAATTGGTAAAAGTGGGATTGAAAATGAGGATGGAACAAGAAGGGGACCACTGGCGCTGGATCTGCAATATATGAAAACCATCCAAGGGTATTTTAAGAAACTTAAAAGAAATCCTAAAGATATAGAAATTGAATCTTTAGCCCAAACTTGGTCTGAGCATTGTAAGCATACAATTTTTGCAGATCCAATTGATGATATTAAAGATGGTTTGTATAAAACATTTATTAAGGGAGCAACTGAGAAGATTAGAAAAAAGTTAGGAAAAAAAGATTTTTGTGTTTCTGTATTTACTGATAACTCTGGTGCAATTGAATTTGATAAGGATTTTCTAATTACCCATAAGGTTGAAACCCACAATAGTCCCTCTGCTTTGGACCCATTTGGCGGGGCTATAACCGGGATTGGTGGGGTTAATAGGGACACAATTGGGTTTGGACTGGGAGCAAAACCTGTTGCTAATGTTTATGGATTTTGTTTTGCAGACCCCTCTGACACGTCTTCCCTTTTCAAGGACTCTAAATTAACACAAAAAATGCTTTCACCCAGAAGAATCTTGGATGGGGTAATTGCAGGGATTAATGCCGGAGGCAACCAGTCTGGAATTCCAACTCCCCAGGGGTTTTTATATTTTGATAAAAGCTATAAGGGTAAGCCATTGGTTTTTTGCGGGACTTTGGGGATTATTCCAAAAAAAGCTGGGAAAAGAATTTCTCATTTAAAAAAAGCAGAAAATGGAGACTACATAGTTATGGTGGGAGGAAGAGTTGGACTTGATGGGATTCATGGAGCAACTTTCTCTTCAGAGGCATTGTCTTCAGGTTCTCCTGCATCAGCTGTCCAGATTGGTGACCCAATTACCCAAAAGAAATTTTCTAATGCAATAGTTAAAGAGGCAAGGGATCTAAATTTATATAACTCCATTACTGATAATGGGGCTGGTGGACTTTCTTGTTCTGTTTCAGAAATGGCCAAAGAATCTAATGGATGTGAGGTAAATTTGGAGAAAGTACCTTTAAAATATCCAGGTCTTGACCCCTGGCAGATTTGGATTTCTGAATCTCAGGAAAGAATGACACTTTCAGTCCCTAAGAAAAATTTAGAAAGGTTTTTAGATTTAATGAAAAAAAGAGGGGTGGAGGCAACTGTAATTGGAAAGTTTACTAATTCAGGAAAATGTCAGGTCAGATTTAAAAATAAACTGAAAGTGGATTTGGATTTAGAATTTTTACATAATGGTTTGCCAAAAAGAAATCTGAAGACTAAAAAACCTAAACTTTTAAAAAAGAAGCTCGTTGTTAACAACTTAAATTATTCAAGCTTTGAATTTGTTTCAAATCAATATGACCATGAAGTACAAGGATCATCTGTCTTAAAACCTTTGCAGGGAAGAGGCAGGGTTAATGCAGATGCATCAATTATTAAACCAATATTTAATTCAAATAAAGGAGTAGCAATATCCCAGGCTTTATATCCTGAACTTACTGATATTAATCCATATTTAATGGCTTCCTACTGCATTGATGAGGCAGTCAGGAATTTAGTTGTTGTAGGGGCAAATCCGCAAAAGATTGCACTTTTAGATAATTTTTGCTGGTGCAGCTCAAATGACCCTGAGAGGCTGTGGCAGTTAAAGGAGTCTTTAAAAGGGTGTTTTGATTTGGCAACTTTTTACAATACGCCTTTTATTTCTGGAAAAGATAGTATGTTTAATGATTTTAATGGATTTAATGAAAAAGGCAGGCCAGTTAAAATTTCAGTCCTCCCTACCCTTTTAATTTCATCTATAGGAATAGTTGAGGATATAGAAAAAGCTGTATCAATTGATCCAAAATTTTCTGGTGATTTAATTTATTTACTGGGGGAACATCCCAAAGAATTACTTCCTAAAGTTAATCCCAAAATAAATCAAAGAATTTATCAAATATATCATCAGGCAGCAGATAACGGGTTGATCTCATCTGGAATAAGCATTACAAGAGGTGGATTAAAGGAAGCATTAATTAAAATGTTTCTTTCAGGAAATTTAGGATTGGAATTAAATGATAATAATACTTTGAATAATTTATCTTCTGGAAGAATTATTGTAACAATTAATCCTGATTTAAAAATACAATTTGAAAAGTTATTTAAAGGTTTGCCATTTAAACAGATAGGAACCATCCAAGGAGATAAATTATCAATAAAGGGACAAGAAACAAATCTAAAATCTGCAGAAAAATTATATAAAGATAGTTTTAGAAGTTTTTAAAAATGAGTAAGCCAAAGGTTCTAGTATTTTCAGGATATGGATTAAATTGCGAGGAGGAAACAAAGTTTGCATTTGATGAAGCTGGAGGTAAAGCTGAGATTGTTCATATTAATGATTTAATAGATGGCTCAAAAAAATTAGAGCAGTTTCAGGTGTTAGCTTTTCCCGGGGGATTTTCCTATGGGGATGATACAGGTTCTGGGAATGCCTATGCTAATAAATTAAGAAATCATTTATGGGAAAAAATAGATAAGTTTATAAAAGGGGATAAATTAGTTATTGGGATCTGTAATGGTTTTCAAATTATAGTTAATTTAGGATTACTGCCCGCACTTGGTAAGAATTATGGGGATAGACAAGTGGCACTTTTACATAATGATAATGCCCGCTATACTGTCAGATGGGTGGATTTAAAAGTTGAAGAGTGTAGTTCTCCATGGGTAAAAAATCTTCCTGATTTTTTTGCACCTATTGCCCATGGAGAAGGAAAGTTTTATGCAAGTGATAAGGTTTTAAAAAAATTGAATGAAAATAAACAAGTAGTTTTCCGCTATACTTTGAGGGAGATTTGTGAGTTGCAGAATCTAGACCCAAATCCAAATGGGTCTTTAGAGGATATTGCAGGGATTACAGATGAATCAGGAAAGATCTTAGGGTTAATGCCCCATCCTGAGAGAGCTATGTTTTTTACCCAATTCCCCCACTGGACATATTTAAAGGAAAAATTTAAAAGAGAGGGAAAACCAATTCCAAAATTTGGACCAGGATTGCAAATTTTTAAAAATGCAGTGAATTATTTTAAATAATGGAAAGGTATTTATTAGCTTTTGATTTTGATAATACAATTGCCCAAACATTTGTTCCAAGTCCAAACAACCTTGGAGTTTTAGAAGTGCATGATTATGTGGTTAAAGATATTTTTGGAGAAAAAGGTTTGACAATTTATAAAAATAAACTGCAAGGATTACAGAATAGAGCACCTTTGGAACTTGTGCATCAACTATTGACACAAGAATGCAGTGAAACTTTAAAAGATTGCGCCTTAGAGTTTCTCAGAACAAAAGCTGAGAGTCTAAATGGACAGGTCCCAAAAGATAAAGGTATTCCCTTAGATCTTAACCTTAGGCCTTTAGATCAGGTTTTAACAGAGCTATTTGTTCGAACTAAATTATTATATCTTCTTTCTGAAGTTGGCCAAAAATTTCCGGATAGTAGGATATGGCCACAGCCGACTAACGGATTTTTAGAATTCTGGGAAACTGTCACAACGATTAATAGCCAAAGCGATTTTAGGATTGATACAGCTATTATTTCTTCGGGACATGAAAATTTTATCAGAAAAACTTTTTCTGTTTGGGGAATTGATTGCCCGAATATTTTAGTAACTGATGATGATATACGGGCAAAGAAATATCCTCAGCAGCTAAATAGAAGAGTTAAACCTGGTGTATTTCCATTTGCTCTTGCACACCATGAGTGGTTAAGAATGCAAGCGCTTACAGATTGCCACTTTGATATTAATTATGCTTCTGCAATAAGAGACAGAATAGTTTACTTTGGAGATGATCCACAAAAAGATGGGATGTTAGCAGAAAATTCTGGAGTAAGTTATGGTCAGTTTGGTAGTTTAGCATGGCAGCACCTTTATAATAATCAGTTTGCCTTTGATGATTGGTGCGATCCAGCGTATGCTCTTAAATCGCACCAAACCTATCTTCAAGTAGGAATGCCTATTGCCGAAGCTTTTATTTATTAAATAATGAATAACTGGTATGTAATTACTGGCGGACCAAGTTCCGGCAAGACAACACTAATTAAATTATTGGGGGGCAAAGGTTACAGAGTTATCCATGAACAAGCGCGTGAATTAATTGATCAAGAATTATATAAGGGTAAAACATTAGGACAAATTAGAAGAGACGAGGGTAAATTTCAAAAAAAAGTTCTGGAGATGAAGATTACTTTAGAAAAAAAACTTTCCAAAGAAGAGTTAATATTCTTTGACAGAGGGATTCCTGATACTTTAGCATACTGCTGGTTTCATAAGATTCCTGTTGATAAATTGTTAAAAAAAGCCCTAAAAAAATCTAGTTATAAAAAAGTATTTTTGTTGGAACTAATAAAATATTATGAGGATTATGCAAGAAATGAGAGTGCTGAAGAATCTAGAGAAATAGAAAAATTACTAGAAAAAACTTACCGAGGACTTAATATGTCAGTGATAAAAGTTCCAGAGGGAACTATAAAAGAAAGGGTTAAATTCATACTTAAAAATATAAATTAAATTATAATTAAATCTTCTCTTCCTTCACCAATCCCAATTAAGCTTATTCTGGTATCAGTTATCTGGGATATTCTATTGCAGTAAAATTGTGCCTCTAATGGTAAATCTTTAAATTTTCTAACCCAAGATATATCCTCCATCTTAAACTTAGAAATGTTGCAGGGGATACATTTTTCCAGGGCATCATTATCATTTGCTGGAAATATATCTGTTTGTTCACCATCAAGCTGATATCCATAATTGATTTGGGCTTTCCCAAATTCTGACAGTGTATCAAGCCTTGTTAGAGCAATATCAGTGTAACCATTTAACTGACTGGAGTATAAAGCTGCAACACCGTCAAACCAGCCAACTCTTCTTGGTCTATTAGTTGTTGCTCCATATTCATGACCCAGCTCTCTAAGCCTATCTCCTTCTTCACCTTTTAACTCTGTTGGAAAACCGCCGTTTCCAACTCTTGAATCATATGCTTTGAATACACCAATTGCCTGAGTTAGTGCAGATGGCGGAATTCCTGCACCCTGCAGTAATCCTCCAATTGTTGTTGAGGAAGAAGTTACATATGGCAGTGTTCCATAATCTTTGTCCAAAAGTGTGCCCTGTGCTCCTTCAATTACTATTTTTGAATCATGGCTTAAATATTTATTTATTAAAGCTTGAGAATCTGTAATATATTCTTCTAATTCAAGAAACCATTGCCCCCTTAAATCTTCATAATAATCTGTATGCAACTGGGGATTATCTGCACCCGGATAAGAATCTCGCTTTCTTTTAAGGAGAGGTTTAAGTTTTCCCATGAATGTATCCAAGTCATTAATATCAGCAACTGATAACCCATCCCTGCTTGTTCTGTCTGTGTATGCAGGACCAATCCCTCTGTTTGTTGTTCCAATTCCTCCATTTTCTCTTTGTCCTTCTCTTAATTTATCTTCAATGATATGCACTGGAAGGACAAGAGCAGCACGGTTGCTTATTCTAATATTTGAGACATCAACACCTTTTTCTTGCAGATCAGCTATTTCATTAATAAAACTAACTGGATTGAAAACAGTTCCTGTGCCAATAATATTTAAACAATCTGGATTAAAAATACCTGAAGGGACTTGATGAAGAACAAATTTTCCAGTCCCATTTTTTATTGTATGGCCTGCGTTATCACCGCCTTGTGCCCTGATAACTACATCTGCGGATTGTGCAAAATGATCAACAATTTTTCCTTTACCCTCGTCTCCCCATTTACCTCCATTTACTGCAATTACTTCTGCGCTCATATTTTAAAACCTTAAGAAGTTTACCAATCTAAAAAATTATTTTCAAGTTATTGAAACTATGGACAAATATTTAAGTTTAAGTTATATAATAATGAATGTTAAATGGCAAATTAACGATAGTTACTCTGGGATCACATTCTGCACTACAAATTCTTAAAGGGGCAAAAGATGAAGGTTTTAAAACTTTAGTTGTAACAACAACTGAGAAAGCCCATTTTTATAAAAGATTTAAATTTATTGATGAAATTTTATCAATACCTGAATATTCAGATTTTGAAAGTATTGAAAAAAAATTAAGAAACAAAAATTGCATACTTGTTCCCCATGGATCTTTTGTTGCCCACTTAGGGCTTGAGATAAATAAGAGAATGTCTTTGCCATATTTTGGGAATAAATCAGTATTGGACTTTGAAGCACATAGGGAAAAACAAAGACAGTGGTTGAAAAATGCAGATATTAATGTCCCGGCCCAATTTGAAGATGTTGAAAATATTTCTTATCCTGTAATTGTTAAATCTTATGGAGCTGCCGGTGGCAAGGGTTATTTTTATGCTAAATCAAAAAATGATTTTAAGAAAAAAATGGGAAACTTTAAAGCCAAACATTATGTTATCCAGGAGTATGTAATTGGAGTAACTTTATATATACATTATTTTTATTCTCCATTGACCAGTGAGCTTGAGATATTAAGCATGGACAGAAGATATGAAACAAATGTTGATTCTTTGGGCAGGATTCCCCTGAGAGGGCAGGTTGGTCTTAAAATTGAACCAAGCTATGTAGTTGTGGGAAACAGCCCGCTAATTTTGAGAGAGTCTTTATTGCATGAAGCTTACGATATGGGTGAGCGGATTATCAAAGCATCAAAAGAGCTGATTGATAAAAGAGGTCTTTGGGGACCATTTTGTTTAGAGACTGTCATAACAGAGGATTCTGAATTTTTTGCAATGGAGATATCCTGTAGGATTGTTGCAGGGACTAATTTATTTATTGAAGGGTCCCCATATTCCTGGCTTACATATGATGAACCTATGAGTACTGGCAGAAGAATTGCCAGAGAGATAAAAATTGCAAAAAAGAAGAATAAATTGTCTCAGGTTTTAAATTGATGAATTATACAGTTGCAACAATTGGATCGCATAGTGCACTTGATATATGCAGAGGGGCCAAAGATGAAGGGTTTGAAACTTTAGTTGTGGCCCAAAAAGGTAGAGAAAAAACTTATGCAAAATATTATAAAACACATGCTAATTTGGGATGTATTGATGAGGTAGTAGTATTAAATAAGTTTTCTGATATTTTATACAAAGAGATTCAAGAGAAGTTAAAAAAAAGTAATTCAATTTTTATTCCAAACAGGTCTTTTGAGGTTTATCTGGATTTTGATTACTCCTCAATTGAAAAAAAGTTTAATATTCCAATTTTTGGGAATAAGTTTTTATTAAAAATTGAAGAAAGGTCTGCTAAACCAAACCAATATGATCTTTTGGATAAGGCAAAAATAAGAACCCCTAAAAGATTTAAAGATCCTAAAAAAATTGACAGGCTTTGTATAGTTAAAGTTTTAGAAAGCATCAGAGGATTTGAGAGGGCCTTTTTTTTAATAGATAGTTATAAAGATTATCAAAACCAAGTTGAGCAAAGGTTAAAAAATAAAGTTTTTACCAGTGTGCAGTTAAAAAATGCTGTCATTGAAGAATTTATTACAGGGGTACAAGTTAATTTTAACTTTTTTTATTCACCTATTGATAAAAGATTAGAGCTTTTGGGAACTGACACAAGAAGACAAACAAACTTAGATGGAATACTTAGAATTCCTGTAGATCATCAACTGAAGATTATAGAAAAATTAGATGTTAAATATGAAGAGGCAGGACATATTGCAGTGACAGTTTTAGAATCTATGCTTGAGCAGATTTTTGAGATAGGTGAAAGATTTGTAAAGACCAGTCAAAAACTTTATCCCCCTGGGGTTATTGGACCATTTGCACTGCAAGCTGCAATACTTCCAGGACCTCCAAAAAAAGAAATTGTGGTTTTTGATGTTTCCCCAAGAATGCCTGGCAGTCCCGGGATCTCTGCCACCCCCTACTCTGGTTATTTATATGGTGAACCAATTTCTGTTGGTAAAAGGATAGCAATGGAAATAAAAAGAGCAATTGAAATAGATAGATTAAAGGAGATTATAACTTAACCATGTCATTCTGAGTGAAACGAAGAATATATCCTTCACATAGTTCGGGATGACAAGAAACACAATATTATGAATGATTTTAAAACTTACCAATCCCCTTTTTCCTGGAGATATGGATCAAAAGAGATGAGAGAAATTTTTAGTGATGAAAATAAGTTTTTAACCTGGAGAAAGATTTGGGTTTCTTTGGCAAAAGCCCAATATGAGGCGGGATTAATTACAAAACAAGAACTTAATGATTTGGAAAAGAATCAAAAAAATTTAGATATTGAAAGAATATTAGAAATAGAAAAAGAAACCAATCATGATGTAGTTTCAGCAATTAGAGAATTTGCAGAAAAAGCAAAAATTGGTGGTAAAAAAATTCATCTTGGTGCAACCAGCCAGGATATTGGTGACAATGCAGAGATTTTAAGAGACAAACAAGCTCTAGAGCTGGTAAGAGAGAAATTAGTTCAGGTGATCAAAATATTTGGAGAAAAAATAGAAAAATACTCAGAACTTTCATGTATGGGCTATACCCACCTTCAGCCTGCAGAACCAACAACTTTAGGATACAGGTTTGCTTTTTATGCCCAGGATCTTTTGATAGATTTAGATTTCTTGGATTACATTTGCAAAACAATCAAAGGTAAGGGTTTAAAAGGGGCAGTTGGGACAGGAGCAAGTTATACAAGCTTACTTTATGGCAAAAAAACTTCAGCTGACCAATTAGAAAAAAGATTTTTAGCACTTTTAGATTTAGAGGCAGTAGAAATATCCAGTCAGGTTTATCCCAGAAAATTTGATTATTTAATTTTGACAGTTTTAAATTCTATCTCCTCGTCTCTTGCAAAGTTTGCTTTTGATTTAAGAATTATGCAGTCCCCTGGGTTTGGGGAATGGCAGGAACCATTTTCTAAAAACCAGGTAGGGTCTTCTGCTATGCCGTTTAAGAAAAACCCATTAAACTCAGAAAAGATTTGTTCCCTGGCAAGATATATTAATAATTTACCTCCAGTATTAGCAGAAAATGCCTCCAATTCCCTACTTGAGAGGACCTTAGATGATTCTGCCAATAAGAGAGTTATTTTACCTGAGGCTTTTTTAGTTGCAGATGAAATATTAAAAACTTCCCAAAAAATAATTTTAGGAATATTAATAAATGAAAAAAAGATTAAATCTAATTTAGATCTTTATGCCCCATTTTCTGCTGTTGAATCAGTAATTATAGAAGCTGTAAAAAAAGGAGCTGACAGACAAGAGGTACATGAACACTTAAGAGAGCTTTCTATGAAATCATGGGGGAGGATACAAGATGGAGAAATTAATCCAATGATAGAAATGCTATTAAAGGATGCATATTTACTGAGGTACTTAAAATCAAGTGAGATTGAAAATTTACTTGATGTAAGAGGACACATTGGAGATGCACCTAAAAGAGCATTAAGGCTTGTTAAAATAATAAGAAAGTTGTAAAAAATCTTAATGAGTAAAAGTTTAGTTGGGATAATAATGGGGTCTGATTCTGATTTACCTGTTATGGCAGATGCTTGTAAGGTTTTAGAAGAGTTTAACATTCCATTTGAAATAAAAGTTCTATCAGCGCATAGGGCACCTGATTTAGTTACAGAATATGCAAAAGGTGCAAATTTAAAAGGGCTAAAGGTAATTATTGCAGCAGCTGGAGGGGCTGCCCATCTGGCAGGGGTTGCTGCAGCCCACTGCCCTTTGCCAGTAATTGGTGTTCCAATTAAGGGGAAAACTTTGGATGGGCTTGATTCACTGCTTTCTATTGTCCAAATGCCACCCGGAATTCCAGTTGCGACAGTTTCTATAGATGGAGCAAGAAATGCAGGAATTTTAGCTATTGAAATATTAGCAGTTAGTGATAAAAGTTTAATTAAAAAGTTATTAGAATTTAAAAAGAATTTAAAAGAACAAATAATTTTAAAAAATGATAAATTAAAAAAAATAGGCTATAAGAAATTCCTGGAAGAAAAAGAAAAGGCCAATGGTTAGTAAAAATAAAATTTTAAAAGCTATCCCTAATATTTTAAAAACAGTTAATATCCCAAACCTGGGAGAAAAACACCAGGGTAAAGTAAGGGATTATTATGTATTGGCTGATGAGCAAAGCTCGCGCTTGCGCACTAAAAGAATAATTATTACAACAGACAGGCAGTCTGCTTTTGATCGGGTTTTAGGACATATCCCCTATAAAGGAGCTGTCTTAAATTTATTGTCTGCTTTTTGGTTTGATAAGACAAAAGATATTATAGATAACCACTGGGTCTGCAACCTCTATTATAATGTAATAGTTGTCAAAAATTGTCAGATCATCCCAATTGAAATGGTCGTCAGAGGCTATATTACAGGAGTTACAGATACTTCCATCTGGGGATCTTATGAAAAAGGTGAGCGGGTTATTTATGGAATTAAATTTCCTGACGGGCTTAAGAAAAACCAGAAACTCCCCTCCCCTGTTATTACTCCAACTACAAAAGCAGAGAGCGGCCATGATGAAAGATTAACAGAAAAAGAAATTTTAGAAAAAAAGATAGTTTCAAAAAAACTTTGGACACAAATGAAAAAAGCTGCAGTGGAGCTTTTTGAAAGAGGCAGTAAAATTTGTGACAGGGCTGGAATAATACTTGCAGATACTAAATATGAGTTTGGACTTTTCAATGGAAAACTAATGCTTATTGATGAAGTCCATACACCTGATTCTTCAAGATTTTGGGTTAAGAAAAGTTACAAAGACAGGTTAAAAAAAGGATTAGAGCCTGAAAGTTATGATAAAGAAATTTTAAGGATCTGGTTTAAAGAAAAAGGATATAGTGGGGAGGGAAAACCTCCAAAAATGCCTGATGATTTTTTAGTTAAAATGAGCCAAAGGTACATTGGGATCTATGAAAAAATTACAGGGAAGAAATTTAAAACATTTGATTACCCAATAGAAAAAAGGATCAGAGATAGTTTAAAAAAAATTGGATGAAGAAATTACACTATGAACAGTCTGGGGATAACTATAAATTAAAAGATCCTTATAAACTGATTGCACTTGCTGCTACCAGAAAAACCAGAAAAAATTTAAAGAGATTTTCTAAATATGGGATTGAGGTATTGGACCAGGATAATAGTAGAGGTGAGAGTGCATATAGAATTAAATTTGCATCTAAAAAACCAGTAGATTTTGAATTTGCCCATGTTGAAGAATCTATTGGGACAAAAAATATGATTGCAGATGAACTTCAAAAAATTTATAGAGAAAGTTTTTATTTTTCCATTGGGATTGATAATGTAGCAACTATTGTTAATGACCTTTCAACCTGCGGGGCATTCCCTTTAAGTTTTATGCTTCACATTGGGGCCTTTCCAAATGAGTGGTATTTAGAACAGGAAAAGATTAAAGCATTAATGGATGGGACTGCATATGCATGTAATTTAGCAGGATGTGCTTGGGGTGGTGGTGAATCAGGGACTGACAGGGATATTATCTATCCAGGAAGGTCACTTTTATCAGGATCTGCAACAGGGATTATTATTCCCTCCTCTAAAGTTTTATCTGAGGAAAAATTAAAAGATGGCGACAGAATAATTGTTTTTGAAAGCAGCGGAGTCCATACAAATGGAATAACGCTTTTAAGAAAAGAGCTTTTAAAAAGATTGCCTAAAGGGTACAAAACAAAACTTTCAGATGGAACAGGTTATGGAGAAGCTTTACTGACTCCTTCTATCATTTATTCAAAACTTGTTGAGGATCTAATTGTTAATACAGAGGTTCATTATGCAGTCCACATAACTGGCCATGGATGGAGAAAATTAATGAGATCTAAAAGGAATTTTTCATATATTGTAGATTTTGTTCCAAAACCCCAGCCAGTCTTTGAATTTATTCAAAGACATACAAACTCTTCTGATAAAGATATGTATGAAACATATAATATGGGTGCAGGCTTTGCGGTTTTTGTGCCCCCATCTCAAGTGCAAAAAGTTTTGCAAATTTTCAAGAAGAATGAACAAGTTCTTTCTCGCTTCGCTCGAAATAAAATTAAAGCCTGGGATGCAGGTTTTATAAAAAAGGGTGAAAGAAAAGTTGTTATAAATCCATTGAGATTAGAGTTTTTAGGCGAAGAGCTTATTCTGCGCTAGATTTTTCCAGTATTGATGGGTAAAGTCTGGGAGTTAGTGAAAGAAGTGCAGTTATTATAAAAGTCCAGAAACAATTGTTAGTTTGATGGAAAACAGTCTAAAACTTTTAAAACTTCAGGCTGCATAACTTTTATCTTTTGGAGTAACGTAAGGATAAAATCTGGTGGTAAGGGCAAATACCGCTGTGATAACAAAAAGCATTGGGAAAGGCATCCCAAACCAAAAAAGAATTCCTAAGGGTATTAAGAAAATAACCCTTCCTAAAGATGCTGCTACTTCTCTTTGAGTAATTATTGACATAACATCTTCATGTCTAGCCCGTTCATAGACTATGGTATCTAAGGTTATAAACTGACCCTGGTTGGTAACTGAAGTTACTATTGAACTTAAGAAAACATGCATGGGGGTTGTAACAAAGCTTCTAGTCAGGCCAGATATAGCATCAAGGGATGAGATAATTTTTATTATCTTTTTTGGTCCAAATCTGTCAATAATATAGCCTGTTAATAAAGTAGATATGGTCGCAAATAATGCAATTAATGATCCCATAAAACCAATACCAATTATTCCTGACACCAAAGTAATGGCAAAAATAGGCCAGAAAATTTCTGAAGTTAGCTGATCAGCGGTTTGTCCAGTTAAGGCAAGGTAACTTTTGGCTTCTTTTTTTGGAGAAAGTGCTAATGCAGTTTTCCAAATACTTATAGACATCCTATCTTCTTGTTTGGGAAGATATTTAAGCGGGATTATGGCAATAAAGACTAAAACTATCATGGCAAGAAATAGTACGTTATAACCATAGTAGCTAATGAGCAGCCCTCCAAAAGCGGGTGCCCCAACCAGAGCAATTGCAGAGAGTGATGAAGAGATAGCAACTTCCTCACCCTGTTTCTTGTCATCTGTTAACTCTACAAAAAAGATATGATAGGCCATCCAATAGAACCCTAGTTCAATACCCCCCAGTATTGATGCGATGATTAAAAAGATCATGTCAAATTGGGCAAGGTTTAAAGTTATTAAAAATAGAATTAAAAAAATATTTCCCCAAAAAACTGAAAATCTTAATCCCTTTTTGGAAATAATCCAGATGGCCAAAGGGATTGCTACTGCTTGAACTAGGTGAAGGAGAGCGATGACTAGGGCAGTTGTAGAGAGAGATTGGTTTGCACTCAATCCTTGCTTGAGTAAAATTTGATAGACATATATACCACTAAAGATCTGAAAGATTCCCACAGTAAAGAATCTAATTAGGGAATGTAAGTAAAATGCCCCCAGGTATCTAAATTGCTTAATGTGAAGGATGGATTTGAACACTATCAATTAGGATAGCATAAATATCATTCCATGGTCTGCTCTGGACCATGGTCCCTGTGGGCATCTATGAATTTTTCAATCCTGGCTTTATCAAAATCATTAAACTTATCTATATACCTCCAGGATGTTAGGGCAATTTTAGAATCAAGCTGGGGTCTTGGGACTAAAATTAATTTTCTTTTGCCTTTGCCATCATAGATTGAAGTTAGATTTTTTACTAACTCATTGCATTCATCTGATGTGAAGTCACTGGTTAACATTGCTGATTGAGTTGAGTCTTCTGTATTAGTTTTTTTCTCAAGTGGACCCAAAGGGGATGAGGATTTTCCAAAAGCACAGTTGTAAGAAATGATGACATAGCCATGTTCTAATGAGTGGATTAAATGCCCGTCATCCTGGGGCCTATCATACACTCCAGCCCTTACCCATTCCTCATAGTGGTTTCCAGAAGTTGGCGGGTTTGAATTATATTCAACTACAGTCCCAATTGGGACATGGGTCCTGCCTAAATCCTCAAGCTGGGTACCTGGTTTTGGTTTAGTTTCATTAAAGATAAAAAAACCTAAACCAATAAGCATTAAAACAACTGCTCCAATAATTATTTTCTTTTCCATAGTTAGGTTATTCATTACTGCTGATTATACTGGTTTTGGGCTTTTTCTACACCTTTTTCTAAAATTGTTTCCAGTGCTTTAACCCCTTTTTTAATTAAAGCTTTTGCTTTTGATTTTTCATTTGGCAAAAAATCTTCTGTAACAAAGTGCTCTGCATTAAATGCTCTATGCTTGTGTTCCCCTGATTGGGATTTTAAATTTCCAATTCCAAGCCTTACCCTGACAAAATTTTCACTGCCCAGGTGGGTTATTATAGACTCTATACCATGATGTCCTGCATCTGAACCCCCTACCCTGATTTTTAAATGTCCTAAAACAATATCCAACTCATCATGGATAATAATAATATCTTCTGGTTTTATTTTGTAAAATTTTGCTAATGTGGCAACGCAAAGGCCTGACTGGTTCATAAAAGTTTGGGGACGAGCAAGAATAATTGTTAATTGTTTATTGTTAATTGTTAATTGAGTCTTTATCACTTCTGCTTTAAATTTATTATCTAGGACCCACTCCCCAAGTTCTTTTTTTCTTTTAAACTCATCCAAAACATCAAAGCCTAAATTATGCCTGGTGTTAAGATATTTTTCCCCTGGGTTTCCAAGACCTACAACTAATTTCATAATAAGTTATTAGAGCTTAGTTATCTGAGCTCAGTTTATTTAATCTATAATTTTTTGTTTGCTTTATCAAGCCACTTAACATTTTACTAACTTCTTCAATTAAGGAAATTGCTTCATTTAATTGAACTTTATCCATATACTTTTGATCCAAACAAATGTACAAATGGCTTCTTATTTCTAGTAAAGATCCACGCGCTGTTCTATAAAATTGCATGCTTTCTTGTGAATGATACCTACCAAAACCTTCGGCTATATTGGCACTAACTGAAACACTAGCCCTTCTTAGTTGACTGGTTAGATTACTTCTTTCACTTGCAGGAAACTTAGAAGTTATCATATAAATCTTTTGATTTAACAATCTAGATTTCTGCCAAACAATTAAGTCCTCAAAACTTTTTATCATAACTGACCTCTGAGCTCTATGCTCTTTATAGCTAGAATAATCCCATCTGCTCCTCCTCTTTTAATTTATCCTCATTTTCATCCCAGATTTTAACTACTCCATAAGTATTATCAAAACCTGGTTTTATAGTTAGTTTTCCTTTCCTAATCCTTTTAACGCCTTCTGCAATTTTTACTCCTGCATATTTTTCAATTTGTTCAAGTGGAGTTTTAGTTAAGATTTTTAATTCTGTATCTAGTGTTGTAACCAGTCTTTCATATTCATTTTTGACTTTTTGGGAGGAGACTGTAGAATTTAGAGCTTCTGCAATTATTTCCTCCAGCTGAACCAGCATTCTGAATCCAGGCTTATCAGGAAATGCTTTTGATTTAATTACTCCATTTTCATTTGAAATTTGTAATTTGTCATTTGAAATTCCTGCAAGGTCCTCTACTCTTTGCATTACTCCAACTGTTAATTTTCTTTTACATTTGGGACAAATTACTCCTTTTTCTTTAAGCTCCTCTGGTCCATAAACTACTCCACAATTTCTGTGACCTGAGTAGTGGTATTTTCCCTCTTCCGGGAAAAATTCTATGGTACCAATGATTTTTCTTTGTTTAACTGACTTAGATAAACCCTCAAATGAACATTCCCCTCCAATTATTGTGGCTTCCCGTCCAAGCCTTGGCAGGGAGTGGGCATCTGAAAAAGAAAGTATGGCCTTTTCATCTAAGTCTTTTACTCTCCAATTCATGGCAGGTTCAGAAGATAAACCTGTTTCTATGCCATAAATTTTGTCAGAAAAATCTCCAAAGCAGTCTGCAAATTTGTCATAGCCTGACTGCGACCCAAATAGAGAAAACCAGGGGGTCCAGATATGGGCAGGTATTATTAGGGCTTCTGGCTCTACAGAAAAAACTATTTCACACAAAGCTTTAGTGCTCATTCCCATAATTGGCCTGCCATCTGAAACCAGGTTGATGCCTTTTTTTGTTAAGACTTCTGATAATTTTGCTGCAGAATCTAAGTTTGGCAGGAAAATTAAAATGTGGATCCTTCTAACTCTTCCTGCCTCTGAATAAATACAGGCAACCTCTGTTGTGGGGATAAAAGTTATGCCATTAACCTGATATTTGCCATCAACCAATTTTAAATCTTTTTTTAATTCTGCCTGCCAAAGTGGGTGAAGACAATCCCCTGTTCCCATTAGACTTATACCTTTATATTTTGCCCATTTAGCTAGATTGGGGATGTTTAGTGCTGATGAACAGGCCCTGGAGAATCTGGAGTGGATGTGTAAGTCTGCTACATAAGCCATAGATTTGATTATTGTACAATATGTGCCAATGCTATTTGATACCCATTCACATATCCAGTTTAAATCTTTTGATAAAAACAGAAAAAACGTTATTGAGAGGGCAAAAAAAGCTGGGGTTAAGAAAATTATTGCTATAGGGACTGATTTAGAATCTTCTAAAAAAGCAGCAGAAATTTCCATAGAATATCCTGAAGTTTTTGCATCTGTTGGAATCCATCCCCACCATGTATTTAGCTACCTTTCTCGTCATTCCGAATTTATTTCGGAATCTTATAAAGAGATCCTGAAACAAGTTCAGGATGACGGGGTTGGTGTTCAGGATGACATTAGACATTTAGAAGACTTATTTAGCAACCCTAAAGTTGTAGCTGTTGGGGAAACAGGAATGGATAAATACCAATATAAAATTACCAAGTACTCCAATTATTCAGTATCCAAACAATTTATCAAATTACAAAAGGAAATATTTAAAATGCAGATTAAGCTGGCAATTATGTATAAAAAAGCTTTAATAATCCACAACAGAGAAGCAGTTGAGGAAACTTTAGAAGTTTTAAAAGAAAGTTGGGATAAAAAATTAGAAGGAAGAACAGTTTTCCATTATTGTGAACCAGACAAAAGAGTTTTAGATTTTGCAAAATCCCACAAAATTTATATTGGAGTTGATGGGGATGTTTTAACTGATAAAATAAAACAGGAATTTGTTAAAATAATCCCTCTGGATTTGTTAGTTTTAGAAACAGACTCCCCTTTTCTAAACTCTGAACCTGCAAAAATAAAAACAATTTTAGAATTTATTTCTAAACTTTTAAAAATTCAACCTAAAGGATTTGAAAAAATATTATTCAATAATAGTTCTTATTTATTCAATAACTACTTGCTTAAATAAAAGCTAAGTGATATTTTTTGCAAATGCCTCAAACTACCGAAAGAATTAAATTACCTGAACCATATAATTCAAAGGTTGGCCAGGTTATTGAAGAGATAGAGGATATTAATTCGAGACGAGCTTGGTTTATTCCTAGAACACTTGATGAAAGCGAATACTATCTTTCACAGATCATGCCTTTTTTTGCTGAATTAAAAGAATCCTTCCAACCTTTTGTTTTCAATGATCAATCCTTAAGACAATCCTGGCATTTTGCCAGGGATAGTGCATACGAGCTTGCTGAGGAATATCATAGAAAATTATGGTGGGATGAGGCCTGGAAAAGGACTAATGATGCTTCACTAGTGTCATTGAAGAGGGCTGCAGCGAATGCTATTTCCGGAGATAATAGAAGATCCGCTGAACTAACCCATACTTATAATAATTTGATAAAAAACACCGGTGTAATTTTGGGAAGGATTGCTGCTTGGGAAGTTGTTTCTGATTTGCCTGAACTTGAAGGCTTGCAAAATCCAGACAGGGTTTTGCTTGAATTTTATAAACGAGGGCTTGTATTTATAGATCTTAGGTATTTTAATGACAAACAGGTTCCTGTAGCCCATCAAATAGTAAGACCTTCTGCTGATAGTCCTGAGAGATATTTAGTCTGTCTTATAGATAACCAGACCAAAATTAAATTCAAGCATGGATTAAATAGGGTCTGCAAGGATGCTGTTGAAATAAATTAACAATTATTTCTTAAACTGCAACTTATACATCTCTTTTAATTCTTTGACTGTTGTAGCGTCCTCAGCTTGTTTATCTTTTTCCCTAAATTTAACAAGCCTTGGGAAGCGCAGGGCATAGCCCACACCAGTTTCATCTTTGCCTGCAGTGTGGGTTGGGGACCTTGTGATTTCATCTGCTAAAATTTCTATAACTATTTCTGGGGCAATCCAGACAGATGGGGTCATAATAGAATTTATCCTGGCAGGCTTTTTATTAACTTTAATTTTGTCTGCCCGCTTGTGAATCTCCCTCCATTCTTCATCTGTTAAACCTGTGCCAATTTTTGAAACAGTTACAAATTCATCTTTATCTTTATCATAAACTCCAACTAAAAGTGCGCCTGCACCAAATTCTGCCCTTTTTCCTCTGCCAAAGATATAACCTAAAATTACACAGTCCACTGTGTCTTTTAATTCACCTGCAGAATGCCTTTTTTGTTTGACCCAGTTAAAATTTCTGGCACCTGCTTCATATTTTGAATCAGGCCTTTTAACTATTAAACCCTCTAAACCTTCTGAGATAGCTTCATCAAAAAGAGCCTGGATCCTTTCCGGCTTATCTGTAATTTCCCCGGGTTCTGCAATTAAAACTTCATTGCCATCAATAACTTTTTCCAAAACTTTTATCCTTTCTGAAACCGGCTCATCCATTAAGGAACTACCATTTAAAAACATTACATCAAAGACCATGGCTTTTAAGGGCAGCCTTTTAACAGCTTCTTCTATGCCATGCTTTCTTCTTCTTTGGGTTGTTTCCTGGAATGGCAGGAATTCTTCTGACTGCGGGTTAAAGGCTAAGGCTTCTGAGTCTAAAATTGCAGTCTTGGCTTTAACCTGACTAATAACCCCTTTAATAATATCTGGAAACATTGGGGTGGTTTCTTCTAAATTTCTGGAAAAGAGTCTGATATTATCCCCATCTTTGTGGATCTGGACCCTAAAGCCATCAAACTTTTTCTGGACATGGGCTGAGCCATCAAACTTTTTTATAATAGCTTCTGCATTAGGCAGCCTTTCAGCAAGCTGCGACCTAATAGGCCTGCCTACTGTAACATCTAATTTTTCTACACCCTTTAAACCATCTTTCCAAAGGGTTTGGCCAATTAACCCCAAGTCTGAAACTTTGTTGTATGCCCCCTCTAAAAGTTTTCTTTTGGACTTATCCCCAAGTTTTGTGAGGGCAAAGGCATCCAAAATTGTTGGGTCCCCTATTCCTAACCTTGAGGTACCAAGTGGGACTCTGACTAAATGTTTTGCCTCAATTCCCGATGACTTTTCCAGTAAATTAGTTAGGGCAGATATTTTATTTTCTACTGTTCCATCACCTGAAAATTTGGCAATTTTTAAAAGGGAGTCAAAAATTTCTTTGATAGATTGGTCTTTACTCTTTTTATTGCCAGCCAGGTCTGCTGCAACACTCCCTAAGTCCCCTACTTTGCCATACATTTTAGTAATATCTTCTAAAGGTTTCCCATAAACCCTGGACATGGCTTTGGCAACAGATTTTTCTGCCATACCAATCTCTATTGGCTCATAAAAAGGTGCTACTCTGCCCTGGAGAAGATAGGAGATTATAGGAATTTCTTCTGCACCTGCTTTTTTAAAAAGTTTTGAGAGAATATCAATTAGGGAAAGCCTAGAGGAAGTACTCTCCAGTTTTTCAAAATATTCAGATAATTGTTTAAAAGTCATATTGGAATTGTAACTAAAGTTTATTTTTTAAACAATTCTTACTTACAAATTATGAAAAAAATGTATAATCTTATTTAAGATGACAGAGATTGCAGAAGTTGCTATTTTAGAACCAAAGGAATTGGAGGTGACACCCAAACAGCTTGCTGCGCTAATTCTTGATACATTAGAGATTGATAGTAGTGAAAAAGCTAAACAAATCGAAGCCTTAACTGAGGGTTTGGATCCTGAGAATGATTTTGACTCTGAAATCATAAACTCTGCAAAGAGAATGGTTGGTTCAATAGATAAAACAGTAGCGTTAGGAAGAGATGCTTTGGCTGGTAAACCAATCCCTATAGTTGAAAGAAGTGCTGAGAGAAGCTTTATATACTTAGGTGATGAACTGGGACCTGAGCCATCAGAACATCAAAAAATAACAGAGTATACATTTGATCCCAATAAATCTACTGATAATGCTCATTTAGTAGATTTGCTATGTAGAACTTTAGAAAATAGTGTCAGACAGGATGCTTCACCTATATTTGGTTACTCACAATTGTTAGAAAGAACTGCTGAGTCTGATGCGGTTAAAGATAAGTATGCTACTTTAGCAAGTCAGTCCATGAGTTTAAGCCAGGATACTCTGGCTTTTGAAAGAATGAGAGATGCTTCATTTGCTGGGAACCAGATTAATGTTGCTGCCCGAGGATCTGTACAGATTTTATCTCTTTCTTAAAATTCCCTATCTTAAAACATAGGTTGCTTTTTTGGTACCGCCTGTTTTTCTGACTAAACCTTTTTGCTTCAGAAATTTTATCTCTCTTAAAACTGTGTCATCTGAAAAATCCGGGAATATTTTTCTAAAATCTTTATTTTGCATACTTCCATGCCTATGAAGATATTCCATAATTAACATCTGTCTTTCATTTAACTGGACTTGTCCTCCAAGTTTATTTTTAACATGGGTATCTGCAGAGATCCGCTGGACTCTTTCTTTAACCTTATTTAACTCAACTGCCACCCCTTTTACAAAATATTCAAGCCAGGGAGTTAAGTCCCGCTCATGGGTATCCAAAACTAACTGATTAGAAACTGCCTGTAAGGTTAAATAATAATCCATTGGGTTTTCATCAAAATATTCTTCCAGTGAAAAAAACTTTCTGATGTCATAGTTATCCAAAAACATAATTAAGGTTGCCAGGGCCCTGGCAGTCCTGCCATTGCCGTCAACAAAAGGGTGGACCCTTGATATTTCATAGTGGATTATTCCAGCTTTTATAACAGGGTGCATATCTGCTGCCTCCTGCGAATTGATCCAGTCAATTAAATCCTCGACTAAGTATGGAACTTCTGCTGCAGGCGGAGGAGTGTAGGAGATTTGTCCAGTAGCAGTATTTTTTATAACTACCTGTCTTAACCTAAACTGCCCAACTGCATCAGAAGGCAAAATTTTATCGGTTGCTACCCTGTGAATTTCTAACATGGTTTCTAAAGTTAGTTCATAAGACTTAGCTGAACTTAGCTGCTGGGCAACATTATCTAAAAACTTTAATACATTTCTTAAATTAATAACTTCCTGGACATCCCTGTCCCTGGCAAAAATGTCTTTGCCGTCTAAAACATCTTTAACTTCTTCTTCTGTTAACCTGTTTCCCTCAAGGTGGGTGCCGTGGTGGACTGTCCGCTCAAGCGCTTCTTTTCTAAACTTTGCTTCCCAGGCAGGAATAAGCGGGGCATTCATAACTATTTCCCTGGATGCATCTATCATCCCAATGTTTTTAAGTATTAAATTAGAAATCGTGTATTTAGGTACAAACATATTAAAAATCAAATATTAAATAGCAAATATACAAATCAAAGATTAAATATTTTTTATCTTTAATATGTATTTATGATTTTTTATTTTTAATATTTCATTTATCATTTTTTCCAAGTCTTAATAAAAGCATAAGTCCTGCTGCCAGACCAATCAGTAAAAATGAAAACCTTTTGAAGATATCCAAAAAGACTTCACCCAGAGAATAAACCAGTATCCCCCAAAATGATGTCCAGACAAAAGTAGCTAAAATTGCAATTGTCAAAAATATTTTCCAGTTAAAGTTTATAGTACCTGCAGTTAGTGATAAAAAAGATCCTAAATTTGAATGAATAAATCCTAAAATTAATCCCCTTTTGCCAAACTTTCTTAAATTAGATTTTGCCAGAGTTAAAAAATCTGAATAACCCATCTTTTTAATTACATCTGAAAATCCAAAATAACCCAAAATATAATCCAAGCAATAACCTGAGAATGCTCCCAGTCCTGCTACTAAGATTACCAGTGGAAGCTCAGTTTGACCAGTGCGGGCAAAGACGGCACCAAGTGCCATAGCAACCTGTCCAGGGACAAAAAGGTTAACTAAAACTAAACTTTCTAAAAAAGCTGCCACAAAGATAATTTCATAACCATATTTATGATAAAGTGAGGCAAAAGAATTAATGATCTCTGCTCCGCTTGGGATTATTCCCCTGACTATAAATAAAAATCCAATGTAGGCAATAACCAAGACCAGGGGGAAGAATAAGTCACTTTTAAAAATTGTCTGGATGTATTTTAAATATTGAGACATAAGCTAGATTATTGCATATTTACCGCAAAAAATCATCAATTGCAAAATTTATGCTACAATTTTAAGCATGGCACGGATAATAAAACAAAAGGAAAAGAACCAGGAAAAGAGGTTTCATACAGAGCTTTTGGAACAGCTTTTGACTTTGGCAACTTCAGGGTTTGGGCTAGTGGCAGCATTGGCCTGGAATGAAACTATACAGGGATTTGTAAAAGAGTTTATTGAACCAAGAATCCCAGGCTCTGGGCTTTTATCTAAATTAATTTATGCACTTTTAGTGACGCTTTTGGCAGTTTTGATTACTTATCAGCTTTCAAGGTTATCTGCCCGTTTTCAACAGTCAAAACATTAGCCATACCAAAAGTTTTTTTTAAATAATTATCCCATTCAACAGTAGTTATTATAGTCTGCTGCAGTTTTGAAAGGTCTGCAACATGTTTTCTATGGGAGTCATCAAGTTCTGAAAAGATATCATCAAGCAAAAGAACTGGCCTATCTTTTAAAACTTGTTCCACATAATTTAACTGAGTTAATTTTAAATCCAAAACTGCAGTCCTTTGTTCCCCTCTTGAGCCAAATTTTGAGAGGTCTTTTTCTTCCAGGAAAAAAGTAAAGTCATCGCGGTGAGGACCAATTAAGGAGCTTGCTGCAAAAATTTCTTTTTGCTGGTATTCTTTTAGTCTTTCCAAACTAACAAGATTTGGTTTATATTCAAACCTAAAATCTCCAAACTTTCTTTCAGAGGAATTTAAGAATTCAAAAAATGATCTTCTTTTTTCTATTAAAATATTTCCCAGTAAAATTTGCTGGTCTGTCCAAAATAAAAGTTCATCAATTTTACTAAAACCTTCCTGAATCCTTTTTAATAGCCTGTTTTTATTTATTACTACTCCTTCATAATTTGAAAGGGCTTTTTTATAAGAGCGATCAATTTGGGAAAGGACCTGGTCAATGTGGGACCTTCTTAAGGAGGGTGAGCCTTTAACTAAATTTATATCTTCAGGGCTAAACTCTATAACTACTAAATTGCTTGAATAGTCAAAAACCCTTCTTGGGATACCATTTACTTTAACTCTTTTTTTTACTCCTAAGTCTGACTGGTTAAGCTGCATGGCAACCTCAAGGGTAGTACCATCCTTTAAAACACCTTCTACTCTTAAAAAATCTTCACCTTCTAAAATTAATTCCTGATCTTGTGTTGACCTGTTTGACTTAGAGGAGGCCAGAAAGTAGATGCTTTCCAAAAAATTAGTTTTACCCTGGGCGTTATCCCCTTTTAAAATAGTGATGGGAGTTTTAAAATTAAAATCAAGTTTTTTGTAATTTCTAAAATTTGTTAGTTTAATTTGTTTTAAAAACATGAAGTTGATGTTAGTTGGTTTTTTGATATCTTGCAATAAGTTTATATCAGTATTAATATATTTTTTTGATGCCAGAGTCTCCTAAGTTTATCCCTTTCAAAGATTTAGAAATGCGTCCCAGAATAGTTCAGCTGAATCAGGACGCAAATGGTCACCAATCTCCCGAATTAAGGATGCCCGATGGATTTGTACAAGATGGTTTTATGGATATGAGACCAAGGGTTTTAACACGCAGGTTAGAGTTGGCAGCTGCTGCAGAAGTAAGTTCCTCTTCCTCCTAGTTTTATTTTAATAATTTTTAATGTAAGAACTAGTCTTAATGTTTCTACTTCTGGAAACTCTAGTAATGGAAAAAACCTCCTTTTATAAGAAGATTATACAATTTAGTTCCTAGGGAATTTGATTAAAGTTGGAGCATTTACCCAACTCATGATTAATTTAGCGCCTTGCATAAGTGGAGAAAATGGGGCAAGCAATTTTTGCCTAAGAGGTGCTACTGCAATTGCTGTATCTGGAATTGCCCGGCCATCCATTAATGCCTGATATACTGGTATCACCTGATCTGGTTCAACATCAGTAAACACTGCACCTCCTGCTTCAGGGTGCTCGAACTCTTCAATCATTTGTTCTGGCAGAATTACTGGATCTACAACTATTGTAAGGTTGCCTGGAGTTTTTTCGATAATTTCAAGATGATGAGACATATATTCAGTTTAGTCCTGTTTGAGATTTTTTTCAATCAAGTCTTTAATCTCTTTTTTAAACTTTTCTTTGGAGAATCTTTCTGCATTTTTTTTGAGATCTTCTGATTTATACTTTTTATAGTCAAAGGTTTCTAAAACTTTTATTAGAGAATCTACATCTGCTTTATCAAAAAACTCACCAGTTTTGCCTTCAATGATAGATTCTAAGTATCCCCCAGCTTTTACAGCTATAACTGGAGTTCCTGCACTTTGGGCCTCTACTGAGGTAATACCAAAATCTTCATCTTCAGATGCAACTATTAAAGCTTTACCATTTGCATAAATTTCCGGTAGATCCCCATCACTTATTTCTCCCAAAAATTCTACACTTTTTCCAGCAAGTTTTTTTAACCTTTCTAGCTCAGGGCCTGAACCTGCAACTTTTAGAGGTAAGTTTAACTTTACCGCAGCTTCTACAATAATTTCTGTCCCCTTCCCTCTAACAAGTCTACCCAGGGAAAGAAAATAATTTTTTCCTTTTTCCTTTTTACTTTGTACTTGTTCCAGCTGAACTGGCGGATAAATCACAGTGGAGTCTCTTCTATCAGCGAGCTGTAAGCGAGCTGAGAAGCTCTGCTTATAAAACTTTTTTATATCTACAGGCGGGTATATTACTATAGCATCTCTCCTATAGAATTTCTTTATTCGCTCCCTTACATTTTTTGAGTTGGCAACTAAAATATCAGGGCGCTGGGAAGTTTCAAAATCATAAATTCTTAAAAAGTGGTTTGCTATCTCCCCAGCAATCCTGGTCCACCAATGTTTTTTATAATTAAAAGAGGTTGTGTATCCATACAAATACCTGGGTGGGGTGTGAATGTAGCTTATGTGAAGAGCTTCTGGTTTTGTAATAACAGCTTTTGAAAAATATGTATTACAGGAGGAAATTACTAAGTCATAATCTTTTAGATCAAAACTTTCAAAGATTGAGGGTGCAAAAATCCTAAAAGGTGAAATTAATTTTCTACCAAATGGAAAATTTTGCAACCAGGAAGTTTTTATATCCCATTTTTTAACTCTACCAGAGTGAGGACCCAATCCATTTAAATCCAAAAAGGCTGTAAAAATTGGAGCCTCTGGATACATTTCATGCAGAGCTTCCAAGACCCTCTCTGCACCACCAAACTCTATTAAATAATCATGAACTAATGCTACTTTTAAATTTTGCATGAATAAATTGTAGCAGAATATAGAATATTAAGGAGAAAGTAGGTCTATGATTTGAGAAAGAAGTGATTGCTCTTCCTGCACAAGGTTTCCTGTTTGGGCTGAAACTATTGCAGTTATTTGGGTCTGAATTGGGATAAAACCAAGTAAGTTTTGATTTTTTACTCCTTTAATAGTGTAAACTGGCAAACCATTTAGTTCACCCAAAGTTATTGCATCCTGTACAGATGCAAGGGATGCTGACTGGGTGGCAGGAAGCTGTGAGATAACATTTGCTGCAAGCATATTTTTAACTGCCTGGTCAGGGAGGACTGTTAAAATTTTAACCCCTGCAGAGGTTGAGGCAATTAACTGGTTGGTGGCAAGGTCTATAGACAGAGGGAAGCTGCTTAAGGCCCCAAAGTTACCCCTGGCTATTGATAGTTTACCACCTGCTGTTGAAACTTTAATATCATCTTTGTCTAACCTGTCAACAATTTTAAATATCTCTTCATCCTCAACCTCTTCCCCATCCTCTGTTTCCGCTTTTATTATTACCCTGCCATCTTTTAATTCATACCTTACTTTTATCCCGCCTGAATATATATCTATCCTTGACCTGCCATCATCTTCTACTTTAGTTTTAATTTTTTCTCCATCTGAAAATTCAAATTCTGATTCTGATTTATTTCCCTCTCTTTGGATTTTTATATTAGGGGTTTGGGATGGTTTGGGGGATTTTATAGAAGTAGGGTTCTCATTTTGATCATCATCTTCATCTTCATCCTCATCCTCATCTTTTGGTTCTGGAGTTTTAGCAGGTTCAGCAGTTTTGAAAGAGTCTGATGAGCTGCCTCTTGACCCGCTGCCTGAATTAGAATCATCTCCGTCTTCACCTCCTTTGGCAAGAAGCACTCCTTTAACAGCACCTGTAGCAGAATCATATTCCCTGGAAATTTTTAACTGGGAGGCAATAAAAAGAAATATAATTAAAACTATGGTAAAAATAGATAATAAAACTACAACCTGGGCAAAGCCTTTTTGGGAATTAATGGGCATTTAATAATTTTAATGAAAAATTTTAAGTAATGTCAACTAAATTTCTTTTAACACATCTATTAATTGATCAAATGAGAGTATTGTAGTTTTGGACTCTGGGGCTGAGCCACTCCCACAAATTACCATGTGGTGGGATTGGTGCAGAAACCAGGAAGCATCAGGATCTAATTTTTTTAAAGCTTCATAGATTGGTCCTAAGTCTATTTCGTTGGGGGTAAAATATTGGACTGAATTGTATTTTGGGTCTAACATTAGAAAAATATCTGCCCCACCCATTTGTTTGCAAAAAGCCCTGGTGATAAATTCTGATTTTACTGCCACTGCTTTACCAAATTTAGATTCAAACTCAACCCTTCCCTCCCAATCCTTTCGGGCCATTTTTTTATTTTTAATTACTTCAAATAACCTGTCCAAAACTTCTTCTCCAAGTTTTAATGATTTTAAAGAAGAATCCTGGTCAGTTGCAGGAGGCCTTAAAATTGACTGCAGCGAATATTCAGAAAAATCAGAAGTTGGAGCTTTGCCTGTGTCTATTAAATTATTCCACTCAACCAGTTCTTCCAGTGCAGCAATCTCAGTTTCATCTTTAACTAAATTTTTTTCTAAAACTTCATTCCAGACTAAAGAACCTGCAGACTGGCCTACTTTTTTCTCAGTGTGTTCATCAAATTTTCCCCCTCCTGTACCAAAATAAATTTTGTCCTCTGACTGGTCAGAAGCAGCATCCCTTGAGGCAGAGATAAATTCTACTTTTGCATCTTTAAAGTCAGGATTAAACTTTTTAAAAAGCCAGATGGCAAAAATGTCATCCAGATGAGGATTAGTGTGAGTTATTAGTATTTTTTCCATTTGTATTATTAATTTTTCTTTCTCTTATATGATGAAGTACATCTAAAGTTACAGCAGTCACTGTTACAGTTGTTCCTGCAACAACAGCTGTCACTTCTGCAGCTTTTATTATCTCTTTTTTGTGTTTTTTAATCCATTCTTTTGGTCTTTTCCACCACCTGACCACCTGACCTTCTGGACCTAATGAGCATGCTTCAGCACCATCTACAACGTATTTTTCATCTTCATCATCAATAAGTGTTGGGATAAGAGCATGGTCATTATCAATCATTTCATCTAAAGTTTTTTTAACCCCAGCAAGATTGGATCCACTATGATTTATCCTTCTTTCACCTGGCATAAATTCTATATTGGCTGGAAAATCTCCATATTCATTTGGTTCTACTTCTGCAATTGCCATATTATTTACTATATTATACTAAAACTATAGGTTAAAATCAAATTTAAAAGAATTGAAAATTATATTACAGGAGTATTTAAAATAAAACAATACTGGTAAAATAATCTAGTGAAAATTTTCAAAAAAATTTTATTTGCTCCCCTATTTTTAATATTTTTAGCTTTTAGTTTATATCAGTCCTTGGGGCAATTTAATATAGATAGTGCATTAAGTTTTAATTTAATGCCTTTAATTTATCTTTGTATTTATTTAATACTGGCAAGCTTTTTTTATGTTTTATTTGTAATTTTTTCAAATGATTTAAAATATGCATCTCCATTTATAATTTTAGCTTCAATTATTACTATATTTCTATTTGATTTAAACTTAGCAGTAGTTTTAGGGTTTGGGGTTTTAGTAGTTTTCTTTGCAGGGTATTACCAGCTAACTCATAAATTAAAGACTTATATTACTTTCTCCCCTACTATACTTTTAATCCCATCAATAAAGCTTATTACTACATTATTAATATTAGTTTTATCTTTTGGATATTACCTTTCTATAAATAAAATTATAAAAGAAAAAGGATTTGAGATCCCTGATGGTTTAATAGACACCACACTTAAATTTACAATGCCTTCCAGTAATTTAGATTTAGTTAAGGGTGATAAATATTTAGCCCAGATTACCCAGGAGCAGATAGATTTTTTAAAGTCTAATCCCCAGCTTCTAGAGCAGCAGGGACTGGACCCATCCATTTTAGATAATTTATCAGTTTCTACCCCTGCCCCAAAAGCTACAAAAGTTCCTACAATTTCTAATGACTTGACCAAAAAATTAATAAAAGACCAATTTAATAAGATGCTTGAGCCTTATAAAGATTTTATTGCACCATTTTTGGCAATTTTATTTTTTATAACTTTACAATCTCTTTCCTCTCTTTTATCACTACTTTTATATCCTTTAGTTTCTTTACTTTTTTATATTTTAGAAAAGAGTGGGTTTATAAAGTTTGAGAAAGAAATGAGGGAAGTTAAAAAAATGGTGGTTTAGATTTTTAAGGGAGTCATTTCACCCCAGTTTGAGCCTGATTTTAGGTCAACTACTACTGGAATATCAAGTTTTAGGGCGTTTTCCATCTTCTCTTTTATTAATTTGGCAGTTTTTTCTAAATTTTTAGGGTTACATTCAAAGAGAAGCTCATCATGAACCTGGAGAATGAGTCTACAGCTATCAGACCGCTCACTTTGTTCGCTGTCAGTCTTCAGATTTTTTTTATCTGATGACTGACGACTGACGACTGATAGCTCTCTCCCAATCTCTACCATGGCTTTTTTGATCATGTCTGCGCTAGTTCCCTGGATTGGGTGGTTGATGGCAGCCCGCTCCCCAAAAGATTTGAGCATCCTGTTGCCAGCCTGGAGTTCCGGGATATACCTTCTTCTGCCAGATAGAGTTTCTACAAACCCCATTTTATAACCAAACTCTAAAACACTGGCCATCCAGTTTCTAACTTTGGGGAATTGGGCAAAGTATTCTTCTATATAAAGCTTGGCTGTAGCATAGTCCACCTTTAGTTGCTGAGAGAGAGCCCTTGGGCCCTGTCCATAAAGGGTGGCAAAGTTCATGGTTTTTCCTACCATCCTCTGCTGTCTGGTAATCTGGTCTAAAGGGACATTAAAGATTTTTGAGGCTGTGATGGCATGGATATCCAAGCCTTCTTTAAAAGCTTTTTCTAAATTTTTATCCCCACTAAGGTGGGCTAAGATCCTTAGTTCAATTTGGGAATAGTCAGCACCCAATAAAACTTTACCTTTAGGGGCAATGAGTACTCCAAGCGCTTTGCGCTTGTCCTCCTCTTGACCTTCGGCAATAAAAGCTTTTCTGATTTCCCCACCCATTTCTCCTTTAACAGGAATATTTTGCAGGTTTGGGTTAGTTGAAGAGAGTCTGCCAGTAGCTGCTCCTTCTACATTAAAGGTTGAGTGGACCCGGGCGTCTATACCTACTGATTTGGGGAGGGCATCAATGTAGGTTGAGACCAGTTTAAAAAGAGTCCTGTATTCTAATAAAAGAGGGATTGAAGGGTGGGCTGAGGAGAGCTCATTTAAAGTTTGTTCATCTGTACTTCTTCCAGTTTTCGTTTTTCTGATCACAGGCAGATGGAGTTCATCAAATAAGACCTCTGAAAGCTGTTTTGGACTGTTAAGATTGAACTCATGTCCTATAAATGAGTAAATTTGTTTCTCTAAACCTAATAATCTGGCTTTTAAGTCTTTTCCTAATCTTTCTAAAAACTTAAGATCTATTAGTACCCCAGCTTCTGTCATCTTCTTTAGGACTGGTTCCACAGCCTGGTCTAAATCAGTAGTGTGCTGGTTTTGTATCCCCCTGTCATTGCGAGGAGTCCCGACTTCAGTCGTGGACGACGCGGCAATCTCTAAATCCAAACTAGATTGCTTCGCTGCGCTCGCAATGACGTTTGAAGAGCCTTTTAATGGATCAGATCCTGAGCCAGTGAGCCTTGTAATTAGGCTTTTAAATTCAAGCTCTTCAAAGACAGAAATAACCTTACCTTTATCATAGTCATGGACTTTGCAGGCTGATAAATCAAGCTTAATAGGTGCTTTTAAATCTAATGTTGCTAGTTTTTTACTCAAAACTGCAGATTCAGCTCCCTCTGATAATAATTTCTGCATTCTTTCTGGTAGAGTCTTTAGATTTTTAGGAATGTAGATTTTTTCCATTGAACCAAACTGGTTTATAAGTTTGGTGGCAGAAACTTCTCCAATGCCTGCTACTCCAGGGATGTTGTCTGATTGGTCCCCTGCTAAAGCTTTATAATCAATAATTTGTTTGGGTTCAAAGTTAAACCTGGCAAAGAATTCATCCCTGCCATAAAGGCCAACATCTGTTAAAGTTTTTCTGGGCATTAAAATTTTTATTCTCTTGTCTATAATTTGCATAATGTCCCTGTCTCCTGTTAAAACAATTACTTCCAGCTTTTTATCTTTTTCTACTGCCTGGCGGGCAAGGGTGCCTATTAAATCATCTGCTTCATAGCCATCTACTCCAAATTCAGGGATATTTAAAGCATTAATTACCTGGTGGACCCTGTCATACTGGCTGTGAAGGCTGTCATCTGTTGGGCCCCTGGTAGCTTTATATTGAGTGTAAGCAGCATGCCTGAAGGTTGGAGCAGCTTTGTCCCAGGCTATAGCCATAAAGTCAGGAGTGAGATCATCCCAGCATTTTAAAAGCATATTTGTTAAACCTAAAACTGCATTAATTAACTCACCTTTTGAGGTGGTTAAAGGAGGGGTGGCATGATAAGCTCTGTGGAGCAGTGCATTTCCATCTACAAGAACTAACCTTTTCATGAAGTGATTTTAACAGATTTTGAACTAAAAAAGCGGGATGTTTCTGAATCTTGGATCATTTCTGGTTTTTCTTCTTGAGAGCGGACCTGAGACTTTTAGGGGGACTTCTAATTCATCACTGCCTACTCCATGGACATTGAATGGCCTTGGTCCAACCATTACCTTGATTGCCTGGTCTGGATAAATATTAATCCTGCATGCATCTAAGAAAGCTCTATCTAATTCTTTCCAGGCAGGAGACCAGCCATATCTCCATGACTCTAAATCTTGTAATCTAGTGGAGCCTATTCTTTCAAGATCAGGCTGGATAACCCTTATTTGATCCCATCCAAATTTCCATCTGCCTTCCATAGCAATACCACTTAGAAACCTTAATCTGCCCCTTAATAACTTAAATGCCTTTGGATTCCCTTCAAAACGGGTGCCTATATAATCTTGCGGATAATCCATTCTATACCACTCCCAGCCATGAGATTTTGTTTCACCAATCCAGCCATAATTCCAAAGTTCTAATGCATTGCGCAAAGCACTGTCAAAGGGGTTGGTGGGATTTGGTCCATATTCCCAGTAGTGTTTGAATTGTTCTGCTCTTTCTAGTGACATAAAAGGAGAGTATTACTGCAAAGTCTTGAAAATTCCAAATGGATATTCTACAGGATTTCCTTTATAACCATACCTGGTGATGTGATACATAGACCTTAACATCTTTATTGCATAATTTCTTCTGCCCTCTAAAACATACCTTCTGACTGAGGTATACATCTTCGAGCTTTTTAAATAGATAAACTTGCCCCCTACTTTGGCAATTTTCTGAATAATTTCTGAATCCTCACCTAGATAGATATCCTCTGCATATCCTCCAACTTTTAGGAATATATCCCTTCTTATATACTGATTCATGCCATTAGCCATGGGCCAGAAGGGTTTGATCAGGGCAAAAACAGAGTTCATTCCATAAAAAAAGATCTTATCTTTCCATAAATCAGAGAGTGGATAATTAAAAGCTGCTGCAGAGTCAGGCTTTTTTTTATAAATTTCCTCCATATATTTTTCCAGGGTATTAGGAGAAAGCATAAGCATGTCTGCATCCATAAATAAAAGGTGGTTTGAGATTGTGGATTTTGCCCCAATATTTCTTTGTTTGGCTGCAGTTGACCTTTTAACTTTTAAAATTTTAATCTGGCTTAGATAAAACTTTCTTTTTTCTATTTCTTCTATAGTGGCGTCAGAGGAGTTTGCATCAACCACACAGATTTCTTTTGGGTGGACAGATTGGAAATATATAGAGTCCAAAAGTCTGCCTATAAACTTTTCCTCATTGAGGGTGGGTATTACTATTGCAAGGTCAATTGTTTTCATAAACTGACTGGACAGTGTTACAATTTTATCACAATGCGCAAAATTTTAGTCTTTTATTCAAAAACAGGCTCAGGACACTTAAGGGCTGCCCAGGCTTTAAAAGAGGAGATTGAGGCTAATCCGCCAGCTGGCGTAAGTATAGAGGTGGTCTTACAAGAGGGTTTGGGCAAAGCCAGGATGGGGGTAAAAACTGACCCAAGTTTTGCTTATGCTTTATTTTCTTCTAAGCTCCAGGGGTTTTATAACTTTATCTATGTAGTTACCAACAACAAACTTGGGGTAAAACTTTTAAGGCTTTTTATAAGAGGGGTTTGGGGGAAGAATTTAAGACAGATTATAGATTCTGAAAAACCAGATTTGATAATTACAACCCACCATCATATATCCCCCCAAACTGTTGGGAGGAGCAAACACAAGGCCCCATTTATAAATATAGTGACAGATTTAGGGTATCCTCACATTATCTGGTTTGATAAAAATTTAGACAAAATTATCACTCCAACTGAAGTTATAAGCAAATATGCTCAGGCTTTAACAAAAGGCCAAAGTAATAAAATTGTGCATATTGATTACCCACTTAAAAACCACTTTAAAACTATTAAAAAAGAGGGGTTTTCTAATACTTTATTAGTTTTAGGGGGAGGGTTAGGGAGTGGAAATATTAAAAAGCAGGTTGAAGTGCTTTTGGATAATTTTCCCAGCAAAAAGATAGTAGTAGTTTGCGGGGAGAATAAAAAATTATTTAAAGAACTGGATTCCCGCTTATCGGCTGGGAATGACAATTTAGAAGTACATGGGTATGTTGACCACTTAATGGAGCTTTATCAGGAGGCAGATATTATTTTAACCAAAGCAGGGCCAGGGACAATAGTTGAGTGTGCTGTTTTAAAAAAACCTCTAATAATTACTTCGTGGATTGGGATGCAGGAGAAGGATAATGTGGATTTTGTGGTAGATAACCACTTAGGAGTTTATGTACCTGATCCAAGAAAACTTCCAGGGGCAATAAACAGGGTTTATGCCAGTTATGATAAATACACCCAGGGTAATTCCCTATTTTCAGATGGGACTAAAAAAATAGTTGAGTATATATTAAAAGGATATAGTTAAGGGAATTTCTCCACTCCAGTCGAAGAGAATGAATTCTTTTTTGTTCGAGCGCAGCCGAGAACTACAAAATGTACTTCTCGACTCACTTCGTTCGCTCGAAGAGGAAGTGAGAGGTTAAGCTTTTAACTCAGACTGTTTAACTATTTCTGAATAGACTCCATTATTTTTAAGTAACTGGGAGTGGGTGCCTTTTTCTACCAGCCTGCCCCTTTCCATGACTATAATCTGGTTTGCCCGCTGGACTGTTGAGAGCCTGTGGGCAATGACTATTTTAGTAATTGAGCGCTGCTTTGAGATATCCTCCAGGGCTTTTTGAATCAAGCTATGCTAGTATTGGGGTTTGGGTGGATCTTGGGACTGAGCCTCTTTTTTTACCCACAATACTCTCAAATTCATCTGTATCTAAGGTTTCTATATCTAAAAGAGCTTTGGCAACTTTATCTAAGTTGTGCCTGTTTTTCTTTAAGATAACTTTAGCCTGGGCATAACCTGTGTCTATTATTTTTTTAACCTCTGCATCTATTTTTGACTGCATAGATTCTGAAATATCAGTACCCTCTTCCCCTCCCCTGTACATGCCAAACATTGAGCGGGGCTTAATATTTATCGGACCTATGGATGACATCCCATATTCCATGACCATATCCCTGGCAATTGAGGTTGCAACTTCTAAATCATTGGCTGCGCCTGTTGAAACATCTGTAAAGACCAGCTCTTCTGCAGCCCTTCCACCTAAGGCTGTAGAGATCTGTTCAAGTAACCTTGATTTTGTTTCATTTGACCTATCCTCTGTTGGAGGAAACATAGTGTGGCCCCCAGACATTCCCCTGGAGACTATGGTGATCCTGTGGACCGGGTCTACATTTGGCAGGTTGTGGCCAACTATAGCATGACCTGCTTCATGGTAGGCTGCTAAGGACCTATCCCTTTCAGACTGCATCCTTTTTCTTTGGGGACCTAGTTTTACTTTGGTTGCAGCTTCTTCCAAGTCTTTATTATCAATTTCTTTTTTAGCCTCCCTGGCAGCTAGAATTGCAGCCTCATTTAACATGTTAGCCAAATCTGCTCCAGAAAACCCTACAGTTCTTCTGGCTATTCTTTCTACATCTACATCTTTAGTAAAGGGTTTTCCCTTCATATGAAGTCCAATTATGGCTTTTCTTTCAAATAGGTCGGGCATGCCAATAACTACCCTCCTGTCAAACCTTCCTGGCCTAACCAGTGCTGGGTCTAATAAATCTGGCCTGTTGGTTGCACCAATGACTATGACTGATTCATTTGGGGCAAACCCATCCATCTCTACTAAAATCTGGTTTAAGGTCTGTTCCCTTTCATCATGGCCTCCTGAGAAGCCCTGGCCCCTCATCCTGCCAATAGATTCAATCTCATCAATAAAAATTATTGAGGGGGCATTTTTTTTAGCAGTTGCAAACATATCCCTGACCCTGGCTGCACCCACTCCAACTAACATTTCCATAAATTCTGAGCCTGCAATAGAGAAAAATGGGACACCTGCCTCACCTGCAACACTTCTTGAAAGCAGGGTTTTTCCAGTTCCCGGAGGCCCTACTAAAAGCACGCCTTTAGGGGTCCTGGCTCCAATCTCTTTATATTTTCCGGGGTTTTTCAAAAAATCAACAACCTCAGAAAGCTCCTGCTTGGCTTCATCTACACCTGCCACATCTGTAAATTTAACCTGAGGGGCATCTTTAGAATAAAGCTTTGCCCTTGACTGGCCAAAAGAGAATATTCCCTGGCCTGCATCTTTGGCCTGCCTGAAGATAAAGAAAAAGAGGATGACCATAACTAAAACCGGGAGTAGGGTTCCAAGCAAAGCAAACCAGCCCTGCTGCCAGGACATATCTTTTATTTCTATATTGACTGTTTTTGGGTCAACATCTGAGTTTTTTAAAACCTGATAGATAGATTCCCCTGGTTCTTTTCTGGTGGAGGCTACTTTGCCATCTTTATAATTTACACTGACTTTATCTCCTTCTAAATCCAGTTTTTGGACTTTTTGGTCTTTTACATCCTGGACAGCCTGAGAGAGAGGGATCTGATCACCAGTTTTTGTGCCACCAGAAAGTCCTGCAAAAAAGACCAGGGCTGCCAGGGTAATAAGTACATAGACTGCAATTCCCCTTAAAAAACCTATAAATTTATTTGGGGCCCCATTTTTGCCTTTTTGGGATGAAAATGGGTTTTTTGCTTTTATTGGGAGCTTGAATTTAGCATTTGAGTTTGCCATCTGCCAAATATACCACAAACTGAGCCTAAAAGCTAGACTAATAAAGAGTAGGGGGCCTTAAATATTCTCTTAAAGGTCCGGCATTAGAACAGTCCCTTAATCTCTTCATACCATCAATTGTAATTTGCCGTGCACGCGTTGCTGAAGTTCCTAAAACTTCCAAGCCAACTTCTTCATAAGTTCTTAACATTCCATCAGCAAGTCCAAATCTGAATATTATTGCATCTACAGCCCTTGGATGTAGCACTGTCAAACCCCACCTTGCATCTTCTGCTTTATCTTGTTTTACTAAACAGGGATCTATTGTTGTACATTTAAGAAAGACTGTTACCAGATCCTGCTGTAATTGTCTAAACCTGTTATTATCCAGTTTTTCTACTCTTTCGTTAAAAGTTTCCTCTAAGAGATCCCTATAGCAAGGTTTAATTACATCAATTTCATCATCTTCAATGTCCATTAATCCCTGGACGCGGGCCTTAAATGAAGCTAAATAGACATCTAGTTCTGTCCTTAAATCTTTAACTCTGTAAATCTGGGACGAGGTTTTAATTTCTGCACCTGGAATGTTCCTTGCAGTTTCCAGTAGCTGCTCCTGAGAACCTTCAGGAACCCATATTCTTAAATTAATTTCAGGACTCATAGTATTGAATTATTACCTTTGCTGATAAAAAAGTCAATTATCTAATTTTAGAACCATTGGGGACTTTTTTGGAGGGTTTGAGTATGACAGGTTTGTCTTCACCCACTGCCAGAAGCATGCCCTGAGACTGCAATCCCATCATTAACCTTGGTTCTAAGTTTGTGACATAGACAAATTGTTTTCCAACCAAAGAGTCAGGTTTATACCATTTTTTAATTCCTGAAAGGATCTGGCGCTTTTCATCCCCAAAATCCACAATCTGTTTAATCAATTTATCTGAACCTTCTACTTCTTCAGCTTCTAAAACAGTCCCAACTCTCATTTCCAGTTTTACAAAATCATCAATTGTGGCCATGTCTTTTGTATTCTCCATAATATTTTGGATTTAGTAGTTCGTCAATTGGATAGCTTCTGCCTCCATCTAGACAAGCTTCTTGAACATAATAGTTCATTTCTCTGTTTTTATCTGGAGAGAGCATTGACCCTAAAAATCCAAATTCCACCATTGCATCTTCTGCCTCATGAATAATCAATCCTACTGCCAGACCATGAACATATTCAACAGTGATTACTCCTCCCTTTTTCCAGCTGTAAACCTTTTTTAGCTTTTTATCATATTCATTGTATGTAGGAAAATTCAAAGCTATTTGGTCTGTTCTGGGAAAAAGTTTTGT
The DNA here is from genome assembly GCA_001776785.1 of Candidatus Daviesbacteria bacterium RIFCSPHIGHO2_12_FULL_37_16. Lineage (GTDB taxonomy): Bacteria > Patescibacteriota > Microgenomatia > Daviesbacterales > UBA10151 > GWB1-36-5. Next base: position 55,092 of record MFDF01000006.1, read on the forward strand.
TTCTACAACATGATGTTCTTCAAAAGTTATATCACTATAGTTAATTTCTACATAAGGACCTCTATACCTTAAACTGTTTTTACCTTCTTCAATGCTGCCCATAAAGAGTTCTACAGTTATAATTTCATATTGATTTCCTTGAGAATTTGATCGCTGAACAGGTTCTTCTTCCTTCATAGATGTGAGATTATAGGCTTTTTAAAAAAGAACTTCAATCAAAGTAATTTAGCTTCATGGCTTTTTTAACTTCTGTCAAAGTTTTTTTGGCCTCAATCCTGGCTTTTTGAGTACCTTCTTTGAGGATCTTTTCTACCAGTTCTGGATCTTCTTCATACTTTTTCCTTCTTTCCCTGATAGGTTCTAAAAAGGTATTTAAAACTTCAACTAGGAATTTTTTAACCTCCACATCCCCTACAGTACCTTCTTTATATCTCTCTTTGTAACTTGTAACTTGTGACTGGTGACTTGAATCTGAGAATGCATCTAGATAAGTAAATACTGGATTGCCCTCAACATTTCCCGGGACTGTGGGGCTTGTTCTATTTGGGTCTGTGTACATTCCCATAACCTTTTTCTCAACAACTTCTTTAGAGTCTGTCAGGTAGATTGCATTGCCTGTGGATTTACCCATTTTACCTGCACCATCTGTGCCTGGAAGAGTAGGAACTTCACCTATCAGGGGCTCTGGAATAGGAAAAACTTCTCCATAGAGGTTGTTAAACTTAATAGCTATGTCCCTGGCAAACTCTACATGGGCTTTTTGGTCTTTACCCACAGGAACCAGGTGAGCTCTGGGGGTAAGGATATCTGCAGCCATGAGTACGGGGTAATAATATAGTCCTACTGTGTCCTGATTACCCTGGTCTAGTTTTTCTTTTAGAGCAGGCTGGCGCTGTATAACTGCCCTGGGAGTGAGAGTGGAGAGATAGTAAGCAATCTCAGTAGTTTCTGGCAGGCCTGACTGGAGACAGAAAGTGACTTTGTCTGGATCCAAACCCACAGAAAGATACCCAAGCATTAAGCCTTTTATATTTTCTTTTAAAACATCAGTCCTGTCAAAATGGGTGGTCAGGGCATGCAGATCTGCAATCAGGATAAAGGTTTCATACTCATCCTGAAGCTTAACCCTGTTTTGCAAAGAACCCACATAATTTCCAAGATGAAAACTATCTGAGGTTGGTCTGTCTCCTGTTAAAATTCTTTTTTTCATAAATTCCTTTTTAGTTTATCACAACTTCTGTTTTACTTGGGGCCAATCCTGACCCCAAGTTTACCAGCCTCCCATTCCATATGGGTAGAAGATAATCTGTTTTGGGAAAAACCTTTCACAACCCCTGCCTTCAATAAACCCATCTAGCCTATTTCCCTTTTGGTCTATCTGTCCAGCCTCAATACAGACTTTTTTATCTTCCTGCATTTGCCTATCAGTATCAACCATAAGCTTAAGCCCAAAACTTGTTGTCAGAATTGCTAAACCTGCTATGGCAATGTCTGTCTTTGAGATTTGTAATCGTTCCATTTGTCATCACCACCTCTCAGAAGTGAAGTTAAACTTACTTTTTTAGCCATTAAACAAAGAATGTTTGGATAACTTTTTTCTCTGGGAAGAATTGGGTAGAAATCTTTTTGGGAATATTTATTATTTTTGCCTTTTGAACTTAAGAGGAAACCTTTTTTAACCAGTTTAAAGGCAGAGATTTCTTTTGATAGTTTTTCATTTTTACTTTCCCTTAGTAAAACATCAAACACTACAAAATATTCCTTATTTTGATCCTCAACATAATTTTTAAGATAGTCCTCAATGAATTTTTTAACTTCTTTTTTTGTACTCTCTGATTTTCCTCCAACTTCAAGAGAAATTCCTAAATCCACATGATCAATTAAAGACTTTCCTGAGGCAATGCTATTTTGCATGTAAACCACTTTTTTTGTATTAAGTTTATTGATTAAAGTTAGGTGGTTGGGAGTTAGTTTGGTTGTAATAATAAAAAGTTCTGAAGGGTCAGTTGCTGTATGAAAATCTAGCACAGCCTCATATTTTTTAAGCTGTTTTAATAACTTTGAAGCTAATTTTTCCTCTTTTGTACCTTTAGGATTGCCTGGGAATGCGCGGTTTAAGTCACTTTCTATAAACCTGACATTATTATCAAAGGCTTCCTTATTTGCTATTAATAATTTGAATTTTTTAAAATATTTGTTTATAACTTTGTAGGGGGCTTTTTCTCCACCGTGCTGACAAACAACAAAAATTGTATTCATAATAACCTCCTATAGCCTACTAAAAGCATTGCATCTCCAGCACTATAATCTAAAATATCTGTAAAATTAGTTACTCTAGGGTTTGAGCTTCTTCTACGCTCACCTTGTGCAATCATAGGACTGCCAAAGTAGCCTGGAAGGACTAATCTTTTTTCATCAATTTCAGTTTCTGGAGTGATTAAACCTATATTCTGAAGCAAAGTAATTTGTTTACTTCCTGCAACCTCATCCATTGCAATAACTCTGGAGCAGGTATTAGCCATGATTTCAACAACCCTGTCATTTTGAGTCCTAACTGCAACTGTTTCCGCTTGATTTTGATCCAAGTAGTGGTTAACAATTTTTTCAATTACCCTGGAAGGGGCCTGGGGTTTTTTGACTATTCCTGCAATATAGATAACCCCTTCTGCTGGATAATTTTTTAATGCTGCAAAACCTGTTGGTAGAGTGTCATTAACAGTCATATATAAATCCGCTCCTCTTATATGACTTGCTACATCCTCACTAAACTCAGGCGTTAAAGATCTTTGAAATGCGCAAGCTGCTACCTCTGATAATTGAGGCTCTAATAATTTCTTTGAGTCACCAGGTAAAGCATCAAAATTATTGGTCTTATAAACCTGTGAACCTGCATATTCAAAACAATATTCTAACCCTTTTATATTCATCTTTTTAGGACTAAAAAAGCCCTTGCTTGCTCACTAAAAACTAATGAACAAACAAGGGCCTTCTTTAGGCGGTGCCACCTTGTGTTTGATAATTTTCCAAATAAAAAGCGACTTGTAAGTCGCTAAAGTTTAGGAAAAGTATCCTCTTCCAGTACTCTAGCTTTTGGCTGACATACTGCTGTCTTATGATAACGGAAGACTTCCGGATTAGACATTCCTTCGAATTCTCTCAGGATAGCCTAATCAGCTCAGGGATCCCAATCAATCCCTTCAACGCCTTTTTAATATTAAATTGTAAAACTAATTATACTTAACTGTTTACTATAAGTCAAATCAATTATTCTGCATTAATATCAATTAATCTTTCATTAACTGGTGGAAATACTTCAACTATTGGCCTGTTATCTATATGGCCTCTCCTTGAGATATTTAATAGATCTTCGGTCACAACTTCTTTGGTGTCATGCTCTTTCATTAAAACATCTGTTCCCATTATTCCTAAAACAGTTAGGGTCCTGTCTATCCCACCAGCTCCTCTGGCAATAAAGGTTTGCCCTCTTTCAATAGGGTTAATCATAAATCCATTTGATCCTAGTTCTTTTCTGTCTATACTCATATTTTTAAAACATAAAAAAAGCCACCTATCTGAGGTGGCTTTGTGGGTTTATTTAATTTGGATGACCCTTATTCTTTTGGGGCCTCCAACCCACAAAGCCTCACCCAATTGTGCATTGGGTATTGGCATTTAATAATATTTCTAAAAAGTTTTATAGACATGTTTATGTAATATACATTACAAAAACTTAGCTTACTTGTCAAGGGTGTTTAAATATTGGGCACAGAGGCCTGGAGTGCGGGCAATGATAAAAACTGCATTGGAAAGTTTCGGATCCCAACCAAGGGTACAGAGTACAACTGCTATAGCTGCATCTATATTTAAAGGCAGTTTCTTGCCTTTTTGAGCTTCCATTTCCTTCTCCAGATCCCTGGCAATATTTATAAATTTATTATCCATATTAAACTCAGACATTTTCTCAAAAATTAATTTGGTCCTTGGGTCTTCATCTTTGTAGATCCTGTGGCCCAAGCCTGGCATACGCTTATCATCTTTCAAATACTCATCAACTAAATTGTTAATTGGTAATTGTTCATTGTTAATTGAATAGAGAATTTCCATGCAGGGTTCGATTGCTCCACCATGGGAAGAGTTTATTTGCAAAATTCCTGCTGCAACTGATTCTGAGATATTTTTTCCATCAAGAGAAGCCTGGATTGTGGCTACTGCTGAGGGTGTTTCTGCCCCATGATCTATAGATAAATTTAAGATAAGTTCAAAGATTTTAAGTTCATTCTCAGAAGGAGTTTTTTCTGAGAGCATTTCAAAGATTAATTGAGCAAAAGAAGATTTTTGGGAGACCAAAAGGTGGTCTTTATCCCCAAAATATGACTTGAGCTCTTTGTGCTTAACAGTTTTAGCCATGTTTTATGAATTTTCAATTTTTAATTTTAAATTTGAATTCAAATTGTAAATTTCAAATTTTAAATTGTAAAGCCTTTTTTAGTAATCCTGCTATTTGGTCAAAATCTTCAACAACTAGAACACCACTCTCCTTAAGAACCATTCTCTTGTGGTCTGGTTTACCTCTTTCCCCTTCAATTATTGCACCTGCATGGCCAAATTGCACCTCTGAAGGTAAAGTCATTGTGAACTCACCTGCAATAAATGCTACTATAGGTTTTTTAATCTTTCCAGCTTTGACCATTTCTGCTACTCTTTCTTCATAAGTTCCACCCAGTTCTCCAAAAATAACAGAAGCTTGAGTATTAGGATCATCTTCAACTGCCATTAAAAAATCTGCAAAATCTGTGCCTGCAATCCTGTCCCCACCTATTCCTAAAGCATATGAAACACCCAAACCATTATTTCTTAAGTGAAGACCAATTTCACTGCTCATGCCTCCTGATTTTGAGATAATACAGATATTACCTTCCTTAAAAACCCTGTCAGGGTCTGCCCCACCTATTGAGCCTATTTTTAGTTTTTTTGCAGGATTTATCAGGCCCACAGAAGAAGGTCCAATAATATTTGCTCCCTTTTCTTGTGCCAGAGCATAAATATATGCAGAATCAGAAGTAGGCACTTTTTCTGTGAATATCAGCAAAAATTTGATTCCAGCCTCTAAGGCTTCCACAGCTGCAGCTTTTACAAACAGTGGTGGCACATATATTACAGTTGCATCAATCTCACCAAATTTCTCTGACAATTCTTTTACAGAATTAAAAACAGGCACACCTAAAACATCAGTGCCTCCTTTACCTGGGGTTACTCCTCCAACTACTTTTGTGCCATAGCTTAACATGGTTTCCAAAGCCTTTGAGCCCTCTGAACCAGTGATACCTTGGCCAATTAATTTAGGATTATCAGGTAAAATTAACATCGTATAAAGTTTATCGGTTTCGATGCCCGTTTGGTTTAGGGGTTACGTTTAACGTCCAACTCCCTTACGATACTGGCTTCGTTACCCATTTCCTCCTAACTTTTCAGCATATTCTTTGGCAAGCTTAACAATTATCTCTGCTGAGGCTGGAATTGAGGTGTCCTCACCATATAAATGCAGATCAAATTCTTTAACTTTTTTAAGCATTTCAAAAGCTTCATCATCCCTTGGTCCTGCCCTTCTTATGACTATTGGATATTTGGGATTAGGTTCAATTTTTTTCAGGGCATCAATTATGCCAGATAAAGTTTCATAGATATCTGTAAAGTTAGCCAGGGCCCCTACTATCCAGAGACCATTTAAATTGGGTTTGTCTAAAACTATTTTAGTTAACTTCTCCACTTTTTCCCTTGGTGGGTTGCCTGAATATTCTGTAAAGTTTGCAGGCTTGCCACCTGCATTTAAAAGTGCATCCATGGCTGTGATTGAGGCTCCTCCTCCTGAGGCTAAAATTGCAATGTCCCCATCAAAGTCAAAGTAAGTTGAGCCTGCAACACCCCTGTAGTCATTTTCATCAATTTTTTTAGCTTCTATCTCATTTTTAGTTGGAGTGTAGCCTGCAACAGAGCGGGGGGGGTAATCCTTCCAGGCTTCATGCCTGCCAATGGCAGTATCATCTAATTTTATTTTTGCATCCAAAGCTATCCAGCCATCTTTGGTTTTTACAAGGGGATTAATTTCTAATAAAAGCATGTCTTGTTCAAAGAAGAGCTTGACCAGCTTATTTACTATTTCAGTTATATCATTTGGGTGTGCGACCGCACACTTTAGTGATAATGGGTCCACTGGATAAACTTGCACTTCCTTTTCTTCTATTCCTGTTCCCCCAGCTTCTGAGAAGGTTAAAATAGGAGATCTTGAATCTGTGTCATAGGATAAAGAGAGGTAATATTCTTTCTCAATCTCTACCTTTTCTTCTACCAAAACCTTTTCCACCTTTTCCTTATTAATTATTTTTCCCAACAAATTTGAAATTTGAAATTTGAAATTTGAAATTTCGTCGCAGACGACTATTCCTCCAGCATCTGCCCTTTTGCCTGAGAGGACCTGAGCTTTAAGGACAACAGGATACTGCAGAGCTCTGAGCTCAGAGCTCTGATTGAATAGTTGGGAGGCTGGGACTTTGATGCCTGCATCAGCTAAAAGCTTTTTTCCTTCAAATTCAAAGAGGATCATTTCTTTATGAGTTTATATTTTCTTTCCTAAAATTGCAAAGCAATTTTGAAAGGAGGAACAGATGCAAACTGGAACAATTCAGAAATTGTGGAAGTTGAAATCTTGTTCCGACGCAGTAGCAGGGGTGAGATTCGAACTCGACGATCTCGGCGTTATGAGTGCCGCGCTTTAACCAACTAAGCTACCCTGCCACGGAATGAATTTTAACAGAAACTTGCTCATCAGACAAACTTAATTGCAATCAAACAATTAAAAGATATATACTCATTTTTATTATGAATGACATACAAAAAATGCTAAGAGCTATAATTAATGGACAAAGTGCCTTTAGACAGGAAGTATTAAGTAGGATTAATAACCTTGACCTAAAGATAGATAAATTAGGCGAGAGATTAGAAGGAAAGATTGATAGTATAGAAGCTAAATTGACTAAACGATTAGACATAATTGGCAAGCAACTTGCCTACTTAGAAGATGATGCTCCAACCAGAGAGGAATTTAATAATTTAGAAAAAAGGGTAGGTAAGATTGAGTCAAAAACCACTCAAGTCTAGCTTACTACTAAACTTTTCTTTCGTTTTCCTTACCTAAATTTAGTTTTTATCTTATTTAAAATCTTCATAATTAAGATAATCAGGTTTGGGGGTAGGAAACTAAATTGCTGAGTTGGAAGAGATAGGAGAGTTCACTAGTGTGATTTATTAAACTTTCCAAAACTACCCGGCCCTACCCTTCATCTGATTTTTTTTATACTTAATTTAACAAACCCTAAAATTATCAGGTCAATAATTAAAGGCAGGCTTAAAAAAAGGTTGGCTTTTTTTAAGACCTCTACCATAGTTTGACCCCAGCCTGAAGATAAAATTGTATTAAAATCCAAAAGTCCAACATAATAAAAAGCTATTAAAATTGCAAAAAGGATGGCAAAGACCATTAAAGTCCCTTCCATGTCTTTTTTGGAAGAAAACATAGTATTTGAGACTATAAAAATTAAATAAAACATCAAAGCCCAAACCCAGATAGATATTCCAGAAGAATTAGTAATATACCAGGAGATGCCAATTATTAAGCTTAAACCTACTAATACAGGTGCTACTCCAATGATTGTCCTTCTTAAGGGGTCAGTTTTTTGAATTTGGGCACTACCCAGCTTTACCCCATCTTCCCTTATTTCAGGCATGAACTCAATATCAGATGACTCAACAAGCATCATGCCTGCTACTATGACATGGGCCAGCTCATGAATAATTGTTCCAGGCAAAAATAAAAAGGCTAAAAGACCAATTGTTTTTTTGTGGGAGTGGGTTAAAAAATAAAAAAGTGTCCCTAAAGATTTTAATAAAAGTTTGGAGACAAAATATATTAAAAAAAGCAGGATAAAAAAGAGAGTTATCTGGATTGGGGTAGAATCCAACATGAACTTAAGTATATAAGGCTAAAATCTAATTGACAACTTATTATTAATAGCTGATACTGAATTTAACCTATATTTTTAAGGAGGTGATTTTTATATGGATAATACTCAACAAATCTTACAGATACCTCCTGATGTAAGATCATTTCTTGAAGGATTATTAACTGATGCCGGGATGACAAGCTTAGATGATGAAATGCGCGAAGAGATGTTAAAAGAGCTCTACGGGCGGCTTGATAATCACTTAAGTGCAACTATTATTGATAACCTGCCTCCTGAGAATTTAGATGAATTTATTAAATTAAATGAGGATGGAAAAACCAAAGAAGAGATTGAAAGTTACCTTAAAGAGAAGATGCCTAATGCCCAGGAGGTATTAGCAAAGGCATTTATAGAATTTAGAGATCTTTATTTGGGAAATGTAACTGTTGCCAGGAATGCTCCCCCATCAGAGAGTCAACCTAGTGAGGGAGGCCAGACAAACTAAAATAAAATGGAGGGATCTGCCGAAGTTAGTTCTTCACCACCGCCTGCTGCAGAAACAGGGACAAGGCCTGAAGCTCGGGTAAAGGATACCCGCGAGCAAGTCTTAAATGCCTTTAACGGGGCATTAGACATTCTTGAAAATACTCCGGAAGATAAATTAACTACTCACGAAAGGGCTGGTAAAAAATTAATAAAGGAGGTCAAAGCTAAAACTTTAGACCAGGATAAGACTACATTTAGGAATAGGTTCAAAGATGCAGCTGGAAATGAATATTCACAGATGGAGTCTGTGCCTGTAGATGACCTGATTGATTTTTTGACTGAAAGGATAAAAAGCAATGATCTATCTGAGCAACAATTACAGGATTATAGAGATAAAAGAGCTGTGCTTATTAGAAACAGCAAGCCCTATTATAGACTGGGCAGAGGCAACCCATTAAGGCTTGATGCCCGAGTTGACCAGGAATTAAAAAGATTAGAAGAGGCAGGATTAACAACTGGTGATGGTGCAGTAGATAAGGAAGCAGCTGGAGCAAGCCTAACCAAGAGGCGCGAGCTCATTTTGCCAAGGGTTGACAGAGGAACTGAGCCACCCCCTGTAGAACCTCCACCACCTATAACTGAACCTCCTGAACAACCACCTATAGAACCACCCCCTCCTGTGGAACCACCACAACCACCTCCTACTGCAGGTGAAGTTATGAGAGAGCTTTTAGTTGCTAATGGAACTTTGCAGGTTGGAAGAAGGGCAGCTGAGACAGCAGAGGTGCAGCTTAGAAATGAACTTAGAAGAGGCCAATGGTATGAATTTTGGCATTGGCCAAGAAAAATAGGAATGAGGGTTGCAGAACAATTTCATAGACAAAATTATATTGAGAGAGCAAGAGCAGCTATGCTTGAGCACAATAATACACTTGGGGATTTTGATGTTGTCCATAATGTTGCAAGAAATGCTCAGGCAAATATTGATCAGGAGAGAGCAGAAGGTAAGGCTAAAGTTGCCCAAATAAAATCTGGTGATCTGATTGCTGGTCAAAATGTAGTTGAAGCTACAGGTGAGCTTAAAAACATGATGATAAATGATATTTTAAGGCCAGTTGTTGAAGGAAGGGTGACTGAGCAGGGCCAGATTCAGCAGGCTTTAAGGGATTTTGTCCAAAATCACCAAGGAGACCTGCAGGTCCAGGCTGTTTTTGGCAGGGATGCAACCCAATATGGAAGACTAGCTGAATATTTTGCATCAGATTTAACAGAGACAGCTGAACTTGTCAGATCTGACATTGAAGCTCACAGGTATGCTATAGACCAGCTTAGTCAGGTAGTAAAGATAAATTTGGCAAATACTTCATGGGCAGCAGAAAGCCAGGCTAACTTTAATGCAGTAGATAGGGCTGTAGCCTGGGCAGAATCCCATCAACTGCGCGGCTGGCTTCTAAACCCAGCCACTATTGGAGCTGTGGCCTCTTTGGCTTCATTTGGAATAAGCAGAGCATTGGGAGCTGGGTCTGCTGCTGCAAATATTATTGCACCAGGAGCAGGAATGATTGCTGGTGCAGCAGTTGCAGGAGTAAGGAGAAGTTATGACTTAAAGGTGGACCGGGCTGCTGATCAGGTTGAGGAAACATATAATGGACAAGTTCCAGCTCAGGGAGCACCAAGAAGGGAGGCTTTAAGAGAATTTAGATACAATACAGCTTCAGTTAGAGATTTAATTAATGGAGGTGGGGATGAGCTTTTAGGCGGGGGCAGAAGATTGAGCATGGATCAGCTTTTAACTCAGGATCTGTCAGATGGGCAAAATGATAACAGAGAAGCTGTTGTCAGAAGAATTTCTGAGATTAAATCCAGGCTTGATTTTTCTGCAACTGAACATGTGGATTTAGTGACTTTTGAAGCCAGAGGAAAGGTTGAACAAGGCAGAATGCAGCTTGTCCAGGAGCGGGCAAGGGCAAGGATTGCATTAAGAAATGCCGGGATGCTTGATGATGAAATTTTAACTTTAGAGACCAGGTTGACAGGAGAGTGGAATGAGAGGTTTACCCAAAATAGAGAGCAGCAGGATCACAGATTCCAGCTTTACAGATTAAGGAATGCCGGGGGGGCTGCTTTGTTTGGTGCAGCTGTTGGACTGGCTGGAGGGTTGGCAATTCAGCAGGGAGAGGCCTGGATTGGCAGGGCTGTGCCAGGGTTGTCTGAGGCTCCAGTTGTGGGGGCACTTTTTGGAAAAGGCCAAACCAGGATTGAGGCAGCTTTTGGCATAGCAGGGCCTACTTCTCCTGAGAGGTTTAATGTGTTTGGAGTTGATTTAAATGAGGCTTTTGATAAGCCTAAAAACTTTGTGATGAAAAACCCTAACACTGGTGAGGAGTTTTGGATGGCAATCCACCCTGAGGATATCAATAAAACAAGGGAGATAACTTTTCTGGATACTAATGGGAATAAGCTTGATGGGCCCGCCATGTGGCTTGAAAAGAGTGATGATGGCAAGGTGAGTATTATTGGGGCTGGGGACACAAATTTGATGCCTAAGCAAGTCCAGGAGCTGGTTGGGGGCTGGGACAAGAATACTACTGAAACCCACAACTTGAGAAGCTATATGAAGTTTTTAACTAAGGGTGGAGTTGAGAATACCTCTGATGAGGTAGTCGAATATGGGAATTTTAGTTTGAACTCACATGATGTGCATGAATCAATTTTATTAAATGATGAGGGCAAACCATATGATGTGTGGGCACAGGAGGCTGGGAGGCTAAAGCCAGATGGAACTCCTGAGGTTGGGAAGATGTCTGTGACCTTACTCCCTACCAAAACCCAATTTCATGGATTTTTAAGGGAGGATGGGTCATTTGATGTTGATCCTAAATATTTTGTAGATGGAAATTATAGAGGTAATGCAGATATAAACCCCACTGATTATCAGGATATGCTTGATAATTTAAAGGCTGAGGGTTGGGGTGTAGATACTGGAGGGGTAAATGGGGACCATATAAGCGCACCTGAAACATTTGAATATACCCCACCAGAAGTGGAAATAAATGAAGCTCCAATAATTCCAATACCATTTGCCCCAAGACACCCACTGGAACCATTAATAATTCCCCGCCCGCCGGAAAACCCATACTACCTTTTTGGTTATGAAATTTTTAGGATGCCTGATGGTTCAATTGGAACTCTTTCAGATTTTATGCGCATAAGATCAGATGAAGCTAGAAATAGAGTCCCAACAAGAGAAGGTGAGTCTGAAGGTGAGCATGCGCTGGCAACAATCAGAGATGCTTTTGACAATGCAGACAGGGTTTATATTGACCTTTCTGGAGCAATTGGAGATGCTATTATAACTTCAGCTTACATTGATGGAATAAGAAAGCTTAATGAGTCTGAAGGAAAAGATAGAAAAATAACTTTAATTGCGACTCCTTTAATAGAATCTCTGCTTAGACCTACAGCAGATAAGTATGGTTATGAACTAATAGAAGCTCCAAGAGGCGAAGGGTTTGATAAGGCCAAGTCTTTGATTGATGAGCGGGATGAACAAAATCCACTGGTTTTGGATTTTGAACACTATACAGGAATGCCTGAGATAGATACCTTGCCTAAAAATGGTCTCGTGATAAAGGATCTTTTTGCATCCTCAGTTGTGATGTATGACCAGCAAAGATCTGGTAATAATAGGTTTACAGCTTTCTTTTCAGATCTCTTAAGTATTCCTGCGGATCAAAGGGTTGATGTTGCACCAAGAATTGAGCTTCCTGAAAATAGTGAGGAGATTTACCAAAGTTTGGTGGAAAGATTTAGAATTGATAAAAATAAGCCACAAATCACCATAATTTTAGAGTCCAGCCACAAAATGAAAAAGTATTCTTTGGATAATTGGAGGGATGTAATGGATAGACTTTCAAGGGATATTCCTAATGCAGAATTAAATATTATCTATAATCCAAGAAGTCCGGAATATGATCCTAATAGATTAAGAGAGATATTTAATGGAATCCCCAGGTCTAGATTTGTTGGTGGAGATTTGGATGAAATGGCAGTACTTCTTTCTAAACAGCAGCTGGTAGTCTCTAACGATACTGGATTAGCTCATGTGGCTGCAACTCTAGAGGGTGGTCCAAGGGTACTAACTCTTCATGTACCAGTCTTTCCACCTAATGCATGGGTTACTAATTCTAACAGACATGTTGGGCTTCTTCCAAGGAATGAGAGTTTAACAAATGATTTTAATTCTGAGGAAAGTGATGAGTCTAAGAAGTGGATAAATAAGATAACACCAGAAGAAGTTGTCAGAAGGGCAGTTATGATATACCAAAATAATCTTACATCTCCCCCTTCTGTGGAAGAAACAACAGACCCTGTAACTCCACCACCTGCACCTAGAGTTAGATTGGCTACTCCTACTCCAGAAGAGGAAGATATATCACCTTCCAGGTTAGAACAGTTGAGAAATAATGTTAGTGATTTGCGGGCTAGGGCTGCAGCTGCATCAGGGCCTGCAAGAAGAGGTTTAGTTGAAAGGTTGAATAGAGCTGAGGAAGCATTAAGTAATGTTCTTAGAAGAAGAGATGAAACAGTTTCATCACCTGCCACTGTGCCTGTTCCTCCAACACCTACTCCACCAGAGGCTGCACCAGTCCCTCCTGCACCTGATTTACCATCTCCAGCTTTTAGAAGAACAGAGGCTACAATTCCTGTGCCACCACCTGCACCAAGAGTTAGAGTTGCACCTGCTCCTGCTCCCACTCTTACTCCTACCAGGGTAGAGACTGCTCCAATTCCAACACCAGAAACTCCTCCCCCACCACCAGCACCAAGAGTTAGAGTTGCTCCTACAACTACTGTTGAGGCTACAAGTGAAGCATTTGATACAGAAGCGCCTATAAGTTCAGGTAATTTATTAGAATCAGTCAATGAAAAACTTACCAACTCTTCTTCAAATCTTGAAACTGTTTTGAGTACTCCATCTGCTTTGACTGAATTTTTGAAAACCTTAGAGTTTAATTTCGGAGCTAAATTTAAAGATGCCCAAACTAGTATTTCCGGGCGTCAGATAATAATTAACAATGGAGTAATTGAAGTGCCTGGAGGTGAAGCTAAATTTAATGGAATACTTGCAATTGATCCACAGGGTAAATTAACTCTTTTGGGAGAACCTAAGATTGATTTACCATTTCATTTAGGACTTCTTAGAGGGAAAGTTAATGATGCGTTGAAAAATCTAGATCAATCAGTCAGGAGTCAAATAAACAAAAGAATTGATCAAAGCTGGGAAGTGTCAGGATTTAATATTGACAGTGGGAATTTAGCTGTAGACTTTAGAAGACAAACTACTTAAATGGAAGGGTTGGATGCTTCTTTTGAACATGATCCCAAGTTAGTTTCAGGTTTTAATTTAGGATCTTGGGCCTGGGTTTGACCAATCATGGAATCTTTCAGCACCCCTGGCAACATGGTATGCCCCATCAGAAATACCTTTTCTTACCTGGTAACTTACTTCTTCTATTGCTTCCCCTGTTTTATTAACTAGTCCGAATTTATATTCTAAAACTGCACCTGTTCCAACAAGCAATAAAGCTCCTGCTAGACCTGTTCTGACAATATTTTCTCTTATGCCTGAAACTCTTTCTCTCATAATTGTTATGGGATAATACAATATGTCTTATAGTTTGTCAAGAAGCCTCAATTTCTCTTCCCTGCTCCAGGATTTTATCTCTATTTCCCTTTTTAGAGCTTCTGATTTAGTTTTAAAAATTTCTTTATAAATAATTTTTAAGGGCTTGTGGGATCTGGTGTAGCTGCCGCCTTTTCCATTTTGGTGGCTTAAAAACCTTTTTTCTAAGTTATTAGTTGAGCCTGTATAGAGTGAATTATCTCTGCAAAGAAGTATATATACAAACCACATTACCAATAATTCTATCAGTCAGTGTCTTCAAAGCCACCATGGTTTCTAATGGCATCCTGGGTTTTTTTGAGGTTTGAGAGGGCTTTTTCTTTACCATAAGTTAAGTTAGTCTGAACCATTTTTTTATAGTAAGTTTTCCACTCTTTAGAAGTAATTTTGTTAGTTATATCTATTGAACTACCTTCTAAAAGTCCATCCTTCCAGCAAAGAATTTTTACCACTAATTTGTGCCAAAGCTCCCTTTTTTCAAATTTTTCCAGGTAGGCAGCTTTAATATTTGGATGATTTGATATACTTGGTACTCTCAAAAAATTAAATTTACCTTCTGTGGCTGCCTCTTAAGAAGCTGCCTCCACCACCTCTTTTAGAGTTGTCTCTTCCAGAATAAGAATTGTTGTTTCTGTTTTGGTTGTAGCCTCCTCTATTATCTTCTCTTGGTCTGGCAACTGAAACTCCAATTTTTCTGCCTTCAAGTCCAAAGCCATCAAGTTCTTTGATAGCAGTTTGGGCTTCAGTGTCATTTGGCATTTCTACAAAAGCAAAACCTTTTGACTGGTTTGTGTATTTATCCATGATAATTTGGGCTGAAGAAACTGTTCCATACTTTTCAAATAATTCTTTTAATTTTTCATTTGTTAAAGAGAAAGGAATACCTCCAATAAATAATTTAGTCATAAATTTTCACCACCTTTTTTTTGGATTTAAACTTTTAATGGAAGTGTTTAGGGTCAAATATTTAAACTGCAAACATTAAATGAGTTTAAAGAGTATAACAGCTATGGGGTGGGAATACAAGGAAAGCGAGTTAGTTAGGGATTATCAGTTTTGGTTTATCCTGTAATCTTGTAATAGGCTGGTCAGCCATAGGGCAACGTAAATATTGATCCATGCAGTCCCATTCAGATGCTGTACAAAGACCTAATCTATAACCTTCAGGAAGCATAAGTAATGGAGCATCCCCTTCTCTAACTTCAACTAAGGGTTTGCGTGCTCTTTGCGCATAAACATTTTCAGATCTTAAACCTACAACAAAATGATGTTCTTCTATTTGAGTCACAAACATAACTAACCATGGTTTAGCTTGACCATCAAATTCAGGAAGAGAATTTGGATGATAACTTACAGCTAGAAGTTCATGCGTGGCTGGAATTTTAGCTAATTCTCTTTCTACATCTTCTTTGTAGATTTGCATCCTTCCTTCACTCTTGTCCACAATTGCCATATCTTTTGGTGTATATTCAAACTCAGCTCCAAATGCTTGTAATATATTTAAAGCAGTGTTTATTGGTCCTGGTAGGTTTGCAAGCCACTCACGTCTGGTATTAATTTTATCTAAGGCTGCTTCCTTTTCTTCTGCCGCTTCTCTAAAATATCCATATGCGCCTCTTAAATCTGGGTTTATATCTAACATATTAGGGAAATTATACTTAAATTTTACTAAAAGTCAAACTATGGGGTGGGAATACAAGGAAGTGGACAGAAGAGATGTAGATATGGGAGATAAAATTATTAAGAGGAAGATCGAGGAAAAATAATATCCAGAAGAGGGTGTCTACGTTGTGGACTTTAAAAAATACAGCTTTGAGTGTATAATACAGGCGCGGGGTAGAGCAGTGGTAGCTCGGGAGGCTCATAATCTCCAGGTCAGTGGTTCGAATCCACTCCCCGCAACAGATTTGAAAATCCGTCCAAAGGATGGATTTTTCAAAGCTAGTTGTTGGAGACGGGATCGAGAATCGGATCTTTGATCCGGTTCGACAATTTCTTTAGAAATTGGGACATATCCACTCCCCGCAACACAACTTCCTGCTCTTCTAATCCATGGCTGAAAGAAGAAGACCTACACCTGAAGAAACCTCTAGGTCAATACTTGCTTTAAAAATTCATGCTGCTAATTTATCTGATGCTAAGGGTGTTGATTTTGGGAAAGTATTAGAAAATGGAGATAATCTTCAAATCCGATTAGATTATCTTAATAATGAGTCCAGAAGAAGTATCCCAGATCCCCTATTAAGGTTTGCAAAAAGAGTGTATGGAAGGGAAGTTCTAATTAGAAATATTACCTTGTGGTGGGTAAATCAGATTAAAGGAGAGGTGGCAGAGGAAAATTTATACAGCAATGTTATTGAAATTTTAGTCAGGCCTCCTGGAAGTACATCAGGTCTGGAAAATCAGCACATGGCTATTGTTGACCAAAAAAATGAATTGCTTACTGATAACCTACTTTGGTTGAGGCTAGAAGAAAACCGTGCAAGCTGGTCGGTTAACTACAATCTAGCGAAAGAGATATATAGTACAGAAGATCATGTTTTAACACCCCAAAGAAAAGAAGGTAATCTTGTTCCAAGAATTATAGATTCGCTATCAGCTATATTATCTTCAGTCAAAGAGGACAGGTTGGGAAAATTTAGCCCTCAAGATCTTTTAAGACCTTCAAGACAACTTGGTATACAAACAGCTGCAGTATTTTTAGATAAATATTTACCACAGTTGCCTTCACCTGTAAAACAGCCTGTCTGGGGAGTTTTTGTAATTGACAGAGATTCAAATTTGCTGACTATCTAAAAAATAGCTTTAACCACCCTTGCCAGTTTGGGAGTTTGGGCTCCTCTACCTTTTTTTGGGCATTGATTAAGTTATTTATTAAATCCTCCTGAATAATAACTACAGTCTCATTTGGTCTCCCTAAATTTAGGTTATTTCTGGCTATTTGTTCTATAAATTCGAAGCTTTTGGTGTTTTCCAGTTTTTGCTTTAATGCTCTATTCTCAGCCTGGAGTGAATTTACCTCATCTGTGGCAGTATCCAACCTTGACCCAGCCTCAAGGGCATCTTTAATTTGGCGCACCAAGCCTATCAAAATTACTATTGAGATTATAAAAATAACCAGCAAACTTACAGTTTTTGACATGGATTTTAGTAATTTATCTTTTTTTTGTGCTTATTTTTATGCTTCGAGGCTATTTCCTCATTGACATTTGTAGGGTTTAGATATATATTATGGGACATAATATGATTAGTTTAAAAGATGCCCACCAGCAATTTATTGGCCATTTAAAGGGTAGAGGCAGAGCTTCTGCTACTATCTTAGCCTATGGCAAAGATATTGAGCAACTGGTTTCACACCTTCAATCCTTAGGAAAAGAGGATGCAAATGCTGTAGAAACAACTGACTTACAGATTTTTATGGACAAGCTCTCAAAAGAGGCTTATACAGCTAAATCCATTTCAAGAAAGACTAATTCTACCAAAACTTTTTTTAAATTCTTAAAATCTTCAGGCATAATTGAAGATGATCCAGCCAGAGGCTTAGAACACCCTAAATTTGAGAATAAACCACCAAGAATTTTATCTGAGCTTGAATATAGGGCTTTAAGGGATGTTGCAAGATCAGATTTAAGGATGTTTGCCATTATTGAGCTCTTTTTACAGACTGGAATCAGGATTGGAGAGCTGGCAAAGATTACAGTTGATGATGTGACTTTGGAGGGACCTACATCCGTGCTTCATATTAAACAGGCAGAAGGGGCTGTGGAGAGGACAATCCCTTTAAATAAACCTGCTGTAGAGGCTTTAAAGAGGTATTTAGAAGTAAGACCACAAACTCAAAACAAAACTTTATTTGTGACAAAAACTGGAAAACCACTTTTAATAAGGAATATCAGGACTGCAATTGACAGATATTTTAGATTAGCAGGGATCTCAGGAGCAAAGGTGAATGATTTAAGACATACCTGGATTGCACATCACCTTAAATCTGGTACTTCCCTACTCCTTATATCCAAATTAGCAGGACACAAAAGAGTTTCTACAACTGAAAGATATTTACAATTTATTACTGGGGTAACAAATGAAGGCAAAGTTCAACTAGAAGAACTTTAAAGAGATTCTGAATGTTCTCCCCGGAAAGTTTAGTTAAATGGTATTTTACTCCTAAACCTTTTGAAAAAGATGGTAAAGTTTATGAACAACTTGGCATCAAACACCTTGAGAAACTAGTAGTTATGATTGGTACTCACTTCAACTCTACGCACTACTTTCTAAAAGACTTCTCAATTTCTTCACTCACTCACTATGAAATGAATACTCGATTTTTTGAATCTACCCATTTAAAAGGATTTGGAGCTTTAGTGGTAGCGGCGGTGATTGTTAGTCCCTTAACTCGAGAAGGAGCAGCTATTGCTATTGCTGGAGCAGGAATGAACTTAGCGTTGGTAGCTTTACAACGATATAACAGAAGTCGAATTTACTCAATTTACGATAGAAAGGGTCTTGATCACTAATCTATCGGCTGGTGCGCGGACTATACACCCAATTCCCGTTTCACTCGAATTGCAGGATTTGAATTTAGTGTGGAGCAGCCTGGACTCGAACCAGGAACTAATATGTAGGCCCGGAAGGAATCGAACCTTCGTCATGACTGTATAAGAATCAGGCATTACCATTATGCAACGGGCCTATCGCGCTAATTGTACCAAAAAAGTCCACTTTTTTCTCCCTAAGAGTCTGAAATTGCCTTTATAGATAAGTATCAAAATAGTACACCCTAAGGGTGAATTAGCTAGGACACCTAGCCTTTATATGATTTGTATAGATTCCCGATCCCGTCTTCGCTGCGCTTCGGCAGGGCAAGCAAGTCGGGAATGACAGAGGGTGCGGTTATAGTCTGGCGCGGTTGGAGATTTCGGCTTCTACCATAGTTCTATCCCTGCCATAGGTTAACCTGGAGAGTTCTTTAATTGCCCTTCCTACATCAGGCCTTAACATAGCTTTCCAGGCTTTCATATCCTTAATAGTTGAAACAGAAAAAGGCGGGACAGGCTCACCTGCAACCTGAGTTTTCATATATACATGAAAGGCTTCAATATTGACTAAATCTTTTTCATCAAAGATTGGTTGGAATTCATGCTGCAGGAAGCTAGCATCTGTTACTCCAACCCTAAAGGCTACAACTGACCCTACATTTCCAAAAACTGCATTTTTTAAATCTTCCCCTATCTGGCCAATAAACTGATTGGCTACTGTTAAATTTAACCTGTATTTTCTGGCCTCAGATAAAATCTCTGCAAAGGTGTCTGTGGCGAAATTTTGAAACTCATCAACATAAAGATAAAAATCCCTTCTCTGGTCTACAGGCATATCTGCCCTGGACATGGCAGCAGCCAGTAGTTTTGGCACCAAGACTAATCCCAGGAAGTTTGAGTATTCCTCCCCTATCCTTCCTTTAGAGAGGTTAACAATTAAGATCTTTCCTTCATCCATGACTTTTCTTAAGTTAAATGAAGACTCTGACTGGCCAATAATATTTCTCATCATGATGTTGGTGACAAAGCGGCCAAATTTGGAAACATTGTAGTCTAAGATCTCTGATTTGTGGAAGTCTGCAGTCTGGGCAATCTGGTCAGTCCAATACCTTCTGACAACAGGGTCACCAACATAGGGCAATAACTCTTTGACAAACTCAGGGTCTGTTAAGACTCTAACAACCTCTAAAAATGTTCCGCCGGGACGGGACATAACAGTAAGCATGGCGTTTCTGACATTGTGTTCAAAGCGGGGGCCAATGATACCTGTTTTATTTGGATCATAAAGTTTGTACATAAGTCCTATAATTGAGGCCACCACAAAGTGCTTTTGTTCTTCTGAGGTAGCTTCAAGCATGTTCACACCCATAGGCCTGTCTGTATCTGATGGGTCAAAGTAGATAACATCCTGGGCCCTATTGGGCGGGATAAGCTCCAACATCTCCTCTGCTGCATCACCGTGGGGATCAATAAAACATAAACCCTTGCCTGCATGGATGTCCTGGATCATTAAGGTTTTTAAAAGCTCTGATTTTCCTGTACCAGTCCTTCCGATAATATACATGTGCCTTCTTCTGTCATCCTCTGAAATATAGACAGGCCGTTCAACTCCCCTAAAGACAGATTTTCCTATATATAACCCAGAAGTTGGGATCTTTTCAGGAGCAGGTGCAGACTTGGCTGGCAGCCAGGTGATGTGAGGGGTTTCAATGGCTTTTGATGGAAAATGAAAAACAGAGGCTATCTCATCTGATGTTAAAACTGGCAATCTGTCAAAGCGTGGTAAGTATCTGTAAATAAAGTCTTTAATAAAACCTTTTTCAGAGCGAGTTTTCATGCCTGAGAAACCATTGTAAGGGCCATTAAACTGCTCAAATGAGGCCTTAATATTAGACAAATGTGCCCTGGCTGCTTCTTTTGAGGTAGAAGAGGTGACAATCCTGATAACTGCATTAAAGCCTGATTTTTGGATTTTTCCTTCAACTGCTTCAATTTGTTTTTGGTCGGGGGGGGCTTTAGGTTTTTCTCCATCTCCAGGGTCCCTTTCTTTTTTTATAAACTTTTTACCAGGCTCTTTCCACTTTCCATCTGCCGGGGCAATGATCATTTGGACTACTGCTCCCTCCCCTGGCTGCATTTTGGCTAAAGCTGATGTTAAACCGGAGAGGGGATCTGTTGGCAGGTCTTTATAAGTTTTTATTGGGAAGTAATTATTAGCTCTAAGCCCCAGCATGGTGTAGGCTACCTCACCTGTTTCTGAAAAGATGTTATATTCAGGGACTTCTTTTATTGAGGCATCAGGGTAGGCTCCATTAATCTGCTTTTCTACCAGATCCTGGAATTTTTTATGACAGGAGACATAAAATCTGATGGATTCAGGCAAGGCTACAATTTCAAAGGTGATGTGGGGCTGGGGCCTCAAAAAATCAAGCCAACTAATAAACCCGCCTGAGGTTTTAATAGAGTAAAGGGCGCTCATTAATTGTTCTGCTGCGTCTATTTTTATCTCATTTCCCCTGGGGATTGTGACCTGGAGGAGGACAAAACCTAATGAGTATTGTTCCCTGTCCCTATATTTATACCAGCCTATGATGTGAGGCAAAAAATAATAGATTAGGCCTGCAATGGATAAAATGGCAGTAATAATACCTCCTGCTATTAGAAGCAGGCTGAAAAAATTAAAATTTTGTGGGGTTTGGGCAAGTTGAGCTTCCAAGTTAATTGTCCTTTAGAAGTATTTTACAGTTGCTTTAATCTTAAAGCAATGTTAAGCGGCTTTTTTAGTACTGGTTACTTGTACCTGGCCCTGGATTCCCTGGGCTTTCATTTTTTTATTCATAGCTTCAATTTTTTCATTTAGGGCACTACCTGATTTTCCAAAACCTATTTTAGAAACCCAATCCCTCTCAAGCTTTTCCAATACTGGGACATTATCCATAAGTCTGACAGTTTTGTATGGGTCAGGGACCTCAGGGATTTTTAAATCTGCATTTTTTAAATCATCCGGGGAGATAACTATCTGGTCCGGGAGAGGGTCATTTAAGTCATGTTTTGGGGATTGAACTGCTGAGGATAAGGCAGGCTCCAGCGTTGCATCAGCAACATTCTGGGCAATATTTTCTTGGTGGGCTTTTTTCCAAGCATCAAGTTCAATTATTTTTTCTTCGGGCATTAAATTTATCTTACCAGAAAATTAAAACTTTGCCCAATATTTTTGATCTGTCTACTTCACCAAAGTCTTTTGAGTCTAGAGTATTATCCCCTTCCACTTTATATTTTTCACTTTCCACTTTAATAATTCTTTTAATAATAAATTTTTTATCTGATTTAAAAATAATTAAGTCATTTACTTTTGGTGGAGAAAAAAGGTAAGGCAAGAAACTGGCTATGACAAACTGACCAGGGTTTAGGGTGGGAACCATAGAGTGGCCTGAGACTTCAAATTTAGATAGCAATATCATATAAGCTTGTCATTCCCGCGGAAGCGGGAATCCAGAACGCTGGATCCCCGATCATGTCGGGGATGACACTTTGTGTCATTTGTGAGAGACAATTTCACCTTCTGTTGGGTAGAGTGATGGAATTCTAACTGGTTCTAAATTTTTAGTCTGAAAAAAGATCTCTGCAATTTTTTGGGTGTTTTCTAAAAGCTCATTTGCTGCATCCAAATTAATTTCCTGTTTAGTTTTTGAGGCTAATTTCATTGTTTTCCAGACTAAATCATGTAAATCTGGGAATTTTTCTAAGTGCTCTTCCTTAAAATAATCAGACCATAAAACCTGGAGTTCTCTTTTTAATATTTCTGCATGGTCTTCTTTGACTTTGGTAAGCCTTGAAAGCTGATGAGTGTACTTTTTCTCAGACTGTTCACTATCATCCTCCTCATTTAAATCCTGAATCATAGAAGTCATCCTGATTACAGTGTGAGATGCTGTCTGCATGTTGTGTGGGTCATAGATTCCACAGGGGATGTCACAGTGAGCATAAACTGGTTGTGATGGAAGAATTGAGAATAATGAATGAAGGATATTCATTACAAAAATCTTAGCACTTTTTGGTAAAAAGAAAAGATATAAAAGAGTAAGAAAAATTATTGATTTGAATACTATAAGTTACTGTGATATAATTTAAACATGTCTAATAAGGAAAATCCATTTGAAAACTTTGTAGAAAGATGGCCAATGCCTGAGTCTATGCATTCTGAAGAATTTCATGACTGGATAAAAGGCTTAGACCCTGAAGATCAGAAAAAAGTTTCAGGTCATCTTAGTAATTTTATGAGAAGAAGCTTAGATGGAATGAGTTTGGAGCAGGTTATTGGAAAAGATCCTATAACAGAGGCTCCTGATGCCTATCAAAACGCCTTTCCCTCAACTGATATTCCAGATATTTTTAAAAGTGCTTTTGAAAAAGGTTCTGATTCGAAATAAGTTTTATTTTAGCTTTTCTAAATAGTCTCTTAAGGCTGTTTTTGAGTGGTTTTATTTAATTTTTCTTTAATCCACATTCTTGCCAAAGTTGTAGGACCAATCCCAAGATGTGATGCCTTTTTACGAAGCTGCTGAATATCATCAGATTCAAACCTTATAGTTAGAGTATCCATCTTGGCTGCATGATGGATACCAACTTTGATATCCTTTCCAAAAACATCAACCGCATCATGGGTATCCCAAAAATTGGCCTCCTCCTCTAAGGTTTTGAAAGGCTTAGTTGGCTTTATTGTTCCTTTTTTAGCAAATGTTACTTTCATTTTTTATCCTCTTTTTCAAACTTATTCTGATATAATAATTTCTCTTTTTTCTTAGCAGACCTTGCAGTTACTAATCCATATCTATGTAATCCAACTCTTTGACCTATTATAACAGTAATCAATCTCTGGTTTAATGTTTTACCAGTAAGTAGTATCCTATCAGATTTTCCCCTAGCTGTAATATAATCACCAAATACTATTTCTAAAACTTCATCAATCGTAACTTTATGCTTGGCTATGTGCTCTGGTCTATCTTCTTCAATAACTAGTTCCTCAATAATTAGATCCATAATTATTGTAACACGTTGTCTTACAAAATGTATATACTATTTTAAATTTTCTAGGTAGTCTTCTACTTCCAGGGCGGCTTTGGTGCCTGCACCTGCGGCTGTGACACCTTGGCGGTATTTGTGGTCTGAGACATCCCCTGCTACAAAGACTCCATCTACTGAGGTGTAGATTTCATCTGTTACTAAAATATAACCTTTTTCATCCAGATCTATCTGGCCTTTTAGAAAACCTGTATTTGGTTTGTGGCCAATGGCGACAAAAACCCCATCAATGGGCATTTGGGAGATTTCACCAGTTTGAGTATCTTTTAATTTAACTCCTGTAACTTTTTGATCTCCCAGGATCTCTTCTATAACTGTATTAAATTTAAATTCCACATTTTCTTTGGATTTAACCAGCTCTTCTAAAGCAGCCTGGGCGCGCAAGCTGTCACGGCGGTGCACGACAGTCACTTTATTTGCAAGCTTAGATAAATGCTGGGCTTCCCTCATGGCTGTATCCCCTCCTCCAACTACTATTAAATTTTTGCCTTTAAAGAAAAAGCCATCACAAACTGCACATGCAGATACCCCCTTGCCAATAAATTTTTGCTCAGACTCCAGACCCAACCATTGTGCTGATGCACCTGTGGCTATTATAATGCTTTCAGCTTTTAGACTACTGCTTTCAGTATTAACCACGAATGGTTTTTGAGAAAAGTCCACAGATACAACGTCTTCTTCAATAAATCTGGTATCAAACCTACTAGCCTGCTTTCTGATTTTTTGCATCAACTCTGGCCCCTGGATGCCTTCAGGAAATCCTGGAAAGTCATCCACGTCTGTTGTCAGCATTAATTGACCGCCAGCTGCCCTGCCTGAAATTACCAGGGGATTTGCCCCTCCGCGGGCTGCATAAATGGCTGCAGTTAAACCTGCAGGACCAGAACCAATAATAATAAGCCTTTCAACTTTGGGATTTTCCATGGATATTATTCTAACATGGGGAAAAGTTCTTTAACATTACTAAAAGTACCACGGGGTTTTAAGGTATCACGAGTATCACGGGGACATAAGTCCTTTTTATCTTACCCGTGGTACCTGTGGTACCCGTACCTCCCGTGATACCCTTCCTTACCTTGCTGTAGCTGCAGGTGTTGCAGTTTTAGTCCCTGATTTAGTTGCTTCTTTGGGGCTAGCTGAAGCAGAAGCAGTAGGTGTAGGGCTAAGTATTGGTGAAGGTGATATTGTTACTTGTGGAGTTGGGCTTGGTGAGGCTTCTGTGGTAGCTTGGTACCTTCCCCTAAGCCAGACTAAGTAGGCTGCCAAAAGCACAATGATCAAAATGATTACTACTATAGTTACATTTCTACTCAAAAGTTAAATCACCCCAATCCTTGGCAGTTTGGATTTAGTATATTGACCTAGATTTATTTTGACAAGTACTTAAAATTTGTAATTTGAATTACTGACAAAAATCAAATTCAGTTATAGATTAAATACAGCGTGGGAGGAAAGGTTTATTTCAGTTTCAAGACTTATTTAATTTTTATTATACTTTCTTTTTTTCACCCCAATAAATTTTCTAAAAAAGCTGCAAAGTTATCTAAAAATAAACGAAGCTTTTCTGCGAATAAATTAGGTATCCTGTATTTTTTTATTAATATCCAGTTCGGGTTACTGCTTTTTGGATTAATCAAAGTTTATGCTTCCAAAAATTCAGATATTTTTTCTCCATCTTTAGTTTTTTTCCCAACTATGTCTGAAATAATTTTTATTACTCCACTTATTGGGTTTGGATTTATTTCTTTTATAATTTTTTTACATCTGATTGCAAAATTTGTAGGAGGGGTTGGAAGTTTAAAATCTACACTTCTATCCAGCGCCTGGATGAGTGCCCCACTGATATTTATTTGGGTGCCTTATATCCAGGCAGCTGCAATTATACTTCAAATCTATCTGCTGATTGAGGGGTTTGGGCTTATCCATCACTACCCAAAAAAGATTGCATTTGCAAATATTTTGATGCCTTTATCAGGGATTTACTTTATCCTTTTTGCACTCAATTCATTTAATAAAATTTAGGGTATAATCATTTTTATGAAACTTACCCTGGTTAAAAAAGAGGCTGAAGTCCCTGGTGTAACAACTTTTATATTTCAGCCTGATACTCTTTTGGGCTGGAGAGCTGGGCAGTTTTTAAGATATCATATTCCAAACCCAAGTCCTGATGAAAGAGGTGCAAACAGGTTTTTTACAATTGCCTCCTCACCTTTTGAAAAAAATATCCAGGTAACAACCAGGTTTGACAGTGAGCATGGGAGCAGTTTTAAAAAGGATTTAGCATCATTAAACATTGGGGAAGCGCTTGATGCTGAAGGGCCTATGGGAGGGTTTGTGGTTGATGACGTATTTATTTCCGAAGGAAAGAAGTTTTGCTTCATTGCAGGAGGGATTGGGATAACACCTTTTAGGTCAATGCTTTTGGATTTGGACCAAAAAGGCCTGCCAATAAATGTGACACTTTTATATGCCAATAGGGATCAAAATATTGTTTTTAAAGATGAATTTGATAAGTTAGCCCAGAAATATCCTACATTTAAAGTCCACTATATTGTAGACCCCCAAAAAATTGATGAAGACTTGATTAAATCATCCCTCATCAATCCTCAATCATCAATCTTTTATGTTTCAGGTCCTGCTCCAATGGTAAAAGGGCTTGAGGCAACTTTAGAGGATATGGGAGTAGATGAGGATAATATTAAACATGACTACTTCCCAGGATATAGTGAAATTTAGCAATCCGTCTACAGTCTACGGACTTCTGCAAAGACAAAAAAAGGGATTTCGGAAGACGGTAGTCAGAAGTCCGTAGACTATTCTACAGCGACTGTTCCAAACAGAGTTGGGTTTAGATGGTCATGGTATTTATAAGTCCCTTTGTCTGGAAACATTAAAGATTTAGAACCACCTTGGGGAATATTCCCTACATTTAGGGGAGGATAGACTTGATGGGTTGGGTGGACTGCAGAATTAACAGTATGGTCTGCAGTGTCAGAATTTGTCCAGGTTAGGGTTTCACCAGCTTTGATAGTTATTGTTTGGGGTTCAAAGCCTGAAGAGGTAATTTTAACTGCAGCTTCACTTGCAGTTTGGGATGAATCTGTTGAGGGAGCTTGCTCATCCTGGGTCATTGATTGAGGAGTTAAAGTAGGGGCTGGGTCTTGGGGAGATTGGGCATTCTGGCTGTTTAAAAAGTACCAGCCTCCTGCACCCAGGAGAACTATGACTACAATTGCTATTATTAAGTTTCTTGAGTTCATAATGTTAGAAATAATTTATCCTTATAGTAAAAATTTGTCAAGTATTAAACTTGTAAGTATAATGAGAATTTATCGGAGGTGAAGACTTATGTGTTTAAACTGCGGGTGCATGATCCCTGATGATGATATGGGTGACCATCACAACATTACTACCCATTCTTTAGCTGAAGGAGCAGTTGCCAGCCATATGGATGGTAAAACAACTTTGGAGAATATGAAAAAGACTTTGGAACTTGTAAGTCCAGAGGATATAGATAAAGAGATTGCTAAGATTAAAGGCCAAGGATAGTTTTTAAGATTTGACGTGCGAGCTTGATAGTTTTTTCTGCTCCTTCTTTTTTGGGATTAACTTCTGCTAAATCTAAAGATGCTGAAGGATGGGTAGAGATAAATTTTAAGATTTCAAAAACTTCACTTCCCCACCTGCCATCCCCTGGGATTCCTGTTGCTCCTGCAATGTTTTGATCAAAAATATCAATGTCAAAATTTATATGGATATGCTCATATTCTTCTAAAAAGGCTTTTATCTTAGATATTACAGCTTCTTTATTCTCCAGATAATCAGATCTATTAATATTTTCTAACCTATGGATTTTAAAATATTCTGATTCTTCTTCATCCAACTTAAGATCTCCAATAAAAAGAGCCTGTGATGATTTTAATTTAGAGGGAACCAGATTGTTTATTTGGGGGATATCAAAATTATCTAAAAATGGCCTTAGATACATGCCATGAAAATTTTTTGAAGGAGAAACATTAAATGAATTAATGTCACCATGTGAGTCAAAATGAATGATTCCTAGTTTTGAAACATCCATTCTTTCTTGAAGAGCAAGAAGAGAAGAGAAGGTAATAGAGTTATCCCCTCCTATGACTATTTGTGTTTCTCCCACTCCTAAATTTTTATTAATTAAATCTTTATAAGCTGTTAAATTAACTCTTAAAACAGATAAATAGTCTTTGGGGTCAATGTCCTCAGGGTTTGGGAAAGTGAACTCATTAAGTTTATAGTTTCCAAAAATTTTTAAAAACTGCGGAGTTAAAATTGCATCAGGTGCATCCTCCACTCCAAAGTTCCAGTCTTTTTGGTTTAAGGGTTTATTAGTCAGTCCAATCCTGGATTTAGCTTTAAAAAAATGTGGAATTTTTGACATGAGTGGTATATTAGCCTAAAGATGCTGCCCTCTGCAACTGAAGATCTATTTTTTGGCAACTTCTATTATTTTATTCATAAATTCTAATTTTTTGGTGTAGTAAGCTCTGGAGGTTAGACCTGGGGAGGACTGCTTAAGAGAAATATATTCTTCCAGGCATTCTGGGTGGGTTAGGAGATATTCTTCAAATAAAACCATATTTTTCCAGTCATCTATAGTTTTATCTATTAAAAAAATTTCTATAACTGTTTCCCCATCTTCCCTTTTATTCCATCTCATCCTTTCTCCTGGGTAAGCACTTTCCGGCATGCCCAAATGATTAATTAATTTTTCCATAGTGGGATTAAAATCTTTGGGGGAAACTGGAATATAGATATCAAGCTCCCCTTTGCCCTGGATTTCCAGATAGCTTGAACCTCTAAGAAGCACTTCCTGACTGGACCCCAAGAAAGACTTGAGAGTATCTCTTTCAGATTTAAAGATCTCTATAATTTTTGGGTCAAAGGGAGTTATTTTTATAAAATTTGAATCTGAAAGATGATTTAACCACTCCTTTTGGTCTTTAGTTAACATACTTCTAATGAGATTAATAAAAGAATTTATCCTACTTAAATCTTTCCAGATCTGCATCTACCATTAATTTAATTAATTCCTCAAAGCTAGTCTTGGGTTCCCAGCCTAGTTCTTTTTTAGCCAGGGAGTAATCCCCTTTTAACTCTTTTATCTCTGTTGGGCGCATTAATTTTTCATTGGTTACAACATGATCTTCCCAGTTTAAACCAACATGTTCAAAGGCTACTTTGCAGGCTTCTTTGACTGTGTTGGTGGTATTGGTTCCAATAACATAATCCTTTGGAGTATCCTGCTGGAGCATTAACCACATTGCTTCCACATATTCCTTGGCATATCCCCAATCCCTTTTAGCATCCAAAAGCCCCATGTGAAGCTTGCCTTCTGAATCTACCAGTGGTTCGCCTAACTCATTAACTGGAGGATTTTTAACCTTGTTTTTTATAATTGCTGCACCTGAGGAGATTTTTCTGGTAACAAAATGAAGGGAGCGTCTTGGAGATTCATGGTTAAATAAAATTCCTCCAACTACAAACATGTTATATGATTCCCTATAACATTTGACCATCATATGAGCATAAGCTTTGGCTATTCCATAAGGGTTATTGCCATCAATTGGGGTTTTCTCTGTGGCTGCTTCTGCTTCAATATTTCCAAAAATTTCCCTACTGGTTGCCTGATAGACTTTAGCTTTGGGGGCAAAGTGGCGGACTGCCTCTAAAACCCTGACAATCCCTAAAGCTGTAACTTCTGCAGTATAGAAAGGGTGGGACCAGGAGTCTGCAGGGACAGATTGTGCTGCAATATTATAGACCTCATCAGGCTTATATTTATCTACAACCTGGTTTATAGACTCAGGGTCTGTTAAGTCTGCTGCCTCAATTGTAATTTTTCCCAGAAGATGGGCAATGTTATCTTTATGGAAACTGGTGGTTCTTCTGATTGTGCCTACAACTTTATAGCCTTTTTCTAAAAGAAGATCTGCCAGGTATGACCCATCCTGTGAAGTAACTCCAATGATTAAAGCAGTTTTTTTATCGGACAATTCTACCTACCTCCTTTTTCTATATTTAGTCATGTTACCGAATTGCCCGGAACATAACTGATACTGTTGATTAAACAGTTTGAAAATAAACATATCAGCCCTTAAAACTTTTTTCAAGGTTTGTCTCTCCAATAATCTAGTGCATCTTCTAAGGTTTGGTCAAGTGGGATTTGAGGCTCCCAACCTGTTAGGGATTTTAATTTTGAGTTATCCCCTACTGCAAGTTTTATATCCACAGGATAAAACCTTTCAGGATCTTCTTCCACTTTTATCTCTTTTTTGGCAAAGCTTAATAATTTTTCCAAAACATCTTTCATTTTTTGGCCCTTACCTGAGCAGACATTAACTGCTTCCCCAGGGGTGGTTTCTGCTTCAAGAAGCATTTTATATGCCCTGACAATATCCCTGACATCTGATAAATCCCTGATAGATTCTAAGTTACCAACTTTTAAAGATTGTCCATTAGGATCATTTTCAATTTCTACAATTTGGGAAGCCATATCTGGGACAAAAAAACCTTTCTGCTGGCCCGGACCTGTGTGGTTAAAGGGGCGGGCTATTAAAATATTTAGTTTCTCTGATTGGGAGAGCTGGTAAGATAGCCTGTCCCCTGCAACTTTTGAGACTGCATAAAAGTTAACAGGGAAAAAAGGACAGTGCTCATTAATTTTATCCGGGGCAGTTGTTTTTCCATAAATTTCAGCTGAGGAGACATATAAAATTTTGGGGTTATAATCAGGGTTTTTGTTTCTGTTAGCAATCACTGCCTTATATAAATTAATTGTGCCCAGAAAGTTTGTATTAAAGATTTGTTCTGTATCAGAATCCCAAGAAATTGCCCTGGCTGCAAGATGGACAATAAAGTCAGGGGAATATTTATTAATTAAGTCTTCTAGAAATTTGGGGTCCTGGATATTGCCTTCATGATAGGAAACATTTTCCTGATCTTTTAAATCCTCACCAAAAAGAGTACCAATGACTTCATAATCAGTTTTTAATAGATCTACAAGGTGTCTGCCAACAAAACCTCCTGACCCTGTTACTAAAACCTTTTTCATAAGTTTGAGTTTAATGTAAACTAGGAATTTTTGCTACTATATAAAGATGGATAAGTTGGCCCTTAAACAAAAATATATTGAGAAAGCTGTTAAGATATTTAAGGGAAATACCTTTGAAGGGTATTCTAAATGGAAGAATACCCATTATAAATTTATAGCCCCTGCTTCAGTTGAATATACTTTCCAGTGGCTTTGGGATACATCTTTTCACAGCATAGTTTTATCAAACTTTGATACTAATTGGGCAAAGGAAGAAATATTAAACCATTTAAAAGCCCAATGGGAGGATGGGTTTGTGCCCCATATTATTTTTTGGGGAGGCAGGTATTTAGATTTGCCCCACTGGGCTTTTATTGAAAGCAAATTTAATGCCAGGCCAAGGACTTCTGCTATAACCCAGCCTCCTGTTTTAGCTTTAGCTGTGGAGGAGATTTTTAAAAAGGATGGGGACAAAGAGTTTCTAAAAGAGTCCTTACCAAAAATTGCCAAGTTTCACAGGTGGCTTTTAGAAAACAGAGACCCTGACGGAGATAACTTAATTTCAATAATCTCCCCTAATGAGTCAGGGATGGATGAGCTACCGGTTTTCCAGTATGCTTTAGGTTATTTAAAAGAGAACCCTGCCATACTCCATTATACCCACAGAAAAGTTGATTTATTAAACCAATTTTATGGGTTTAACTCTAAAAAGATTTTAGACAAAGACTATTTTAATGTGGAGGAGCTTTTGTTTAATTGTGTTTTTATTGAGGCAAACAGAAGTTTAGCCAGGCTTTTTAGTGAGCTTGGAGAAGAAGATGAGGCAAAGTTTTTTAAAGATTTAGCTTCAAAATATGAAGATAGTTTGTTAGAAAAATGCTGGGACAGTGAAGATAAAATATTTTATTCTCTTTATTCAAAAAAAGATTTGAAGGCCAAAGTTAAAACTATAGCTTCACTTTTGCCTTTATTTTTAGATGGACTTAAGGATGAGAAACTTGAGGCTTTAGTCAAGCATCTTGTGGATCCCAATGAGTTCTGGAGGCCTTATCCTGTTCCATCTGTGGCTGCAGATGAACCATTTTACTTTCCCCAAGACCCTCCAGCTTACAAAGTTAAGCTTTTGTGGAGAGGTCCTACCTGGATAAATACCAATTGGTTTATTGTGAAGGGACTGCGAAAGCATGGGTATGATAATTTAGCTGACCAAATTGTAGAAAAGATGGTGGAGATGATAGAAGAGCGGGGTTTTAGGGAATATTATAACCCTGAGACAGGAGAGGGTTATAGAAGAGAAAATTTTGGCTGGTCCACCCTAATTTTAGATTTACTTTAACTATTCTCTTACATTTCTATTTTTTACTTTTTACTTATCTTCTTTAAACTTTAAGAATGCTAGCTCTGATTGTAATTGTTTTATTTGGACTGGGATTTGCATATTTTTCTACTTTAAACACCCTGACCGTGCATGTTAATTTATTTGGGACACTTTTGATAGTGCCACTTTATGGACTGGTTTTGGGTTCAATTCTTTTAGGAGTGGTGGTGTCCTGGATTTTAAGTCTATTTGACTGGGCAGCTTCTGCCTGGACTTTAAGAAGCAGGGAGTCAAAAATTAAAGAGAGTGAGGAGGATATCCTGGGTCTGAGAAAAAGAGTCTATGATTTAGAACTGGAGAACACAAGGCTTAGAGGCGAGAGAAACCCAAAGGAAGCAATAGTTATAGAGGAAAAGCCTGAAAGAAAACATATAAGTCTGGCTGACAGGATCAGACACAGTTTATATTCCTGATTTTTTTAGAATCTCAGTTGTTGAATGACCATTAATTAAATCTGTTACTTCTATTAATTTGGCTCCTGTTAATTGTGCCTGCCTTAATTTGTGGGAGATATTTTTATCCCCTTTGGTTGTGGCAATCACAGATGGTTTAATTTTTAAAATAAGCTTGTCATAATCTGAGTTGGCCATATTTTTATGAAGAGAGATTATTTTATCTATTATTGCAAGTTTTTTTAGAGCAGCAGCTCTTTTGGACTGGGTGTTAACAGGCCTTCCTTCCCCTTTTAGCTTTTTTATTTTTTCATCTGATTCTAAAAGTAAAACAAGCTCATCACCTTGTTGTTTGGCTTTTTCTAAAAAAATTAGGTGGCCTTTGTGGAGGATATCAAAAGCCCCACCAACTAAGACTATTTTTTTGCTCATTTTTGAAGCTTTAAGAAGATGAAAGCTGCAGCTATTAGGGAGATTGAATTTAAGATTGGTTCAAAGATGTGGCCTTCCTGGTAACCTGTGACTGATAAAAAGAAAACCCCTAGGCTATAAAGTGCTAAAAATATAGGTGAAATTTTAGTTTTCTTTTTTAAAACCTCATTTAGCTGGATAACCCAGGCCAGGGCAATAAGTGTTAAACCAATTGTTGTCATAAAATTAGGATAACACATTATATAATGGGTGAATATGATTGAAACTGCAACATTGGGCGGAGGGTGTTTTTGGTGTAGCCAGGCTATATTTGAAAGATTAAAAGGTGTTTTAGAAGTAACCTCAGGATATGGAGGGGGTGATAAAGAAAACCCAAGCTATGAAGACCTTCACAGAGGGAATAGCGGGCATGCTGAGATAATCCAGATTAAGTTTGACCAAAAGATTATTTCTTACAAAACTATTTTAGAGGTATTTTTTAAACTGCATGACCCAACTACTTTAAATAAACAGGGTGCTGATGAGGGTGAGCAATACAGGTCTATAATTTTTTATCATGATCAGATTCAAAGAGAGGTTGCAGAAAAAGTTAAACAAGAATCCCAAAAGTTGTATAAAAATAAAATTGTGACTGAGATTTTACCTTTTAAAAACTTTTATAAAGCTGAAGATGAACACCAGCAGTTTTATGAAAAAAATTCAAATTCAATGTACTGCAGGCTGGTAATTGACCCAAAGATTACTAAGCTGTACAGGGAATTTTCTAATATAACCAAATAATGTGGGATTTGCACAACAATGAACATTTAATCCAGGTAATTTCCCTTTATTTAATAGCCTATTTAATTTATTTTTTAACTTTTAAATATTTAAATTTTGAAAAACTTAACTTTAAAAAAATATTTTTAGCTGCAGTTTTTATCTATATATTTTTTTTACCAATACCATATTTAACATCAGATGACCTTTTTTCCTATATCTTTACAGGAAGGGTTTTTTCAGTTTGGGAGGAGAACCCATATTTAGCTCCATATGATGATTTCCAACATGACCCATATTATAGCCAGTTAAAAACTGTCTGGTCTGTCCATGTCCCCTATTATGGCCCATTATTTATACTTATTTCAGGAATAATAAATTTTGTTGGACAAAACAGTTTAGGGTTTTTAATTTATCTTTTTAAATTTATTTTTATATTATTTAATTTACTTAGCATTTATTTAGTTTATAAAATTAGTAAAAATTTAAAGAGTGTTTTTCTTTTTGGGTTTAACCCACTTATTATTTTTGAACTTTCAGGAAATACCCACAGTGAATCTTTAATAATATTGTTATTGCTTTTATCAATTTACCAGCTAAAAAAACCTTTAGTTGGTTTTTCAAGTTTTTTACTTTCAGGTTTAATAAAATACTACACATTTATATTTATGCCCCTATATTTGATTATTTTTTTAAAGAAGGGAAGGAGTATATTTTTAGCAGGAGTTTGGGGAATAGTTTTAATGAGTTTAATATTTTTACCTTTTTTAAATGCAGGGGGAGTAATTTTTAATAACTTATCAGAATTTTATGGTGGAAAGTTTAACTATCCATCAGTGGGGATATTTTTAGGAGAAAGGATTTTTAACTCATATAACTTTTCTTTTCAGATTAATACTTTAATTTTTCTTTTAGCTTTACTACTGATATCCATTAAATTCTGGTTTAGAAAATTTGAATTAAAAATATTTATTTTTTATATGGGGATAATTTATTTTATATTTATACTGACTAAATTAAGTTTAGTACTGGGTTGGTACCTGACTCCTCTTGTTGCTATTTCAAGCCTACTTATAAATTATAGGGAGTATAAAAAATATGCTACTTTAGGCATTATATTTGTAAGTTTTTATAGTTTAATAATTTACTATGCAGTCCGCTAGGAATATTTTAATTTTTGGGCTTTTAATTTCAGTTTTAATAAGAGGATTTTTTATTTCTCAAAGTCTGCATATTGCGGATATATATCTTTTATATAACATGGGGGTAAGTTTATTTAATGGATTTAATCCTTATTTAAAGCTAGATTTTTATTCTTATCCCCCACTGGCAATTTTGATCCAGACTTTTTCAGTTTTTGCTTCTCCATTTGTTGACCAGCCATTTGTAGTAGTTTCTAAATTTTTCCCAAATTTTTTTGATACATTAACGGGAATCTTAATATACAAATTTTTAGCAAATTCTGGGACAAAACCAAAAAATGCAGCAGGTTGGGCAGTTTTTTATTTATTAAATCCCCTTTCAATAATTATCTCCTCAATTCATGGACAGCTTGAAGGGATATTTTTATTTTTTGTAGTTTTTTCTATATATTTTTTAAAGAAAAATTATTTACTGGCAGGATTAATTTATGGGATTTCAATTGCCATAAAACCCAGCCCTTTGATTTTATTTCCACTATTTTTGTTTGCTGAAAAAATTAATTTCAAACAAAAAATCTATTTTTGTTTTTTATCAGTGGCTCCAACCTTAATTAGTGTGCTTCCATTTTTAGAAGATAACTCACAAAAAGTTATTTCATCCATTTTAGGCTATCAGGGGGTTTTTGATATGTCTTATGGGGCAGTGTTAAAAGGGGTCTGGTTTAGTGCAAATGAAAATTTTGACTTGCCACTTATAAAAGATTTTGCAAGTGCTTCCAGGCTTTTATTTTTAAGTGCTTATATAACAATTTTACTTTTGTTTTTGGGATCTAAAAATTTTATTAAGAGGTGTCTAGCAGTAATTTTGAGTTATTATATTTTTACATTTGGGGTGTCTGTCCAACACCTGTATTGGGTTTTGCCTCTGGCAATTTTAGCAAAAGACAGGTTAGTGATTTTATATACATTTTTTGCAAGCTTGGCTGTATTAGGATTTTATCTATATTTGGGACCTGATATTTTGCTTGGGAAACTGGGTAGTATAGAACCATTATCCCCTAAGTATTTTCCAGTTTATGTTTTAGGGAATTTAGTATTTTGGGGATTTTGTGTTTTTTGGGTTGTTAAAATAATTAAGCCGCAGTTGGAAGAATTAAAAAAGTTTAGTTTAATTAGGAGAAAATTAACTTATTTTAGTTTAGGGATTTTCTTAATAACTTTTATCATAGGTATTAAAGTTATTTCTGAGTTTTTTCAGCTGCTTTAACTAGATCCAGGAATGGCTGTCTAAGACCGGGGTTAGCAAGGCCAATTACCGGGTAATAGCCATCCTGTCCAAATTCACTAATTTTTAAATCCCTTAAGTCTCTTCCTCTAATATCCATTAAAATTCCTCCAGCTTCTGAAATTAATGGAAAACCTGCTGCAAATTCTAAGTTGCCTTTTCTGGTGGCTTCAAGCATAACATCAGTATCTCCAGATGCTAAATCTATAACATGGACAGCTGAGCAGTTCATGCTTTTATACTCAAAGCCTGGAAGTTTACTTAGCATGCCTGTAATGACTTGTGAGTCAAATAACCAGTCAAAATGCGTGTTTGCCTGCATCCTGACTTCTGCAGGGTTCAAACTGTCAGCCTGAGCAGTCCTGACTCTGCTTTTTCTTCCATTCTCTACTACCCAGCTGCCTCTGCCAGCTACTGCATAAAAAAGCCTGTCAGTTGAGTGCTCCATTACTCCCCCAAAAAGGTAATCCCCATAGTCCGGGTCATTACCTTTGTAAATTCCAAGCATTGTCCCATATCTACCACTCCCTCTTTCTTTCTTATAAACTGCTGAGCCATCCAGACCATCTAAAAAGGCTGTGAATTCTGGTTTACCTATTCCTAAAAAAACTTTACCATGTTCTTCTGAGTGGACTAGCATTGATAGCCCGCTTCTTTTAAGTATTTCCAGGACTACACTTTCACATTCAATATCTGCTAATAAAGCTTTCTCCCCATGTTGGTTTTTGCGGACATATTCCTCCCCAGCTTTTCCTAAGCTGTCATGGATTATTTTTGTTTTTTGAAGTACCCTGTTTCCCAGTGTTCCAATTGCAGATTCTAGTGTATATGCTGACATGTTTTGGTATTTTGCATTAATGTGATGGAAGAATCAAGTATTTTCATTTTAAGATTATATCAGAGACTGGATCATGATAAATAATTATAACTCTGAAGCTAGTTTAAATCCTTTGGTTTTATAAAATTTATCAAAACTAAAAATAGCATCTGCTTTATATTTTTGAGCAATGGCGGCCACCACGCCATCAAAGAGGGTTGCGTGTTTACTTCTGTTTTTATCCAGGAATGAAATCGCTGATATTAAAACTTCGTTATTTACGGCTTCAATATTAAATAACCCGGCCTTGGTGTATTCCATTATTGCATCCGCTGTCTCGGGAGTATTTAAGCGGATTTGAAGAACAGCTGTAGCTTCAGAGATAACGGTCGCAGGATAAATCAGCTCAGCCCCATGATCGGTTAAATTTTGAAGCAGTTTAGTCGCCTTGGAATAATGTTTATCGTTAATATGCGAAGTTCCAATTAACCCATCTGAATCTACAATAATAATCACGGCTTAATCCTGGGATTTTTCTTTTTACCGCCCCAAAGATAGTAGTCGTGATTAACAGACAAATCCCTAGGGCCTTTGACATTATATTTTTTAGCTATTTCAGCCAGCTTTAAAAGAACCTCTGCGCCACCTGGTTTTTGTGTCTCCATAGATTCAAAGCCTTTTTCTAAAGCCTTTCTTATTACCTCTGCCTTACTCTTTTTTTGAGACTTAGCTGCTTTAATTATCTGTTTATCCAGCTCATCAGGTATATAAAGATAAGTTTTTAACATAGAATAATTATACCATATTTTTACAATATGTTGCACAACATGTTGTAAATTAATTTAAATTCACGCTATTTAGGCTCTAGAATATTTTTGAGCTTTTCTAGGATATCCTGTGTAAATGGCTCCTCAAGTTCTCCTTCATCTACCCATTCATAGTATTCAAGTTCTGTACTACCATTTGGTAAAGAAGTAAATGTATACCTGACCTGGTAAGTCCCAACCTTTTGATTAAATGTAAAAGTCTTATCTTTCTCAAATTCAGTTACTTCATATTCAGACCAATCCCCTTCTTTGTTTCTATTCTTATAAATAGTTCCTTTTAAAACTGGCCATTCATTTGTTTCTTCATAGACAATGGAAGGAACCCATAATGAAGTATTATTTGGATAATGAGCTTTTTATCCTTCATTGGGTGATTATACCAGAAGACATTGACATTATTATTATATGTAGTTACAATGTAATTACTATGATAACCAAACTTATTGAGATAGGAAATTCCCGCGGAGTGCGTATCCCAAAACCCCTTCTTAATGAAAGCGGTCTGGGGAATGAAGTCGAGCTACAAGTAGAAAAGGGTGAAATAAGAATTGTTACTGCCCCCCGCAAGAGCATATCAGAGGCCAATCCCCTATTACTATCAGAAAAAGTGCTTGGTGTTGACTGGAACAGGCCTGAAGAGGATGAGGCATGGGCAAGCTTACAGTAGGCAAAGCCTCTCTACGGGTAGGCAGTGTAGTTTTAGTTACTTTTCCATTCTCTAACTTAAAGGGCATCAAGGTTAGACCAGCTTTGGTCTTGGCAACTTCAGAATTTGATAATTTGATTTTATGCCAAATTACCTCAAAACCCTACTCCAGCAAAACAGCAATTTGCATTAAATCATCTGATTTTAGCAAAGGGGGTTTGCCAGTTGTAAGCTATGTCAGGCCAGATAAATTATTTACAGCTGACATTTCTATTATTAAAAGTAGTGCTGGAGAATTAACTCCAAAGACTAAGAAAGTGATTTTAAAAAGTGTTTGCAAATTATTTATTCCTGTAGGGTAAAGGCTGGATTTATAAAAGTACAGATGATAAAATTCCCAAGTAGTTTAACAACTTAATATTCCTTTGTAGATCAATGGGTCCTGCATGAAGTGCGGACGGGTGTCTAAATGACACCCAGGAAGAGCGGTTCCGCTCTACCCTATCTAAATATTTAGGAACAGAAAAAGTTCGCAAATTGAAAACTTAATATATTCCCCTGTAGCTCAATGGTAGAGCGGTTCGCTGTGAAAGATCGCAGCTCCCGAAAGAAATTTCGGGATGAAAATCGGGTTAATTGCCGGGAAGCCTAAAGGTTAAAAGCCTATGGTAATCCGCAGCCACTCCCAGAATTTCTGGGAAGGTTCAGAGACTAAGAATCCGATTGCTAAATCTCTTATACAAGAGACAAGCAAATGAGATAGTCCAAGCCTCAGGAAAACTTGAGGGCACTTGTAACGAAAAGGTTCGTGGTTCGAATCCACGCGGGGGAGCAAAATTGATGTTCTGACATTTATGTCAGGTTATCAATTTTAATTTCCCTGCTAAGGATTTTAACTAGATCTTTGATCTGG
>MFDF01000007.1 GCA_001776785.1 Candidatus Daviesbacteria bacterium RIFCSPHIGHO2_12_FULL_37_16
ATAAGGGACAAGATATAGGTTATATAAATTGTCATCAGTTTTGAAAATTTAAAAAATGAAAATAATTTATCTTTTTCCATAATTTCTCCTTAATATAAAGTTTTTTATAGAAGATGCGTTGTAAATTAAGTTTATTGAGGCAAGTATCAGGATACCTAATATGAAAATGTAGGTTTTAACATCAATGAATTTGTCTGCAATAAGGTTATAAATAAGAGAACTTGAAGTATTCTTCTGGGCAAGCTGAAAATTATACTCATAGGTATATGGGATTTGAGTAGACAGGTTTTGGGCCTCAACTTTTGGAGGTACTAAGCTTGTGGTTGTGGCACCTAAAGTATTTACTAATATGCTATATAAAAGAAGGCCAAAAAATAGGGAGTTAAACAAAAGGTTTTTATTAAACCTTGATAGAGAAACAGCTATTGCTGTAGAAAGAAGGGCTGATGCGGGGATTAAATACCTTGGACCAAATGCCCAACCTCCCCAGGGGTCATTAAACATTGAGTAAAGGGTTAGGTTTACTAATATAATGGAGGTTAGCAGCGATAAAAGGTCATTGTTTGTTTTTGCCCTGTATGCAAGGATTAATCCCAATACTCCTAGAATTAAAATAGGGCTGTAATAAAATATTCCGCGTTCATTGCTAATTGTTAAGATATAGAGCCCATCAAGCTGGTTTCTGGTATTAAAGGGAAGGAGAGGACGGTCACCCTGAGGCTTTTTTTCAATGAGTTTTGTCTCTTCTGAAGCAAAGGTACTTGATCTTCCAATGCTTTGGGAAAGTGTAGTATAAGATCCTGTTGTCTGTTTGTTATAAAAGGCAAATAAAATAACAAAAGGTATAACTCCTGCAATGAGGCAGGCAAAAACAGGTTTTAATTTTAGCTTAGAGCTTAAGTTTATGTGTTTTGTAAGGACATAAATTCCAACTGGTGCTAAAAAGAAAAGGTTTGGGATATCAACAAGGGCACCAATTCCAACTAAAGCCCCAAAGAAAAGGTTATTTAAAATAGTCCTTTTTTGAAGTGCATTTAAGATTGCCAAAAGAATAATGGCTGTTGAGAAATGGTGCTGGGTTAGTGAGTTTGCATAGGAAAGGGCACTGGTTGCAAAAACAAAGATAAGGCCGCTTATAAGGCTTAAGTTTATATTTACATTAAATTTTCTGGCAACAGAGGCTACCAGGAAAATATTTAACAGAGCAAATAGGGTTGTTGTTAAATAAGTTAAAAGCTGGGGATATCCTAAAATTGAACCTATATAATAGAATGGGGCTGCAATAAAAGAGACTCCAGGTGTAAAAATGGTTGCAAATTTACCATCTTGCTCTACTAAATCAGGGGATGCAAATTTTGCTAATTTTTCATCAAAGAAAATAGTTTTTTGGTCAACTAAAGCTTTAGTTAAGGCATACCTTGAGTTATTTCCTGAAGTTTCAAACGGGCCTCCAAGTTTAGTGTCAAGCTCAGATTGAAAATAAATCGGGCTGCCAGCATCACCCTTTACTATTAAAAGTAAAAGAAAGAAAGATATTAAAGCAATAGCTGTGTTTAAAATTATTTTTTTCATATAATTATTTTTTTTGTGGATATTGGTGGATTCCAAGTTTCGTAATTAGATTTTACGAAAAGACCTACAATGCGCACATAAATATTAATAAGAATATAACCTGAAATTGTTAGAGTATTGTTTATTAAATACTTCAGTAAAGTTTGAATAATTAGATTATTTGGTATTTCATATTGTTTTTTTACAAACTCTGGAGAAAAATATTTTTCCATTTGTTTTTTTCCATATGTAAATCTTAAGCTTTGTTTTATATGGTCAGAAAGAGAACTTGGTGACCTAAATAAAACTGTGGCATTTTTTTGATATACAAATTTATAGCCTTTTTTGATGCAAAAAAGGTAAGAAAATGCGTCTTCAGCACATTCACCTTTCCAGACTATTTTTTTATAAATTTTTGCAGAAAAGGCTCTGGCACGGCCGTGACACATATAGATATTGTCCCCATTATTTATTTTTGTGTAAAATGAATTTTTCATTTCATGACTTTGAGATAAGATTTTTTCAATGAGCGTGTTGGGTTTAATACTTTTGGTGCCGGCTCCAACAATACCAACAGATGAATCTTTTAGGAGTGGATAAGCCAATTTTTGGATAAAATTTTCACCTAGGGGTAAGATATCTGCGTCAAGCATGACTAAAATATCGCTTTTAACATGTTTTAGTAACTGATTTTGAGTTTTAATAATCCCTAATCTTTTTTTGCGGTCAATAAGCTTTATGAATTTACTTTTAATCTTTTTAACTTCACTAACAGTATTATCAGTAGAACCATCAGAAATAATCAGGATTTGTTCTAACTTAATCCCTTGATAGTTTTGCTTGAGTAAAGACAGAAGAAGATGGTGGATGTTGCCTTCTTCGTTGTATGCAGGTATTCCGATGGTGACTGTAGGTATTTTTTTCATATTTATTTTATTAATACTTTTGTTGATAAATCTGTTTGCCAGTAACCATTTGTCCAAAGGGAAGAATCCATTAAATAATTTTTAAGCCTGGTTGCTGAAAATATTGCCAGGTAAGAGAGTGTTAAAATGGGTGATTTTATAATTGTAAAAATTAAGGCTTTAGCT
This sequence comes from Candidatus Daviesbacteria bacterium RIFCSPHIGHO2_12_FULL_37_16, assembly GCA_001776785.1. Lineage (GTDB taxonomy): Bacteria > Patescibacteriota > Microgenomatia > Daviesbacterales > UBA10151 > GWB1-36-5. The sequence goes on from MFDF01000007.1 coordinate 2,643, forward strand.
TTTACTGAAAGGGGGATTTTATAATATAAGTCTATATTTTCCTTAAAAAACCTTTGTAAATCTTCTTTTGATTTTTGGAATTTGATGCTTTGACTTATATGTTCGTGGATGTTGCTTGGAGATTTGTAATTAATTTTAATATCTTCTGCAAAGGTAAATTTTAACCCAAGTTTTTGTGACAGGATATAAACGTATGCATCGTTGTTCCAGATTTTTTCCGGTACAGATATTTTTTTGTAGAAATTTTTAGAAAGTACCAGAAACCTGCCATTGCATGATAAATAATTATCACCTTTGTTCCAGTCCCTGGCGATTGCAGACTGAATTTGCTGCCCTACCTCTAAAATTCGTTCAAGAAAATTTAATTTATCCATTGGTTTGACGTTGCCTGCAACTAAATCAAATTTTTTATATTTTTTAATAATAATTTTTAATGCATCTTTATCCATGATAATGTCATCATTTGTTAGGATTATCTGTGCTGTATCTAATAAGTTAAAAATGTCATTAATCCTGGCAGATTGTCCTTCTCTTTTTTTAGAGTAAACAACTTTAATTTTTTTATCTGTTAATTTATTTTTAACAGACCTGGAAATTTTATTTCCATCAACCACAATCAATATTTGACTAATATTTTTATAACATGTCTGGTTTAAAATTGAGTTGACGGTAGATACTAAGCTTAAGTTAGCCTCATAGGTTGGTATGCCGATGGAAATTTTTGTATTAACTTGCTGCATATTTGATCGCTCCTTTTATTTTTTGTTTACTTACTAAAATTGAAACGTCATCTATAATTTTTTTAGCAATCATTTTAGGTGTAAATCTTGAAATATAGAGTTTGTAGCCATTTTCTGCAATCTTACTTACAAGTTTTGGATTTTTACTTAATAGAAGTATTCCCTTTGCTAAATCTTTTGGATTTGCCGGCTTGAATAGATAAGCATTTCCTAAATGATTAAATACTCCTCTAGAAGCAGGCGTATCAGCAGTTATTACAACTTTTCCTAAAGCTAATCCCTGGTAGACTTTATTAGGAAGTGTTCTGAAAACTGTAGGACTTTTTTGAGCGTGGCCTAAAAACAGGTGCCCTGAATTTAAAATTTCCTTTGCATTGTCTTCTGTTGCATCTTTGTAAAAAATTACATTTTTTAATTTGTTTTTCTTTGCCAATTTGTAATTTTGATCAAAAGTTTGACCATCACCAACCATTAAGAATTTAACATTTTTTTGATTTTTTAATATTTTTGCAGCATTTATTATGTGTTCAACTCCATGAAGCGGGCTATAAAGCCCGTAGTAAACTACATTTAAATTTTTGGAATTTTTTACTCCTGAGTATGTATAAATTAAATCGTCTGCCCCGATTGGGATTTCTTTTATTTTTTTTGGGTCCACACCAAATTGGTTTATAAATACATCTTTTTGCAGCGGAATATCTGAGTAAATTAAATCCGGGAGTTTATAAATAAACCTTTCATAAATTTTTAATAATTTGGCGTAGATTGAATCTTTAGTGAATAAATTAACATCCTCTGTAAAGGTGATATATAAAATTATACAAGGATAGAAAATAAGTTTTTTACCTAAAAGTTTTGCTAAAGGATAGGAAATTAAAATATCAATATGTCCTGGATATCCCACATAAATTGCATCACATTTTTTTATTTTACTCAGATTTTTAAAGATTAGGGGAATAAGGCTTAATTTAATCCACAACCTTTTTATAAGGTTTAAAATTGCTAAATGGTTTGAGTTATTAAGAGGGGTAATCCTAATATCATTGTTAATTTCCAATACTTTAATAAAGTTTTTTTTAAAGCCATCTAAAATAATTTTGTTAGATGAGTATTTTTTATCGTATGTTCCAAAAAAACAGATTTTCATAAATTTATGCAAAGATTTTAATCTGCTCCTTCCATAATTTGTCTGAAATTCTTTTTTCAGGAAGTTCAACATCATCAAAAGTTAAGGCCGTATCCATTTTTATGTCCCTTTTTAAAATGCAGCCATCAGCTAAACCCATTGGAAGTAAATTTTCTTTTCTTGCAATATTTGAATTTTCCAGTGCCCCATAAACAGCAAAACCGCCAATCCCATCTAATACCTCACCTTTTTTCAGGTCTTTTTTGGCAAGAGTTATAACTTCGCAAACTGGTCCAGCAATTGGGGACAGGGAGGGATCTTTAAAAAGTACTGCTTGTGCTACAGAAAGTGGGGCCTCAATTGGACTTAAATGGCAATGTGTATAGAAGGTATAAAATGGACCTTTGCCCATTTTATAGACCTGCATATATCTTCTCTTGATTGGATTTTTTGAGTAAGCAATAACAAATACACCAAAAGATGGTTCTGCTCCCAGGATGTAGTCAGTAAGCCCTGTTTTAAGAAGCATTTTTTTATCAAATAAATTAACTGCATCTTCAACCCTTTGGGTGCGTGGCCCAATCATCCCCCTTTTTGCAACAGGAAAGCCTGTGGCATTGGCAATTGTGGCCATTTCAAAAGCTATTTTTGAACCATCAGCAAAAGAAGTAATCATTTTTGGCCTTTGCCAGTGGGCTTTAGCAAAAGCTGCCTGGGTTTTTGGAGTCCTTCTTGGATCGATCAGACTTTTAATATTCCCAACCATAACTGGCTTAAATCCCATTTGTTTTACCTGTCTGTAAATCCTCATCAATACTGCAGGCTGGTCACCATCACCCTGGGTAAATATGACGCCTGCTTTATCTGCGTAATTTTTAAGGATTGGCCCTAAGGTGGCATCAAGTTCTGCATTTATTAAAACTAAGTGCTTTTTACGCGAAGCGGAGCTTTGCTCATTTTTAAAACAAGCCATTGCAACTTGTGCCCCAAATTCAACTTCACCGGTTGCTTCAACGATTACATCAATGTTTTTAGAATTGGTTAAAAGTTTAAAATCAGAAGTTATTGCCAGCGTTTTATTTTTAATAAGCTGGTCTAACTGCTTTTGGGAATTGGTAGTTTTGTAGGACTTAACTTTTAAAAGCTTAAGACCTTTTTCAAGGTTTTTATAAGTCCTGTTTGAGATTGCAACAAGCCTCATACCAGGGATACCTTCTAAAAGCTGCATTGCAAAGCCCTGTCCTGCAAAACCAAATCCAATTAAACCAACCCTTATTGGCCTATCCTTTTTTTCTAAATTTTCTAAAGCTTTATCTATAATTATCATTTTTTATATGTCTCCCAACTACTATCTTTTTCGGATACCACTTCAACAGGGATTGGCCAGGGGATATTGAAATTTGGATCATCAAATCTAATGCCTCTTTCAAATTCAGGGGTGAAAGGCCTGTCGGAAAAATTTGTTAATTCGGTATTATCTTCCAGTGATAGAATTGCGTGTCCGCAATTGGGTGGAGTTAAAAGCATTTTGTAATCTGAATCTTTAAATTCAAAACCTTCAATTACGCCAAATGTTTGAGAGTCTTTCCTTAAATCTATTACTACTTCATACACAGAACCTTTAGTAACCCTGGTAAGTTTATATTCTGAAAATGGAGGGATTTGATAGTGAATTCCTCTCATAGTGCCCTTTTTGCTGCTAAAACTTACATAGCCCTGGACCAGATCAAGCTCAATTTCTAACAATTCTTTAATTTTTTTCCTATCGAATATCCTTGCTAAGAATCCCCTGCCGTCTTTCTGCGGTTCTAACTTAATAACATATAATCCATCGAGATCAGTTTTAATAAATTGCATATTTAGAGTACCTTTACCTTGGGGATGGCAATAATAAATTTACCGTTCCTTTGTCTGATGTGATGCATCTGTTCCATAATTTCCTCTTTTAGGTTCCATGGAAGAATTAATATATAATCGGGCTTTGTTTTAGAAATCATTTTGGGATCATGGATTGGAATGTGGACTCCGGGTAGAACATGACCCTGTTTGTGGGGATTTTTATCAACAGTATAGTCAATAAAATCAGTCCTTACCCCGCAGTAGTTTAAAAAAGTATTTCCTTTTGCAGGTGCACCATATCCAACAATTGTTTTACCCTCTTTTTTTGTCTGAATGAGAAATTTTAAAAAATTTCTCTTACTTTTTTTAACTTCTTTATCAAATTGCTGATAAAATTTAATACTCTTATAACCTTTTTTTATCTCCCTGTCCCTTAAAGAAGTTACATTTTTTGTAACTTTTAATTTTTTATTTTCAGTATGCCTGCCGTAAATCCTGAGGGAGCCACCATGGGTTTTGATTTCTTCAACATCAAAAAGAGTGATCCCATGGAAGGCAAATATTTTTTCTACTGCCAAAAATGAGAAATAAGAATAGTGTTCATGATAAATTGTATCGAACTGCTTGTGTTCAACTAATTTTTCTAAGTGAGGAAATTCAATTGTAATTATTCCTTTGGGGTTTAATAAAATCTTCATTCCTCCAACAAAGTCGTTAACATCTGGGACATGGGCCAAAACATTATTTCCTAAAATTAGATCAGCTTTTTTTCCTTTTTTAACTAACTCTTTTGCTGTGTTAACACCAAAAAATTTTATTAATGATGGAATGCCTTTTTTTTGGGCAACTTTTGCAACATTTGCACAAGGTTCAATACCTAAAACAGGGATCTGTTTTTCTTTAAAATACTGAAGTAAGTATCCATCATTGCTAGCAAGCTCAACTACTAAACTGTTTTTTGTAAATGAGAATTTATTTGTCATTTTTTCTACATAATTTTTAGCGTGTTCAAGCCATGATGTAGAGTAAGAAGAGTAATAAGCATATTGATCATTGAAGATTATATCCCTTGAGATTGTGGATGGAATCTGGACTAAAAAGCATTTTGAACAAACATAGACATGAAGTGAATAAAATGGTTCCATTTTATCTGTGTCTTCGTTTTTGACATAATTGTTGGCAATAGGGGACATTCCTAAATCAACAAAGGTATGTTTAAGAGGGGTTTTACAAAATCTACAGGTTATTTTATTTTTCATATTAGTTCCAGAAAAACTCCTTATTTATTTGTCCGGTTTTTTTAAGATGCTCAATTTCTTTCAGCCTTGTAAAGCCTCTGAACTCAAAAACCTCTTTACTCATTTGAACTTTTTTAAAAATATCTTTTAATTCTTTTGCACTATATTCAACAGTCCTTTTAATTTTTAACTTAGGGAAAGTTTTTTTAATTTTTTCAAAGGAGACTTTATAAGAGCGGGTATCCCCATCAGATTTTCCAAAAGAAACTTTGCAGCCAGGGAAAACTTTACCAATTATTTTGGCAATATCTTTTATCTGGTAGTTACCGGTAGTAGAACCTACATTAAATATTTGGTTATGAACTAATTTTTCAGGTGCTTCTAAAACTGTTAAAAAAGCTTCACAGACATCCAGGATATGGACTAAGGGCCTCCAGGGTGTTCCATCTGAAGAGAGCCGTATTTCTTTTTGGGTCCAGGCAATCCCTGAAAGGTTATTTACAACTAAATCAAACCTCATCCTTGGGGATGCCCCAAAGACTGTGGCATTTCTCATATAGGTTGGCGAGAAATTATTGTCTGCCAGCTTTTTTAAATCCTGTTCAACTAATAATTTACATTTGGCATATGTAGTTTGTGGGAGAACTTCTGAGTTTTCATCAACTAACCCGTCTTTGGCAACACCATAAATTGAACAGGAAGAAGAATAGATAAACCTTTTTACTCCTGCTTTCTTGGCAAGTTTTGCAAGTCTTATGATTGCTTTGTGGTTTATTTCATAAGTATTTTTTGGGTCCTGGTTTCCCAAAGGGTCATTTGATAAATCTGCTAAAGAAATAACTGCATCAAAACCTTTCAGGTCTTCTAAAGTAATTTGCCTTGTATCTTTGGTGATAACTTTTGGTGAAAATTTAACTCCGTTATAAAGCCAGCCTTCCCTATAAAAGCCTGTGTCAATTCCTGTGATATCATGGCCTGCAGATATAAATACCTGTGCCATCTGGGTACCTATATATCCATCAATTCCTGTGATTAAAACCTTCATATTTTTACCAGACTTTCCAGGGAGCTTCGTTTTTCTCCCATAAATTTTCTAAAACCATTTTGTCCCTTAATGTATCCATGCACTGCCAGTAGCCTGTGTGTTTGTAAGCAGATAAGTGGCCTTGTTTTGCAAGGTTAACCATTGGTTCCTGCTCAAAGATTGTTGAGTCACCTTCTATATAATCAAAAACCTGAGGTTCAAGGACCATGAACCCTCCATTTATCCAGCCTCCATCATTTGAATCCTTTTCCCTAAAACCTGAAACTTTATTTTTGTTTCCTTTAAAATTTAATACTCCAAACCTTCCTCCAGGCTGGACGGCTGTTACAGTTGCTAAACTTTTATTTTCTTTATGGAATTTGACCAGGTTTTTTATGTTTACATTACTTACCCCATCTCCATAAGTCAGGATAAAGGGTTCATCACCAATATATTTTTGGGCCCTTTTTATCCTGCCACCTGTAAGGGTATCTTCACCTGTTTCTACTAAAGTAACTTTCCAATCCTCTGCACCATTTTTATGGATTTCCATTGAATGGCTGCCAATATCAAAGGTGACATCAGCTTTGTGCAGGGCATAATTAGCAAAATATTCTTTAATAACATGAGATTTGTAGCCGCACAAAATAACAAAATCGTTAAATCCATATGAAGAAAAAATCTTCATGATATGCCAGAGGATTGGCTTACCGCCTATTTCTGCCATTGGTTTAGGTTTAATTGAAGTTTCCTCAGATAACCTGGTTCCAAAACCCCCGGCCAAAATGACAACCTTCATATTTTTGGAATTTTGTGACCTATAACTTAAAGTTTTATTCATGTTTTATATATAATGTATGTATTATAGTAAATATTATGAGATAAATCAAATCCTGGATAGGATTAGTTTCCTAAAAAGGTTTGATAAGCTGATATTTGTTTTTTGGGGTCTGGAATCCTGTAGGGTTTGGCTGATTAATAAATCAAATTTTTGGGCTTGTTTCTGCCAGCTAAAGTGCTGACTCCATCTTTTTGAAGATTTTTCCAGAGCTTTTCTCTTTTTGGTATCCAGGATGAGGTTTTTTAAGATGTTTGAAAGCTGGATAGAATTGCCCTGGTCGAATAAATAACCACTGATACCTTCTTTAACAGCGTCTTTTAAACCTGAAACATTTGAGGCAATGACCGGGGTTTTGCAGGCATTAGCTTCTAAACAGGTAATTCCCCAACCTTCCTGGGAAGAAGGCTGAACCATTGCCCAGGCTGAAGAAAGAAGCCTGGTTTTCCTTTTTTCTGATATTTTTCCTGTAAATTCAATTTTAGTTTTTAAATTTAGATCTGTAACTAATCTTTCAAGTTTTTCCTTTTGGTCACCTTCACCGGCAATAATTAACCTAGCCTCAGGAAGCTCTTTTAGAAGGTTTGAAAAAGCATGGATTAATACATCTATGTTTTTATATTTTTTTAACCTGCCTAAATAAATAATAGTAGGCTTTGCGGATTTTTTAATTACTGCTGCACCATCAATTTTTACTCCATTTGTGATGATACTTGTGACTTTTAAGCCAACCTCATTTTTAAGCTCCTCTGCAGTTGAGTTAGAAACAGCAACCACGTTTTGCTTTTTATAAACAGAAGGCATAAAGAAGCTTTCTAAAAAATTTGCAATCCAGGAAAAAGGCGGAACTAAAGAACTAAAAAATACATCCTGATGGACGTGGTGGACTAAAAGTATTACCGGTATATTTGAATAAAGAGGGGTAAAGAAAGGAATGCCATTTTCGCAGTCTATAATTAGATTAAATTTACCTCTTAGTTTTAACACATAATATAAAAATGCCCAAATGTAGACTGTGACAAACCCTCCGCGCCTGATAATATTTACTCCACCGATTGTTTCATATTTAGGGTTTCTTTGGTCATTGGATGTAAAAACAGTTACAGAGTAGCCTTTTTGAACCAAGTTTGTTGCAATTTCCTGAATATAAACTTCTGCACCACCGGATAATAAGTGTTTTGTATCCCTCCAATTAAAGATTAAGATCTTTTTTCCTGAGCTATTTGTTACAGCTTTGTCAGACCTGAAAAGGTCAATCAGTTGAGAGAAGTTATTTTTTAAGGTATCTGAGGAAAAGTTTAAGACTTCAGTAACGAGAATAGCTGCAAATAAAAGTATATTAGTCCTTAGTACAACATCAACAACCTGGGATAGTGAGTTGTGATAGAGGGTAATCAGTCCGGCCTGAATTAAGGCAAATAGAATGATTAATCTGGAGGGGAAATAATTTTTCTTAGCCAGGTTATATGTGCTAAAACATGTTGAAAGCACAAGTAAAAACATAGCCAGGGAATATCGGTTAAGGTACTCAATAGCTACGAACCCTTTTTGGGTCAAAAGAAGGTTAACAATAAAGTGAGGTGCGAAAATATATAGTGAGAGCAGAAATGCTCCCGCAGCTGAAACGATTGAGAGTAGGGTAATAAACCCTTTCCTTCCGGATGAATTTTGGGCAAGAGATCTGGCTGTTAACGGAATCAGGATACCGATTAAGCTTCCTGCGCCGAAATATAGAATCTTTCCCAGTAGTGAAAGTGTGGCGTAGATACCTGCATCTGAAACATTGAAAAAATGTTTAACCAAAAGAACATCTAAGCTATATATTAAGACAGTCCCTAAGGTTGCAAATAATGAGTTACTTAAAAATTTATATGTGTCAAAAAGATTTTCTTTTTTCTCCGGCGACGGTTTGTAAGCAGATATTGGATGGAAGCTTCTGGCGATCAGAAGAGAAATAAACCAGGCCGCAAAAATAGATATTGGGAGTGACCCAACTGCAACCTCAAGCGGTTTGAATGGAAGTGATGCAGAAAAAAAGAGAAAAAGATATTTAACCAGAGCTTCAGTAATAATTAATATGCCTACCCATATAAAGGCAAGACGCCCAAAAAGAACACCTTTTTCGAAGGAAAGTAGAAAAAGCGGTGTAAGTAATAGTGAGAATATTCCCATAAAATAGGGAGAGCTTATGCCAAAAAATGAACTTAATGGATTTAGGAGAATAGTAAAGATGGTTAGAGATAAAACTCCTAAAACCCAGGATAACCACCAATATTGCCTGAAAAAATCAAAATATTTTTTATGCTCTGCTTTTTCATGATAGTAAGCTGCAAACCTTGAAACTGTTGTTAAAAGTGCATTAGCAGGTACAGTTACCAGGTATTGGAATGATAGAAAAACTGTGAGGATAGCGAAGTCCTCTTTTGTCAATAATCTGCCGGCATGCAGATTAAATAGCCAGTTTAAAAAATTGGCAAACATGGATGCAGACCAAAAAAATAAAGGTCCTGAAAATGGTGAATTAAATACTTTTAGAAATTTTTTAGACATATTTTGCAAGATAGCGTATAGGTTCAAGTACAGGTTTTAAGATTAGCCTTGGGATATCGAGCTGATCTTTTTTAATTTTATCCAGCCCGTGAATTGTTTTCTCCCAATAGTGAGGTTTTACTATTAATTGATAAATAGCCACATAAGAAGCAATTGAGGCCATAATCCAGTAAAGCGGGATTAGATAGACATATTTTATTAATGAATAGTGGCCTCTTTTGGTGCAGCCAATCATGTAGTTGTAGATATAAACAAAGTTTCCAATCATTAAGGAGAACGCAGCCATGTAAAAAACAATAGATGGGAAAAGGGATTCAATTTGCGGACCAACAAACTGATAAAGGGTGAAGTAGGCAATTGTTGTAAGCCAAAGGAATGGATTTATTAACATGAAAGATATCCTGGCACCTATGACCAACTGGAAAATGAGGGCGTGGATGCCATAGTTTTTGATAAAACCAATGGGGTTTCTCATATGGACTAAGTAGGTTTGCATATAACCTTTGATCCATCTGGATCTTTGGCGGATCCAATTTTTAAAATTACTGTTGGCCTCTTCCAAAGTTATAGAATCTATTACTGCAGTTTTAAGGCCAAATTTAAAAAGCCTAATTCCTAAATCGCAGTCTTCTGTTACATTAAATGGATCCCAGCCCTCAAGGTCTCTTAAGACTTGTGTTTTAAAATGGTTTGAAGTACCTCCAAGAGGTATAGTTGTACCGATTGATTGGAGGCCTGTTAGAACGATATCGAACCAAAGTGAATATTCTGCTGTAAAAAAGCGGGTTAATAAATTTTGATGAGGGTTAAAATAATTTAATTTTGCCTGGAGACAAACAGTCTCTTTAGGTAGTTTCTGGAAAGCAAGATATGCTTTCAAGAGTTGATCCGGTTCAGGTCTGTCTTCTGCATCATAGATTACTAAATACTCCCCCCGGGCAAAGTTAAGTCCATAGTTGCAGGCCTTTGGTTTAGTTTTTGGCTGTGAGTCAGGAACTATTAGAGTCCTGACATATGAGGGCATTTCCATTGCAGAGGCTTTGTTAATTGTTTCTTTGTCATCTTCTTCTAAAAGTAAAATTACATCTAATTTGTCTTTCGGGTAATTTAAATTATCTATAGATTTTAGGAAGTTTGGTAGGACATTTGCTTCCCTATAAAGTGGACAAAGGATAGTGTATATGGGCAAACCCATATTTTCCAAATTTGAGATTTCTTTTTGGGGTATGGAAATTTCAGGGGGGAAATGGAGACTTTTTAGGATGACAAAAAGGTTGAAGATCACGTCAATAAAGTAGATAAAAGTTAAAAGAGCTATAAATATCAAGGCAGTTATAAATGCGTTTAGTAAAAGACCATTGACTAAAGCCAGAAAAGCGGCAAAAAATAGTAACTTTTGATTTAAAGTGAATGTTTGAAATGCAGAAAGATAGTGGGGAAGGGTGGTATGGGTAGTCATCCTTTTTTGTTTGTGGATTAACCCTGCTCCAATCATGGTATTTTTTATAGTAGGTTCAAGGGTGTAAAGTGTTTTTCTTTTGATTTTTAATAAAAGGGAATTTAAACCTATTTCCCAGGTAGTTTTTAAGACATTTACTTTTGAGCGGCCGCTTAACCTTTTGTCAAACTTAATGTTAAACCCTCCAATTAAATAGCCTAGATCCTGGGCAGTCTTTAATATGGATAAGTCTAGAGTCCAGGGGGTGATGGATTTTTTATCTATGTGTTTTAAGATATCAATGTTTAAAATTTTTAATCCTGATTGGACATCACAATCCAGATTATGCAGAAATTTCCCAAATATCTTTGAAAAACCTCTGCTTAAAAAATTTCTAAGTATTGATTCATTTTTTTTAGCCCTGTTGGCTACAACTACACCGTGGCTTTTGGAAAGGGTTAACATTTGGGGGATGGCTTCAGGGGGATACTGCAAGTCAGCGTCAATCATGACAATTTTTTGGCCTTTGGCATAAGATGCGCCCTCCAGGATTGAATAAGCTTTACCTTGTTTGCCCTGTTTGGTAAAAATTTGAATTGGGAAAACTGATCTTAAGGAATTAATTACTTCTACAGTCCTGTCAGTTGAATGGTCATCTATAAAAATGATTTGATAATCTATCCTGGCTTTCTCCAGGCTTAAATTAACCCTTGAGACCAGAGGCCAGATATTTTTTTCCTCATTTCTGACTGGAATTACTATATCTATATAATCCATGTGAGTATAGTGGCCTATAATAACACAAGGTGTGTCTGAAATCCAGTACTAATATAACTCATAATAAATATCTTTAGGTTTATGTAATTTCAGGAGTTTAGATTGAGGCCAAATATGCTAAACTTAGGGCGAAAATATGAATAAATATTTTAAAAACTGGTTAGAAATTTTGCCCTTTATATTTGTTTTTATAGCTTCTTTATACAGGCCATATGATGCTGATTTAGGCTGGCATTTAAAGTATGGTGAGTATTTTTTTAAAACTGGCCGGATTTTAAAAGAGAATACTTTTTCTCAGGAGATGAGGGATTATATCTGGCCAAATATTTCCTGGGGTTATGATGTTTTTGCGTATGGGGCATATTATTTGGGTGGATTTTTAGGATTAACTCTCCTTGCAGCTTTGGTTATCACCTTAACTTTTTTCTTTTTCTCAAAATTTGCCAAATTAGATTATTGGGATAAGGCTATAATTTTTCCTTTTTTAGTTTTTATCCAGGATCCTGTAAATACTATTTCTCTTAGAAGCCAGCTTTTTGGAATGCTTTTACTTGGAGTAATGTTTTATATTATCAGACTTTATGAGGATGGTGATAAAAAGAAGCTTTTTTTGCTTGTTCCCCTATTTTTAGTTTGGGTAAATATCCACGGGCTTTATATTTTAGGCCTGGCACTTTTTTTAATCTGGGCAGGACTTAAGGTTTTGATAAAATTTATTGAAGAAGGTTATAAATTTAAATCAGTATTTGAGGGTGTAAAGTTTTTTGCAGGTGTAACAGTTCTAATACTTCTGGCAACTTTAGTTAATCCATTTGGCTATACAATCTATATTGATGCATTTGCCCATATTAGTGATCCAATGGTTAAATCTGTGATGGAGTATTTGCCCTTTAGTGAATTATCAAGCCTGTGGTGGAACCAGTTAACAATTGGGATACTTTTTGTATTTGGAGTGCTATTTTTAGCTTTCACAGATGGGCTTAAGAGAAACCTGCCACTTTTGGGGGTTATTACAGTTTTGTATGGACTATCTTTTATGGTTAGAAGATATGCCTGGAATTTATATTATCTTTCTTTACCTTTATTAAAACCTATCTCTGAATTTTTTAAACCTGAAGGTGAAAAAACTGCCAAGAGGGCTGCCACAGTAATAATTATCCTATCAATTCTTACTGCTTTATATATTAAGCAGCCCTTTTCCCAATACAGGGATATGAGCTGGGATATGTACTGCAGTTATTTTAATGGCTGTTCAAAGATGGGGGCACAGTTTTTAATTGATAATAATTTAACTGAAGGAGTATTTACAATCTATAATTGGGGTGGGTATTTAATCTGGAATTATCCTCAGATTAAACCACCAGTAGATGGAAGGATGCACCTTTGGAGGGATAGTAGTGGGGTAAGTGCATTTGAGGAGTTTTATAAAATTGAGCAGGATTTAGAAAGTATTGAGGATTCTAAATATAATATAGCTTTTGTAAACCCTGATAAAAATGTTTATGAAAGACTTATTAAGCTAATGGAGCAGGGAAAATGGAGAAGGGTATATAGGGATCAATATTCTTCAATATTTATCCGCAGCGAGAGAAAGTAATTAAATAAAAATCCAACTTTTCTCACTTGTATTTGACCTTTTCATGCTTATAATTAGTATAAGTTGACGCTTCAACCAAGTTTAAGATACAGTTAAATTAATAAAATGCCTGATAGAATTAAAAAATTTATTGAACAAGACCCTCAAATAAAAAATGGCATGCCGATAATAACCGGTACCAGAGTGACTGTAGCAGAAATAATAGATTATTTAGAAGAAGAAAAATTTATTGACAAAGTTATAAAGGACCTTAAAATGGCAGGGGTAATAATTGGAAGAGAAGAAATTCTGGCTGCTTTAGAGTTTGCAAAACTTCGAGCATCTGATGAAGCCCCAACCTCCAAGAAAACTAAGTAAACCCCTCTATTGACAAATGCAACAGTGTTGCAATATAGTTTTAAGATGCAAACTAATTCTACTGATATTTTTAGTGATCTCAAGTCTAAAGGTGCAAAACTAACAAGTGCAAGAAAGCAGATAATTACACAGCTTTTGAATGCTGACAGGCCTTTATCAGCAGCTGAAATGGTGAGTATATTTAATAATGATTTTGACAGGACTACAATTTATAGACAGATAACTTTTTTAAAAAACCAGGGTATTGTAAAAGAAATTGATTTTGGTGAAGGTAAAAAAAGGTATGAATTTTTTGCTAATGACCACCACCACCATTTAATCTGCTTAAAGTGCAAATCTGTTGAAGACTTTGACTTAAAACAGGATTTGGCATTAGAGGAAAAGAGAATTAAAAAGGAAAAGAAATTTAAAGTGATGAACCACTCTTTGGAATTCTTTGGAGTTTGTAAAAGATGTCAACGCTAGAATATATAATCGTTTTTACATTAATTGGATCTGTTGGATCGCTTTGGGGAGGGTTTCTACTTCTATCCAGGGAAAAATTAGCCCAGAAAATTTCTCATTTACTGGCCAGTTTTGCTGCAGGAACATTACTAGGGGCTGCTTTTTTAGATTTGCTGCCGGAAGCTTCTGAAATGGCAGGGGAAGGGATAAATGTATTTTTATGGACATTGGTGGGCATGCTAAGCTTTTTTATTTTGGAAAGGTTTATCCACTTTTTTCACCACCATGAGCAAATGCACAAAGACTTGCAGACAAAGTCCACTCTACCGCTAATAATTTTTAGCGACACAATCCATAATTTTATTGATGGAGTTGTTATTGGAGCAACTTTTTTAGTAAGTATCCCACTTGGGATTGTGACAACCCTGGCAGTAGCTGCCCATGAAGTGCCGCAGGAAATAGGAGATTTTGGGCTACTTTTGCATAGGGGCTTGTCTAAGGGTAAGGTTATTCTGGTAAATGTTTTAAGTGCATTAATTTCACTTGTTGGTGCACTTCTTGCTTACTTTGCAGGTGAGGCTATTTTGGAGGTAATATCAATCCCGCTTGCCTTAACTGCAGGGTTTTTTATCTATATTGCTGCATCTGATCTGATACCTGAAATCCACTTTGAAGAAAAAAAAGGCCTGGCCTTTTTGGAAAGTGTAATACTTCTGATAGGGGTTTTGTTTGTTTATATTTCTGTTTCCTTCCTGGAGCATGGAGGATAATCTTCTCTGTCTAAACTAAAATTAGGGATTTGAATTCAATTTTTAGAAATGTTAAGTTTTATGTAGTGATTTGATATAAATTACACAAAATATGAAAACAAACACACTTATATTAATTGTAATTGCAGTTGTTGCTCTGGGTGGATTATTTTTCCTTCTTAAACCAAAAACTGCGCCTATAACTACAACTGAGAATCAAAACCAAATTGTAGTTGCAGAGCAGACACCACAACCAAATGTTTTTGAGTTGGTGATTGAGGATAAAAAATTAGTATCAGGACCTGCAACTATTAAAGTAAACCAGGGAGAAGATGTAACTATTAAAATTATTTCAGATGAAGCAGAAGAATTTCATCTCCACGCTTATGATGAGAGTGCCGAGCTTGAAGTAGGAAAACAAGCGGTTTTAATATTTAAAGCAAATCTTTCCGGCAGATTCCCATTTGAACTGGAAAATTCCAAAATAGAGATTGGTGTATTAGAAGTACAGCCAAAAAGTAAATGAGTAATGATAAAATGGCTATTTATTCTATCCTTAGCTTTTAATGCTTTATTAATTCCTCAACCAGTTTCAGCCCATGCTTTTGGTAAGCTATATAATTTGCCAGTCCCTTTTTGGATGTACCTATATGGAGGGGCTGCAGCACTTTTAGTATCTTTTCTGGTAATTGGTTATTTCCTAAATAATACAAGTAAGAACTTTATTTATCCCACTATCAATCTTTCTAATAATCCTTTTTTCAGTATTCTAACCAAATCCTGGTTTCTAAATATACTAAAAGGCATTAGTGTTTTTTTACTCCTACTGACTATTATTAGCGGTTTTATAGGTGAAAATAGCGCATATTCCAACTTTAATATGACATTTTTCTGGATCTTCTTTGTTTTAGTCTTACCCTATTTTACAGCTTTTTTTGGTAATGTTTATGCTTTTATCAACCCCTGGAAGGTACTTGTTGAGTGGGGAGAGAAGCTATTGGGAAGAAAAGTAAAAGGAGTAGCTGAGTATCCTAAAAATTTAAGTTATTATCCGGCCTTGTTATTTTACTTTCTATTTATCTGGATTGAACTTTTTGGTAAGACAGGACCATTCAGCCTCTCGTTAATTCTTATTCAGTACACTTTTATAAACCTTTTGGGAGTGATGTCTATTGGTAAAGATAACTGGTTTAAGTATTGTGAATTTTTTAGTGTCTTTTTAAGGCTTATTGGGAAAATTGCACCTTT
Organism: Candidatus Daviesbacteria bacterium RIFCSPHIGHO2_12_FULL_37_16; assembly: GCA_001776785.1. Classification (GTDB taxonomy): domain Bacteria; phylum Patescibacteriota; class Microgenomatia; order Daviesbacterales; family UBA10151; genus GWB1-36-5. The sequence goes on from MFDF01000007.1 coordinate 18,608, forward strand.
GGAATACCACAAAGGAACGCTTTATTTAAGACCACCTTTTGTGGGGCTTTTAAAAGATGGTGCAGAGCATTTTAGTTTGTTATTGTTTATCCTTTTTATGCTTTCCTCAACTGCTTTTGATGGTTTTAGTACAACTTTAGTTTGGTATAAGTTTTACTGGCAAAAAGTATCAGTGTTGATTACATCACTTCTTGGACCTGAACCTTATCAGGCTTTTCAATTAGTTGGACTTATATTATCTCCATTTGTTTTTTTGGCTATCTATTGGATTTTAATAGCTTTAACAAAATTAATTACCCTGAGCAAACTTTCTATTAAAAAACTAATGCTGGAATTTGCTTTTACCCTTATTCCCATTGCCTTTGTTTACAACCTGGCTCATTATTACAATCTGATTTTATCCTCAGGACAGGAAATGATAAGACTTATTTCTGACCCATTTGGATATGGGTGGAATTTATTTGGTACAGCTTTTTACACACCAAACCTGTCAATTTTAGATGCTGGAGTTACCTGGCATGTGCAGGTATTTTTAATTTTAATAGGTCATATTGCAGCAGTATATTTAGCACACATAGCTGCTTTAAGGATATTTCCTACCCATAGAAAAGCCCTTCTCAGCCAACTCCCTATGCTTATTCTAATGGTTACCTATACTCTTATAGGTCTGTGGATTTTAGCCCAACCTGTGACTGGCGGAGAGATATAAGATACTTAATATGAGAAAATTGCAATTTCTTATTTCATTTTTATTTCTAACTTCATACTTCATATTTGTGACTTCAGTTTTTGCCCATCTTGTGGGGCAGCCGCCCTTTTTTAAGGTAAATGGTATTTATGCAGATATTTACAATGTTTCATCAACATCTTTGGCGGATTTTAATTTGCCCCAGGATATTGTGAAGGAAAATTTTTTAGTTGGGGAGAATATAAATTTTGAAATAGATGCACCAGTTTTACCTGTACCCGAGGAGATTTTAAAACAGTCTGAGTTTAGTTGGGATTTTGGGGATGGGACAAAAGGGGTTGGGCTTAAAAATACCCATGTTTATAAAAAGACTGGTTCCTATATTGTAAAGGTTGAAGTTTCTGCAGGGGGACAGACACCCCAGATTCTGCAAACTACATTAATTAATATAGTTCCTGATAAAAACTACCAGCTTCCAAAAGCTGTAATTTCTGTTAATGGCTGGAGTGGTACAGGTGACCCAACTAAGGAATTTTTGGAAACTAAGTTTGACAAAGACTTTAATTTTGATGGGAGTAAATCAATTTCATCTTCTAAAATTACAGAATATATCTGGGATTTTGGAGACCAGACTTCAGGGACAGGTGTAATGGTTACCCACAGGTATGACACTAACCCTTATGCTGTGTTCCCGGTTCTAAGGATAAAGACTGAAGATGGATTTATTGCAGATTCAATGGTCCAGATAAAAGAAGGAAATCCCGCAACTAATCCTTTGGGTTATTTTCAAAATAGAGCTAATAATCCTTTAATGGGAACAAGTCTGTAGGAGAAGGTTTTTGTGGGGATATTTTTACTTTTATTAATTTATGGAGGATATTTTTTGGTTAAGAGGATTGCAAAGAAAAATTAGATTGGGTTTGCCCCAAAGATAAAGTCTGTGAAATTTCCCAGCACTGCTATTCCTACATGGGTCCATTTTGGGTCTAGCTGGTTTTCATTATGAGGACCATGGGAGCCATAAAATCTTTCTATTAAATCTGCATCATCTTTGAAACTACCATTGCCTGAGTTTTCCCCTAAACTCATAAAGCCTAATTTATTAAAGCCATCTTCTGAATTTATAAAATTTCTAAATCCTTCATGGTTATCTATTGAGCCAATACTTGAAAAGTGGGAAACCCTAAATTTTGCATATTCTGCCAGAGCAGGGTTCAATGAAAGTTTTGAGACACCCATTTTTTCCCTGTAAGAGTTTAGGGCATTTAAGATATTTTTAGAAGATTTGGGGTTGTCAACTTTTATTTTTGAAGATTCATTTTGTTTTTGGGTGACTGCTGCCAAAACTTTAGTGGGTTTGTCAGGTTCAATAACTTTAGCTACACTAGCTGGCGCTGCAGATGGTGAGGCTGATGAGGAGGCTTCTGAGAGAATTGGTTTTGGGGTTGGGGCAGGATAGACAATAGAATCCTGGACTTCTGATTTAATAGCGACTAATCTTAAAACCCTGGGTGTAAACCCGAGGATGAAGATTACTCCGAGTACGCAGTACGAGGAAAAGCGACCTAGTCGCTTGGAGCTAGAAGATACCACGGGCTTATGCCCGTGGAGCTTCATAAAAAATGAAGAAACAGCAAGGGTGATAACTACAATATATATAAGATGAAGCATGGAATTTTGTTATCTTATAAAAGAGAAGCTGCTATTTCAATAAGAGAAGAGAGTCTAGACTATAATTGTGAATTCATTTTGTCTAAAGTGCCCTGGTAGAATTAGACTTTCTTTGTATCCAAAACCTTTTGAAGAGGTGGGATCTTGTTCAACTGGCTCGATACAGACATAGTGAGTATCACATAGACCCTTACTGTTAGTTCCTGCCCAAAGATTTGCATAAGGCAGACCTTTTTGCGCTAAGAGGATTCTTGGTACGCCTGGAATTAAAATTTCATTTAAATCTTTCCATTTGAGTATTCGATCTTCTTTAACTAATTGAGTTACATCTTCACCATTTATCATTAGTCCTTCCCATCCTTTGGGAGTTAGCCAATAAGCATGTTCTGCAAAATTGACAGGAGCAGGTTCATTACCCTGATTAAAATGAGTGGTTTTAATAGTGAAATTATTTGAATCTAAGCTAAATTGCTGATAAACTGATATGCCATTAGGATATGTCCCCTCGTGGATATCATAAATAGCTATTGCTGCACTTTGAGTGGTTAGGATTCTAACTTCATCATTTCTCATTGGACCATGTTGAGGAAGTACAAAAGATGTCCAAGTTTCTGATCCAAATATAGGAGTACAAGGATGAGTGGATGTTTCCTTTCCATCCCCTCTTGTAACTTTGTCCCACAATAAACTACCTCCTAAGTATAGTTGTTCAACCCTTGCACCTTTAGGATTTAAAGTTACGTCAGAGGATATAAAAGGTTTGAGAGTTATAGTTCTTTCATCGATCTCAGTCATGGTGGAATTATATGAATAGTTCCTTCTAAATGCAACTCAATTGTAGTTGTTGACATTGGGGGATAGTTTGTGGTAAATTTGGGTTAACTTAATATTGAACAAGGTAGGCGTACTTAATGAAGAGTATGCTTACCTTTTTTGACGTCCTTAGCAAAAGCCATCTACTATGCCTGGAGTAAGCACAAACACAATTAATAATAGAGTCTATTGGGGAAATAATAAACACAGAATTAAAAATCTGGACCTTATTAAACTGCAAAAAGATTCATATCAAAAATATTTAAATGAGGGTGTTGGCGAGCTTTTAAATGAGATTTCCCCTGTTGTTGATTTCACTGGTAAAAACTGGAGTTTAGAGTTTGGTGATTACTTTTTTGGCAAACCAAAATTAAACCCAGCCCTTTGTAAAGTTAAAGGAGTTTCTTTTGATGCACCCCTTAGGGTTAGGGTAACTTTAACCAACCTTCAAACTGAAGAAAGCTATAAGCAGGAAGCCTTCCTTGGTGATATCCCACAGATGACTGATAAAGGAACCTTCATTATTAATGGAGTTGAAAGGGTAATAATAAACCAAATTGTACGCTCCCCAGGAGCGTTTTTCTCAGCATCAGATGATCCTATTACAGGAAGAAGGCTTTATGGGGCAGAGATTAGGCCTCAGCATGGATCCTGGCTTGAGTTTGGTGTTTCCCGCTCTGATGTTTTAACTGTCAAGATTGACAGGAGAAGAAAATTTGCAGCTACTACACTTTTAAGAGCTTTAGGATATTCCCAGGAAGAGATTTTAGAGGCATTTAAAGATGTTGACACCAGTGAAGACCACAAATTTATTGAATCAACTTTGGCTAAAGATTTAACCAAAGACCAAAATGAAGCACTTTTAGAGATTTTTAGAAAGATGAGGCCTGGTGACCCAGTTGTTTTAGAAACTGCAAAATCTTTACTGCAAAATATGTTTTTTAACAACAGAAGATATAACTTAACCAGGGTTGGAAGATTTAAGATCAACAAAAGGTTGGGTTTAGATATTCCAAATTCTCCTGAGAATTGGGTTTTGACTAAAGAAGATATAGCTGCAACTTTAAGGTATTTAATTAATTTAGCAAATGGTAATGGCAGAGTTGATGATATTGACCATTTGGCAAACAGAAGGGTGAGGATGGTTGGAGAACTGGTTGCCCAAAATGCTTTTTGGGTTGGCCTGCAAAGGCTTGAAAGAGTTATTAAAGAAAGAATGAGCCTTCTTTCATTGGACCAGGAAATTACAGCTGCAGGACTTGTTAATGCAAGGCCTGTGATTGCAGCAATTAATGAGTTTTTCAGATCATCCCAGTTATCCCAGATTTTAGACCAGACTAATCCCCTATCTGAGATTGACCATTTAAGAAGGCTTTCTGTTACTGGTGCAGGTGGAATTTCAAGAGACAGAGCTTCGTTTTCTATCAGGGATATTAACCACTCACAATATGGAAGAATTGACCCTATCAGATCTCCTGAGGGACCAAACATTGGACTTGTTACATATTTAGCACTTTTTGCCAGAATTAATGAGTATGGATTTTTAGAAACTCCATATAAAAAAGTATCTGTAGAAAATGGTAAACCAAGAGTTAGTGACGATGTAGTCTATTTAACAGCTGATGATGAGGAAGACCAATTTATTACTGAGGCTACAATTGATGTGGATGACAAAGGTTATATTACTCAAAAAAGGGTTCCTGTTAGAAATTTGGGCTCATTTTTTGAAACAGATGCCAAAAAAATAAATTTAATTGATATTTCACCACAGCAAATTGTGGGAACTTCTGCCTCTCTGATTCCATTTTTGGCTCATGATGATGCAAACAGGGCTTTGATGGGTACCCACATGCAGTGTCAGGCAGTCCCTCTCTTGCTTCCTGAAGCACCAATTATTGGAACAGGTATGGAAGTTATGGTTGCAGATACTATGGCCAGGGTAGTTAGGGCCCCATTTGAAGGACTTATTACCTATATTGATGGAGAAAAAATAGTTTTAGAGGGAGGAAAGGGTAAAAAAGAAGAAATAAAGGTGCAAAAATTTGTAAATTCTCCAAATATGACCTGTTATTCACAAAAACCAGTAGTGAGTTTAAGACAAAAAGTAAAAGAGGGTGACCTTTTAATTGAGGGAACATCTTCAGATGGAGGGGAGTTAGCATTGGGAAGAAACCTTTTAATAGCCTATATGAGCTATGATGGGCTTGGATATGAGGATGCTATTGTTATTTCAGATAAATTAGTCCAAAAAGATGTTTTATCTTCTATCCATATTGAAGAGTATACAACTGATGTTGTAGAAACCAAACTTGGTCCGGATGAGGTGACTTCTGATATCCCAAATGTTTCTGAGGAGAACTTAGCAAATTTAGATGAAACAGGTATTGTCAGGATTGGGGCAGAGGTAGGACCCGGGGATATTTTAGTTGGTAAGGTCCAGCCTAAAGGTGAAACAGAACTGACTGCAGAGGAGAGACTTTTAAGAGCAATCTTTGGTGAGAAGGCAAAAGAGGTTAGGGATACATCCTTAAGGATGCCTCATGGTGAAAGAGGGACTGTTATTGGGATTGAGATTTTATCAAGAGAAGCTGGGGATGATTTAGGGGCCGGGGTTTTACAAAGAATTAAAGTTAAAGTAGCGCAGCTTAGAAAAGTAACAGCCGGAGATAAGTTGGCCGGAAGACATGGAAATAAAGGTGTTATCTCAAAGATAGTCCCTGAAGCTGACATGCCTCATTTAGAGGATGGGACACCTGTAGATATTATTATCTCTTCTGTGACAGTTTTATCCAGGATGAATTTAGGACAGCTTTTGGAAGCCCACTTAGGCTTTGCAGCTAAAAAATTGGGTTATAAAGTAGCAGCTCCTGTATTTGAAAACCTGCCAGAGGAAGTTTTGATTGAACAGCTTAAAAAAGCAAACCTGCCTGTATCTGGTAAATCAAAATTAGTTGATGGCAGGACTGGTGAGTATTTTAAGCAGGATGTGGTTGTAGGATATGCTTACTTTTTGAAGCTTATCCATATGGTTGAAGATAAGACCCACGCAAGATCAACTGGTCCATACTCACTGGTGACCCAGCAGCCTTTGGGTGGAAAGGCCCAGATGGGTGGACAAAGGCTTGGAGAAATGGAGGTTTGGGCACTTGAAGCTTATGGTGCTGCCAATGTTTTGCAGGAAATGTTAACCTTAAAATCTGATGATGTTGTTGGAAGGGCTAAAGCTTTTGAGGCTATTATTAAAGGAACTGAGATTCCACAAGCTTTGGTTCCTGAGTCATTTAAGGTTTTAGTTAAAGAGCTTCAGTCTTTGAATATAGAGGTAGCCCCACAGGGAGTAAAAGAGGCCTCAGTTGAAGAGGTGGAGGTTGAGGAAGAAACTAAAGAGGTTAAGGCTTTTGAAAGTGAGCTGGGAGTAGCTGCTGTAGAGTCAGGAGATGAGTTAACTTCAGAGGATAGCCCAATGGAAATTATTGATGCTTCAGCTTTAACTGATGAAGAGATTGGCCCCTCTGATGATGATTTAAAAGCTGAGGAAGGAGAAAAAGTATGAACACAAACTTAGTAGATTTTGAATCATTAAAAGTTTCAATTGCATCTCCTGAGATGATCAGGAGTTGGTCTTTTGGCGAGGTTACCAGGCCAGAAACAATAAATTACAGGACGTTAAAAGCTGAGAAAGACGGGCTTTTTGCAGAAAATATCTTTGGCCCTACTAAAGATTGGGAGTGTTACTGCGGAAAATATAAAAGGATTAGATACAGGGGAGTGATTTGTGACAAATGTGGAGTTGAAGTAACCCAGTCTAAAGTAAGAAGAGAGAGGATGGGGCATATTCTTTTGGCTTCCCCTGTTGCTCATATCTGGTATGTAAAGGGTGCTCCTTCAAAGCTATCTTTGATTCTAGATTTAACAATGAAGAATTTGGAGTCAATTATCTATTTTGCTTCATATTTAGTCATTGATATTGATCCTGATAAAAAAGCTAAAGCTTTAGAATCCTTAGAAAAACAGCTTAAAGAAAAACAGGAAGAAAGTAAAAAAGCTTTAGAAAAGATAATAGCTGAGGCTGAGAAGGTAGTTGAGGGAGAGCTTAAAGATTTAAAGAAGAAGATGAAGGGTGATGAAAAGTTTGAACTGGTTGCAGAAGAGCAACAGCTTTCCCAGAGACAGGCAGCAGCAAAGTTAAGGGAAGCAAACCAGGTGGAGTTATCCCAGCTTGAGGAAATCTATAAAGCTGTAGCAGATTTAACTAAAAATACCCAATCAATGAAGCTTTTATCTGAGGATGAATATTCTAAACTTGAAGAGTATGGAGTAATTGATTTTGTAACTGTAGGAATGGGTGCAGAAGCTTTGCTTAAAGTTTTGGAAAAGATAGATTTAGATAAACTGGCTGCAGAACTGCGGGTTGAGGTTTCAAAATCAACAGGCCAAAGACACATAAAAGCTACCAAAAGATTGAGACTGGTTGAGGGAATGAGGCAGTCAAAGATTAATCCAGCCTGGATGATAATGTCTATTTTACCTGTACTTCCACCGGATCTCCGGCCAATGGTTCAGCTGCCTGGAGGAAGGTTTGCAACTTCTGATTTAAATGACCTTTACAGAAGAGTTATAAATAGAAACAACAGGTTAAAAAGACTGATTGATTTAGGTGCACCTGAAATTATTTTGAGGAATGAAAAAAGGATGCTTCAGGAAGCAGTTGATTCTTTAATTGATACCTCTTCAAAGTCAACCAGAAGGGCAGGAGCCCACCAATTAAGATCACTTTCTGACATGCTTAGAGGAAAACAGGGAAGGTTTAGGCAGAACCTTTTGGGTAAAAGGGTAGATTACTCAGGAAGGTCAGTTATTATTGTTGGTCCAAAACTAAAGCTTCATCAGGTAGGGCTGCCAAAAGAGATGGCTTTAGAGATGTTTAAGCCATTTGTTTTAAGAGAACTTATCTCAAGGGGTTTGGCCTCAAATGTGAAGGGAGCAAAGAATGTTTTGGAATTTAGGCCTCCTGAGGTCTGGGATATTTTAGAGGAAGTTATTGCGGATAGGCCGGTTTTGATAAACAGGGCGCCAACTTTGCACAGATTGGGTATTCAGGCGTTTTACCCGATCTTAATAGATGGAAATGCAATCCAGATCCACCCATGTATTTGTGCAGGATTTAATGCTGACTTTGACGGGGACCAGATGGCTGTGCATGTTCCTTTATCTGAAAAAGCAAAACAGGAAGCACATGATCTGATGATGGCAAAGCACAATATTTTAAGGCCTTCTAACTCAAGCCCTATTAACGTTCCAAATAGGGAAATGGCTTTGGGATCTTACTTTGTAACATCAATTGATTTAGGTATAGAAAAATCTGAAAAAGTTTATGATAAGACTGAAGCTATTTTGGCTTACCAGACTGGAGAGTTACCGTTAAGAGGTTTAATTAAATACCAAATTGGGGATGAAATCTTAGAAACAACTGTGGGCAGGATAATTTTTAATGGGTTTTTGCCTGAGAGTCTGCAGTATATTAATGAGACTATAAATGCTTCCGGAATATCAAAGATAATCATGCAGGCCTTTAAGATGTTTGAGAGGGATCAGGTGGCAAAATTAATTGATGATATTAAAGAATTTGGATTTTGGGGTGCAACAATTTCAGGACTCTCTGTTGGTATTTTTGATAACAAGATTATTCCTGAGAAACAAAAACTTATTGATGAAGGGGATCGTGAGATTGCAGAGATTGAAAAGAATTTAGAGAAGGGGCTTATTACTAATGAGGAAAGAAGGGCACTGGCACAGGAGGTTTGGACAAGGGTTGGAGATGATATTGTCAGAAAAACATTTGCTGCAATTGAACCTGATAACCCAATTCAGGTTATTATGCAGTCAGGAGGAGCCAGGGCAACTACAGCTCAGATTGCCCAGACTGCGGGGATGAGAGGATTCTCTGTAGATCCTACAGGAAAGATTGTGGAGCTGCCAACCAAGTCTAATTATAGAGAAGGGTTGGGTGTGTTTGAATACTTTACTTCATGCAGGGGTGCCAGAAAAGGTGTAGCTGACAGGGCTATCAGGACTGCTGATGCTGGATATTTGACCAGAAGATTGGTGGATGTTTCCCATGATGTAATTATAAGGATTGAGGATTGCGGGACTAAAAATGGATTAGCCCTTGATGTTACCCCAAATAATTTAGCTGCAAACATGACAACATTTTTGGGCAGAAGAACTTTAGAGAAAGTTGTTGATCCAAAGACAAAAAAGACAATTTTAGCTGAAGGAGTAAATTTAGAAGAAGAAGAAGTTGAGGCATTAACTAAGAGTGATGTGGAGACTTTATTGGTTAGGTCAGCTTTGACTTGTGCTGCCAGGGTCGGACTTTGCAGTGCCTGTTATGGACTTGATTTGTCATCAAGGCTGCCGGTTGAGATGGGTACACCAGTTGGGGTAGTTGCAGCCCAGGCTATTGGTGAGCCTGGAACCCAGCTGACAATGAGGACTTTCCATTCAGGAGGGGTTGTTGGTGTTGATATTACCCAGGGTCTGCCAAGGGTTGAAGAGCTTTTTGAGGCCAGAAATCCAAAAACTACCAGCCCAATTTCTGAAATTGCAGGAAAAGTGACTGTTTCTGAAACTGAGGAAGGAAGGGTTGTCAGGGTCAGGACAACTTCAAAACCTCATGAAGAGAGAGAGTATTTCATCCCTGTTTCTTCTGAGCTTTTAGTTGAAGATGGGGATTTAATTGCAGCAGGGACTCAGCTTGCGTCAGGACACTTGGATATTAGAGAGGTTTTGAGGATTAAGGGACTTAGAGAGGCACAAAAATATATTGTTGACCAGGCTAAAGAGGTTTATGAATCACAGGGTGTGCATATTAATGAGAAACACTTTGAGGTTATTGTGAGGAAGATGTCTGATAAAGTCAGGGTTGATTCACAGGGTGATACAGTTTTGCTTCCTGGTGAAGTAGTAGACAGAAACAGGTTTGAAGAGGAAAACTCAAGGGTGCTGGCTGAGGGTGGTGAGCCTTCAACTGCAGGGGTGATAGTTTTGGGTATTACCAGGGCTTCACTTCAGACTGAAAGCTTCCTTTCAGCTGCATCATTCCAGGAGACAACTACAATTTTGAGTGAGGCTGCAGCATCAGGCAAGGTGGATAAGTTGATAGGGCTTAAAGAGAATGTTATAATCGGCAGGCTTATTCCTACATCTGAGGATAGAGCAAGGATGAACTAATGCCAACTATTAATCAACTGGTTAGAAAAGGCAGGAAGATCAAATCTCAAAAAGTTAAAGGTACAGCGCTGAGAAGGTCTTTTAATGCCAAAGACAGAAAATATAAAACATCTTTTAACCCTCAAAAGAGGGGGGTGGTTACTTTGGTCAGGACTATGACCCCTAAAAAACCAAATTCAGCTTTGAGAAAAGTTGCCAGGGTAAGATTATCAAACAGGACTGAGGTAACTGCATATATCCAGGGAATTGGACATGATTTAGCAGAGCATGGAATAGTTTTAGTTAGAGGTGGAAGGGTTAAAGATTTGCCAGGTGTTAAATACCATTTAGTCAGAGGTAAATTTGACCTTTCTGGGACTGCAAACAGGAAATCTTCCAGATCAAAGTATGGAGCTAAAAAGAGTGGAGGCGGGGCAGCACCAAGAGCTGCAGCACCTGCAGCAGCTCCAGCAGAGGGAGGAGTATAATAGTTCATCGTTAATAGTTAATTGTTCATAGCAAAACAATTAACAATTAACAGTTAACAATTAACAGTTATGAGATCAGGAAAAGCACCAAAAAGAGATATCCAGCCAGACCCAATTTATAATTCAAAACTGGTGACAAAAATTATCAATAAAGTTATGAGGGATGGTAAAAAATCTACTGCACTGGGAATTATATATAAAGCTTTTGAGGAGATTGAGAAGGGTGGAAAAAACCCAATGACAATATTAGACAGCGCTATGGCAAATATTTCACCTAAGATGGAGGTTAGGCCAAGAAGGGTTGGGGGAGCATCTTACCAGGTTCCTGTTGAGGTTAGGGGAGAGAGAAGAGAATCTTTGGGGATAAGATGGCTGATTGGGGCTGCAAGATCAAGATCTAATAAAGAATTCCACAGCTTTTCTGCAAAATTTGCAGCAGAATTAGTAGCTGCAGCTGAGGGTCAGGGAGCAGCAGTTAAAAGAAGAGAAGATACCCTAAGAGCTGCAGAAGCAAATAAGGCATTCGCACATTTTAGGTGGTAATGTGCTCAGCCTTGCGAGATTTTCGCATCTACAATGATCGTTGTCTTGTAAGCAAAGCTTGCGATCCTACGGATCTTAAAGCTACAATCTCTTAAAGTCTTTGCCCACTTTAGATGGTAAAAATGAATAAAGAGCAGAAACCTGAAAGGCTTGCAATCCTCAGTGATATTAATTTAGCTTGACACCTTTAAGGTGGGTGCGTAAAGTTAGGTTAGTCGCTCTCCTTTAAGAAAGGAAGGGTTTTAAAAATTTTATCTCTAATTAATCGGTATCTTTTCTTAGATAATATCCCCAAGCGATCAAGAATCCCAGATAATGAAACACTTTTTGTGGGATCAATATAATACACTGAATTCTCGTGCGAGATAAAATTTGTTGGATTAGTATCGTATCGATGGATTAATTCTGGAGTTTCAGATTTGATTATATTTCTTACATCTGAAATACTATTGTCTTCTTCAATCCATTTTTGTCTAACAACATAAGTTTTTTTAGATAAGAATCTCCACAATAACCTGGGTTTTCTTTTTGATTCTAAACCATTTGGAAAAGCCAAAACACGCCACTCTGGAAATTTTATATTTGAATTTTTCAATTGGTCTTCAATTTCTTTATATTCACCATTAATAATCCTGGGATCAAAGTTAAAGATCCAAAACATAGCCTGATTTAACAAAGTGGGAGTTTTGTACACATAATCAGGATTTTGGCCTTTAAATACTATATGTTCGTGGCCCGAACCAATGAAGACTCTTTCCATAGAACGCTTATTTTAGCATACTATGAGATAGTTTATCAATGTTTTTGAATTATTATATTGCAAAAGATGAGATACATCGGTAACACTCCTGAGGTAGAATTTTTACCCAGGGAGGTGATTACACATAAAAAAGATTAA
>MFDF01000008.1 GCA_001776785.1 Candidatus Daviesbacteria bacterium RIFCSPHIGHO2_12_FULL_37_16
TTAATCCCGGAAACATAAGCTAAATTATCACCAGCAGTGGCAAAAACTTTTTTCATCTGCTCTTTATTTTTATAAAGCCCAAATTTAAAACCTATTGGGATATTGGGAAACCTCTTTTTAAATTCTGCTAAAGTATAAGAAACTAACTTTGAGTTTTGAAACATCTCACCCTCTTCAGAATTTTCTGTCACATTTGGACAGGCTAAGTTCAGTTCCACAAAATCTGCCCCGTTTGTTGCAGCTGCAGTTGCACCCATTAAAAGGTCAGCTGCAGTTTCAACAATTAGTGCAGCTGGTGGATTCTCACCCAAAAATACAGAGCAGGAAGACTCCTCACCAATAGTTGCAGTTACAGAACAGCCCAAAAGCTGTCCTGGGCTTTTACCCAATTTTTGTTCATTTAACTGCTTTGACCAAACTGCTATGTCTGGTGAAGGGTTTCCAAAAGAGTTAGTAATGCTTTTATATTTTTCAAAATCTTTTGGATCAGAAGATGCAGTTAAAGGCTTTCCAATATCCTCTCTTTTTAACACCCCATTTGAGTGGATTATTGCCACATTTGGAGCTTTATTAGAAGGTCTATGACTAGTCCTCCTGGTTTTTTCTATTACAGCCCCGTAACCCATTTTAAAATAAAAATCAGTCCAGATTTTTCCAGAAGCAGGTCCTGCAGCAATCACAATTGGGGAGATAATATTTTGCCCTAAAAAGCTGTAAAGTTTGGGTAAAGGAGGAAACTTGTTGCTTACCCAAACTGGAGGATTTTGGACAACTTCTTCCCAGGGTTTCTCAATGTCATAAATAAAAGTAGGCTGATTCTGCGCCCTTAAACCATTAGTCTTCATTTTGGATAGATTACCTTTCCTTTTGGTCCATCAATAATTTGTCCATCTTCAAAAACTGTTTCACCCCTCAGAACTACTTTAACAATTTTTCCTTTAACTTCAAGTCCCTCAAATGGAGTCCAGCCGGCTTTTGTAAAAAGTCCTTCATTAGAAATTATCCATTCCTGATCCATGTCAACCTCTACATATGTATCTTCCTGTTTGGGAATATTAAAAATTTCTTTGGGTCTGTCACAGCACATGCGTTTTAAATCATTAATCATTAATCTTCCATCATTAATCGCGTTTAATAGCAGTGGGAGTGTGGTCTCCAATCCTGGAATTCCATTAGGAGATGGATCCATAGATTTTTCCTCTCTGGTATGAGGAGCATGGTCAGAAGCAATAATATCTATAAACTCAATATTTTCCCACAAAAATTCCTGATCTTCTTTTGAAGCCAGGGGAGGCCTCATCATCCCAAAAGCACCTAATTTTTTTACATCTCCCTCTGTCAGGAATAAATGATGGGCACTAACCTCACAAGTTATCACCATCCCTTCTTTTTTAGCTTTAATAATCTCTACAAGTTCTGATTTTTGTGCAACATGACAAACATGCAATTTGTTTTTATAATACTTTGCTAAATCTATTGCTTCGATTAAAGTCTGGTCTTCTGCGTGAACCATTAATACTTTGTCCTTAGGCCACAAAGAAAATATTTTCTGCAGATCCTCATCTGCTTCTACCAAGAGTGTCCCTGTTGTGTGGTTCATATAAACTTTCAACCCAAAAACTTTGTCAGAAACTTCTTCAAAATACTTAGAAGAATCTTTTGTTCCACCAAAGTGAAATCCAACATCACAAAAGATTCGCCCTATCGCTAGCTCGTTTTTTTCCTGAAGAGTTTCTGGGGTAACAGTAGGAATTGGATTATTTGGCATGTCTAAAACTTGAGTATACCCACCAGCAATTGCAGCTTTTGTCCCACTAGAAAAATCTTCTTTTAGAGTTGCCCCAGGCTCTCTTAGATGGACATGTGTATCTATTAATCCTGGAAGTCTAATAATATTAGGTTTTTTCTTAATGATATAAGATTTTGAAAGATAACTTTTTATAGAATTTTGCTGATTTTTGGTAACAACATTCTTTGACTGATAATACTCCAATAAGTCACTAATTTTTGTAGCCCTATAGATTTTGTAACCATCTTGAATAAGTTGATCATATCCTCCTTGTTCTCTGTCAATTAACACTAAAATTGAAACTTCATATCCAAAATCTTCTGCTGCTTTAATGGATTCAAACTTTGAGTTTCCTTGAGATATAACATCATCAATTACTAATAACCTTTTTGCATTCCCAGGTTGAGCACCATCTTTCATGACTATTTTTCTCTTAGTATCAAGACCAATTTTTTCAAAAACATCTATAAAAGGGATTCCTGAAAGACTTGAAAATTCTTCAGCTAATACAACTGCAGTTTTTGGGACTCCAGTACAAAAATCAACTTTCTGATCAAGCTTTACCTCTGCCAAAACCTGACCAATTTTATTTAATAGATCTTCTGGTAAATTTCTTAAACTAACATAAATCGGAGATAAAGGTGCATCAGGAATTTTTTCATGAATTTTAATTGCAAATTCTTCCTCATTTGCAGGAAAATCTATTGGGCTAGTGTCTCTTACAATGTTATAGAAATTAAAACTCCCATCTGGATTTGTTTTTCTTCTTAAAACTTTTGCCTGGGTTTTTGTAGAAATTAAAAGATCTGCTAGTTCTTTTTGTAAATCAGTTAATTCATCCATTCAAACTGTTCCTTATTTGGTTATCTGTCTCCACTGCTTTTTCCCTTGCAGCTTCTGCAAAATTTTTTCCTGAGCTGACAAAAATAATTCCCCTAGAGGAACTTATAATCATTCCCTGGTTTTTTGAATCCTTTGCATTTTTAACAGTTTTTAAAACATCTCCCCCCTGTGCTCCAATCCCAGGGATTAAAATTGGTATATCCCCAACAATTTCCCTTACCTCTTTTAGCTGACTAGGATATGTTGCTCCCACCACCACTGCTAAATTTCCATTTTTATTCCAGACTTTGGAAACCTGCTTTGCTACATATTTATATAGGGGTTGTTTGGTTTTAGCAACAACTAAATCCTGAAATTCCCCAGACCCTGGATTTGAAGTTTTCACCAAAACTATTATCCCTTTGTCTTTATATTTTAAAAATGGCAAAAGTGCTTCTTCACCTAAATATGGATTAACTGTAACGCCGTCAAACCCTAGATCATCAAAAATGGCTTTTGTATAACCTAAATTAGTATTTCCAATATCTGCTCTTTTTGCATCTAAAATTATGGGGATATCTGGATATTTTTTCTGAATATATTTAACAGTTTCTTTAAGTGCTTCTAACCCCGCACTTCCATAAGCTTCATAAAAAGAAGACTGGGGTTTATAAGCACAGACTAAATCAAAAGTTGCATCAACAATTGCCTTATTAAATTTAATCAGGGCAGATTTTACTGATGAATTCTTCACAGAATTTGGTAATTTTTCAAAATCACTATCCAATCCAACGCATAAAAATTTTCCCTCATCCCATTTCTTTTGGAGCAGCTTGTTAAAGTTTCTGTTCATTAAGAAAGTACCATTTTTAAAAGCGCCATCCTGGCATATAGCCCATTTTCAACCTGATCAAAAATATGCACCCTGGAATCATCAGTAAACCTCTCAGGCAGTTCATTAAACCCATCACTTCTTGGTAATGGATGCAAAATTATAGAATTTGGTTTTATTTTTTCTAAAACTTTTTCATTAATAGAAACATTTTGTCCGTTTAATTTTTGTTTTCCTTTCATCCTTTCTTTTTGTGCCCTGGTTAAATAAATTACATCCACCTCACCTGCACAATCTGCTAACTTTGAAACTTTACTAACCTTTACATTGTGTCTTTCTAGATATTCTAAAATATCATCTTTCATTTGAAGATTATCTGGAGCAGCCAAACAAACTTCCACCCCTTTAAATTTTCCCAAAAGATATGCTAAAGACCTGGTAGTCCTGCCATTTTTTAAATCCCCAACAAGTGCAACTTTTAAGTTGTCAATTTTTTTAAAATGCTGATAAATTGTTAATAAATCCAGTAATGCCTGGGTTGGATGCTGACCTGATCCATCACCTGCATTAATAATTGGAATTTTAGAAACTTCTGCTGCTTCAAATGCCCCGCCATCAACATCACTTCTTAAGACTACACAATCAAACTGCAAAGCATTGGCAACCCTGATTGTATCAACTAAACTTTCACCTTTAATTGCAGAAGAAAATTCTTTAGCATTTTCTGTCCCTACAACTTTTGCCCCAAGTTTTATACAAGCTTGCTGAAAAGAGATCCTGGTTCTGGTTGAAGGTTCGTAAAACAATAGACAGACTGTTTTATCAGAAAACTGGTTGCTGACTCCTTTAACTTCTACCAGTCTTTTCATTTTGATGGCTTCCGGGAAAAAATATTTCTCTAACCAATTACGGCTAAATTGCTGCGCTTCCAGGATATGGATGGGTTTTGTAGCTCTTGGCACTTTTACTGTTCCAAAAGTTATATACTAACCCTTTTGGTTGAGTCAAGATATCAAATGTAGTATATTTCAATTCATGCTCCAAAGCCTTCTTGCTGATTCTAAACTTTTTCTGATTTTAACAATTATAAGCATAGTTTTAACTTTTGCAGATAACTTAAACTTTTTAAGCCTCCCCAAATCTGTCATTCAAAATATTACTATCCCAATCCAATATGGGCTCTATAAATCTTCAGGTGAAGTAGCAAGGCAGTTTGAATTTATTTCTCTTTCCCGCCGCGCATCCCAGGAAAATAAGGCTTTAAAGCAGCATTTGGCAGATATTCTTTCTGAAAATACAATTCTGCTCCAAAAATTATCAGAGCTTGAAGCTGCAGTTGAGCAGGAAAAAGTTTTATCTTCCCAAACTTTTGCACTGATTAATGCCCGCCCTATTGGAATCAATAGATTTTTATTTATAGATAAAGGTTCAGATGATGGTTTAAAGCTAAACCAGGCTGTTGTATACAAAAATAATTTAATTGGACAAATTTCAGAAGTTAGTCCCAAAAAATCCCAAATTTTATTAGCATCAGACCCTGACCTGCAAATTTCTGCCTTTGCCCAAAATCCTGCTGGAAAAGCCAAAGGGATTTTAACAGGACAGTTTGGTTCTGAGATGCTGATGGATAAAATTCTTCATTCAGAAGCTATTGAAGTTGGTGATTTAGTCTATACAGAAGGGACAGAAATAGATATTCCAAGAGGTTTGGTAATTGGAGAAGTCTCACAGGTTTTATCAAGAGAGAATGAAGTTTTTAAACAAGCTAAAGTAAAACCTGTAATAGATATTAAAGATTTAGGTCTTGTATTTATCATAACTAATTAATGAAGACATTTTTATTCATATTAACTCTGGCTGCATTATTCCAAACTACTTTTCTGCCTGTAAATTTGTGCTTAATAATTATTATCACGAGAAGCTTAGCTTATGAGGAACCACTAAACTATTATCTTGCCCTTTATGCAGGGATTATCTTAGGGATCTTATCCTCAACCAATTTGGGAATTTACGGGATTATATTTTTAGCAAATGTAAAACTGGCCCATCTTTTAAGAAAACTGCCTGTTACTGCAAATGTTTTTACAGTTGTAGTTATCTCTTTTGTGCTCTTTTTATTAACTGCTTTTTTAGAAATGATATTTTTAAAAAACAGTATTAACATCCAAAAAATTCTTATAGAATCAGCAATTTCCCTGCCTATGTTTATTATTATCAGGATTTGGGAAGAAAGATTTATTGTCCGCCCCAATGTTAAGCTTAAAATTAGAGAATAGTAAGTAGCTATGAAAAAATTCAAATTTGGCGGGGCTTTCCCTGACCAATTAAACAAAGTAAGGTTTGCATCCGGCCGTTTTCATAAAAAAAGACAGCTTGGTTTGGATTGGCAGGAAAGCATAATAGGAGGAGAGGGTGGTATTGAAAGTACCCAGACCCCGACAGCTTCTCCATGGAGAAAATTATTTCTATCTATTGTGATAGTTTCAGTTTTTAGTGCACTCTTTTTTAAGCTTTTTGAAATGCAAATTATTCATGGCAGTGACAACTTAACACTGGCAGATTCAAACAGGATTCAGATAAAGATTATCCATGCCCCAAGAGGTGTTATCTATGACAGAAATGGAAAAGTTCTTGCTCAAAATGAACCAGGTTTTAGGTTACTAGAAAAAAATGGGCAAGATTTAAAAACCAGTTTAGTAAGCAGAGATGAGGTTCTAAAATGGGAAGCAGTTGATGACCCGAGATTAAAAGATGTTGAAATTGATTCAATCCGTTCATACCCAATGGGTGTTTCCACCTCCCACACTTTAGGCTACATTTCAGAAATTACCAAAGAAGAACTGGATGAGCAGAACTTAAAAAATCCCCAGGCCTCAAAACTTTCATATAAAGGTGGTGACAAAATTGGCAGGGGCGGCATTGAGGAGTCTTATGAAAAAACTTTAAGGGGAATTGATGGAGGAGAAATTATCGAGGTAGACTCAACAGGCAAAAAGTTAAGGACACTTAGAAAAACAGATCCAATCCCGGGACAAAATTTATATTTATCAATTGATGCAGACCTCCAGAATTTAGCCCACAAACTGTTGGAAGAAACTATCCAGAAAACTAAATCCTGCTGCGGTGCAATTGTTGCCCAGGATCCAATATCAGGACAGATCCTGGCTTTAGCATCTTATCCTTCCTTTAACCCCAAAAATATTACTGATGCTTTATCCGCACCAAATTCCCCTCTCTTAAACAGGGCAATTGCAGGTACTTACCCTCCAGGCTCAACCTTTAAAATTGCAAGTTCCCTGGCGGGACTGGATTCTGGAAAAATTGATGCAGATACCCAATTTGAGGACACAGGAGTTATGAATTTAGGTCCATTTACCTTTGCCAACTGGTACTTTACCCAATATGGTAGAAAAGAAGGCAGCGTAAATCTGGTTAAAGCCCTCAAGCGTTCCAATGATATCTTTTTTTACAGGCTGGGGGAGTTAACAGGGGAAAAAGTACTCTCAGATTCTGCCAAAAAATCAGGGTTGGGTAAAGTATTGGGGATAGATATCCCGGGAGAAGTAAACGGTTTAATACCGGATGATAATTGGAAGCAGGAGAATATTGGGGAAGTCTGGTACCCGGGAGATACCCTGCATATGGCCATAGGTCAGGGATTTGTTTTAACTACCCCCCTTCAGATTAACAACCTGGTCTCCTTAATTGCAGCAGATGGAAGGCAATACCCTCCCCATTTAGGTTTAAAAATCACAGGACCTGAAGGGAATTTAATAAAAGAATTTAAATATGAATTTTCCACCCCTTCTTTTAAAGAATCAGATATAGCTTTAGTTAAGCAGGGTTTAAGTGAAGTTCCCAAAGATGGGGGAACTGCCTGGCCATTTTTTAGCTTCCCAATTTCTAGTGCTGGAAAAACAGGTACAGCAGAGTATGGGGATTTAAAAAAGACCCATGCCTGGTACACAGGTTATGCACCTGCCAATGATCCAAAAATTGCTGTAACTGTTTTAATAGAAGGAGGTGGGGAAGGGTCAACTGTTGCCTCCCCAATAGTAAAAGAGATGTTTAGGTGGTTTTTATCTGAGGATAAATCTAATTTAATTAAAGATTTGGGAGTTGTAGCCACTGACTCAGCCAGAACTTTAGGAGAATAAATTATAAAGCTAAACTAGATCTAACATGCTCAGGAATAAACCAAGGGGTTAGTACATCCCTTCTTTTTCCTTCATCAGGAATTGCTGCAAAAAGATGCAGATCCACAAGATCTGTTCTAAACCAGTCTTCAACTTCAGGAGACATAGGGTTAAACTTGTCTAAATTGCTCCATTTAAGTCCAAAAAAATTATGGTTAAACTCCCTGACAGTTACCAGATCAGGCCCTCTGGTAAGGTAGATTGACTTAGCTCTTATAGGAAGATCCATATCATCATCTGCGCCATCCACATAACCCAAATCTATCTGTTTAGGGACAACATCCATCCAGCCATTTTTTTCAACTTCTCCAACCAGTTTTTTTAATCTACCCTGAATATTTCTGGATAGAAAATCAAACTCTTTTTCATCCTTCTCTAAAACAGCTCTCTCTACTCTTTGCCTGGCAATAATTAAAGCTTGAGCAGCCTCTCTAACAGTTATCATGTCTGGATTTTGTATCTCTATTTCAAATGATCTTAAATCTCCTGCTTCCAGTAACATAATAAAAATTATAGCTCATTTTTAAATCATCTTAAATAAGTTTTAAATTAGCCTTCCACTTCCGATGTGTCAGCGTATTCCAACCCCGGGTTGCCCTCCTAAATTAATATCCCACCTCGGGGGTGGGATATTTGTAGCTACTTGACTATGAGTCTTTGGGGGATATAATCAGTAAAATATATGCCAATAGAAAGACCAGAACCTCAATCAGAATTAGCAGAATCAACTTCAGCCGATATTTCTAGGCCTCTCAGTGAAAAAGCTTATTTCTGGATGAGTGATCTAATTTCAAAATCTAAAGAAACAGTTGGTCCAGATTATTGGTCTTGGCAGAGAGCAAGAACTGGAGCTCTCTATGGAGCTCTAACATCTTCACTATTGCATAACTTGTTAGTACCTTTTATTTTACATGCTACAAGGGACCAAGACTTTGATCCTGGCAAATTTGCCTTACAAACAGTTATAAATGTTTCTGCAGTAACACTTGTTGCCTCTGGGGCATATGCTCAAAGAGATTTAGCAGAGGATATGGTCATTTTTGGTAGAGTAATAACCGCTCCTCTTAGAAGCTTCAAACCATAATTTCTAAAATATATTATTATTAGTTTATGAAGAATTTGGCTTATCTTCTGGCTCTTCATTCTATAGATGGACTGGGGCCTATTAGGTTGACTAGGATTTTAAATCACTTTGAAGATCCTAAATTTGGCTGGGGGGCATCTTTAAATGAACTCAGGGAACTTGGCCTTCCTAAAAATGCCCTAGAAGCTTTAGGGGAAAAAAGAAAAACTCTGGACCCTGAAAAATATTTAGAGCAAATCCTTAGCTCTGGAATTAAAATTCTCACCATTTTTGATGAGAATTATCCCAAATCCTTAAAGACAATTTATGATCCTCCCATAATTATCTTCTATAAAGGAGAAATCCTTCCTCAGGATACCAAAGCTATTGGAGTGGTAGGTACCAGAAAAGTTACAGGTTATGGCAGGGTGGCTACAGAAAACTTAGTAGATGGTTTAATCTATGCAGACTTCACTATAGTTTCAGGTTTGGCCAGAGGAGTAGACACTGTAGCACATTCCCAAGCCCTTAAATCAGGAGGCAGAACAATTGCAGTTTTAGGTGGGGGAATTAGTAAAATTTTTCCTCCAGAAAATACCTCACTTGCTTTAAAAATTTTAGAAAATGGAGCAGTTTTGTCTGAGTATCATCCAGACAGTCCTCATCTGCCTGGAAACTTCCCAGCCAGAAACAGAATTATTGCAGGTCTGTCTCTGGGAGTGCTAGTTACAGAAGCAGCTCAGGATTCAGGCTCTCTTATAACAGCTAGGTTAGCCCTTGAACAGGGCAGGGAAGTCTTTGCAGTCCCAGGACCCATTACCTCAACAGTCTCTGAGGGTACTGCAGATTTGATAAAAGAGGGTGCCAGGGTGGTGACTAAAGTGGAGGATATATTAGAAGAACTGGGAATAGAGCAATATCAAATTACAAATGACAAATTACAAATGACAAATTTGTCAGAAATGGAAAATCAAATACTTAAGTGCCTGGAAAATGAAACCATGCATATTGATGAGATCTGCAGGCAGTTAAAAAAACCTGCATCTGAAGTCAGCGCCCATCTTATAAAAATGGAAATACAGGGCTTTATTAAAAACTTAGGTGGTGGAAATTATACTAACTAAAGTGCAAAAATAGAGTATATATGACTTTTAAATCCAAAGTTCTAACTCTCTCGCTGCTGACAATTTTTTTGGTTGCAGCTTTTACAGTCTTATCAAGTGAAAACAACCCCTTTGATTTAAACAGGATGTATGAATACAGGCCAGGCTATTCATATGAAATTGACCAGGCAGTCAACCAGGCCCAGACCCTTTATGCCCAAAAGAAAGCTTTAAAAGAGGACCTCACCAATGGTCCCTGCCTCACAAATGATTTAATGACAGGCTGGGTAGTGGATTTAGTCCATAATCCAAGACAGCCA
This sequence comes from Candidatus Daviesbacteria bacterium RIFCSPHIGHO2_12_FULL_37_16, assembly GCA_001776785.1. Lineage (GTDB taxonomy): Bacteria > Patescibacteriota > Microgenomatia > Daviesbacterales > UBA10151 > GWB1-36-5. Next base: position 10,126 of record MFDF01000008.1, read on the forward strand.
ATTGACAATAATGAGCAGTACCAGTGCCAGGCTTACAGGGAAGGCAGGGCCACCCATTTTGTTGAACTAGACCTTAATGGTGAAGTGGTAAGGGTGAAATAAATGCTTTACGTATACAGACTTCCGACCTCCGACCTCCGCAAATTTTCTGCGGTAGACTGTAGACCGTAGTCGGAAGACAATTATGTTGCTAACTCATTTTTTCAAATTCTGGTATCAGGAAGGCCTAACAGTATTTTTAAGGCTGTGGACTAATATCCTGGCTTTAATAGAAGAAGACCTGGCTGTGGTCTTAATGTTTAAACTAATTCTGACCCCCCTTTTTCATGATTCAAGTTTTTTTGGCAGGGTTTTAAGCTTTTTTTTCAGGTTATCAAGAATTATCTTTGGACTTTTTGCTATGCTCTTTTTATCATGTACAATCTTTGCAATTTCCCTAATCTGGTTTTTAACGCCACCTCTTATCCTGCTTCTATTTTCCACCCCCTTTTTTGGGATAGATTATCTAATAACTCTGAGGATTTCTCCAGGCTTCCCCCTCTCCAACTTAGTTATATTATCTTCAGTAATTTTTAATTTTGGGTTGGCACTTTATATAAACCACATTATTAACAGGCCTTTAAAAAAAATCTGGCAAATTAAATCATCTTTTGACATTTTTAGGACCACACATTTAGCTAAAAAAGATGTGAATTGGGATTACTTAAAAAAAACTGATGAGGTTAAAAACCTAAAAGAACTTTTAGAAATTGAGCATCTTGAATTTGCTGAAAATAACCTGCCCCTTGATGAACAGGTCTTAAATAAAGCCTTTGAGCTTGCAAAAAACTCCCAGGCCAAATATTTAACTGCAGGATATTTTTGGCTGGCTTTTCTATCCCAAACCCCAAATATTCAAAATGAACTTCTAAAATTTAATTTAAAGTTAGAAGATTTTGAAGGCGCATTAAAGTTTTTGGAAAAAAGAAGGAATCATTGGAGAAAAAGTTTTATCTGGGATGATGATTTTTCTGTTAAGCACTTAAAAGGGATAAACAGGGGCTGGCTGTCTGCTCCTACACCTGCCTTAAATGAAGTCTCAGATGATTTAACCAAAAAAGCATCCAAAGGGGAAATACCTGACTTTGTGGGGAGGGATGGGACACTGCGGGAAGTTATAAATATTCTCTCTCAAAACGACGACAGGAATGTCTTAATAGTTGGGGACACTGGTACCGGAAAAACTGCCTTAGTTGAATATTTAGCCAAAATGATAGTCAGGGGAGATGCCCCGCCTGCTTTAGCCACCAAAAGAGTGGTCAAAATTGATCTGGTGAAGCTTGTAGCTGACCTTGAGGGTGAAGGAATGGTTGCCAAAAGAATAAGGAATGTTTTTGAAGAGGTGGAAAATATAGAAGACTGCATAGTTTTTATTAATGAGATCCATAACCTGGGTCTTGGGGAGATTGGTGACAGGTATAACCTTTATGAACTTTTAATTCCTTATTTTGAATCCAATAAATTTCAATTTATTGCTTCAACTGAGAGGGAAAACTATGAAAGGATTGTGGAGAAAAATTTAAATTTAGTCAAAATATTTCAAAAAGTTGAATTAATTCCGGCAACTACAAAGGAAACAATAGAGATTATAGAAGACAGGGTTATTGATCTTTCTAAGGGACAAGGTCTCCAGTTAACATTCCTGGCAATCAAAGAAATTGTTGAACTCTCATCAAAATTAGTCCATGAGAAAGTTCTGCCAGACAGCGCCCTCTCAATTCTTGAAGCAAGTCTGCCTGAGGCAAAATTTGGCTGGATTAAGGCAGAAAGTGTTAAAAAAGTAATGTCTAGAAGAATCAATGTTCCAATAGAACAGCTGGATGAGGCAGGGGCAAAAGAGCTTCTAAGTCTGGAGGATCAAATCCACAAACAATTAATTGATCAATCTGAAGCAGTTAAAAAAGTTTCAGATGCGCTTATTAGGTCTGCCACAGCCCTAAAAGATGAAAGCAGGCCAATAGGTTCATTTCTATTTGTAGGTCCAACAGGTGTTGGTAAAACCGAACTGGCTAAAATTTTATCCAAAATATATTTCAAACACACAGGGGCTTATCTTAGGTATGACATGTCTGAGTATCAAACAACAGATAGTATTCATAGACTAATAGGCACAATTTCAGAACCTGGGGAATTAACAGAAGCAGTAAAAGCAAAGCCCTTTGCCTTAATTTTACTGGATGAATTTGAAAAAGCAGACCCAAAGTTATTAACTATATTTCTGCAGGTTTTAGAGGATGGCAGGTTAACTGATGGAAGAGGAAAAGTTGTTGATTTTACAAATACAATTATTATTGCAACATCAAATGCCTCTTCCATAACTATTGCAGAGGGTCTAAAAAATGGAAAGACTTTGGACAAGCTAAACTCAGAAGTAAGGGTAGAGCTTCTAAAAATATTCAGGCCAGAACTTCTAAACAGGTTTGATGAGGTGGTAATGTTTAAGCCTCTCTCAACTGAGGATTTAGAAAAAATTGTCAAAATAAAGCTGGAGGGGTTAAAAGCTATGTTAAAAGAAGAAGGCTATTTAGTGGAGTTTGATGATAGTCTGGTTGGTGACCTTGCAAAAAGGGGTTATGACCCCAGCATGGGTGCAAGGCCACTAAGAAGATTAATCCAGGAAACTCTGGAGACAAAGCTTTCCAGAAAAATTTTAGAAAAAGAAATTACTAAAGGAGAAGTCTACAAAGTTTCAAAAGAAATCTTCAATCCTGATGAGATTAAATTAGAGATAGCCTGAGTTGACATAGCGCCACCAACATTATGATAGACAAACATTATGATAGACAAAAATATAGACAAGGAATTTCTAACAAATTATCGTACGTACGAAAAAATGTTAGGATCATAAACATTTGTCCTAATCTTTTTGTCAGACCCTTGACAACTCATGTACAATTTCCTGTATTGTTGGTTAAGGAGAAATTAATACATGAATACAAGTTTAGTCATAGTTGAATCACCTACAAAAGCCCGCACCCTGGCTAAATTTTTAGGCAAGGGTTACCAGATTGAAGCCTCAATGGGCCATGTCAGGGATTTACCCAAATCTGAAATGGGGATAGACACCCAAAATGATTTTGAACCTAAATATATCATTCCCAGGGATAAAAAGAAAAAGGCTAATGAATTAAAAAAATTAGCCAAAAATGCAAAAACCATCTATCTTGCCACAGATCCTGACAGGGAAGGTGAAGCTATAGCCTGGCACATAGCCCAGCTGTTAGAGAGTACCACGAGGGGTACGGGTATCACAGGTACCACAGGTTCAATAGAAAACTCTGGAACCGAGCCCCGTGATACTCGTGATACTTCTAAAACCCGTGGTACTCTCATGAAGAGGGTTGTCTTTCATGAAATCACAGAAAGTGCAATCAAAGATGCATTTAGCCACCCCAGGGATTTAGATTATCAGTTAATAGATGCTCAGCAGGCCAGAAGGGTTTTAGATAGGCTTGTAGGTTATAAACTTTCACCTGTTTTATGGAAAAAAGTTAAAAGAGGTCTCTCTGCAGGCAGGGTCCAGTCAGTTGCATTGAGATTAATTGTAGAAAGGGAAAGAGAGATAGAAGCCTTTAAACCAGTTGAGTATTGGAGCATAGAGGCAGAACTTGAGAAAAAGTCCAGAGAGAACTTCATAGTTGAACTAATTGAGGTAGATGGAAAAAAGATAGAAGTTGGCAATCAGTTAAAGGCAGATGAACTGGTAGCAGGTTTAAAAAATGCAAGCTATAGTGTAAAAACTGTCACAAAAAAAGAAGTTAAAAGAAACCCCCAAGCTCCTTTTACTACTTCAACCCTCCAGCAAACTGCAGGCAATAAACTTGGGTATTCTTCTAAAAAAACCATGATGATGGCTCAAAATTTATATGAACAGGGTTTAATCACCTATATGAGAACAGACTCAGTTACCCTCTCTGGCTTTGCAATCCAGATGGCCAGATCTTTTATAGATTCAACTTTTGGAAAAGATTACCTGCCCAATTCTCCAAGACAATACACCTCTAAATCTAAAAATGCCCAGGAAGCCCATGAAGCAATAAGACCCACAAATTTGCAAACCTCCCCTGAAAGTTTAAAAGACCACCAGGGTTTTACCAGGGATCACTTAAGGCTTTATGATTTAATCTGGAAAAGAACAGTAGCTTCTCAAATGGCAGAGGCATTGATGGATCAGACTACTGTTGATGTAACAGCAACGAGTACCACGGGGGGTACGGGTATCACAGGTACCACAGGGTCAATAGAAGACTTTGGAAATAAGCCCCGTGATACTCGTGATACTTCAAATACCCGTGATACCTTTACCCTAAGAGCTACAGGTTCAATCCTAAAGTTTGATGGCTGGTTAAAGCTTTATGGTGTTAAACAAATAACTGAGGAAAATGGTGAAGAGGCGCAGAAGAGCAAAAACCAAATTTTACCTGAATTATCAGAAGGTGAGCCTCTTGACCTTCTGAACCTCCTGCCAGAGCAGCACTTCACCCAGCCTCCACCCAGGTTCACAGAAGCCTCTTTAGTTAAAAAACTGGAGGAGTTGGGGATTGGCAGGCCTTCTACCTATGCCCCTATAATCTCAACCATCCAGGATAGGTTTTATGTTGAAAAGGTTGAAAGAAAATTTAACCCAACTTCTCTGGGCCTTGCAGTTAATGATTTTTTAATTAAATACTTCCCTGATGTTTTTGATTATGAATTTACAGCCCAGATGGAGGATAAGTTAGATGAGATCTCCAGGGGTGAGCGCTCGTGGAAAGCAACAATTGGGCAGTTCTACACTCCTTTTGAGAAAAAAGTAGAAGTAACAGAGGAAAAAGGGGAAAAAGTAAAACTTGAAGTAGAAACTGTTGATAAAAACTGCCCAAAGTGTGGTAAACAACTGGTAGTTAGGACAGGCAGGTTTGGTAAATTCTTAGCCTGCTCAGGTTTCCCAGAGTGTAAGCACACAGAAGCTTTAGAGCAAAAATTAGATATTAAATGTCCTGAAGATGGTGGGGAAGTAGTTTTAAGAAAAACTAAAAGAGGAAAAACCTTCTATGGCTGCAAAAACTGGCCTGAGTGTAAATTTGCTTCCTGGACAAAACCAAAAGCTTAAAAAGTATATTTCTTATCAAAATCATTATGATGAAGTAGATCGTCAACCACAACTAATCTTTCTGAATTTTCAAGTGGCTCAATATGGTAAATTGCCCTATATCTTTCAGATTCTGAAGTCCTGAAATTCAAACCCGGAATTCTATGTGGTCTAAAATACATCTGATAAATTTTTCTGCCTTTTTTATCAACAACATAATGAATGTCACCTTTGAGCTTTCCCGCTCCCAAACCATATGGATCTTGTTCCAGTTGCCTAACAATTTCAATCAAATCTTCTCTTAAAGCACTATCAGTCCTGGTTATTCTAACCTTATCTTGAACATATTTTTCTGTAGAATTTTTCTCACAACTATCATCAAAAGAAGAAATATAAGTAATAGCCGGTTTTTCATCTTCTGCTTCACTAAATTCAACATCCAATACCCGGAAATTTTCAGTTTTATTGTTTCTCTTATTATTATTTTGTGACAAAAATCTAACATCCAGAGAGAAATATTTTATTTGCTCAGCTTTAAAAGCTCCTAATGCCTTTTTAATTGAAAGGGCATCTTTAGACAGGTAATAGTCTAGATAAGTTTTAAAATAATTTTCCAGGTCTGAGGGGAAAATTCCCAGGTCAAATATGCTTTTTACAATTTTGCCATTATTAATTTCAGGATTTCCGGACAAAAGCTGCATCCAGGAAAGCATACTTTCGTTAATTTTTGATTTCACCCAAGCTGGATTTCCATCCTTTATTTCTTCTATAAATACTTCTAAGTCTTGCTTTTGAGGGTTAGCAAGGCCTTTTTCAATTGTGAGTCTTTTAACCGAATCTATAACATCTCTTCCTTTGGTCTGTTGATTTGCCCGATGACTTTCCAGAGATTGCAGAAAAGGCCTGGTATTTTCTCTTACTTCACGATACGTCTCATCTTCCATAAAAACTGTGAAGTCATGAAAATTGCCAGGACATTCAGTCACAAAAGTTTGCCAGCTATCAATTAGAATAATTGAAACTTCATCTCTCTCATCTGTAAGAGGCTTAATTGCGCTCTTGTAATTTTTTATATGTTCCACTTCCATTTCTCCATAATTATCTAAATCCTCTCTTATGCTTTTAGGTAACTGAGCAGTTATAGTCCTTACAAATCTGCTCGAATCCCCACGGACAGATGATTGATCTGCATAGAGAGCTGCTTTTTTGCGGCTTAACATTTCCTCATGAGTTGAGAGCGTTCGTCTGAGACTGTTATGTTGATCGCAGATCTCTTCCCATTTCTGGGTCAAACTTTCTGCTGCCCCAGAGGTCTCCCATAATGCCCGCTCAGCTTGGATTCTCTCTGAAGCGTCCCTAATAGAATCCAGTTGGTTCTGATTGGGTACTATAAAACCAAAAATAGTCCTACTCTCAATTCTTTCTAAAATTGCCATGAGAAATTTTAACTTTACAGCTCCACTTTAGTCAACAGGATGATTATCTTGACAAATTTTACTTAACTGATAAAATAATCAGGGCCTCAAAAATCCCCCAAAAAGCATTTATCACTGCAAGACAGAGCAGAATCTTAAAAAACTAATTAAATTAGAGAAAGACAAGACCAGACGATTTCGTGGTTAAATCTTTTTAAATAGTTTTAGTTTTGTCGAAATCTGTCTGAAAAAAATGAAATATATATTTGTGAGTGGTGGTGTTATCAGTGGCATAGGTAAAGGCATAGCAACAAGTTCTATTGCCCTCCTCTTAAAAGCTGCAGGCTACAAGGTAGCCCCCCTGAAGATGGACCCCTATTTAAATGTAGATGCAGGCACAATGAATCCCTTTGCCCATGGTGAAACCTTTGTTTTAGATGATGGCAGGGAAACAGACCAGGATTTGGGTCACTATGAAAGGTTTTTAGGGGAGAGTTTAAACTCAAATAATATTGCCACCCAGGGTTCAATTTATTTATCTGTTATCCAGAAAGAGAGAAATTTAGAATATGATGGGGACTATGTTGATATCCACAATGTCACCCAGGAAATTATTAAAAGGATTCAGACTGCAGGCCAGGCTAAAAAAGCAGATATAGTTTTGGTAGAGATTGGTGGAACTGCAGGGGAGTACCAAAATGTTTTGTTTTTGGAGGCTAACAGGCTTTTAAAATTAAAAAAACACAATGATGTTATCCATGTCCATATAACTTACCTGCCCATCCCCGGGAATCTAGGTGAAATGAAATCTAAACCTGCTCAAATGTCTGTGCGGGACCTGCATGCAGTTGGGATCCAGCCTGATATTTTGCTGGCCCGCTCAGAAAAATCTATTGATGAGCCCAGAAAAAAAAGGCTTTCTTTAAATACAGGGATTGAGGAAGAAGATATTATCCCTTCCCCTGATGTAAAAAATATCTATGAAATCCCCCTAAATTATGAAGAGGCTGGTTTAACAGACAGGATCCTAAGAAAGTTAAAACTAAAAAGAAAAACAACAGATTTAAAAGAGTGGAGACAGTTTACTAAAAGTGTAAATGAAGCTAAAAAAACTGTCAAAATTGGAATTGTTGGCAAGTATTTTTCAATTGGTGATTTTACCCTGTCTGATTCTTATATCTCAGTCATTGAAGCCCTGAAGCATGCAGGCTACACCAAGGGTTTTAAACCTGAGATTACCTGGATTGATTCAGGAAAAGTTATGGAGGACCCTAAAATCCTAAAAGGCTTCCAGGGAATTATAGTCCCGGGCGGGTTTGGTTCCAGGGATATTGAAGGAAAAATTGAAGCTATTAAATATGCCAGGGAAAATAAAATCCCTTACTTTGGTTTGTGCTATGGCATGCAGCTTGCAGCAGTGGAATTTGCCCGCAATGTCTTGGGCCTGGAAAATGCAAATACCACAGAGGTTAATCCAAAAACCAAACACAAAATAATCCATATCATGCCTGACCAGGAAAAAAAGCTGCTGGAAAAAGACTATGGTGGGACCATGAGGCTTGGTGCCTGGGATGCTCTCTTAAAAGAGGGGAGCAAGGTGAGAAAATTATATGGAAAAGCAGAAGTCTCAGAAAGGCACAGGCATAGGTATGAGTTTAACAATAATTTTAAGAAAGACTTTGAAAAAAATGGCATGGTAATTTCAGGAACTTCTCCTGATGGCAGGTTAGTTGAAATAATAGAGTTAGAGGGTCATCCATTTTTTATTGGAACCCAGTTCCACCCTGAATTAAAATCCAGGCCACTCTCACCACATCCATTATTTTTAGGGTTTATACAAGCTGCATCAAATGTCTAAAGGAAAATTAATTGTTATTGAGGGGACTGATGGTGCAGGAAAAGGTACACAACTAAAAATATTAGAAGATAAATTAAAATCCCTCAAAATTAAATTTAAGGTGATAGACTTCCCAAGATACACAAATAATTTATATGGAGAGCTTGTAGGCAGATTTCTAAAAGGGGAGTTTGGTCCCCTGGATCAGGTTGATCCCTACATTGCATCACTTGCTTATGCTGGAGACAGAATGCTGGCAGGCCATGAAATTAAAAATTGGTTAGCTGATGGGCAGGTAGTAATTGCAAATAGGTATGTTCTTTCAAACAAAGCATATATGGCAGCCAGGCTTCCTGAAAATGAAAGAAAAAAATATATTAACTGGCTGGAGAAATTAGAATATGGTTTAAATAAAGTCCCCAGGGAAGACTTAGTGATTTTTTTATATGTCCCATCAGAAATTGGTCAGGAAAATGTATTAAAAAAAGAAAAAAGGTCACACCTTGGTGATAAGAAAAGGGACATCATGGAAGAAGATTTAAACTTCCAAAAAAAAGTTGCTCAAATTTATTTAGAGTTTGCCATTAAAGCCTCTAACTGGGCATTAATTGAATGCACAAGCAATGGAAAAATGAGATCTAAGCAAGAAATCCATGAGGAAATTCTAAAAATTTTAGAATCCAGAAGAATTATTTAAATTTTTTTAAAGTATGTTCTAATTTTTTCTGAAAATTGTCTGAGGAAATTCTTGCATCTATATCCAGAGTTTCTGGATCATAAGCATCAGTTACTGCAAAAAGCCAGGATTTAATATCAGTTTTTTGGGATAAATGTTTTTGGTCTTTATCAGAATTGGCCCAGACATCATTTGCATATATAACTATTTTTTGCAGGGGTAGCCTCAACCTTTGGGAAGCAATCATTCCCCACTCTCTGTCATGGTTGATATCAAGCTGGGCTCCCCCATAAGCATCTATTGCCCTGTGCAGATGATAAGAAGTAAAGCCTGTGGGATTTCCCTTCTTATCAAAGTTAATATAAAGCTGGTAGTTTTGATAAACAGGCACAGCCCCGGCTGAACCTGAATGGTCAATATTTTGATAAATAAATGATGGAATGATTGCCCTTCTTGAGGTTGGAGAGTATCTTAATTCTTCAACAATTGATAAAAGTGTATCCTCTCTTTGGCTTTTTAACTCCAGATCCAAAATTTCAGGATTTTTTAAATAAAAGTTTATTAATTTCTCACCCTTCCAGGATAAAACTGCTAGAATAATTTCTGGATGATAAAGCTTGTAAGTTTGTTTAATTAAATCTATTAAATCACTCTTTTTACTAAAGTTAACTCTTTTTAATTTTAAGTACTGTAAAAGTGAAATTACCCCCTTTAAATAGCCCCACCCAGAGTCATAATATCTTGACCTCCAGGCATATTTATAAGCATAAATATCCTGTTTGTGCTTTAAATATTCAGGAGGTTTATTTGACTCTTTTTTTACAAAATTATCCTGATACCAGTCATCCTCTGATTTACTCCAGTATGGATAGCTTTTTCTGTCATCCTGAGGCTCTGTAATTATAAAAGTTGCAGCTTTAATAGATCTGGATAAACCTCTCTGGCTTTTATACTCAGACCCGTTCTTTTTAATAGAATCCCAGGCCTTTTTTAGAACTGCATCTGCAGATTTGCCCTCAAATAAAAAACCTGTATTCATAATTAATTTTTTGGAATTTGGGGCAGGGCAAATTTTTGTTTTAACTGTTTAATGTTCCCTTTAGCAATTAACTTTTCTTCTTTTTTGCTCTTCTCAGAAAGCCTGCCCACCATAATATCTTTTTTATGCCACCTTGATTGAACCACTTTTACAGGAGCAGATAAAGGATAAAATACCAGCTGACAAAACCTTTCACCAGGATAAATTCTGACTACCTGGTTTGAAGTGTTATTAGTAATTGGGATCAAAAGCCTGCCTTCATAACCTGCATCCACAATTCCTGACAGGTCAACAGACAGGCCTTTCCTGTTTATTGAAGATCTTGGGTATAAAACTGCCATCAAATCATCAGGTAAAGAGACTTCCTCTAAAGTTGAAGCAACTACTGATTCTTTTGGCAAAAGGTCAAAAAATTGTCCATGCTCAAGCTCTATTAGTTCAAACCTGTCCCTTTCATCTAAATAATCTACTAAAAATGCTTCCCTGCCTTTTTCAGTCAGCCCCCAGACTTTAGGGACCATAAAACTATAACCAAGTCTTAAATCAATTGAGTGGGACTGGATCTGAAATTGGTCTATCTGGGGAGAAAATTTAAGTTTGCCAGATTTTAAATATTGTAAAATCTGATCCTTTACTAAAATACCTGTTGAAACCATAGTTTTTGTTATACCTTACTACAATACAATCTGCAATCCTTTTATAGCCTCCATAGCTTTATATTGTGAATTTATTTGATCCACAATTTCTGAAACTAAACTTACATCTCCTTTTTCTGCCCTTTCAAACCAGTTTACTTCTGCCTCTAAATTTATTTTTTTGTGGGTATTTTTTCTTTTAATAATCTCCTTAGCTGCTTCGTAGTGGACCCCATAAATATGGGCATTAGAAATAGAGTGGGTATATTTTCCAACCTTCACCCCTAGTCTTGCTGCTAAAATCCTCTGTAAAAGTCCAAATCCTGCAGCATCATGGGGACACCCTAAAATCATATCATTAGACCTGACAATTAAATGAAGATGTAATTTTCCTCTAATAATATTAACTGTAAAAGTGTAAGGGCAGGGGATGTTAGCTTTTTTAAAAGTTGCAGAAAGCCCATCATTTGCAGGGTCCCACATCATGACAACTCCATGCCTTGAAGAGGGTTCTTTCTCAAGCATTTTTATTAAAAGTGCAATCTGGTCCCTGCCAAAGTGGTGTCTCCACCTATACCCATAAGCTGTTGATACAACCCCATCCACATTTGTAAAATCATCCCAGATTTTAGTGAACTGATCTAAAAACTCACTAGGCCTTCTGGAACCCATTAAAAACCAAATCTGTTCTGCCACAAAAATTTTAACTGGAATTTTTCTCAAAGTTAGGATTGGAAAACCATCCTCTGGTTCTATTTCGATAGTTTTCCCTGGTAAAATTTTTACCTTATGATTAGTCCTCTCGTTTATCTCTTCATAGCCTGAATTCATGATATCTTTTAGGATTTTTTGATACTGCAAATCAAATTGGGTCATATAGTGGATTGACTAAAGTGTAAAAGCATACTAAAACAAAAGGTATAACATTTTCAATATGAGCAAAATTTCAATTATTGCAGCTATGAGTAAAAACAGGGTTATTGGGACAAAAAATAAACTTCCATGGAATATCCCTGATGAATTAAAAAGGTTTAGGCAAATTACAGAAGGTCATCCAATAATCATGGGCAGAAAAACCCATGAATCCATTGGTAGGGTTTTACCCAATAGGCTAAACATTATTATCACAAGGGATGAAAATTATATTCGCAAGAATAATCTTGCTCATTATCAAACAAGATATAAAGTTGATGGTGTAATAATTGTCCATTCTTTGGAAGAAGCCATAAAAACTGCTAAGAATATATATCCTTCGGCTGCGCCCGCCTTTGGCGTGGCTGCGCCTCAGGATGACAAAAGTGAAATCTTCATTATTGGGGGCGGGGAGATTTACAGACAGGCTTTACCCTTGGCAGATAAACTATATTTAACAGTAATAGATAAGAAATATGAAGGTGACACCTTCTTTCCAGACTATTCTGAGTTTAAAAAGGTGATAAAAGAAGAAAAAAAACAAACTGATGGTGGAGTTTCCTATACTCTTTTTGAACTTGAAAAATGATATCTTGACCACCCCATAATTTTTCTGATAAGTTATTCTTAACTTCATGGCAAGGGAAATGAACGGAATTAGCCAGGATATTCAAAAGATAGAAACTTTCACTGACCAACTTTCAACAAATAAGCATTATTCAGAAAAAGGGGGACACCAAGCTAGAGGTTTCTGGTGGAGAGATATCAGAAGAATCTATGGAGGGTCTACAGATGTAACACCAAAAGATTTTAGCTGGATGCAGCGGAGAAAAATGCCGCGTAACCCAAGCGATGGCAAACATTGACTTTTAAGCCTAATTCCTGCTAATATACCCAAATCACACATCTAGTATTTTAATTTCCTAAATTCATGATACTAGAGAGGTTTAAGGAAATATGGCAATTTCAACACCTTCAATGCAGGAGTTATTAACAGCAGGTGTCCACTTTGGACACAAGATCTCCCGTGGCCACCCTAAGATGAAGCAATTTATCTATGGTGCAAGAGAAGGAGTGCATATTATTGATTTAGCCATGGCAGATGAAAAGTTAAAAGAAGCAGCAGAGGAAGCTTATAAGTTAGGAAAAGCTGGAAAAGTTTTATTAATTGTAGGTACAAAAAAACAAGCCCAGCAAAAAATAGAAAGCTTGGCTAAAGAAGCAAACTCCTTTTATTTAAACAAAAGGTGGGTTGGAGGGCTTTTGACAAATTTTGAAGAAATCAGAAAAAATATTAAAAAATTAAATGACTTAAAAATCCAGCAGGAAAAAGGAGAACTTTCAAGGTATACAAAAAAAGAACAGCTTTTAATCTCCAGAAAATTAACTAAATTCATCTCAGAACTTGGAGGGATTGCAGATATGGATAAAATCCCTGATGCAATGTTTATTGTAGATGCAGTTTCAGATAAAACTGCAGTTGTAGAAGCCAAAAAAACAGGAGTAGAAGTTTTAGGCCTTTGTGACACAAATGCAGACCCATATTTTTTTGACTTCCCGGTCCCTGCAAATGATGATGGAATTAAATCAATAAACCTCATTTGTGACACAGTTTTGGGAGCATATGTAAAAGGCAAAAAATCCTCCTCCGCTCAAGCTACGGAGGACAAGGAAGCTGGAATAAAAGAAGAGTCGAAGGAGTCGGAAGGGACTGAAGAGCCGAAGGTCAAGAAAACTGGGGAAAAAGCAGGGGAGAAAAAATCTGAAAAAATAGAAGAAAAAACAGAAAATCCTGAAGAACCGGCACCAGCAGTTGATGCAGCAGTAGCCCATGAGACAGCTGCCCTAGAAGAAGAAGTAGAAAAAGTAGTTTTAGAGGAAAGTGAGAGGAAAATAGAATAAACAAATTTTCAATTTAAAATTCGAAATTTGAAATGAATTTGAAATGTTTAAAAATTAAATCATTTAAAGTTTAGATTTCAATAAAAATTAAAAATTTTCAATTTAAAATTATGAGCATATCAGTAGATGACATTAAAAAACTAAGAGAAGAGACAGGTGCAGGGATCGCAGACTGTAGAGAGGCTTTAGAAGAAGCAAAAGGAGATTTAGAAAAAGCAAAACAAGTTTTAAAGAAAAAGGGTTTGGATAAAGCAGGATCTAAATCTGACAGGGAAGTTAGGGCTGGGATTGTTGATGTTTACTCTCATGGGGGCAGGGTTGGGGTTATGGTTGAACTTTTGTGTGAAACAGACTTTGTTGCCCGCACTGATGATTTTAAAAATTTAGCCCATGAGCTTTCACTGCAGATTGCCTCTATGAGACCTGACAGTGTATCAGATCTTTTAGAGCAGGAATATGTTAGGGACCCTTCCCTAAAAATAGATGATTTAATAAAAGCTGCAGTTTTAAAACTTGGGGAAAATATCCAGGTTGGCAGGTTTGAAAGAATTGAGTTAGGGAAATAATAACCAAGAAACAAGATACAAGTGAGCAAAGCTCCTGCTAACGCAGTAACAAACAATTTTTTAATACTAAATATTTCAATTTGTTTGTATCTTGGTTATTGTATCTTGTAAACTTAATTTAAGCTATGGAACCTTTTATAACTGAAGTAAACCAAAAAATCTCCCAGGCAATTGAGCATTTGAAAAGAGAACTTTCAGGAATCAGGGCTGGGCGCGCAAACCCAACACTATTGGAAGATATTCAAGTTTTGGCATATGGTTCACAGATGAAACTTATGGAAGTTGGTACTATCACAGCGCCCCAACCCTCACTTTTAACAGTCCAGGTTTGGGACCCGGGTATTATTAAAGATGTTGAAAAAGCAATTATGGAGGCGAACTTAGGTTTAAATCCATCAACAGAGGGTACTACCCTCAGGGTTCCAATCCCGCCCTTATCTGAAGAAAGAAGGGTAGAATTTGTTAAACTTTCCCACCAAAAAGGGGAACAGTTCAAAGTTGAGATTAGACAAATCAGACAGGAGGCAAGGAGTGATTGGGACAGGCAAAAAGAGTCAGGAGAGATAGGTGAGGATGAGCTATTTAGGAGACAAAATATGCTCCAGGACCTGGTTGACAAATCCACCAACTCAATTGACATAATGATTAAGCAAAAAGAAGAAGAATTAATGGAAATTTAATGTTTATTTTAGTTTTTATAATTACTATCCTTATTTTAGTTGTTATTCATGAACTTGGGCACTTTTTTGCTGCGAAAAAATTTAACATAAAAGTTTTAGAATTTGGGTTTGGGCTTCCACCCAGGGCCTGGGGCAAAAAAATTGGTGAAACAATCTGGAGTCTTAACTGGCTTCCTTTTGGAGGTTTTGTCAGGCTTTTGGGTGAAGATGAGGTGGATAAAGAAGTTTTAGACAATACCCGCTCTTTTGCAGCCCAGCCTGTCACTAAAAGGATGCTGGTTGTAGTAGCTGGGGTTGTAATGAATTTAATATTGGCCTGGCTTTTATTTTATATAGTTTTGGGAGCTCAAAACTTTAAAGCACAAGTCCCGCTTTTGTCTGACCATAAATTTGC
Source organism: Candidatus Daviesbacteria bacterium RIFCSPHIGHO2_12_FULL_37_16 (assembly GCA_001776785.1). Taxonomy (GTDB): domain Bacteria; phylum Patescibacteriota; class Microgenomatia; order Daviesbacterales; family UBA10151; genus GWB1-36-5. The sequence continues at coordinate 25,292 of MFDF01000008.1, forward strand.
AGGAGTCTCCCAAACTAATGAAAAAATTATCTTAATTGGGGATGTAGTTCCAAATTCTCCAGCCTCTCAGGCAGGTTTAAGCTCAGGGGAGCGGGTAATTGCAGTTGACAGTGAAGAAGTTTTAGATGCAAACCAGTTTATAGAAATTACAAAGCAAAAAGCAGGACAACCTATGCAGCTAACTGTTTCTGATATTGCAAAATCAGATCAAAGGATTTTAGAAATTACCCCTAGGGAAAATCCACCATCTGGAGAAGGCCCACTGGGGGTTTCACTTGGGACTTTTGAGATTGCTAATTTAGAATATAAAGAGCCATTGCAGATTGCACTGTCAGGGCCAATCCATTCCTATAATTTAATAACTTATTCCTGGGAGATTTTAGCAAAAACTGTTTCATACTCTTTTGCTCAAAAAGATATAACCCCTGTTTCCCAAAATGTGGCAGGCCCAATAGGGATTACCAATATAGTTAAAGAAATTTTAAGTGTCAAAAACCCTCTTATTCCATACTTAGACTTTATGGCAGCACTATCTTTGAACCTGGCCATAATAAACATTCTTCCATTCCCTGGACTTGATGGAGGCAGGTTTTTCTTCCTGTTACTTGAGGCTATAACCAGGAAAAAAGCTCACCCAACAATAGAAAAATATGTCCACACCATTGGCCTGGCCATTTTACTGGGATTAATATTTTTAGTAACTCTCTCAGACATCAAAAAACTCATCCCCCAATAGCTTACTATTCACATCTGTTTATAAGCTTCCACAGACTTAGAGTCCATAGATACTCATTTCTTATACAGCGTTACAATCAATAGCTATCGCAACTCATTGTAACAATAGTTGAAGTGGAGTATTCTGGTTCTATGGATAAGGTAACAACAAAAGATGTGCTTAAAGTTATTGCAGTAAGCGGAGTAGTCATAGGAAGTTTTGTAATTCCAGCATTGCCCATAGCTGCAGCATCTGCATTTAAGATATGGAAAAACTTTAACAGAAGGGATGTAGGCAGAATCCTAAAAAGACTTGAAAAACAACAAATGATTTCAGTCAAAGAAAATAATGGAAAAATATATATAGAAATTGCTGAAAAGGGTAAAAGAAGATTGTTAGAGTATGATTTTGAAAATATTGAGCTTAAATCTAAGAAAAGAGATGGAAAATGGAGATTAATAATTTTTGATATTCCAGAATATAAAAAAAGTGCAAGGGAAGTTTTCAGAAGAAAACTTAAACAGTTAGATATAATTCAACTCCAAAAAAGTGTATTTGCATCAGCTTTTTCCTGTAAAAATGAAATAGATTTCTTGTGTAACTTCTTAGAAATTTCAGATTATGTAACTTTGGTATCTTTAAATAAAATAGAAAGAGGAGAACAACTTATCTTCAAAAAATATCATGATTGGGACAACGAATAGCTATCGCTACTTAGTGTACCAAAGCCATTTTATATTTCAAACTTGAAACTTGAAATTTAATAACAGAATTTATTATAATCAATTCAAAGCTGTGAAAGAGTTTCCCGCTCTGGAGTCCGCCTCCGCTAAAGCTACGGCAGGACGAGCTGGGTGCGATAAGCATCCCCGGTTGAACCGTAAAAACTTAAATTGAGAAGTAATCAAGGTGGTACCACGAATGCACTTCGTCCTTGCAAGAGTGTAAGGAAGGAGTGCTTTTTTAATGCTTTATTCAAAGTTATTTCCAAAAACAATTAAAGAAACACCTAAAGATGCTTCACTGACCTCCCATAAACTCCTTTACAGGGGTGGGTTTATCAGGGAATCAGCAGCAGGAAGATATTACTTGCTTCCACTTGGAATAAGGGTCCATCAAAAAATACAAAAAATCATAAAAGAGGAGATGGATAAAACAGGAGCCCAGGAAATGGTAACTCCAGTTTTGCACCCTAAAGAACTCTGGAAAGAAACAAACAGAACTTCCTCAGTAGGTTTTGAGTTAATGAGCATAAAAGACAGAAATGAGATGGAGTTTGTTTTAGGTGGAACAGCAGAAGAAATGCTTGTAGATCTAGTTAGAAAATTCAAACTAAGTTATAGGGACCTGCCATTTAATCTTTATCAATTTTCCACAAAATTCAGGGATGAGTTAAGAGCTAGAGGAGGTCTTTTAAGGCTTAGAGAGTTCATGATGAAAGATGCTTATTCTTTTGATGCAACAGAGGGTGATTTTAAAACTGAATATGAAAAAATGTCAAAGACTTATACAGAAATTTTTAATAGGATGGGTTTAAAAACAATTATTGTTGAATCTGACAATGGATACATTGGTGGGGAATACTGTCATGAGTTTGTAGTTGAATCAGAAGTTGGTGAAAGCAGATTTTTAATGACAGAAGATGGTTCATATGCAGCACATGAAGATGTAGCTAAATTTAGCTTAGAAAGAAAAAATGTTTCTGAAAAAGAAAAACCTTTAGAAGAAGTAGAGGCAGTTAGAGGAACAACAATGGAGGATGGAGTTAAACTGCATAATCTGCCTCTTTGGCAGCAGATCAAAGATGTGTTATTTGTAGATGAAAAAGGCAGGTTTATTTTAAGCATTATTAGGGGTGACTATGATGTTAATGAAACAAAGCTTTTACATCTAATTAAATCCTACCAATTAAGACATGCAACAGAAGAAGAGATAAGGGAAAAGATTCACTCTGAACCTGGATTTATTTCTCCTGTGGGAATTAAAGACATTATAGAAAAGGATGTTGAACTAATTATTGTTGCAGATGATTCACTAAGGACTGTTAAAAATGCTTATGGTGGTGCAAACAAAAAACACAGAGACCTTTTAAATATGAATATAGACAGAGACTATAAAGCAGACATAGAAGGGGATATTGCTTTAGCCAGGGAAGGGGACTTAGCAGCAGATGGGGGAGGAAAGTTAATAGCAAAAAAGGGAATTGAGGTTGGAAATATTTTCCAGCTTGGTTTTCATTATTCTTCAAAGATGAAAGGTGCAAATTACATAGATAAAGATGGTAAAGAAAAACCTTATTATATGGGTTGTTATGGCATAGGCCTTGCCAGGACTTTGGCCACAGTAGTTGAAGTTTACAATGATGAAAAGGGCATTGTATGGCCAGAATCTGTAGCACCATATCAAGTTCACCTTGTTGGTTTAGACCTATCTGACAAAGCTGTTTTGGAAAAAGCAGAACAAGTTTATAAAATTCTAACTTCTCATGGGATAGAAGTTTTATTTGATGACAGGATAGAGCCCTCTGCAGGTGAAAAGTTTGCAGATGCAGATTTGATAGGGATTCCTTATAGAGTAGTAATTTCTAAGAAAACCGGAGCAGAGATAGAAGTTAAAAAAAGGTCCCAAAAAGAGACTGAATTTAAAAAATTAGAGGATCTGGTAAAATCTATCAAGGAATGAAGGAAAATCCTTTTAGACTAAAAGAATTACAAACGTCAGATCTGCCCATATTTGAAACTGATAGAAGAGTGGCATATCGTGCAGAAGTCCCTGATAATCCAATTTGGGAATCTAACTCAATGCGTCTAATCAGGCTCTCAGCAATTTTTGGAATTTACCCTCCAGCCACAAGTACTGAAGAATTTTTATACCATATTGCAGTCATGGGAGCTGAAACTGTGCAGCTTTTTAGGGATACCATGAGAGAAACTTTAGAGAAAATAGATTATGAACACCAAGTTAGAGGTAATTAACAATCATTGATTTTAAAGCTATATCCTGGCTTAGATCAGCTTGTAAAAAGTATAAATCCCAGGGTGTCAAGCTAACACACGCCCGAGGTGGGTAATTATACAAGTCTGTAATTGATAATTTCTTACATTTTTGGTATTCTTACGCATTAGTAAAACATATGGCAGTTACTAAAAACATAATTAAACAGCCTAAAGCACAAGTTCAGGTACAAGTAACTATGCCCTGGGCAGATGTGGAGCCTAAATGGAATGAAACTCTGCAAAAAATGTCAGCTGAAGTTGAACTTGCAGGTTTTAGAAAAGGCACAGCCCCCCTTAACATGGTTGAACAGCAGCTTTCAACCAGGCTTTCAGATGAAGTTGTCAAAGTTATAATGCCACAAGCCTTAATTGAGGCCCTCCAGGGTACAAACATTGTCCCAATTGATTATCCTAAATATCAGTCCATCCAGTTTCAAAAAGGGACTGATTTGGTCTTCACAGCTCTTTTAACAGAGCGCCCGGCAGTCACTGTTGGTGAGTATAAAACTATAAAGGTTGCAAGGCCTGCACAAAAAACTATCACAGATGAGGAAGTTGCAAAAGTTATAGATGATATCTTCAAAAGATGGAAGCTTAGACAACCTCAAACTCCAACTCCAGCTCAAAGTACACCAGTTCCTGCAGCGCCCCAATCTGGTGGAAGCTTAAGCTTTAATGCTCCAGCTGATACAACTCAGCCTGCCTCGCCTGACTCGCTTCGCGAAGCGAGCAGCGGTCAAGGCGGGCCTCAGGCAACTCCTGCTCAAGCAGCTGCTTCCCAAGCTCCAGATGATAACTTTGCTAAAGCAGTTGGGGCAAATTCACTGGAGGATCTAAAAACTAAAATTAAAACAGACTTAGAAAATGAAGCAAAATATAATAATGAATTAGACTATGAAGAAGCAATCCTCCAGGAAGTAGAAAAAATAACCACAGTTGATATCCCTGATATTTTAGTCTCAGATGAACTCTCAAGGATGATGCTTTCTTTACAAAGGAATGTGACAGACAGGGGACTTTTACTGGATGAATACCTAAAATCCCAGGGCAAAACCCAGGAATCCTTAAAGAATGAGTGGAGGCCCCAGGCTGAAAAAAATGTCAGGATGGAGCTTGGGTTATCTGAGGTAGCCAGAGCTGAAAATGTAAATATCACAGACCAGGAACTCCAGGCTGAGATAGATAAAATCCAGGATAACAGGGTCAAATCCCAATTCAACTCCCAGGAACCAAGGTTGCACCTAAGACACGCATTAAGACAAACAAAAACTCTTAACCTCCTAAAAACTTTAGTTAAGTAAAATGTTAACCCCTGAAGAATTTGCAGCATTTCCTAATCAGGAAGTTGATCATCCTGAAGCACAAACAATTCTTATGAATTACGCGATGATAATGGAAAAAAAGAAAGAAGGGTCAAAAGAACTTGCTGAGTTTCTAGGTATGAAAGTCGCTTCATATACAGGATTTATTGGTAGAGCAATTAGTCCAGAGATCGATAGGCAAGAGGAATCGTTGCTAATGGTCTATTGGCCTCATGTTCATAGAATTCAACAAGACCCTGCTTTATCAGAGTTATATAATCAATCACTTCAAGAAACATTTAGAAGGATGGGGGTTATCAAAAGAAAAGCCAGATTGATGCATGAAGAAGGCCTCTACTAGATTTTTGCTGAGCGAGCGCAGCGAGTCGAAGCATTTCCTATAACTTTTTCCATCTTTGCATTCAATGATATAAACAAACCATTTCCACTTTTTCATTTTTGGCTGAGCCCTGCCTGCCGGCAGGCAGGTTGTCGAAGCCCTACCTCCATTTGACTTTTAAATATTAAACTCATAATATTTGACTATGGCAGTTGAGAGTCCAGTTGAAAATCTTAGTAGTATAGTTAATCTTAGGAGCAAAAGAGGGAAGTTTTTTATGGCAGGTATGGCAATATTATTTGCTACTTTGGGAGATTTGGTGATATCTTTAGAAAGTTCCCACTTAAGGGATGTGAATAGTCAGATTTCCTACCCTGTCTCAGATACTGAAGCAATGGAAGCTAGAAGTTATAAATCTTCTTTAGATACTCATATTTTGGATGCAGCATATTCCAAAGACTATGGAAGAATTACATTAATTGTGGAAGATCCCAAAACTACCAAAACTACTGTTATTTTAGATCAGCTAAAAACTACAGATGAGCAAAGAAAAGCTAGAATAGCAGAAATTGAAGCTTCTCAGAAGAAAGCTATTGGAGATTTGAGAATTCACAGAGCAGATTTAGATCTTGCTGCAGCTGGTCTTGGAACCCTTTTATGCTTAGGTGCTATGCTTGCCCCAATATCTAAACCAGCTTAATTTTTCCCCAAAATTGCCCAAAAAAGCCCTTAGTGGTACAATAGAGGGCAGTAAACCCAAATAAAGGAGGTGTTTTTTGCAATTTACCAATTCTTTGGTAGATTGAATATAAATTATGTCTATTATAGTTAGAGCAACAGGCAATGATAATTCTGATGCTGTAATCAGGAAATTTCAAAAAAGAGTAGTCCTGGAAAAAGTTGTCCAGGAATACAGGGATATAATGTTTCATAAAAAGAACTCTGAAAAAAGAAAAGAGATGTTAGCAGAAAGAAGAAGAAAAATCAGAAGAGCACAAAGACTTGCCAACCAATAATTAAAGCTGATTAATGATTGAAGATTAAGGATTAAAGAGAAAAAGAAAAAATCATTAATCATTCTTCATTAATCTTTAATCATCTCAATGGAAACTAAAATTAAAGAGGATCTGAAACAAGCCCAGCTTAACCGCGATGAGATTCGCCTCTCCACTTTGCGTCTTCTTTTATCAGAAATAAATAATTCTAAGATTCAAAAAGGCTCTGATCTAACAGATGATGAGATAACCTCTGTTGTCCAAAAAGAAGCAAAAAAAAGAAGGGAATCAGTTGAATCTTTCAAAAAAGGAGGGAGGGAAGACCTGGCCCAAAAAGAAGAGTCTGAACTTAAAATACTGGAAGCTTACATGCCTGCAGGTCTCTCAAATGAGGAGTTGACTAAATTAGTTGAAGACTCTATAAATGAGTTAGGGGCAAATTCTTTGGCTGACATGGGCAAAGTAATGAGCTCGGTAATGGCAAAAGTTGCAGGCAGGGCAGATGGTAGTATTGTAAGCAGTCTGGTTAAAGAAAAATTATCATGATAAATATTATTGTCACTTCAGACCCAAGATACCAGGTAAATAAACTTGCTATCCAGGCCTCTGTGCTGGATATCCTAAAACGCAACAATGTTACAGGCAATATAGAAATTGGGGTCAATATTGTAGGGGATCGGAAGATGCATGAGGTTAACAAAAAGTATAGGGGAATTGATTCAACCACAAATATCCTGTCTTTTGCCCTGGAAGACCCTGTTTCTGCAAGTGGGCTGCAGCATGTTAGAAACCTGGGTTTTGTAAAATCACCTGATAAGATATTAAAACTTGGTGATATCCTGATTTCCTGGCCTGAACTTCAAAAAGATGCAGCTGCAGCAGGTGTTTCAACAGAGCAGCAGGCAAGGTATTTGGTAGAGCATGGGACTAAGCATTTGCTTGGGATTCACCACGACTAAGAAGTTATTACAAAAACCTTTAACTTATCTTGTAAGTTTTATATTTTTTTCATATATTATCTAAACCAATGGTTTACTATCGTAAGTATCGGCCACAGACTCTTGATGAAATTATTGGCCAGGAGCATATTAAAAATGCCCTAAAAAAAGCCCATGAATCCAATAGGCTTTCCCATGCTTATCTTTTTGCAGGACCCAAAGGCTCTGGTAAAACCTCAACAGCCAGGATTTTAGCAAAAATGATAAATTGTGAAGTTGGAGGTCCCTGCAATAAATGCTCTACATGTCTCTCTATAACTGATGGAAGCAACCTTGACCTGATAGAAATAGATGCAGCTTCAAACAGGGGAATTGATGATATAAGGGAGCTTAGGGAAAAGATAAAGCTTGCCCCCACTTCTTCTAAGAAAAAAGTTTATATTATAGATGAAGTCCATATGCTCACAACTGAAGCTTTTAATGCACTTTTAAAAACTCTGGAAGAACCACCTTCCCATGTTTTATTCATCTTAGCAACCACAGACCCACACAAAATCCCCCAAACTATTTTATCCAGGGTTCAAAGGTTTGACTTCCAGGCTGCTAAAGAAGAAGAAATAATTGAATATTTAAAAAATGTAATAAAGATAGAAAAGTTAAAAATTAGTGATGAAGCCCTTAATTTGATTGCTAAAAAATCAGAGGGAAGTTTCAGGGATGGATTAAAAATTCTTGACCAGCTTGCCAGTTCAGGTAATGAAATAACTCTTGAGGATGTTGAAAATATTTATAAATCAGGGAAATCTGAAGATTCAATTAAGCTTTTAAATTTTATTGCAGATGCTGATACAAAATCTGCTTTAGAATTTGTCACAGAACTTTCAGAAAGAGGAATAAGTTTAAAAGAGTTTATAAATCAAACATTACATACACTAAGACTGCTTCTTTTAATAAAACATGACACTAAAAAAGATGAAAGTCTTTCTGGTCTTTCTCAAAAACTATCAAGTCCTCAAATTGTAAAAATTGTAAATTCGCTTGGTATCGCTTTAGAAAAAATGAAGTTTGTTTCAATTCCAACCCTGCCTCTTGAAATTGCAGTAGTGGAGAGCTGCCAGGAACAAGAGGTACCACGGGGGGAAAGGGTATCACAGGTACCACAGGGAGAAGAAAATAATATTGGAAATAAGCCCCGTGATACTCGTGATACTTCAAAACCCCGTGATATCTCCAATGAGCTGATTTCTCCAGCAATTCCTGCCCCCATCTCAGATGCCCAGGAAATTATTATTATCAAAGACAAATGGGCCTATATTTTAGAAACTATAAAACCCTACAACTTTTCTTTGGAAGCACTTTTAAAACAGTCCAAAATAGTAAGTTTTGAATCAGAAACATTAATTTTAGAAGTACCTTATTCATTCCATAAGAGAATTTTAGAAGCTCCAAAATCAAGAGAACTTTTAGAGTCAGTTTTAGCAGAAGTTTTGGGAAAAAGCGCTAAAGTCTCAACAGTTTTGGGAACCAGGCCTGTTAGGGTAGAGGAATTAGCCAATGTAGAAGTAGCAGCTGATGATGAGATTATAAAAATTGCCTCAGAGATTTTTAATTCTTAAAACCCTTGGAGTATAGTTTTCTGGAGTAATTTGTGGAGTAGTTCTCCTGCTGGAATTGCGGGTTTCCCATAATTTATTCATACCCGATTCTATATGTTCCAAACCTTCGAAAATTACATAACCCAAGACAACCATTACTCCTCCTGCAACATGTGCGCCTTGCCTTAAAGATTCTGGATTTGGGTGGGGAAGATTTAGTTCTAAGGGCATAAAAAACTCCGATTTTATACGGATTATTGTAATATATCTTACACTTTTTAAATTGTCAAATCTCACCTCCTTGACAGAAAGGCTTCTTTTAAATAGCATGGTTACTCAATGTCATCTAAAGTTTTTAAACTAATTGAAGAAGAGAAAAAAAGGCAGATAGAAGGTTTGGAAATGATCCCTTCAGAAAACTATGTATCAGTTGATGTTCTCAAAGCTTTGGGCTCAATTCTAACCAACAAATACTCAGAAGGCTTCCCGGGCAGAAGATATTATGGTGGTAATGAAGTTATAGACAAAATTGAAAACTATGCTTCAGACTTAGCAAAAAAACTATTTAAAGTCCCCGTAGCTCTAGTCCAGCCTTACTCAGGTTCACCAGCTAACTTTGCAGCCACCATGGCAGTCTGTGAGCCTGGTGATGTAATAATGGGCCTTTCTCTCTCCTCAGGGGGGCATCTTACTCATGGGGCACACCTGAGTTTTTCTTCAATTTTTTACAAAGCTGTTAACTATTCAGTTGGTGCAGACTGGAAGATAGATTTTGATGAATTGGAAAAACTGGCTATAAAACATAAACCCAAACTCATCTGGGCAGGCACCACAGCTTATCCTTTCAAACTGGATTATAAAAAGTTTAGGGATATTGCAGACAAAGTTGGTGCTACAGTAGTTGCAGATATAGCCCATATCTCTGGATTAATAGTAGGAGGAGTGCATGATAGTCCTGTACCATATGTTGAGGTAATTACCACCACCACCCACAAGACCTTGAGGGGGCCCAGGGGAGCCATGATCATGGTGACTGATCTGGGTATGAAAAAAGATCCAGAGCTTAAGGCAAAGTTAGAAAGAGCAATCATTCCGGGGCTTCAGGGAGGTCCTCACAACCACCAGACTGCAGCAATAGCCATTTCACTAGAAGAAGCCTTAACCCCAGCCTTTAAAAAATATGCTTCCCAGGTGGTAAAAAATGCAGCAGTGTTAGCTAAAGAGTTAGGGACTGTTTCAGAAAACCATCTGGTTCTCTTAAGCCTGACAGATTATGGTAAGGGCATGGGTTATCAAGCTCAATATGCTCTGGAAACTGCAGGAATTACTGTAAATAAAAATACTATCCCCAATGAACCCATTTCACCCTTTTATCCCTCAGGCATCAGGATGGGCACTCCAGCTCTGACCACAAGGGGGATGAAAGAAAAAGATATGATAAAAATTGCTTCCTGGATCAAAAGAGCTTTAGAAGAGATAAAAGGCTTAGATATTCCTGAGCAAAAAGAAGAAAGAGCTCAATATATAAAGGACACAAAGGTCTCTTTAGCCAAAAATAAAAACCTTTTAAAGATAAAAGAAGAAGTTAAGAATTTTGCTCTGAAATTTCCTGTGCCAGGGATAGATTAAGTCTTTAAAATTTATTCTTTATAATTTATATTCGCAAGAATAATCTTGTTCATTATCTTTAAAAAAGATATAATTATGTCTATGGGAATAATGGACAGTATGAAACAGCTTGGGGATCTCAAAAAGATGAGAGACCAGGCTATGGAAGTTCAAAAAAAGCTAGCTCTAATAAAAATTACAGTAGAACACAAAGGTGTAACTATTGTCATGACTGGTGATCAAAAAGTAGTCTCTATCTCAGGGGAAAATGATCTTGATAAAGTCACAGAAGCTGTTAATGAAGCATTAAAACAATCCCAAAAAGTTGCTGCAGAAGAGATGAGATCCTTAATGGGCGGTCAAATCCCCGGAATGTAACCAGAATCAGTGATTAATGATTACTGATTTAGGATTAATGAATGTTTTGCTCTTTTTAATAAATCCCTGTAACAATTTATCAACTATATTCGCTTGATCTGCTAAATTCATCATTGCCTCATTATTCAAATAACCAACATCTTTTGCAATTAAAATAAAGTTTTTCAATTCTGATAATGAGCCTTTTGATAAATAATAAAACTGAACCTTCTCTTTATAACCTTGCCTACCAAAACCTTCTGCAATATTAGCCGTTATAGAAGCTGCAGCTCTTCGCATCTGATCAGTAATAGAATAAGTTTCTTCCTTTGGAAAGTTCTTAGTAATTTTGTAAATCAAGATAACTAGTTTATGCCCTTCTTTCCAGACATTTAAATCAGTAAAAGTTTCAATTTTCCCATTCCTCATATTCTTTAATCAGTAATCTTCCATCTTTAATCTTAAACTAAGGAGTTGCAGATGAAGATGCAGTTGATGGTTGAGCAGTTGGTGAACTGGTAGGTTCAGAAGTTGGCTCAGAAGTTGGGCTTGGTGTTGGAGTAGGACTCTCAGTTGGTGCAGGTGTAGGAGAGGGAGTTGGGCTGGTTGTTTTTACAGGTGCTTTTTTAGGTGCAGGGGTGGGAGTAGAGGTGGGTGTTGGGATTGGGGTAGAAGTTGGGAATGGGGAAGGCTGCGGTGTTGCTTCTACTGCTTCTCCAGCAACCTCAGGGTTTGGAAAAACTAAATTTTTTATAAACACTCCACCTGAGAAAACTATAACTACTAAAACCAAAATAAGTCCAGCTGTTAATTTGTTAAAATTCCTTAATCTTTCCACTTTTAACTCCTTATATACTAAATACTGTATACTATTGTCAAACAAATGGCCACAATTCCTAAAGTAGTAAGAGATCTTATTGATGCTTTTGAGAGGCTGCCTGGTATTGGTCCAAAAACAGCCCAAAGGTTAACTTATTACCTTTTACATGCCCCAAAGGAAGAAGCAAAAGCTTTAGCAGAGTCTGCCCTGGCCCTAAAAGAAAAAACTGTCCTTTGCAGTGTTTGTTTTAATATCTCTGAAACTGACCCATGTGAAATAGAAACAGACCCGCTCAGGGATAAATCTGTGATTGCAGTGGTTGAAGACCCTCTGGATATGCTTGCCTTAGAAAGAGCAAATTTTAAAGGGCTTTACCATGTTCTTCATGGAGCAATCTCTCCTTTAGAAAACATAGGGCCAGAGGAACTGCACATTAGGGAACTGCTCCCAAGGTTAAAAGATGGGACTATAAAAGAGATAATTTTAGCAACTAACCCAACAATGGAAGGTGAAGCAACAGCCATGTATATAGATAGACTTATAAGACCACTTGGAGTAAAGGTTACAAGAATTGCCAGGGGACTGCCAGTAGGGGGAGATTTAGAATATGCAGATGAAACTACATTAAGCAGGGCGCTTGAAGGCCGCAAAGAGTATTAAGTCTCCAAGAAACAAGATACAAGTATCCAAATATAGTTTGTTTCTTGTATCTTGGACACTTGGTTATTATCATTAAGCTATGGCTAATGGTTTAAGAGGACAAATTGCAGATACAGCTTATGAGACTTTAGAAGAAATTCCAGCTGCAGTTGGGAAACCAGTCCAGGATGAAGTTGGTAAAATGATAGAAGTTGGTGTCCAAGCAATTCAAGGACAAACCACAGATCCCCAAAAATTAGCCCAGCAGCAGGAACAGGCAGCTAAAAGTAAAAAAGATACAGAATTAAAAAGAAGAAAAGTTCAGGCCTGGTTAAATGAATTAAATAGGCAGCAGACTGCACTAAATCAGCAAAATCTAAAAAAACAGCAGGAAAAACAGGCACAATCCCAGGAAGAAAAACAAAAAAAAGAAGTTAAACAGTTTGAAGTTGTCCAAAAAAGACAAAACTTAATTGATGAAAATGTCAGGGCAAAACAAGCCAAAGCTGAAATTAAAAGAGGAGTAGGTGGATAATCTCAAATACCTAAGTTAGTTTTTAACATTTCCTGTAACTGACTTTCATTGTCAGCATCATTAAAAAGCTCAATTAGTCTATCACCTTCAATTGCAAAATCATCTAGTAATCTTTCAAAAGCTCTCAAGCTGTAAAATCTTAGGAACAAATCATTAAATTGCTGCCATCTTTTATCTCTTGTGCCAACTAGAATTTCTACTGAACTTGATCTCTGCTCGTCTTCTCTAGGACTAATACCGCAGAGTGAGTAGAAATAAGTTGGTAAATCATCCATTGAGGCAGTTAAGAACGACTCTTCAGAAACTGGGATAGGGTAAACCGTACTTGCTTCCCAATCTATTCCTTCAACATTTCCTCTTGGTGTAACCCAAAAGTTTTTTAATTGCGGATCAGAATGTCTGATACCGGAAGCGTGCAAATCAGCCAATAGAACAGCATTTCTGTGTATAAGCTGTTCAAAATATGTTTTGGCTAAGAATTCTCCTGTATGAAATTGTGACCAGGGTTCACTATCTAATGTTTTAGTATCTGTTCTGGCAACCGATACCAAAAAGCCGGAATCTTCCTCTGAAATAAAGCAGATTGGGTGGACTGTCTTAAAGCCCCTATCTAATACTTTTAATGTATTTTTTATTTCTATTATACCTTTTGCCGTCTGCTTAAAAGGTTTAACTGCCACATTCAAAAGTTTAACTTCGCCTGTTTCGCTATCTCTTATTTCAATAATTCCAAAAGAAACATTGTGTGCACTTCCACCTCGGACAAACCAATCTTGTTCTCCTCTTCTTTGACCAATCCTCAAAACCTGTCTGCCGGAAAATTCCGGAGCGAGAAAAACGCCATCCTTAAAATGGTTTCCTTCTGCAATATTAATTACATGCGAATTTTTTCTGAAGTGCTTTTGGACTGCTGCATTAGCATCTTTTAATACCGGGCTTGGATTTTTTTCCCAGTGTTTTATACTCTGTTTTTCTGCGTAAGGAGTAATTACATCTGGGGATGAAACAGGACTAAGCAGTTCAGTCATCATTTTATCTTATTTTTAAAACTTTGTTTAAGGATTTCTATTTGTGATTCATGAGGATGATTTGGATCCTGCCTTTTTAATTCATCTAAAATCCTTTGAGAAACCTCGTCTAGTGTTATTTCTGTATCTAGGACATAAGGAGGTAGAAGTCTAATTAAATCTTTCTGGCCCTGGGTAAGAACTAAATCTGAAAGATGCAACTCTTTAGGAAGGGCATTTGTGGCTTTATAAATTTTTCCCAAGATTGCCCCGACTTCAGTCATGATTTCAAAGGCACCTAAATAGCTCTGGGTAAATCCCTGCTCTTTAAATTGCATGCCGTCAAGAGGTCTTGTATTATAGGGAATCTTTACTACCTCAATAAGACTACTGTCATTATAGCCAACTGTTTCAAATGCCGGAACATTAGCTTTAACAAAAAGATCCTTAGGTAAAGTTTCATTTGTTGCTGGTTGAAAAAAAAGATATCTTTGATGTCCAAGTACAACATCAACGCCTCTTCTGTTCCTGGTTAAATTATAACCAAAATTGATCTCTGTGCCCCCTCCTTCTAATAGCACTTCACGCAAGTCATTAATATCCCTACTTGTTCTAACTGCGTTCTTTGCAAGCTCTTCATTTGACCCATTTTCTTCATGTTCTAATTCATTCATGGAATTAATTATAGGCTATAATGTTTATTATATCAATAACCCTCCTTGGAATAGATATTATTCTTGAATATAATAAACTCAGTTTCATTTAATTATATGTTAAAAATATATAACTCTCTATCCAGAAAAGTTGAAGAATTTATTCCTCTAAACCCTCCTAAGGTTGGGGTCTATACCTGTGGTCCAACTGTTTATGACTTTCAGCATATTGGAAATTTCAGGACCATGATTTTTTCAGATATTCTTTTAAGAACTTTAATGGCCAATAATTTTGATGTTAAGTCAGTAAGGAATATAACAGACATAGATGACAAAATAATAAAAGCTGCAAAAGAAAAAAACTTAGGGATTGAAGAATTTAGCTCTGAATTTACAACTGCTTTTTTTAATGATTTAGGTAAGTTAAATATTCTCCCTGTAGATGTTTCCCCCAAAGCTACAGAACATGTTACTAAAATGGTCAAATATATAGAAGTTTTAATAAAAAAAGGTTTAGCTTATATAGAAGATGATGGATCTGTATATTTTGATATTTCTAAATTCCCAAATTATGGAAAACTCTCAGGGCTGGAAAAAAGGCAGTTAAAAACAGGGACCAGGATTTTGTCTGATGAATATTCAAAAGAAGATGTTCAAGACTTTGCTTTATGGAAATCAATTAGTCCTTCTGAGGTTGGATATGACTCTCCCTGGGGCAGGGGCAGGCCTGGCTGGCACATAGAGTGCTCAGTTATGAGCCAGGAATATTTAGGGGAGACTTTAGATATCCATGCAGGTGGGATAGACCTATTATTCCCCCATCATGAAAATGAAATTGCCCAATCAGAAGGGTATACAGGCAAACCCTTTGCTAATTTTTTTGTCCATGGAGAGCACTTATTAGTTGAAGGGGCAAAAATGAGCAAATCCTTAAAAAATTTTTATAAACTCTCAGATTTAGAAGATAAAGGTTTTGAACCCCTCTCCTACAGATATTTAGTTTTAACAGCCCACTACAGGGATAAACTAAATTTTACCTGGGAGTCTCTTCAAGCTGCCCAAAATGCTTTAAATAATTTAAGGGAAATAGTAAGAGGTTGGGATGAACCCAAAATAGGCTGTGCAGAGTTTGAGCAAAGGTTTATGCAAGCTATTAACAATGATTTAAATACCCCAACTGCTTTGGCAGTAATGTGGGAAATGATAAAGTCTGATTATCCAGCTTCTGCAAAAGCTGCATCAATTTTAAAAATGGACAAAGTTTTAGGTTTAAAATTTGATGGGTATGTTGGAAAGCAAATAGAAATCCCTGATAATGTTAAAAAATTAGTTGACCAAAGGGAAAATGTTAGAGAATCAGGAGATTTTGAACTTTCTGATAAGTTAAGAAAAGAAATTAAAGGTTTAGGATATGAGCTAGAAGATACTTCAAAGGGACCAAGAATTAAAAAGCTAATTACCTAATTCTTACTTGTTAGATTCTCAATTTGCGAGTATAATCCTCTTTTAGTGTCAGAAGTTATAACTATTGATGGTCCGACTTCTTCAGGGAAGTCTTCAGTGGGCCATCTTTTTTCTGCTAATATAGGTTTTCAGTTTATAGATACCGGCGCAATTTATCGGGCTGGATCCCTTTTCATCCTTGAAAATAATCTAAGTACAGCTGATGAAAACGTATGTGCCAAAGTTTTTGAAAATTTAAATGTTGAATTCAAAGAAATTGATGGGTCCCAAAGAATTTTTCTGGATGGTAAAGATATAACTGAAAAACTCCACTTACCTCAAGTCACAAAAGTAGTTCCAATAATTGCAGCTTTCCCTAAAGTCAGGGAATTATCTAAAAAAATCCAAAGGAAAATTGGCAGTTTACAAAATACAGTTATGACAGGAAGGGATATTGGCACAGAAATTTTTCCTGACAGTAAACTCAAAATTTTTTTAACTGCATCTCCCGAGATTAGAGCAAAAAGAAGGTATGAACAGTTAAAACAAAAAGACTTAGATATTTCATATGAAAAAGTTTTAGAAGAGATGTTAAAAAGGGATGAAGCAGATTCCATCAGGGAGGCTTCTCCATTTAGAAAACCTGATGATGCAGTTGAAATTGATACAACAAATTTAACAACTAAGCAGACTGTAGAAAAGATGTTAGAATTATTTAAAGCCCGTGGATTATCTTAACGCTATAATTTTGTCCATAGTTGAGGGAGCAACAGAATTTCTTCCGATTTCTTCAACTGGCCATTTAGTTTTAGCATCCAAAGTTTTAAATATCCCCCAGACAAATTTTATTAAAAGTTTTGAGATTTTTATTCAACTTGGTGCAATCCTGGCAGTAGTTTTTTTATATTGGCAAAAACTTATATATAATTTCAAACTTTGGAAAAATATTTTAATTGCTTTTATTCCAACTGCAATTGTAGGATTAGCTTTTTATGAAATAATTAAAAACTATTTTATTGGGAATTTACAAATTACTCTTCTGGCACTTTTTTTAGGTGGTTTAATTTTAATCTTTGTAGATAAACTTCTAAAAGAAAAAGATTTTGATAGTTTAGAAAAACTAACTGTTAAACAATCTTTACTAATTGGACTGGCCCAATCTGTTTCTGTAATTCCAGGAGTCTCCAGGGCTGCTGCCACCATCATTGGCGGGCAATTTGCAGGGCTTAGTAAAAAAGCAGCTTTAGAATTTTCATTTCTTCTGGCAATCCCAACAATGTTTGCAGCCACTGGGTTGGATGTTATAAAAAGCAATTTTAACTTCTCTTTAACTGAGTGGTCCTATCTTTTTATTGGATTTATTGGATCATTTATAACAGCCCTTTTTGTTATAAAGTGGTTTATAAAGTTTGTTGAAAAAAATAACTTTTTCATATTTGGAGTTTACAGAATAATCTTAAGTATTTTATTCTGGTTTACCTTTTTAAGGTAGTTTAATTTTCTTAGGTGATCTGATATCCTACCAAGCATGTACAATATCCAAACTTTAAAAAATGGTTTAACTTTAATCACCATCCCAATGCCTCACCTGGATTCAGTCACAACTTTAGTTGCAGTTGGTGCAGGCAGTAGGTATGAAACCAAAAATATAAATGGCATCTCCCACTTTCTTGAACACATGTTTTTTAAAGGTTCCAGAAAATTCCCAACAGCAGAACAGATTTCAACCTTAATAGATGGCCTGGGAGCAGTAAATAATGCAGCTACTTCAAAAGAATGGACTTATTATTGGATAAAGTCTGCCTCAAAGCATATTGAGCTTGCAAATGATGTTTTATCCTCAATGTTAAAAGAATCCCTTTTAGTTGAAGAAGAGATAGAGCGGGAAAAAGGGGTAATAATTGAGGAGTTAAGGATGTATAGGGATAATCCAGGTAGATATGTCTGGGAACTTTATGAAAGGCTGCAGTTTGGAGATCAGCCCTTAGGTTGGGATATTGGAGGGGATGAAGAAACTATAAAATCTTTAAATAGGGAAGAGTTTTTAAGTTATTTAGAATCTTTGTATTCCCCTGAGAATATGGTTTTAGTTTTAGCTGGTAAACTTCCTAAAGACCCAAAAGCATTTGCAGAAAAGTATTATTTGGATTTGCCAAAAAGGGATCAATATAAATTTAAGGAATTTAAAAAAACTAAACAGACAAAACCAAAAGTTAATGTTTTTTATAAAGCCACAGACCAGGCAAATTTAATTTTAGGGGTGGAGGGCTATCACAGAAATCATCCTAAAAGGTATGCAGCCAGGATTTTGGGTGCCATTTTGGGAGAAAGCATGTCCTCAAGGTTATTTATCCAGGTTAGGGAAAGAAGGGGATTAGCTTATCATATTAGTGCAGGCCATGAAGGTTTTGTGGACACAGGAACTTTTACAGTTTTTGCAGGGCTTAAATTAGAAAAAGTTTATGAAGGCTTAGAGGTTATAAAAGCAGAACTGGAACGGACAATTTTAGAAAAAGTCACAGAAGATGAATTAAAAAAAGCTAAAGAAATGTTAAGAGGGAGGCTTGCAATCAGGGAAGAATCAACCAACTTTTTAGCAGAACACTTTGGGGTGGAGTATGTTTTAGATAGGGAGTTAGAAGGGTTTGATGAGTATTTAAAAAAAATTGATAAAGTAACTGCAGAGCAGGTAAGGGATGTAGCTAAAGAACTTTTTAAAAATGAAAGGTATAACCTTCAGGTAATAGCCCCAATAAAATCTACTGAAAAATTTGTTAGTATCCTAAATAGTTAAATTTTTTAATACACTTAGATTATGAACAAAAAACTGCAGCTTATTTTACTGGGAGTTTTTATACTGCTTGCAGTTTATGTAAAATCTAACTATATAGTAAGTACAGACCTTTTCATAACCCAAACACTGCAAAATCTAAATTTTTTCTGGTTTGATTTATTAATGAAATTTATTTCCAAGTTGGGTTATCAAATAACATGGATAATTTCTCTTCTTGGAGCAGTATTATTTTTTATGCTTCTTAAAAAAAGAAAAGAAGCCTTAGTTATTTTCATGTCCATTTTAGGGGCATTATTTTTAAGCGAGTTTTTTAAAATTATAATTGCCCGTCCAAGGCCAGATCCTAATTTAATCTATCAGTTTGAAAAATTAGCCAGGTTTGATTCATACCCGTCAGGACATATACTGTTTGCAATTGGTTTTTATGGCTTTATTTTCTACTTGATTTACAAAAACCTCAAAAAAAGGCTTGCTTAAAAACTTATTACTTGTTTCTTGTATCTTGGTTATTATCCTGATGGGTTTTTCCAGGATTTATCTTGGGTCCCATTGGTTTTCAGATGTATTAGGAGCTTACATTTTAGGAATTTTATGGATTAATTTTATTATAAATCTGTACAAAAGGTTAAAAGTTTAGTTATACTATTTTAATGCAAAACCAGAATCTTCTGATTGCTAATACTGTTTCATTCCTGATTAAATCAATTATTTTTTTACTTCTGATATTTCTCTACATTAAATTTGCAGGTCCAATCCCTTTTTCTGTAAATTCCACAACCACCTCTAAATCAGATGCCTTCTCTGTCACAGGTGAAGGTAAAGCAGATATCAAACCTGATTTTGGAACACTAAGGGTTGGTGTAACTGCAAATGCTCAAACAGTTGAAGCAGCTCAGTCTCAAATGAATACCTCTATAAATAAAGTTACAGATGCACTAAAAAATGCTGGGATCGCCTCAGATGATATTCAAACTGAAAATTACAATGTAAACCCAAACTATGACTACACCTCTGGAACCCAAAAAATCACAGGCTACAATGCTAATACAAACTTAGTAATTAAAATAAGGGATATAAATAAGGCAAACCAAATTATAGATTTAACAACTCAAAATGGAGCAAATCAATTAGGAGGGTTAACATTTGAAAATTTAGATAAATCAAAAGCAGAAGATGAGGCAAGGATAAAGGCAGTTGAAGATGCAAAGAAAAAAGCTTCCAGGGCTGCCCAGGCTGCAGGGTTTAGTTTAGGGAAATTAGTTAATTATCAGGAATCTTTTGGAGGCCAACCACCAATAATATATGCAGCAGACAGGGCACTTCCCCAATCAGGTGGAGGTGACACACAGGTAGAACCGGGAACCAATGAGATAGTTGTTAATGTCACATTAAGCTACGAAGTCCGATGACTTGACACAATGAAAAATGTTTGTTAGTTTAGAATTATGGCAAATCTCATTGATGATGTTAAAAATGCTTTGAGTTCAGTCCTTACTGGTGCTGGAGATGTAGTCTCTGCTGCTCAGGATGTAGCTAGAGATAATGTCACCAAAGCTGTCCAGGGTGCAGGTGAAGTTGCAGTAGGAGGCATAGATGCAGTCTCCCAGGTTGTCACAGGTGGAATAGATGCCCTCTCTTCTTCTGGAAGCTCCCTTACCCAGGGTGTGACAGGACTTGTAAGAGGTGCAGTAGATGGCGCAAAAGATGTAGGGGTAGATAGTGCAGAAGCTGCAGGAGAGGCAGCATCTACAGCAGTTAAAGAAGGATCAAAGGTTGGAGGAGATGTTGGAGAGGTAGCAGTCTCTGCTGTTGAAGGGGTAATTGGGGCTGCAGACGACATAGGTGCAGATGCTGGAAACTTAGCAAAAAGTGCAGTTTTAGGAGCACTTTCCGCAGCTGATGAGATAAGTTCAGAGGCAGGCAGTATAGTTAGGAAAGCATTACTAAATGCAATAGCCCTGCCCCATGATGTAATTGATGCACTCCTAACAGGTAAAACTGAGTGAAAGTCACAGTCTACTCAACAACTACTTGTCCTTTTTGCAGAATGCTCCGGGACTATCTTTATTCAAAAAGTATCCAATATGAAGATGTTTTACTTGAAGAACACCCTGATAGGGTTGATGAGGCTGTATCCAACTCTGCTCACATGGGAGTCCCTGTGACTGTAGTTATAAATGATGATGGTTCTAAACAAACAGTAATAGGGTTTAATAAAGAAAAACTGGATCAGATTTTCAAGTAATTTCCTAAAAGAATTATTCCTCCCAATAGTCCATTGTCATCTCCAAGTTTAGAAAACTCTATTTTAGGGGCCTTATAAATCTCTAATTTTTTTTGAGTGAATTTTACTAAAGGTTTAGTAAACTTTTCTCCAGCTTTAATTAAACTTCCCCCAATCACCAAAACATCAGGAGTCCACATAGTAATGACATTTACTAAACCTACAGAAACAGTTTCAGCATGTTCTTCCCAGATCCTCCCGTCTCCGCAGTTTTCTGGTTTTACCCCATAAGTTATCTCAAATGCACTCCCGGACCCTAAGCTTTCAAAACACCCCTTTTGCCCGCAGCCTGGCCAAAACCTGCCTTTGGGGTCTATAATCATATGCCCTGGTTCAAAAGGAGTGGCATGGTAGTCAACACTGCCATCAACTATTCTTGCTCCTCCAATCCCTGTGGATAAGGTTATATATGCAACTATTTTAGACTTTTTTCTTTTACTTGCTTCAGCTATCCCAGCCAGTGCTGCATCATTTTCTAAATAAACTTTTGTCCTAAGCCTTAGCTCAAGCTCTTTTCTTAAAAGATGCCCAGACCAGCTGGGCAGAGCAGGAACTTTAATTAAACTCCCTTTTTCATAATCAATCGGGCTGGCAGCTCCTACAGCAATGGAATGGGGAATATGGTGGTTTGTTAGCTCCTCGATCTTTTCCTCAATTAAATCTATCCCATCGTCATATTTTTTTGGAGTTAAAAAACTTACTTTTTTATCAATTTTCCTGCCATTTTTGGAAACTGCAATGCGGGTATTAGTACCACCAATATCAACAGACAGAAACATTATAAAAATAAGTTTACAACCTACTAACTTTTTTGTATAGTGAATCAAGTGAAAATAGGTTACATTGGTTTAGGCAGAATGGGAAAAAACATGGTGCTCCGCTTACTGGAGCAGGGGATAGAAGTTGTAGCCTGGAATAGGTCACCTGAACCTATTGAAGATATAAAAAATCAAATATCAAAAAGTAAAAATACAGATCAAAAATTAAAAATTGCAAATGATCTTGAGGAATTAGTTAATAGTTTGGAAAAACCTAGGGTAATTTGGCTGATGTTGCCTGCTGGCGGAGTCACTGACCAGTTTATTGGTAAATTACTTCCATTGTTATCTGCTGGGGATCTACTGATAGATGGTGCGAACTCTTTTTATAAAGACACACTAAGAAGATCCAGCGAATTATTAAAAAGCGGCATTCATTTTATGGATATTGGTGTTTCAGGTGGCCCTGCAGGTGCCCGCTCTGGAGCCTGTTTAATGATTGGTGGCTCCAGTGAAGATTTTGAAAAAATAAAAGATTTGGCAAAAGCTGCAGGAGCTCCTGGGGCTTATCAGCACCTGGGTGCTCAAGGCTCTGGCCATTTAGCTAAAATGGTCCATAATGCAATTGAATATGGAATGATGGAGTCTTTAGGAGAGGGTTTAGCAATATTAAAACACTCAGAGTTTAAATATGATTTCTCCAGGCTTTTAGATCTTTATAACCATAAATCAGTAATTGAATCAAGGCTGGTTGGTTGGGCCAAAGAAGCTTTTGATGAAGACCCAAATTTATCTGATATATCTTCAATAATTGGTTCTGGTGGTGCAGGGAAGGAAAGGATTAAAGCAGAAGGGGATTGGACTATCGAGCTTGCCCAAAAGTTAGGTGTTGATGCACCTTCAATAGAAGCTTCAATGAAAGTCAGGTCAGACTCCTCAAATGTTGAAGAATCCTCTCCCAATGGATTTAGAAACAAAGTAGTGTCTGCCCTAAGGGGCAAATTTGGTGCTCATGCTGTTAAAAAATCCTAATTCGTAGTAAAATTTCTCTGTTTAAAAATTATGTCAGAAACAGCAAACTCCAATCCTATTGATAAATTTTCTCCTGAAGAAATAGAAGCTATCCTGAAGCATAGAGCAAGGCTTTTAGCTATTAGAGGTGAGGACCCTGAGAGTGTAAAATTATCAGAAGAAGAACAGTCTAAAAAATTAGCAATGGGTAGGAAAAAGTTTCATAGGGTTCACGCAAAAATGGAATTTGATGATGAACATTTTCACCAAAGAAATGAGGAGTTAATAGCTTTTGCATCAGGATTTATTAAAAATAGTGCCAACAGAAATGAAAAAAAAATAAAAGGAAATTTATCCGAGTACTTAATTTTACCAGTTAACAAAGATAATACAGGCTATTCTTTAAGAAGAAGTCTTATGCGTTACAAAGAAGGAGAAAGCGAAGGAGTAATCGTTTTGATAGAACAAATAATCATTCCAAATCCAGAATTTAAGATTATGATATCTTCTTATCTAGGTTATGGGGCATTTTATCAAAGGGGGGCCCTAGGTAAAACCCAGACTTTGTCTGTTGACTTAACTAGAGATGATCCAACTACACATACATATGAGGCTTTGAGAGAGTTCACAAGGGTAGAACGAATACTAAATGATCTGAGAAAATGATTACTTAGATCTTGCAATAAAGCATATTTGGTTCAATCCACTTTCTTTCATCTTTTTCTATCAACTCATCTGCCTCTTTTGGCCCCCAGCTGCCAGCCTGATACTTAAAGATTTTGCTTTTTGCATTAGACAAAGGATCCACAAAAGCCCATTGTGCTTCAACCTCAGATGCATCATTAAAAAAGGTCTGGTCTCCTCTTATAGCATCTGCAATTAGTCTTTCATATGGATCAGGGAAATAGTGGCTGTGTGGGTCTAGTTTGAAGCAAAACTCCATTACAGAAGGCTCCAGTTCAATTTTGTGTCCAGGTTTTTTGGTTAAGACCTCCATAATTATCCCTTCATTTGGTTGGATTCTGTAAGTTAAATAATTTGGTTCCATACCTGACTTTAAATTTTTAAAAAGCCTGTTCTCTGGAATCTTAAAAACTATAACTATTTCAGTTACAGTTTGTTTTAACTTTTTCCCTGCCCTTATATATACTGGTACATTTCTAAACCTGTCATTTTCAATAAAGGCCTTAAATGCATAAAAAGTGTCTGTTTGGGAATTTGCTTCAACATTTTCCTCATTTAGATATCCCTCATATTGTCCAAAAACAACTTCTTCAGGCAAAGGTTTTAAAGCTTGCAAGATTTTTAACCTCTCTTGTGTCACAGCCTGGTTACTAAACTGGCTTGGAGCATCCATTGTGGCAAAAGCCAGCATTTGCAGCTGGTGGTTTTGTCCAACATCCTTTAGAGCCCCAACTTTGTCATAATATCCCCCCCGCCTTCCTATCCCAAAATCCTCTGCAGCAGTAATCTGGATATGGTCTATATAATCTTTGTTAATTAAAGGTTCAAAAATCCCATTTCCAAACCTGAAAGTTAAAATATTTTGTAAAGTCTCTTTCCCTAAATAATGGTCTAACCTGTAAATCTGGTCTTCATTAAAATATTTTAGTAAAAGAGAGTTTAATTTTTTGGCAGACTCCAGATCACTTCCAATTGGTTTTTCAATCATTAACCTTACATAGCCACTTTCTTGTTTGTTTAGGTCAAACTTTTGCACATTCTCAAAAATATCTGCATAAAGGTCTGGGTATGTTGCCAAATAAAAGATCCTGTTCTCACAAGGATGCCCATGTCCTGATAATTCATCTAAATAATCTTTAAGCTTTTGGTAAAACTTGGAATCATCTAAATTCCCATTAACATAATGTAGCCTTTGGCAAAGGTCATTAAATACTTCCTCTTTTATTTCATGCTGGTGGTGGATATTTTCTGTATTTAAAACTTTCTTAAAATATTCTTTAAATTCCTCACTGCTCATTTCCTTCCTGGCTGTGCCAATAATTGTCATGCCCGGAGGTAAAAGCCCTTTTTCAGCCATGTCATAAAGTGCTGGAATAAGCTTAATTTGAGCTAAATTAGAAGTAATCCCAAAAATTATTAATGCAAAAGAGTCCATGAAGACTATTATAGCTATTGCCAAAAAAACTACAAATATGTCAAACTATTTTTGTGAGATTTAACTACTCTAATTCCCAGACTGATCCAAAAGACATAGAAAAAACTGCCAAAAAGTTAAAAGATTACATTAAGTTTTTAAATAAAGTCGTAGAAGACAATGAGTATTCAAAAGATGAAGCCTCAATCATTCTGCCCTTTGATGATAACCTCCATGAAGAAATAAAAAGGTTGGTGTCTGTAAAATGTAATGACAGCCTAAAATATATAATTGATATAGGGATTGGAGGCTCAAATCTTGGTACAAAAGCAATTTATGACTCACTTTTAGGATTCTCAGACATTTTAGAACCAGACAGGTTCCCTAAAATTATTTTTGCAGATACAGTAGACCCTGAGTTTTTAGAAAAAATTGGAAATTTTTTAAGAAGTATTTCATCTGGTAACGAAATCTTAATTAATGCTATCTCAAAATCTGGTACTACCACAGAAACAATAACAAACTTAGAAATAATTTTAGAAAATCTAAACATAGAAAATAAATTCTCAAGGTTAGTTTTAACAACAGATGCAGGTTCAAAACTTGATGCTAGAGCCAAAGAGTTAGGGATCACTACCCTAAATATCCCTAAAACAGTTGGGGGCAGGTTTAGTGTTTTCTCCTCAGTAGGGCTCTTCCCACTTTTAGCCTCTGGAATAAACATAGACTTTTTATTAGATGGAGCCAGAAATATTATTCACAGGTCATTAAATGATGATACCCTCTCTAATCCTTCATTAATCTCAGCAATTATTCTCTACCATCAGCTGCAGAATGGAAAAATAATTTGTGATAACTTTTTCTTTCACCCTGAAATGGAATCAATTGGAAAATGGTACAGACAATTAATGGGTGAAAGCTTAGGTAAAGAAAAAGATTTAAAAGGGAGAACTGTAAACTCTGGTATTACCCCAACAGTTTCTTTGGGGTCAACAGACCTTCACTCAATGGCCCAGCTCTATTTTGGTGGTCCCAAAGACAAAGTTACAACCTTTGTCTATACTTCCCAGATTAATGGAAATCCCACTCTACCTCTAGATGGAGAATTTCAAAATCTTGTAGATGGAATCTCAGGTAAATCTGCATATGAGCTCATGTCTGCAATTTATATGGGAGTAAAACAAACTTATATAAAGCGGGAAATCCCTTTTATGGAAGTTATCCTGGAAGATATCTCTGAAAAATCTTTAGGCCAATACCTCCAGTTTAAAATGATAGAGATGATGTATCTGGGAAAACTTTTAAATCTAAATACCTTTGACCAGCCAAATGTAGAAGAGTATAAAATTGAAACTAAAAAAATCTTAAATTCTTCAATGTAAGATATCTTACTGCAATTTTTATGCTATAGGATTATAATTTTCAAAAAATCAGGAGGGTTGAATATGGAAGGCAAAGATGGAGAGTATAACGATGGGAGAATTAAAAATTGTCTAACCTTACCTGGCGAAAAACTTCTGATAGCCAAAAGGCAGCATTGGTTTGTAATAATGGTCCCTTTGGTAATTTCAATAATACTAAATTTTGGATTAATAGCTATAGTTTCCTTTCTTTTTCTTATCTTTTTAAACTCAGTTGAGCTTTTAATCGCTGCAAGTCTTTTGATTTCATCTATTTTTCTAACTGGTATAACAAAATTAATAGTAGATTGGTTTAACCATGTGTATGTTGTTACTAATAGAAAAATCTTAGAAGTAAATTATGCACCCCTATTCTCTGACGCATTAAGTGATTTATTACTTGATCAGGTTAGGACAATTGAAGTGGATATTAAAAAAGATAATATATTAAATCAACTATTTGACATGGGTGATATCATTATCTCTTTTGATAGGCCATCAAAAGATAAGGTATTTGTTTTATCAAATATAAACAAACCAAGAGAATCAGGAATTTTTTTGGGAGATCAACTTGAGTCTGTTATGGAAAGTTCACCTGCAGGGTTTCAGAATAGTAAAAGTGATCACCCTTCAAAATTTACCCAGGATTATGTAGAGGAAAAATATATTGATGAAACTAAATACAGGAGGGTTTAGATATGCAGGATATCAGATTAATTTTATTGACAATTTTTTTAATTCTTAATTTTTTAATTCTGGGATTTAATATCTTTTACAGGACTCAGGTTTTAAAATCTACTTATGAATTTGGAGCAATAATGCCTGGAGCTGTTAAAAGATTGTTATTAGCCAATATTCTACTGGTCATTTTAGGAATTATTTTTACAGCAATTTTCTTAATTAATGAATTGATATTCAGATTATTTAACTAAAAATCCCCTGAAAGTTTTAGTTGAAAAATATAAGGAGAGAAAAAATAAAAATGCCAGAATCTGGTTAACAGATGCATAAAGCTTTTCTGAAGTTGAAAAATAATCAACAGCAATAGTCTCAAATATAATAAAAGCTGACAGGGAGATAAAAAGGTTTATTAGTGATATCCACTTCTGCAAAGGATTAGTAAGCCCTGCAAAAAGGTCAACAGAAATAATCACAAAAATTGCAATCCCTACTGGTACAACAATCAAATCCTTAAAAATTGGCAGGAATACAAGCATTAAAATTCCTGCAATGACAAAAATTACCCTGACTATATCCCCATAGTAGTGGGGAATTTTTTTATGCTTTTCCTCATCATCTGTTGGAAACATTTTTATTACTCTCCTCCTTTTGCTTCACCTAATTTTTCAAGCTTACTTACAAGTTCCCTGTGTTCAAGCCCGCTAATATCAATTTTACTTTGTTTAACAGCAATCAGTCCCTGGATAATCCTTCTGGCCCTGACTGCATCCTTAGTCTTTAAGTTATCAACCTTAATATAAATTGGGTTTCTAACATTGCTTGAGTCTATTATCTCCAGTGTAGACAAAAAAGGGGTTGTTTGTACAGTCACATCTGTTATATCCCCAATTAAAACACTCCTGACGTGTTCAGTACCCATAAAAGTTTTACTGATTATGCTGACTTTATTCTCATCAATACACAAACAATCTGGAAAAAGATCAAAAGGGAAAACTGTTTTAACCCTGAAAAGCACATCCTGGGACCTTTCAACCAGCCCCTCCAGCTTCTCAAATTGTTTTTTCTGCTCCTCCTCGCTCTTTATTTCTTCTTTAGCTTCTCTAATCTGACTTTGGGTAAACTCACCATCAAAAACAATCTGTCCTTTAGTTATTGGCATAAGCTAATTATACAAAAAATTTAGATGAGGGGATAGCTTCTTAAATTAATTTTTTACTTCTTAAGTCTTTGTAGAAAGAGTATCTTTCACTTATTAGCCCACCCAGCCCAAAAATTATTGCAAAAAGTCCTGCTACCCAGCCTAAGACTGGGATTGTAACCAGCGCTGCATAAATTATTAAGCCCACCACCAAAGCCCAAATAAGTGAAGTAGACTTGCCGCTTATTGAAAATACTTTTTGACCTATAACCACTGCAATAATAATTTTTGAAAAGTAAATTAAAATTAAATATGAGGCAAGCAGTATAAAGGCTAAGGGGATACCCACTACAGTTAAAAGCAGGATTATAAATAAAATTGGAGTCAAAATTAAAGAGATAAGTCCAACTAAAAAAGAATTCCCAGGTTTTTTAACAACTAAATCTACAGTCTTTTGGGTATAAATTGGTGCAAATTTAATAAGCAAAAACCCAATTATTAATGCAGAGATTAAAGTTATTATTTTATAAACTGCATAAAGCCCTACAAAAAACTTAGCAATGTCTTCACCAGCCCGCCTGTTTGGGGCTTCTGATGGTGTAAACTTATTTGTTTTTCCTGAAAGCTGTGCACCTTGTTCAACTCTACCGTCATTTTGGCTCCAGTAATTTATATCACCCAATATTTGAGCTGAGGAAGCAATTGTCAGCTGTTCAACCCCTGCATAAACTGTTTTGCCAATTTTATTTCCAATAATTAAATTACCTGCACCTGCTGTTAAGTCCCCTCCAATTTCTGAGTAAACGTTTAAATCTCCAGCGCCTGAAACTACATTGCCTGTGATTTTAGCTGTATCTGCTAAATTTACAGATCCTCCTGTAGCAGTTAAGTTTCTGCCAATAACCCCTGTTACAATTATCTCTCCCCCTGCAGCCCTGACATTTCCGGCAATATTTCCTCTTACCTGAACACTACCCCCTGCTACCAATAAATCACCATTGATAGTCCCATCTACAATAACCTTTCCTCCAGCCACATATGCATCGCCATTGACTGTTCCTGAAACTGTGACTGCTTCTCCTGCCCCAAAATAATCTGAATTTATAACTTTGTCTCTTTCTAAAATGATATTTTCCCCTGATTGAAGCTGGTCAAATGCAAGTAAGGTAGCTGGAACAAATAAAACTGACAGAAGCAGTAGTATTAAAAATACAGTCTTTTTAAACATACCTTTATCATAGTATATTATACTAGTAAAAAGTAAGAAAGAGTTATGAATGTTGAAGATGTTTTGAAATATGGAGATCTTACCCTTCTTAAATCACTTGAAGGGTTAAAAAATAAAGATCAGGAAAAAAAAGGTGCCTGTGGTGTCTGGTCAATAAAAGATGTCCTATCACACCTTACATCCTATGAAATAATGCTCTCAGATTTATTGGGCACTTTTTTAAATATTAAAGAACAATCTCCAACCTTGGATCTTCTGCAAAGCAGTGGGGGAGAATTTAATGATATTGAGGTAGGCAAAAGAGCAAACAAACCTTTTAGTGAGATTTTAAAAGAATATAAAAAAGCTCACTCCCAAGTTATGAAAAGAGCTAAACAGATTCCTGAAAAGATGTTATCAAAAAATGGGGCAATTCCCGGGTATGGAGATTACTATAGTTTAGAAGACTATATAGTATATAGAAATTATGGTCATAAAAGGGAACATTGTGCTCAAATTGTGGTCTTTAGGGATAATCTAAATTCTTAGAGTTCAGCAAAACCGCCAGAGTCTTTAATAGTTGCTTCAATCTGTTTTAAATTTTGTTTAATAACGCTTTTTTCCTGGGTTAAGTTTGATTTAAGGATCCCGCTGCAGTACATCTTCCACTCTTTTTCAGTTAATTTCTCTGCCTGGTCCAATACTTTAGCCCCGCCCCGGAGCCTGATGACTTTAACAACAACTTTATGCCAAGCTTCTCTTTGCTTTTGTTTCTTAGGATTAACTGGTATTCTCACAAGTCCTCCTAAACTTGCCAAAATCTTTTTTATGAGCAGACAGACAGAATAAATGAAGATTTCTAATTGCTAAGTATATCAGGTTTTAGGGTTAAATACAAATACTTGCACACTTTTATCTAAAAAGTATAATACCAGTATGGCAGAGGATAAATTCCTAATTGAAGACATAAAAAAAGGTAATGGGGATGAAGTTCAAAGCGGAGATTATGTAATCATTCATTACAGTGGAACTCTAAAAGATGGAACAAAATTTGATTCATCTTATGAGCGGGGCTCCCCATTTAAAACAAGGATTGGAGTAGGGGCTGTGATAGATGGCTGGGACATGGGGGTTTTGGGGATGAAAGTTGGAGGCAAAAGAAAATTAATTATACCTGGAAAGCTTGCTTATGGAGACTCAGGAATCCCTGATGTTATCCCCCCAAATGCTACCTTGATATTTGAAGTAGAGTTACTGGGAATAGAATAGCTAATTAAACTCTACTTTAAACTGATCTCCCTCTTTTATTTCTTTATCCAAAGCATTTTGATCTAATTGACCATTTAAGAAAAATTTCAAACTCTGTGAAGCTGTATTACAAAAAGTCTGTCCTGTGCCAGTATATAAACACTCTTTAGTAACTTTCATGGGAGAGGGGAGTGTATCAAAAAAATTCTGCCAGGTAACCCCTGACTTTTTAACATGAACAATGCTTGGATCATCTGCAGTAAGAAAAACATCCTCAGACCTGTTGTGATACTTAGAATCTGTAAAAATTCTTTTTGTCCCATTTGTAGTTATAGAAAAAGTAGCTGTGAAATTTACATCCTGATCTTGGTTTGGTTGAGAACTCTGGATAATTTGTGATTCTGAAGTTTGTTCTTGTTTAGTATTTTTTAACCCACCCTCAGCCACATAAAACAAAAAATAACCTGCTATTAAAAGGCTACCTATAATTATAACTGGTAAAAAGTTTTTCAAAGTTTTTCTGGATTAACTCTCAAAATTTTATCATCATCAGCTTGAGGATCACCCCTACCATCTTTATTAGAAGTTGTAATGTAAAGCATATTGTCTGGTCCCAAGATAACTTCTCTTATTCTTCCAAACTCTCCTTTAAAATGAGTAACTAATTTAGGACCTCCCTCAAATTTAACCTGGTATAATGCTTCTCCCCTTAAACCTCCAAAGAAAAATGAGTTTCTAAAAAAAGCTAACCCTGCAGGTGCCCAGGTATCAGTCCCACTATGCAGGATTGGGGGAGTCATACCTGTTTTTGTCTGGTCACCCTGAATCTCAGGCCAGCCATAATTTTTCCCAACCTCAATCTTATTAAACTCATCATTTCCAGTTCCAAGCCCTCCACCTGATGGCCCATGCTCAGTTTCCCAAAGCTGGCCATTACTATCCCAGGCAATCCCCTGAGGGTTTCTGTGCCCATATGAATAAACTGGAGAATTAAATGGGTTTCCAGAAACAGGCTGTCCCTCATCTGTAACCCTTAATATTTTCCCAGCCAAAGAGCTTGTATCCTGGGAAAGTGATGGGTTTTGGGCATCACCTGTTGTGATATATAAATTTTTATCTGAAAGAGAGCTTTGCTCATCAGGCCCAAATTTAACTCTTCCTCCATCATGAAAAATAGCCCCTGGAATTCCTTCAATAATAATTTTAGGTTCTGTAAGTTGGTTGTTTAAAAAACTATACCTGACTACTTTGTTTAAAGAATTATTTCCAGATGATGAATATGTGTAATATAAATAAACAAATGGTTTGGTTGAGAAATCTGGGTGGAGTGCAATCCCATGTAAACCACTTTCACCAGTCTGCTTTACCTCAGAAATAGTTATAACTGGCTGAGACTGCAAAGTCCCATCATTTTCAACCAGCCTTACCCTCCCAGCCCTCTCTGTAACTAAAAGCCTTCCATCAGGCAAAAATGCAATTGCCCAGGGCACCTCTAAATTTTTGGCAAAAACAGAAACTGCCTCGCCTTTACTTTTCTCATCAGCCTGCCCAATAGAAGGACCTGGCTGAGCTTTAGGGTTTAAAGATGGTGTTTTTATAGATCTGGAGTTATTAATAAACCAAAGTCCACCTAGAATTATTAGAACAACTAAAATTAATCCAAATAGTCTATTCACCTTATGTCCTATTATACCAGCCTTTTTAAATGACCTAATAATAATTTATTCAATTCTTACAAAATTCATTATTTATTATTTACAAAACCTCCATATACTCAACCTTCTAAACATTGAAGGGGGGTGAGAATAATGGCTAGAAACAAAAGTGATGAAGGTGAGGTTGACAAACCACAAAGGAGTGATGTTCCAGAGCAGGAAGGGATGGAGCAGGATATAAACAAAGGTGAAAAAGGAGGACAGACTCAAACAGAAAAGCAGGGTGAACAGCAAAATGACCCCTGGCAGGTTGATGAAGGTTTCCTAAGTGGTGATTAAACCAGTTTAATATTAAAAATATATAGTGGGTAGGGTATAAAAGCCCTACCCGGCTAAATAAGATTTACCAGGTATGAACCAGTTGAGTTATACAACTTGGCTTTATTATATTCTTCCTCTGCTTCTATTTCTTTTCCCTGTTCTTTAAAAATATCACCCCTTAACTTATAAAGTTCAGAATAAGCCCTGTTGTGATAATTTAAAATTCTATCAGTTATTTCCAAAACTCTTTCATTGTTTCCCAATTTTCTGTAAGCTAAGACAGGTTCCAGCTGATACCACAAAGTTCTAAATGGTAAGCTATCTTCAACTTTTTCAAACTCAGAAACTGATTCCTGATAATCTCCAATATAATAAAATGCCACTGATAAATTAAACCTTGAATAAACATCATCTGGATTTTTTTGCAGTTCTTTTCTTGATAACTCTATTGCATATTCCCAGGATTTTTTAAAATCCAAATCTTCCCCCAAAATTTGCTCAGCCAATTTTTGTTTTTCTTTTGGAACTAAAACTAAATATTCATAGTTAAACTTTTTCCAAATCTCGTTAAACTCAAAAAAACTATATCTTAAATTTTTATTCTGCAATGAATCATCCTGGATAAATTCATTTTCTGTATAACCTCTGATAATTCTGTAATGTCCAATATCCTCATTGGGTTTTGTCCAGGTCCTGACAATTACTGGTATGTCATTTGCGATAAATTTTTTTAATAACTCCTCAGATCCATTTGGCCTGTGGTAAGTTAAAAGCCCCAAATTTTCTGCATATTTAGAAAGCTCTTCTAAGGTTACAGATTTATCATCATTGTCACCACCAGGGATTTGATAGGGCCTTAAAGCCTGTCCAATCTCTGTCTGAGTTTTGCTAATGTTGTAGTAGGACAAAGCCATGGACATTGCAGCAGGCCCGCAGTTATTAAAAGTTTGAAAAACATGGGTTTTAATTGGGATTTCATAAGAGTCTGGGACTATTAAAGGTTGGGGAGTAGGGGTAGGGATAAACTGGTTTACAGTTTCCAAAATAGGGTTTGCAGTTTTAATCTCTTTCTCTGAAAAAAACTGGTTTTGGTAATAAAAAAAGCCTGCAGCAATTAAGATTATAAGTAAAATAATTTTAAGCATTAGAGTATTTTAACATTTGGTAGAATATCTTTCATGAAACTTACATTAACCTTATTTTCAATTTTATTATTTTGCATTGGGATTTTATCTTTCCAGCAAAACTCTAAAAATAACCCCACAGTTTTATCTGCAACTGTAGAAGATAAATATTGGCTTTTACTTTATAGAAAATCTAATGTTGAGTACTT
This sequence comes from Candidatus Daviesbacteria bacterium RIFCSPHIGHO2_12_FULL_37_16, assembly GCA_001776785.1. GTDB lineage: Bacteria > Patescibacteriota > Microgenomatia > Daviesbacterales > UBA10151 > GWB1-36-5. The sequence continues at coordinate 59,162 of MFDF01000008.1, forward strand.
ATATACAGGAGTACCTGGAGAAATAGAAAAATCTAATCTGGTAAAAACTTTTAAAGTAAAAACTGGAGTTCCAGGAGAAAAACCAACTCCACTTCCCAAACTTTTAGGGAGAGAATATTGGGTTATTACAGAAAAACTTGATGCATCAGAAAACCCAGAAACTGCCCCTTACTTTTTAACTTTGAATATACCAGTGACTGAAGAGAAACCCTTCGGACCCACTCCATATGAAGAATGTTCTGGGCAGTGTGATTGGGAAATTCCTGGGGCATTTGGTTTACATGGAGTAAATGGAGATTTGAGTAAATTAGAAGATGAAGGTTCCTCAGGCTGCATTAGACATTCAGATGAAGACATTACATATTTATATAATTTTTTAAACCCAGTTGATATGGAGATTAGATATTATATAGAAGATATTTAGCTGGTGACAATCAATTGCTATAGCAATCCTTTGTCACCAAGACTAAATATGAAATTAAAAATAATTACTTTATCCTAAATAACCCATTACCAAACCCATTAACATTAACCCAACTAGCTGGTAGCTTGTATCAATTCCCAAAAGTTGCCACTTATTTTTATTATCAGATCCAAAAATGGCATTTCCAGTTTGGGTTGGCATTACAAACCCAAGCCACATCCAAAATCCAGATGTTAATCCAGTTGTAACTCTATCCGTCCCAAAAAAAGCCATAGACATTATCATTACATGGTATAAAATATAAGCTGTTAAAAGTGAAACTACAAAAGTTAGTCCATAGAGTGGACCCATTTTTGCCTGTTCTGCTTTTAATTCAGATGAGTTAAGGCCTCTAAGTTTCATCCATGGTTTTCCCAAAAGTGAAGGTGAATACCACAAGAATCCTAAAACCATATATGCTATTGCTGCAGCCAAAACTGATATATAATTTACTTCTATCAATCTAATCACCCCCTTCTGAGAATATTATTAACAGCTAACTTGATTTATACAAGTATCAGCTTTTTCTCAGGAATTTATATATAATATGTAGCTTAAGGTGAGAATATTAGTGGTTGAGGATGAACACAAAATTGCAAATTCAATTAAAAAAGGTTTAGAACTTGAAAGTTTTGCAGTAGATGTAAGTTTTACAGGTTCTGAGGGGTTTGATTTGGCTTCATCTGAAGAGTATGACTTAATAATTTTAGATATTATGCTGCCAGGTTTAAGTGGATTAGAAATTTGTAAAAAATTAAGGAAAGAAAATATCCACACCCCAATATTAATGCTCACAGCCAGGGGGCAGGTTTCTGATAAAGTTGAAGGTTTAAACTCTGGGGCAGATGATTATTTAACAAAGCCTTTTGCTTTTGAAGAACTTTTAGCCAGGGTCAGGGCTCTGACCAGAAGGCCCAAAGGAAGTGTTGGGCAAGTTTTAAGCATTGAAAACCTGAGTTTAAATACACTAAATTTTGAAGTAAAAAGAGGAAAAAAACAGATAATGCTTTCTTCAAAAGAATATGCTCTTTTAGAATATCTGCTAAGACACCCAAACCAGGTTTTGAGTAAAGACCAGATTATAAACCATGTCTGGGATTATGAGTCAGATGTTTTACCAAACACAGTTGAGGTTTATATTGGGTATTTAAGAGGTAAATTGGGAAAACCTGAGATAATAAAAACAGTCAGGGGATTTGGATATAAATTGGAAGGAAAATAATGTTTAACAATGCAAGGCTTAAATTAACAACCTGGTACTTGCTAATAATAATGCTGATTAGCATCTCATTTTCTTTTGCGATTTATGAAATCTTAACTTTTGAATTAGACAGAGTTGAACATATGCAAAGGGCAAGACAAGAAAAATTTTCTCCAATTACTTTGCATCCCTTAAGGTCAATTGACCTGGAGGTTATTGAAGAAACAAAAGATAGGTTAAAAATAAGGCTATTAATAATTAATTTGGGCATTCTAAGTTTTGCAGGCTTAGCAGGTTACTTTTTGGCAGGTAGGACTTTAAGGCCAATTAAAGAAATGGTTGATGAGCAAAACAGGTTCATTACAGATGCATCCCATGAACTGCGGACTCCACTAACCTCCCTAAAGTCTGAGATAGAGGTTAATTTAAGGGATAAAAAATTAAACTTATCTGATGCAAAAAAACTGCTGCAGTCTAATTTAGAAGAGGTTAATAACCTCCAGTACCTGTCTGATAATTTAATAAAACTTTCCCAAAACCAGACAGTAAATAGGGATGAATTATTTGAAAAAGTATTATTAAAAGATGTTATTGATGAGGCAGTTAAGAAAGCGGAAAAGTTAGCAAATTTCAAAAATATCACGATCGTGAGAGAAATGAAACATTTTACAATAACAGGAGAGAGACAGAGCCTCATAGAGCTGTTTGTAATTTTACTGGATAATGCAATTAAATATTCACCTAAAAACTCCAAAGTAATTATAAATTTGAGTAGACACCCGAGGGGTGGACGCTCAAACTTTGTGGAAATACAGGTTAAAGATCAGGGTATGGGTATTGCAAAAGAAGACATGCCTCATTTGTTTGACAGGTTTTACAGGGCTGATAAATCAAGAGGAAGTGCTGGTTATGGACTGGGTCTGTCTATTGCCAAACAGATTGTAGAAAAAAACAAGGGCAATATAAAAGTTGAGAGTGAAATCTCCAAAGGATCTACATTTACAGTATATCTTCCTGCAAAAGCCTAAAATACTTCTAAGCATTTTTTCAGGTTAGTTTGTTTTAATAGCTATCAGTCATCAGCTTTCAGCTATCAGACCGATTCAAACAATATCTGACAACTGAAGACTGACATCTGATGACTAGTATAGGAGGTGAGGAATATGAGAAAAAAAGTTATATTACCTGCAGCTTTGGGTATAAGCTTGATTGGAGGAATTCTCTTTAGTGCCATGTCTGTAGGGGCCCAAACCCCATCAGAGGGAACCCAAACTATCATCCAAAGGATTGCCCAAAGGTTTAACTTAAATGAAACAGATGTCCAGAAAGTCTTTGAAGAGCAAAGGGATGAACACCACGCCCAGATGAAGAAAAATCTGGAAGAAAAATTAACCCAGGCTGTCAAAGATGGCAAAATAACAGAAGTCCAAAAAACTGCCATTTTAAATAAATTCTCAGAGATAAAAACTAACAAGCCTGATTTTAAAAACATGACTCCAGATCAGAGAAAACAGGCTATGGACCAAAAAAAGACTGAGTTGGAAAACTGGGCTAAAGAAAATGGTTTATCTCTTGAAACATTACAGGAAGTTTTAGGACATGATGGAAGAGGCTTTGGACACAAAGGAATGATGTTCATGCAAAAGTAAAGTTATTGCTGCTCACTTAGTTCAAAGATAACAGCTCCTGGGTGCACCCAGGAGCTTAAGCTCTAAGCATTTTCTCAGAGAAGTTGTGGTAAAATTTTAAAGCTTCATGAAACCACTTCAAGTTTTTTTATTGTTGGGAATATTAATAATTGGTGGGTTTTTTGTTTATTCAAATTATTCTAAAAGTCCTTCTTTGGTTGGTCAATTCATGCAGCCAGAGAATGATGGTGGACCAGCATCTGAGCCTCCTCATCCACTTTCTATAGAAAGCTTAAAGAATGGTGAATATCCTGGCTCAGATTTGGTAATAGAACAAACCCTGGATCCTGGAAGTAATTATTCAAGACAAATTGTTTCCTACAAATCTGAAGGTCTGAAAATCTATGCACTTTTAACTATCCCAAATGGAACCCCTCCAGCGGGTGGCTGGCCAATAATTATATTTAACCATGGTTACATTCCACCCAAGGAATATAGGACAACAGAAAGATATTTAGCTTACACAGATGCATTCTCAAGGGCAGGCTATGTTTTATTAAAGCCTGATTACAGAGGTCATGGAAACTCAGAAGGGGAAGCCACAGGAGGATATGGCACCAATGACTATTCTATAGATGTTCTAAATGCAGTCTCCTCTATCAAAAAATATTCTGGAGTTAATCCAGAAAAGATTGGCATGTGGGGACATTCTATGGGAGGAAGTGTCACTTTAAAAAATATGGTTGTAAGAAAAGATATAAAAGCTGGAGTGATTTGGGCTGGAGTGGTTGCATCTTACCCTGATTTAGTGGAAAGATGGAGGAGAAGGTCACCCCAACCCACTTTACCTGGAAATACTAATATGTCTGGTAGAAGTTCATGGAGGCAAAATTTAATTGCCCAATTTGGGGAACCTTCCCAAAATCCAGATTTTTGGGCAAAACTTTCTGCAAATTCTTATTTATCTGATATCTCAGGTCCTCTGCAGCTGCATCATGGAACCTCTGACTCTTCAGTCCCAATTGAGATGTCTGTGAAACTGGATGAACAGTTAAAAGCTGCTGGAAAAGAAGTGGAATATTTTGAATACCCGGGAGATGACCACAATTTAGCCAACAATTTAGGAGTTGCCCTCCAAAGATCAGTTGCCTTCTTTGACAAATACCTAAAATAAAAATCATTTGTATAATTAAATAAATGAAATCTTTTTTAATTTTCTCTTTCTTAGTAAGTTTTTTAGCCCTGGGAATCTATTTTTTAAAAGATAGCAATAAATCAAACCTTCAGCCAATAATCCAAAGTTCGCTAAAACTTAATTCCCCAGCTCCTTCACCTTTCCCATTTGAAGAGTTAACAATCCCTTTTTTAAGAAATAAAGAGTTCAAAAGCAGCTTAGGGGAGTTAAAACTGGTAAGCAGTAATGGTAATTACACAAGCTACCTGACTTCTTATACCTCAGATGGTCTAAAAATTAATGGGTTATTAACAAAACCCTCAGGAGAAATGCCCTCTGGTGGCTGGCCAGCAATAGTTTTTGTCCATGGATATATCCCTCCAAAAACTTACCAGACTTTGGAAAAATATACTATGCATGTAAATTTTTTAGCCAGTAATGGGTTTGTGGTATTTAAAATAGATTTAAGAGGTCATGGTACCTCAGAAGGTGAAGCAGGTGGGGGATATTACTCATCAGATTATATTGTGGATGTCTTAAATGCCAGGGCAGCTTTGCAAAATTCTGACTTTGTAAACAAAGTTGGTCTTTGGGGCCACTCAATGGCAGGAAATGTGGTGATGAGGGCTTTTGCAGCAAAACCAGAAATCCCAGCAGTTGTTATCTGGGCAGGTGCAGTTTACACCTATAAAGACCTGGCTGATTATGGAATTTCTGACAATAGCTACCAGCCCTTACCCTCTGATTCAGAAAGACAGAGAAAAAGGCAGGAACTTAGAAATCTGTATGGGGATGCCAAAGATGGAAATCCTTTCTGGAATTTAGTTGCACCCACTAATTATCTAAATGACCTAAAGGGTGCATTAAGTCTAAACCATGCTGTAAATGATGATGTGGTTTCTATAGAATACAGTAGGAATTTAAGCAGGCTATTAAATGATACTTTAGTTACCCACGAGCTTCATGAATACCCAAATGGGGGACATAATATAAATGGCTCAAGCTTTACTCAAGCCATGCAAAATACAGTAGAATTTTTTAAAAAATATTTATCTAACTAAATCTAACTGGATATTTCCATCACTATTGGGTTTTGGATCAAAGGAAATATAATACATCAGCCCATATTGGTGGATAGCTCTTGCAATAGAACTCCTTATCCAGTCTGAGTCATAATCCTTAAGCTTAGCTTCTTCAAATAAATTATCAACTAAATTATCAGGTAATGGTTGCAATAGCCTACCCGCATGATTGCTTGCGATAAGCTGCACACTTTTTTTATCTAGAATTAAAACTGAAAGTATTTTGCCATTTGCATGTTCAATATCAGCATCAGTAGGAAAGGTTGCTTTTATATGAGCTGTCTTTTCAGGTATTGGATGAGAATGGGCAACTATAATTTCATTTGCTCCAATAGAATCTAAACCATGGGGAAAAAAATCGAAATGAATTGAATGATTTTCTCCACTTTTTATATCAGTTTTAAGCAGTTTATTGCCCTTTGTTGAAATTATAAATCCAAATTCTTTGTCAGTTTCGCCTGTTTTTTTAAGCACTTCTTCCCATAGCTCATATCCCAAAACCTCACCAGGTATAAGAATATCAGAATTAGGAAAAACTCTATCTTTATGGGTTAAATCAATTAATTCAGGTTTGCGTTCAAAAATTAGTCTCTCAGTTTCCTGTGAATCCATTGGTTAATTTTAGCAGATTGTTAAAAAGAATCTATAAAGGTCAAAGCAGTTCCAGTTTTTCCAGCTCTGCCTGTCCTGCCAATCCTGTGGATATAATCATCATAAGTTTCAGGAAGCTCATAATTTATAACATGGCTTACCCCATCAATATCCAGTCCTCTTGAGGCCACATCTGTTGCCAGCAAAATTTTAATTTCATTTCTTTTAAAGCTTTCCAAAACCCTTTTTCTGTAACCCATATTTTTATTTCCATGCAAAGCTCCTGTTTTAAAACCTCTCTCATTTAACTGTCTGTCTAATTTTTCTACTCCATGTTTTGTCCTGCCAAAGATTAAAACTTTATCAAACCCATCTTTAATTAAAAGATCATGTAAGATATCTAATTTCTTTAGTGGGTTTGATACCCTGACAACATCCTGGGTTACATTCTCAGAAGTCTCCTGAAGTTTTACAGAAACAGTTACAGGGTCTTTCACAAAAGCCCTAAGTATTTCATTAACTTTGGGTGGGATTGTAGCAGAGAAAAATAAAGATTGTCTAATTGTTGGTAACTGGGAGATAAAAAAATTAATGTCATGGATAAAACCTATATCTACCATTAAATCAACTTCATCAAGTACAAAGATAGAAAAATCCTCAAGCATTAAAACATCCCTTTTAATTAAGTCCTTAAGCCTGCCTGGAGTCCCAACTACAACATGGGGGTTTCTTTTAATTTCATGGATCTGCCTGTACATATTAGCTCCACCTATTACTAAACAGGAATAAATCTTCATATCCCTGACAAAGCTTTTTAACTCTTCATTAATCTGGATTGCCAGTTCCTTAGTGGGGGCAATAATTATTGCATTCTGATTTCTGAATTTGAAAATTTTATCAACTATAGGAATTAAAAATGCAGCAGTTTTACCTGTACCTGTTGAAGCCAAACCTATTAAATCTTTCCCTTCTAAAATAGGTTCAATTGCCTGATCCTGGATTGGGGTGGGGGTAGTGTAACCCTTGCCCTGGATATTAAATTTTAATGGGTTTGAAATAGAAAAATCAGAAAAACTTTTATGCTCAGTTTCAGTTTGCACAAAAGCATTTTCTGAAGCTTTCTTAATAAAAATATTTGGGTCTCTGGTAGAAATTGTTTTAATTTTTCTGGGGAAATTATTCCTTCCTCTGGAAAAATTACCATTACTAAAACTGCCTCTATTAAAAGACCTCATTGAATTTCTGTTTTTTGAATATTGTTTATACATAATTTTGTTTGGATCTTCTTTTCCGCCAAAGCTAAAAAGCTGCGGAACAAGAAGATAAATTTTAAATCCCAAAAAACGGGATAAATTGAAAAAGAAAAACTAAAAAATGTGGATTGCTCCAAAAAACTTTAGGGAGCTAAAAAAAGAATTAACCCGAAGGTAAAAATATCTGAATAGCTCAGATTCTAAATCAACTAAAAAGTAGTATAACACAACTGAATACAATAAGCAAACTCTATGGGATATAGACCTGATTTACTCATAAAACCACATATATTCAGGGTTTTCTACTTCTTTAATCTCAGGATCCCAGAGAAGCCACTTTCCGTCAATATTTCTTATCTCCCAAACTCCCTCAAAAAACTTGGTTTTAATTTCATCTTCCACTAAATCTTTTGTGGAAAGTTTAACTTTAATATACCCTTCTTTATCGCCATTTTTAATGGAAATTACTGAGGTATCAAGATTGGATTCATAGCCCTTTTTCCAGTTTTCAAATTTAAAATCCCCTTTATAATTATCAGATAAGAGTTCAAAAGCTTCTTCCATTTTTCTGATCTTTATATAGTTATAAAAAGCAGTTACAGCTTCCAGAGACCCCTTTTCAGGCTCAAAAGTGATAACTCTTACATCTTTTAAGGAGTCTTTGGATGTTGCCATATCTAGCCATTTTTGTTTGATAGACTCAGAAGTGATAGCCAGCCCCAGGCCTCCTGTGCCCGCAGTGTTTATTCCCATAACCTCTCCACAGATATTGATCATTGGCCCTCCTGAAACCCCTGGATTAAGTGTGGCATCAGTCTGGATATAATCTAAATTTGTATCTTTTTCATGCCTTCTTCCTGCAAGAGAACCTTTATTGACTGTAGATTCTCCAACTAAGCCTCCTCCAAAAGGGAATCCAATAGCTAAAAGTTCATCTGCAGGATTAAGTTTCTTACTATCACCCCATTTAACTTCAGGCAGTTTTCCATTTATTTCCAAAAGTGCCAGGTCTGCATTTTTATCTCCCATTAAAACTTGGGCAGTTGCAAATTTATTATCAGGCATAATAATTTTGGGGCTTGGTTCAAATTCAATAACATGAAAGTTGGTTAAAACTACATTTTCTTTGACTGCAAAGCCTGAACCCTCAGAAAAACCTCCCACAACCCGAACAACAGATTTTCTGATATTTTCAATAGAATCTTTTTCATTGCATAAAATTAAACTCTTACCACCAAGTTTATTTTCAATTAAATTTAATCTTTTGCTGAGTTCAAAGTTTTGGTAAACAAGAAAAGCTAGTATAGCTAAAAGCAAAAAGGGAAGTATCTTTTTCACACAACTATAATATCTGATTATAGGCCAAAATCAACGGGGAAATGTCATTTAATTTTAAGAGATTTTATGTTTTAATATAGCCAGAAAATGAAAGTTATTTTAAGACCCCATTTAAAAATCCGTCTTAAGGAAAGAAAGATTCCGCAAAAGTACCCAGAGATAATAGTCATAAGTCCTGAAAATAAATATTTGGATACTGAAACTAACCATCAAATTGTTGTAAAAAAGCTTGTATATAATGAAAAACTGAGGCCAATGGTGGTTTCCTATGATATAATAGATTCTACTATACAAATTATAACTATTCATCCAATAAGTGAACAGGAAATTCAAAATAAATTAAATAGAAAAAGGTGGATTAAAAATGAAGAAAACTAATCAAAAAATATACTACGATAAGAAAACTGATGTGCTTTGGTTTAATATTAAGGGCGGTTTAGAAGAAGAATACAAAGAAGTAGCTCCTGGAGTAAATCTAGAGTTGGATAAAAATGGAGAACTTTTGGGGATAGAAGTACTTAATGCTTCCAAAACTTTAGGTTCTAAACTAGGACTTAAAAGTGTAAAAGCTATTCAGTCTGGTGCAGTAGCCCATTCAATCAAATAACTAAAAAGCCCTTCAGATCTATCACTTCCTTTAGCCTCAAATTGAGAGTACAATAGCTGCAATAATTTGCAGCATATGAAAATACAAGACGACGTATTATCCTACAGAGAGATGTGTGGCATTGAGGGAGTTCAAACCCTTCAAAGAGGAATGAATTTTAGATTAAATCCTAACTATTCTGTAATTTTAATGTCTCAAAGATCAAACGCACCATATCAAGATAAAATTCACGATGATGGAATAACAATTGAATATGAGGGGCATGATGTCTCAAGACAAAGTTATCAACACAACCCAAAAGATGAAGATCAACCTTCTACACTACCTTCTGGGAAATTAACTCAAAACGGATTATTTATAAAAGCAGCAGAAGAATACAAAGCAAATAAAAGGGAAGGTGAACCAGTAAAAGTTTATGAAAAAATTATGGACGGGGTTTGGTCATTGAAAGGGATATTTGAACTTGCAGATTACAAAATAGTTCATGATGGCAAAAGAAATGTCTTTAGATTTATTTTAAATCTTACAAACGAATCAATAATAGGCGAAACTAAAACAATTGAAATATCTCATACAAGATTAATCCCAACAGAAGTTAAAAAAGAAGTTTGGAAAAGAGATAAAGGCCAATGTGTTTTATGTAGTGATACCAAAAACCTACATTTTGATCATGATTTACCCTATTCAAAGGGAGGAACAAGCTTAAGTGTTAAAAATGTTAGACTTCTTTGTATGAAACACAACCTCCAAAAATCAGGAAAAATTGAATGAATAAATTGTGAAAATATCTGTTTCTGCTAAACCTAAGAGTAAAAAGGAGTTTATTAAAAAGCTCAAAGATTTTTCTTATTCTGTTGCTGTAAAAGAAGAAGCAAAGGAGGGAAGGGCTAATGAGGCTGTTATTAAAGCTCTCTCAGAATATTTTAATATTCCCAAATCTGAAATTAAAATTGTTACAGGACTTTCATTTAAACAAAAAATCATAGAACTTCCTTTAACTGAAAAAGAAATAAAAGAAATTGAAGATTCAAAAATATTGCAGCCTAGACTAATTCCCTAAGGATTTTAAGCAGGCTGCTTTGGCTGAGGCATCTGTGATCTGATCACAGATTGATGCATCTAGCTTTGGCATAGGACCTGTTCCAGTTCCCTGAACCTTTTTTAAAAGCTCTGACATATCTGTGAAAGTCACATTTGTAGGTACTGTAAATTTAGAATTGTCCACACTCCAGTTTTTGCAGTTCATATCAACTTCTTTGTTTAAATCAGCACTTTGGGGCGCTCCTGCAGGAGCAGAAGGAATTGGCTGGTTAGGATCTATTGTAATTTTTGTCCCCTGGTTTGAAGCATCAGTCCAGACATAAGCTGTATTATTCTCATTTATCATATGGCTCATCAGCTCTTTATTATCAACTTTGGTTGTAAAATCCCCTCTGACTTTAGTCCCTGCAACATAAACTGTCCCAGAACCTGACCCTTCTGGATAAGATATAGAACAAGTCACATTTTTACCCTGTTTTAATAAACTCTGGATTGTCCCTTTATTTGCTGAAGACTCAGGAAGTTGTTGTTCTTCTTGTTGTGTCACAGTCTGCTGAGTCTGACTTTCACCTCTATTTAGCTGCAATAAAGCCACTACCCCAATGACTGCTAAAACTACTACTATAGCTGTAACTATTGCTGTCTGCCTGTTCATTAGCCACAAGTATACCCTATATTTTTCTAAAAGCAAGAATTACCTAAAAGTAGTTTACTTATCCTTAAATTTCTGCAATGATGGAAAAAGGATCTATCCCAAAAAAGGGGGTGAGATGTATGAAAATGCTTGGCACACTGGCAATGATTTTGGTGGTAGTAGGTGCTCTAAATTGGGGCATGGTAGGACTATTAAATCTCAATTTAGTAACTGCACTTTTTGGTGAGGGATCAACTCTTACTATGGTTGTCTATTCACTGGTTGGATTATCTGGACTTTATGTTGCAGCAACTGTACTGCCCAAACAGATGCAGTAGTAATTATTTGTTAGGCTGCCCAAAACTTTTTGGACAGCCAATAGAGATAATTAAAACCCAGCCTGAACTATCCCTCTTTCTCAACAGCAATTGTGCACTCAGAAACTAAAGCAATTATTGTCCCAATTGCTGCCAGTGGGGGAAGCACAACTGCACCTATTACCCCAACTGTCAGGGGAAACTCAGCAATGACTTTTCCCTCTTTACTTTTTATGGTTATCTTTCTGATATTACCCTCTTGGACTAACTCCCTTAACTTTTTTAAAATATCCTCACCAGAAACTTTAAACTCTTCTGTCCTTGTTTTCTTTTTAGCCATACTATTCACCTCCTACCTTCTCTCTAATTGTTGAATGGTCTGGATATTCACTTTCAGTTGGGTAATGGATGTCTTTAAACTTTTCAATCTCTTCAAAAATCCTCTCAAACCCTAAATTGATACATTCATCAATAGTCCTGCCCTTAAAATGGACATAAAGCCTGTTTTTATCAAGCCTGAAAGTAATTGAACCCTCATAAAAAGCCAATGAAGGCTTTTTATCTGAATAAGTTTTATGGGAGTGGGGATGGGTCCTTTGGGGATGATACTTATCAGTATTTCTTTTTAGTGTTAACCTGAAAACAATTAAATCACTCTCAACATGAGGCAGGGCCTTAACAATCTTTTCTAAATTTGCCTGGATATGTTTGTGGTTATCTTCTGAAAGTTCACAATTTTTGCAAGTTATCTTAAGAATCATATTCTCTAAATCCCTCCTTAAAGTTATGGCTTAAATATTTTTTAAACCAATCTGATGCATGCTCTGCAGCTTTTTCCAAAGTACCTGTTTCTTCAAAAAGATGGGTTGCATTTGGGATAATCTCCAGCTTCTTGGTAGTAATTATAGCCTGGTAAGCCTGCCTGTTTAGGTCCAGCACCTCTGGGTCTTCTTCCCCAACAATGAGCAAAGTGGGGGATTTAACCTTAGCTAATTCATCCATTGCCAGATCAGGCCTGCCTCCTCTTGAAACTACTGCCCTAATGTCTGACCCAACCCTGGCTGCAGCATTCAGTGCAGCTGCAGCACCTGTTGATGCTCCAAAATACCCAAGCTTCAACCCCTTTAAATGGGGCTGCTTTCTAATCCAGCTGGTTGCTTTTATTAGCCTTTCAGTCAGGAGTTCAATCTCAAACCTCATAGCATAATCTAAATCCTCCTCTTCAGTTAAAAGGTCAAAAAGCAGAGTTGCCACCCTTGAGCGCCTTAAAACTTCTGCCACAAAATTATTCCTGGGACTATGCCTGCCGCTGCCGCTCCCATGGGCAAACAAAACTATCCCTCTTGGGTTGTGGGGAATCCTTAAAACCCCTTCCACAGACACCCCATTAACAGGAATAGTGACTGTGCTCCTTACATCTTTATTATCTTTTGGCACATCTAAATTTTTAACCATATGTCTCCTTACAAAAGCGGCTCTTCAGGTTCTGCTATTTCCACCTTTTTTGCCTCTCTGTAAACCCTTTTTATCTCCTTCCTGATTTTTTTAAGATGATGGGAATATTCTATAAGCAATGGTCCAACAGAGATAACCTCTATTTCCTTTAAATTTAAGGAATAGACTGTTGGTATAGAATCTGTGCAGTAAATTTTTTTAACATTTAAGTTAAAAAGCTGCTTCCAACTGCTTCCACTAAATTGCCCATGGGTAACAAATATATAGATATTCTTAGCTCCTGCAGATTTTAAAACCCTTGAGCACTCAACAAGTGTCCCCCCTGTATCTAAAATATCATCAATAACCACCACATTCTTGCTAACTTGGCCATACAAAATTGAACTTATACCCCCGGGGGTCCTTTCTTTCTTCATAAAAGCAATTTCAACTTCTCCTCCATACTCCTCAATTACTTTACGGGTCCTTTCCATGGCCCCCTCATCAGGTGCAACAAAGGTTGGGTTTTTAAGCTTAAGCTTCTTAATTTCTTTAGCAAAAAGTTTTGCAGGGGACAGGTCATATATGGGAATTGAGAAGAGGCTCTCTGCTTTGTGGCTATGTAAATCTATGGTTATTATTTCACTAATATATGAACTTCTCATTAAGGCGCCAACGCATGCAGCAGCCAGGCTCTCGCCCTTTTTTTCTTTATCCTGCCTGGCATATGCAAGATAGGGGAGTATCACGCTTACTTTTGATGCGCCCTCTTTTTTTAGTGTATGGGCAAGCAGCAGAAATGCTAGAAGCTGTTCATCAGGGGGCGCAATTGTACCCAGTATCAGACAATCCTTATCCTCTACACTGGTATCTACTTTCACAAAAAGCTCCAGGTTGGGAAACCTTCCGGCGCTAAAATCCCCCAGCCTGCTTTCTGGTAAATCCTTTAGGTATTTAACTAAATATTTATACTGCTTGAATGGGAATATGACCATACCCTTTAACCTTCTTCATGATTTTAACAACATCACTATCTTCAACTGTGGAAAAATCCCGGTAATATGCACCAATTGCACCCAAAAAATCTTCTTCTAAACTTACTGCTTTGACTTCTACTCCTTCTTTTTCAAGTTCTTCAGCTATGTCTACAGGTGCAACTGGTACTGCTACAATTATCTTTTTAGGGAAATAATGGAGTTTAAGCTCTGAGACTGCAGCTTTAACAGTGAAGCCTGTTGCTATCCCATCATCAACTAAAATTGCTACTTTCCCCCTGCATGGTATTGGTTTCCTGCCTGATAAATAAACTTCCCGCCTTCTGCGCGCTTCTAACTGTTGTTTGTAGCCCTCCTCTTTTAAATACTCCTCATCAATACCCAATACTTCATCCTTATTCAAAATAGAATGACCGTTTTCAGCAACAGCCCCAATTGCATACTCTGGAGAATATGGATGCCTAATTTTCCTGGTGATAATTAAATCAAGCGGAGCATTTAAGGCTTTGGCAACTTCTGCCCCCACTACAACACCTCCTCTTGGAAGTGCATAAACTACAACCTCCCCACCCCCATATTTTTTTAAAAGTTTTGCAAGTTTCTTCCCTGCCTCAACCCTGTCTCTAAAAATCATTTTCTCATCCTCATACCTTTAAACTGTCTTCACCTCAATCTTTTTAGGCTTTGATGGAGCAGTTTTTTTAAAAACTATATGCATCATACCATCTTTGTAAGTAGCTTCTGGTGTAGTTTTTGGGTTGACATCGGTTGGGACTGACACCCTGTATGAGAAAGAACTTGTTGCTTTTCTGTAATATTTCTTCTCTTTTTCTTCTTCTTTAGCCTCCCCGCTGACATGGAGGATACCATTATCAAAGGTTACCTCAATCTTTTTGGGGTCAATTCCGGGTAGTGCAGCATCAATGTAAAAATTCTTATTATCCTCAGAGACAGATAGCCCGCTTGGAATTGTGTCCAATCTTGTTTCCTCCAGCAAATCTTCCATTACAGAGGGCATTCTCAAAGTTGGAAATGTCCAGAAATTTCTTGGGATTAAACCATTTGGCATATTTTTTCACCTCCTTTTCTGCAGCTTAAATTTTTATGCTGCCATATAGCCTCTCTGATGTCTTTCTGACTCCTGTTCCCTGTGGGCAAAGTTGTTATATAAAGCGACTGTGCCATAGGTAACTATCCAGGTTAAGACAGTTAGAGAGATAAAACCCCAAACAAATGAACCAAAAGTCATTGCACTTGTAGCCCTGACTGCTTCTAAACTAAGGGTATGTACCCAAGCTTGAACAATTCCCACTATGAAATCAGGAACTATTAAACTTAAGGATGCACAAACAACATAAAGGATTACCACCGCAGTGGTCACTGCATTAGCTGCTGCTATTGGTCTTATCATTTTTCTCACCCCCTCAACTGTATCCTTTTGTATTATCTCTCCTGGCTGTAAGTTTTTTCAGTGATTTGCATCAGAAAATTGTGTGATTTGAGTCACACTGGTAAGACAAAAAGGATTAGAGTAAAATACTTCTGATGGATTTGGATATCAAGCAAAAACTTGAAAATTTTTTCAAGCAGTATAAAAATCAAAAATATAGAAAAGGGGAAATTTTAGTCAGGGCGGATGATAATCCCTCTGGAGTATTTTATTTAATAAATGGGGTTGTCAGAAGATATTCAATTTCCCCGGCTGGTGAAGAACTGACCCTAAACATTTACAGGCCGGTTTCTTTTTTCCCAATGGATTGGGCAATAAACCAAACCTCAAGCACTCATTATTATGAAGCTATGACTACTGCAGAAGTTTATAGGGCTCCAAGGGATGAAGTGTTGAAATTTATATCTGATAAACCAGATATTTTGCTGGATTTATTATCAAGGATTTACCATGGGCTGGATGGTTTTATGATGAGGATGGAGTACTTAATGGCTGGTAATGCCCAGGCCAGGTTGATTACAGAAGTTTTGATTTATGCCAGGCGTTTTGGAAAACCAAATGGTAAGGCTATTCTAATTGATCTAAAACTGACAGAGAAAGATTTAGCCTCACAATCCGGCATAGCCCGGGAGACTGTCAGCCGTGAATTACAAAAACTTAAGGGTAAAAATTTGATAAGTTTCAAAAGCAATCAATTAATTGTTAAGGATATAAAAAGACTGGAACAAGAGTTATTCGGCAGCCAGTGAAGGCAGCATGGAGGAACGGACTCTGGTAATTACTTCATCAGTCGGTATAATTCTACTGCGAAGCAGGAGCTTTTGCTCATTCCTTTTCTTTATGTTGTTGGGAAGGCCGGTGGGAAGTAAATAACCCTGCCAGCAGCCAATGCCAACAGACAATTCTAGATGCCAGGTATTTGTAATGCTTGGCTCTTCAATAACTTTATATAGTCTGTATTTACCTAAAGCCAGAATATAGTCAGCACTATGCTGTTTATGAGATGTGACTAAAATCTCTCCAATGCCTTCAGCGTTAACCCAGGCATATATTCCCCTTTGATCCAAAAAAAGGATCTTTGTTAAATGTCTAGTTTCTATTAACCTATAATCACCACTTCTTAAAAGCTTAATCATATAGAAATTATGGCAGGTTTATTCTTTATAGGCTGTGACAGATATCACATCAAAAATTGATTATGATCAAATGTGATTTAGATCACAAAAATTTATTGACCAAAAACACTGAAATACCTGAAAGAGTAGTATAAAGTTATTTTAAGGTTTGGGGCAGGCAAAGACAAAGTTGCGGCCCTGCCCCACAACTGAGTTTAAATATGGGAGGTGAAAAATGAAAACCATAAAGATCTTAAAAGAATTAATGGAAGAGATGGAAGCGGTTATAGACCAATTATTACTACTTCTTAAAGCACCAGTAATTTAAAGGAGGGATATGGAAATTATATTATTAGTTTTATTTATAATAACTGGAATCATATTGGCACTTATTCAGATTTATCTTCAAACTAAAAGGCATCCTCATCCAATGACCAAAAAAGAAAAAGATGAGTTTATGTTCAATAATATTATATTATTAAGAAGGTGAACAAACAAAAATTTCTCTACTGGGCTCCAAGGGTTTTGTCAATTGGAATGATCCTATTCTTAGGGCTTTTTGCACTTGATGTATTCACACCTGGCCAGCCTATACTTTATATGATAGGAGGTTTTTTAATACACCTTATCCCAAATTATATCCTGGCAATTGCCCTTTTTATTGCCTGGAAATTTGAATTATTAGGAGGGATAATTTTTGTACTTCTTGCCATAATTATGTCATTATTTTTCAGAAACCCGCTGCCTGTAAATTTAATGCTCTTTGGCCCAATCATGCTTATAGGAATTTTGTTCTTGGTGCACAATTATTATTACAGAAGATGATTTATACCTTCAAAAAGTAGCCTACTAACAGCCCAATTGAAGTAGCAACTGCACCAATTATAAAAAGCTCAATAGCAGACCTTAGAGGTTTGTGTTCTACTACTTTTCCTTTAATATACCCAACTAAAAATAGTCCAATAAATGCAAAAATAATGGATAAAATCCTGGCATCTGACTGGTTAAATAAAATAACCGGGACAATTGGAATTAGTCCTGCTAAAAGATAGCTGAAAAACATGATTAGTGCACCCAAAATTAAAGAGTCAGTGTGTTTGCCTGTTTTGTCCATCTGATGGACAGCTTTCTCGGATGAGTATTGCCCTGCAGCCATAGAAGTAGCCTCAACTGCAACTGCCACAAAAGCAGCTAAAACAACAATCTCTTTTTGGGAAACCCCTGCAGAAAATCCCCACCACCACCCCTGTTGTAGACACAAGCCCATCCTGCAGCCCAAATAGCGCACTCCTCAAATAATCCTCATGAATATGAAGCATCATTCAATTATAGATTATTTAGTTTCAGTGTAAAACACCTTCCCGCATCCGGTATGAGAAGCTACCAGCTTCTCCCCAAGTATCTCTGTGTTAACATTAATTAATGCCTCAAAAAGGATTTACCAGTTTAGCAGTAATATTAATTTTCCTGGTTTTTTTATCAGCTTCAGCATTTTTACTGTTAAGAGTACCTTCTAAGAATAAGGAAAGTATTCAGTCTTCACCTACCCAAAGTGAAACCCGTAAAGCTGAGAATCCACAAATTGTCCAGAATTCAGGTGAACCACCACTCAAACTCAAAAGCATTGGAATAAACCTGGACTATTATGACCCTAAAACAGGAAAAGCTGGGGATTTTGAATTTACCAAGCAAAAACTTGAATTTAACAGGCTGTTTATGGGTTATGGTTTTGTAATCCCCGGGAATATGTCTTCTACTAATCAGGATAAATCAAATCCACAGCCTACTTTTATTTTACCTCTGGGTACTCCTGTCAGGTCTTTGGTGGATGGAGTAGTTGCTAATATACCGGCTATCTGGAGTGGAGATGTTTCTATTCAGATCACTACAGATGGAAAATTGCAAAAATGGGTTTATGAAACAGAACATGTTATCAATCCAAAAGTTAAAGTTGGAGACAAAGTAAAAGCCGGAGACATTATTGCTGAGGTCAGTAATTTCGACAAAGGAGCACCCAAGGGATATGGGGCTGTGGAAATTGGAATTTTACATGGGGGAGGGGAAGGGCCTCCAGAGCATGTTTGTCCGTTTTTATATCTGGACCCTTCTATCAAAGAAGAAACTCTTAAAAAAATTACTGCCCTTTTTAAATCCTGGGAAGATTATACTGGGGATCAAACACTTTATAATGAAACTATTACTCCAGGCTGCCTCACTCAAGACCCAATAGATGGATAAAATAACTCCAATGGGCAGTTATATCTACTAAATCATTTAAGGGATGCAAAAGATGAGATACATCGGTAACACTCCTGAGGTAGAATTTTTACCCAGGGAGGTGATTACAGATGAAAAAGATCAGGTATCTCCTGCAACCCAAATTAGATCCTAAAATACCAGATAAATGGACTTTTTTAAGGAAATTTGCCAAGAAACAAATTAGTGAAAAAGCTCAGCTAAAGCTGGAATGGATAATTTTCTACCATACATCCTCAGGTAAAAATGCCAAAGCTACAGCAATGCATTTTGGTATATCCAGAAAAACATTACATAAGTGGCTTAGTAGATTTGATGAAATTCACTTAAAGAGTTTAGAAGAGTACTCTAGAGCACCCAGACATGTTAGACACAGGCAAATTGATCTTTGGGAAAGAGGCAGGATTACTAAATTAAGGAAGAAACACCTAAAGTATGGCAAGATGAAACTGCAAAGAAGATACTTAAAAGTTTATGGTGAATATATCTCTTCCTGGAAGATCCAAAAAGTAATTGAAGAGGGTAATCTCTACCCAGACAAACAAGCAGCCAAAAAAGCAAGGGAAAAGAAAAACAGGCATAAAGGACAGGCTAAAAAGAGGATTACCCAGTTTCAAAAGAAAGAAATTACTAACTACCTTTGGCATGTAGATACAGTTTTGTTAACCATGAGTTCTGGAGGGTACAGATACCTTTTAACTGCAATTGATGAAGTTTCTAAACTAGCCTACTCCAGACTCTACACTACTCATTCATCAAAACAAGCTAAAGACTTTCTTTTAAGGCTTAATTACTTAACTGATCAAAGAATCATCAATTTACATCATGATAATGGCTCAGAGTTTAAAAAAGACTTTGAAAAGGCTTGTGAAGAACTTAAACTGCCCCAGTGGTACTCCAGACCACATACACCTAAAGATAATCCAGTCTTAGAAAGGTTTAACAGAACTATCCAGGAAGAATTTACTAACTTTTGGGATGTTAATCCTATGGATGTGGAAGACTTTAACTTACAGCTTTTAGACTGGTTAATTGAATACAACTCCATTAGGCCTCATCAAACCCTTGATTACCAGACTCCTTTAGAATATATTGATACCCATACCTTAGAAAAAGTGTCACCTATGTACTCATCCAGTACAAGGGATTGACAATTTATCCTAAAGTGATAGTCTAAACTTATAGTTATGGATAAAATAACTCCAACTGTTATTGCAGCCTTTGTTATAGGTGCACTCCTGGGTTATTTTGCATTTAACCAGTTTTCATCCTCTCCTAAAACTCAAACTTCATCAACAGAACAGGCAAGTACTATGTCTTCTGCCCAGCCAGGCAGTCCTGTGGACAAAGTCCAGCAGGCCCTGTCTGCTGCACCAGAAACAGTTGCATTAAATGCAACAGTTTTAGATTTTCCAGAAAAAGCAGGGGCTGAAATGACAGAGTTAAAAAAGGGCACAAATGACTGGACCTGTCTTCCTGATTACCCAGCCTCTCCAGGTATTGACCCAATGTGTTTAGACAAACAGGGGATGGTCTGGCTCAATGCCTATATTTCCCAACAGCCACCTAACTTAACCCAGGCAGGCTTGGCTTACATGCTCCAGGGTGGAAGTGATGCCTCAAACACTGATCCTTTTGCAGAAAAACCCACTGAAGGGGAAGACTGGATTACCTCACCTTCACACACCATGGTTTTCCCAGTTGGGAAGCTTGACCAGACAGTTTATTCAACTGACCCCAAAAATGGAGGTCCCTGGATTATGTGGGTAGGCACTCCATATGAGCACCTGATGGTTCCTGTTAAGTAAAACCTTCTTTAAGATAATTACTCTTTTCTTATTGATATTTTACTCATTTTTTGTCATTTATCAGATATAGTATATAAACTTAATTAAAAGGGAGGTGAAAAATATGAATATTAAAAAATTTTTAGCCTCCACAACTATCTCAGGAGCAGTATTGCTTAATTTAGCAACACCAATCCTTGCAGCACCACCAGTATTATTTGGAGATGTAACAATAGTAGCTGGAGGTAATCCAGGAAATGCAGCGAGTTTAGTATCTGATGTAACCTTAACTAATGGTTACTCAGGTGTCACATTTACATTGCCTGATGATACTGCATGGGCAGATTTAGATACAGTTTCAACTGATTATAATGTTACAGATGACAACTGTGGAGGTGGTTCTCCCAGATTCCAAATAAAAGTTGATACTGACAATGATGGGATATCAAATGGAAACGTACACGTAGCTATTGGACCTTCACCTTCATTTACAGGTTGTTTGCCAGGATGGCAGTCAACAGGAAATGTTATAGGTAACGAAGATGCTGGAAGATATGACTACAGTGCATTTGGTGGTTCCCCATTCACAACTTACTCTAATGCACCAGCAAGTGTATTAGCTGGAGAAGTAATTTCTGTACAGCTAGTGGTTGATGGTTCATGGAGTGTAGCTGCAACAGGTGGAGATGGAGAGCAAACAGTGCTTGTGGACAATGTCTTGGTTAATGCTGATTTGCATACATTTGAACCTAACACACCAGCAAGTAAAGATGCTTGTAAAAAAGGTGGTTGGGATAGTTTAGAGGATGCTGATGGCAATCCATTTAAGAATCAGGGACAGTGTGTTGCTTACTTTAACCATAATAATTAATGGTTAAATAGAAGCTTAACTTAAAACAGCCCATCGGGTGAAAAATCCGGTGGGTTGTGGGTTTTTATAAAAAAGAGGGGAGGTGAATATTAATGCAATTTAAAAAATTTATAGCAGGAGCAGCTATTACAGCTGCAGCTTTGGGATCTATGGCAGCACCAGCTTTTGCAGAACGTCCCGCATACGGTGAGCAGCCTGGATATTCAAAGGCTTCAGATTGCGGTTCTGCTCATGGCTCATTTGCATATTTTGATGGAGACACTAACCTTGGTGTAAAAAGCCTTGGACCAGGTACTCCTGTGTACCATGGTGGCGCAACCGGACAGGAACCAGGAGCAACTGGTTACAATAACTCGCATACTGACTGTCAGTCGTAATAGAAATGTGTTGAGTTTTAAAACAGCCCAAAGGGAGAAATCCCGGAGGGTTGTTTTTTTGCAGCACGGTTTTTGCTAAAATACTTACAAAGACTTTTATGGCTAAATATTGGTCTAAAAAGGTTACAGAGGAAAGTAATGCCCTGGATTTAGAAGAGGGTGTTTTTAAGTTTAAAAACCCTAAAAAAATTGCACTGTCTTTAAAAAAATCAGCAGAGGCAAGTACTAGAAAAAAGGCCCATCCATTCCAATCAGCAATGAGCATGCTTAACTTCTATATTAATAGAGCTGGTGAAAATTTAGACCCCACTCAAAAAGAAATTTTGGAAAAAGCTAAGATAGAGTTGCGCAAACTCTTCAAAAAAGCCCCCAAATCTGGCTAATCTCCCCCAAAAGTCCTAAAATTTGAAGCTGGCGAAAATTTCAAGCTTCGCCTATAATTTGCTTTAAATTTATGAAAGTTGATATCAACTCTAAACTCAATGCTCTTTGTAAAAAAGACCACCCTACTGAAAGCGAAGTTGTGCATATTATGGTATTGATAAGAAAATATTTAGAATATCCAGATATGGAAATGAACCAGAAATTTCTGGCTTTGAAATTTTTTTGCGATTGGAGTTTGCATATTGCTATTGAATACTCTATTCCAGCTATGGAAATCCTAGTTAAACTTAATGATACGATAGTAAGACTTAAGCAAACCCCAGACAATGATCTTCTAATGAAAGAAATAACTAAAGTAGTTTCATTTCCTGTACTCAAGGAGCAGCTCCACAAATTTCTATCATCAATAGGAATTAATGATAAGTTTACAACAGTAACTATAAATTGGTTAAATTTCCTTGAAAAATATATTGAAGTAATCCGTGATCAAGTTATCGCTTTTCCAGAAGAAATGAGTCCTAGAAATCGGTATTTTAGAATGTTGAAACCCTACTATGATCAAATTAGATCAAATCCTATAAAAGAGGGATGTTGGACAATTGGACTTTCACTTTCTTACATGAATGAAAGTTTCTTTAAGGGCAAAAATATACCGTCTCAAAATTCATTATTCTGTTTAATCTTATATGCTAGTGATACGACCAAGATTATTATCCCACTTGCAAAACAAGAGCTACTATAGCTTCTTAGCCTCAAAAATGCTAGTATCAGCATAATTATGGATGCTACTAACTCAGCCTTGATAAATGTTTTGGGTTTTGGGACTGAAGAGTTTACCCGCGAGATTATTCAAGTTATTTCGCGATATATGGAAGCTTTTATCTTGGGTGGACTTGTAACTCTTGTGATAACTGGATTAGTAAAAGAGTTTTTTGAGAATAGGAAATATCATAAAGATGAAAAGAGAAAATGGGCTAATGAGGTGATAGCAATAGTGAATGAGGGTAACAGTTGCAATTACAAAACACAACCTGGAGACAGTAGACATATTAATTTTGTAGCCACACAACTTGAAGCGTATGATTCTCAGATGCCTTCTAAGCTACGAACTCACCTCTTATTATGGTTAAGAATAGCATTTGCATTTTCCAATAAACCAAAAGGTATGCATTGGAAAGAGGATGAGAAACTTCTCATTGAGGATCAGAATGAGATTACAAAACTTTCTGATGATTTAATTGGAGCGGCACATAAATTAAAGAAATAGATCGCTGTTTTTAGGATTTCTGGGGTGGGGGAAAATTAAAGATAGCTGAACTTCCAGGGTGTTTTCTTGTCTTTTGTTTGGTGGACTTTTACAACATTTTTGCCCTCTTTTTTTAATTCATTTGCCAATTTTACATTAGCTTTTTGCAATTGTTTATCATCTGAAGGGAAAACCACAAAAGATAAATCCTTACCAAAATCCTCAACTAATTCGGGATTTTTAGTAATATATTCAGCAACCTCTGCTGAAAGTTTTAAATTTTTGGAAGTTTGAATTTGTTTTGTCATAGTTTATGTATATTAACTTAATATTACATTACCGTCAATTAGTTTAGCTTGTCTATGCGGGTATTACTTCTTTTTAAGAAAAGTTTTTTGTAATAACTGCTTCTTTTCTGAATATCTTTGATGGCCCAGGTTAACCATCTCTCCCTTGTTCCCTTCTTTTTGACATTTTCTTCTGTTGTTATATCTCTCCTGTCCTCAAAAGAGATTGTTTCGTGCCTATGTAAAGACCCATGAGCACTATCGTAGTAGATAACAGTCACCCATTCACCTTGTATAAAAAGATCATATATTACAGAGATAATTTCAGTTATCTTATTCCGTTTGTTTCGGCTGTAAACATAGGTTATTCTTTCATTGTCAGATAAAGGAAAACTGTGCCTGGTCAGTTTATCTGTTTCTTCTATGAGCTTGCTTTGTTTGACTGGTAAGATAAAATCCCTTGGTAATCTAAACCTTTTCTTGTGTCTACGAAATTTATTTGGCATATTTAACTATCTAAATCTATAAGATTACTTTTGTTTGTGCAAATAGGGAAGCAAAAACTAAAAAAAGTTGCTTAAAATTTGGTTTTAGGATTTCTGGGAAATTGACTGGATATTTGAAATCTGTCACACTAAAATTGTGAAGATATTGATAGGAATTGGAGTTTTCATTGCTGTTTTATTTTTTCTAGGTGTTGGCTTAATGGTATTAGCCCAAAATGCACCCCCTCCTCAAATCATCTCTAACTTCACAGAGCTTGATAAAATTGAAAAAATCTCTAGGTATAGAAGCTGTGCAGGTCACACCACAGTGCCTCAGGATATGAGTGAAATGAAAAGAAGCATGAAGCACTATTTCTGGGTAAAACCAGAATACCTTGGAGGTGATACTGTTAAAATTTTCTCCCCTTATGATGGATTTGTCCAAGTAGTAAGACAGGATCCCCAGGAAGGTTTGGAAGGAGAAATCTGGATTGCACCAAAAGACATGTTTGTAATGCTTCCCCCTGTTGGCAGGTGGATGTTTAGTGTCCAGCATATAAATATAAGGGATGGCTTAAAGCAGGGAAGTGAAGTTAAAGCAGGGGAACTGATTGGGTATGGTGCAGTTTCTGCAAATAATAGGGATACCTTTGATGTAATTTTTGCAAAAGGCAGCTTAAGTCCCAAAGAAATAGATAACTGGAATGGGCCATTTTCTGCTTTAGACTCTGTATTTGAACATATGAGCAGTGAAATTTTCTCCCAGTATCAGCAAAAAGGGATTGCCTCAAAAGAGGAACTTATTATCAGCAAAGGAGAGAGGGATAATAGCCCCTGCACATACAAAGATAGCGGTCCATATTTTCTTAACCAGGATGCCCCCTCAAACTGGGCTGTGCTTAAATAGTCTCCATATCTGTTAAAATTGATACTTCATATGAAAATTTTGGTAATTTTAACACTACTTGTCCTTGATTACTCAGCGCTTGATGATATAACCACAGGTAATGAACCAGATTATACTCTTGAGTATGCAATTTTAGCTTTGAGTGCAGTAATTTTTTTACACTGGTATAATAGGGTCAATAAAATATAATGGCTGCAATAAAAGATATTACAAAAAAAGCACTGGATAATACTTATTTCAGGCAGGTTTTGGATACAGGAAAATATACCCAGGTTGTAATAATGAGCATCCCTAAAGGTGGGGAAATAGGGGAGGAGGTCCATCCTGATACAGACCAGGTGCTTTTTTGTGTTGCAGGTGAGGGTAAAACTGTTTTAGATGGGGCAGAAGAGCCTTTTTTAAAAAATGACCTGGTTTTAGTTAAAGCAGGCACAAAACACAACTTTATAAACACGGGTCAGGATGATCTAAAAATTATAACTAGCTATTCACCCCCGCACCACCCAGAGGGAACTATCCATAAATCTAAAAAAGAAGCAGACAAAGCAGAATACTAAGTGTTAAAATAATACTATGGATGATAATAAGTGGAGGCATGTCCACACTGGGGGTTCAGGGGCAGTTTATGGGATGGGAGTTATTGGGTCCCTGTTTTATTTTCTGCAGCATTCCTCAAGTCTTCAGGAAGTGCTTCTTGGGTTAGTTTACTCCTTCTTCTGGCCAGCAGTCCTAATCTACAAAGCCTTTGAACTTCTGGGATTTTAAGTTTGAATTAATTATTTTCCTCCTGTGAAACCAAAGAAAAAAAGTGACAAATCTATATTTGCAAAATGCAAATACCACTCATTCCAGATTTTATAAACTAACACAATTGCCCATACTAAAATAATGTGTTTTTTATAAGTTAAATATGCTTTATTTTCATCTTTAAGTTTGAACAAAATTAATGCATAAATCATCATCAGGGGTTCTAAGAAATTTTGAAAGTATAAAAAGACTATTTCATTTCCTGTTATAAAATATAAAATCTGCCCAATAATTCTATAGCTAAAAAGGATGATAATAGTTTTTCTAATAGACCATCTAAGCCCTAAAATTAGCATAAAAATATATGAAATAAAGTCAGTGGACTTATCAATAAGCTGATAAGTTGAATCGCTCATCCCCAGGGACAGAAGAATATCCCCATCAACCACATCCAAAAAATAATTTCCCCAGAGCCCAAAAAGAGGAAATTTAAGCATTAAAGCTGGGATTAATATTTTAAGTAAGATAATGAAATAAATTAGAATGGCCACAACTATAAGTGTACCAGATAGATTTTCTGTTATTTGCTAAGATAAATATATGGAGAATTGGTTTTTTCTGGCTGCATTTGTTTCAGAAATAGTTGGAACCATAGCAGGGTTTGGTTCTTCAACAATATTTTTACCTCTGGCCCTAATATTTTTTGATTTTAAGGTAGCTTTAGTCTTGGTTGCATTTCTTCATATCTTTGGCAATATTGGCAGGATCAGCTTTTTTAAGTCTGGCTTGGACAAGCATATGCTTTTAACCTTTGGGGTCCCAAGTATTGCACTTACTCTTATTGGGGCACTTTTGGTTGCATATATATCCCAGGATTTGTTAAAAGGGGTTTTAGGAATATTTCTTATTTTCTATGCGCTGCTTTCTTTTTGGAAAGAGGACTTAAAAATAAAACAATCAATTTTTAGCACAATAGTTGGTGGAGGGCTGTCAGGATTTTTAGCAGGACTGATTGGGACAGGCGGAGCTTTAAGAGGAGCTTTTTTAACTGCTTTTAATTTGCCCAAAGAAAAATATATTGCCACTGCAGCTGCAATTGCACTTGCTGTGGACCTAACCAGGCTTCCTGTCTACTTTGCAGAAGGCTTTTTAAGCAGCCAGTATTACTGGTATATCCCGGTTTTATTAATTATTGCTCTAATAGGCTCATTTACTGGAAAGCAGATTGTTAAAAGAGTACCTCAAAAAACATTTAAAAAAATAGTTTTAGCAGCAATTTTAATAGTTGGTTTGAAGTTTATCTCTGATTGGTTCTCTAAACTTCTGCTTTGAGCAAGCTCTATCACCTTACGATATAATCTCCAGATATGTTTTTAAAATGTGGGATTATTGGAATGCAAGGTGTTTGCAGGATTTTTTTTGCCTCAAAAACCCTATATAATTGTCTGCGTGAAGAAAACTTATGCTTTTATAGATAGTCAAAACCTTAACCTGGGTGTTAAATCTCAAGGGTGGAACTTAGACTGGCGCAAGTTTAGGCAATATCTCAGGAATAAATATAAGGTTATGGAGGCGTACTTATTTATAGGTTTTAGGCCTGGCAATCAAGAGCTATATACTTCATTGCAAAAAATGGGTTTTCTTTTGATATTTAAACCTACTATGGAATTACCTGATAAAACCGTCAAAGGTAATGTTGATGCTGAATTAGTTTTACATACTATGATTCAATACCAAAACTTTGATAAAGCTATAATTGTTTCAGGTGATGGTGATTTTTTCTGTTTAGTAGAGTATTTAGTCCAAAAAAATAAACTTTTACACCTTTTTACCCCAAACAAGCACTATTCTAAATTATTCAAACCATTTTCAGGATTTGTTATCAGAGCGGATCAATTAAAAGGAAGTTTAGAATTAAAACAAAAAAAGACTGGCATCGGCGGTCGGTCGAAACCTTAGGCCTATCCAGTCATCGTGATTTAACAATGATACTACAATCATATGAATAAATCAAGGAAAAAAGGTAAAAAATGAGTTTAAAATGTGGGATTATTGGAATGCCCAATGTGGGAAAATCTACTTTATTTAATGCACTTTTGAAAAAAAGGGTGGCTTTGTCTGCTAATTATCCTTTTGCTACTATTGAACCCAACACAGGTATAGTGGCAGTCCCAGATAACAGGCTACTTAAATTAGCAGAGATTGTTAAACAGGAAGAAAAGATGGATTCTCTCCCACCCTTAGTCCCTGCTGTAGTTGAATTTGTAGACATTGCAGGTTTAGTAAAAGGTGCAAGTACTGGAGCTGGTTTGGGCAACCAGTTTTTGTCTCATATTAGAGAAGTAGATGCAATAATCCATGTTTTAAGGGACTTTGATGATGCAAACATAGTCAGGGAGGGGAGCAGCGACCCCAAATCAGACAAGGACACAGTAGAAACAGAGCTTGCTTTATCAGACCTTCAAGTAATAGAGAAACTTATCTTAGCCCAGGACAAAGAGGTTAGGGGTTCTAAAGACCCTCTTGAATCCCAAAAACTGGAAATTTTAAAAAACATTCAGTCAGAGTTAGAACAAGGCCATGTTCTGGGTCACTATCAGGTGGGTGATGAAAGGTTAAAATCCTGGTTTCAAACCTTGCCTCTTTTAACAATCAAGCCCATTTTATATGTATTTAATATTTCTGAAGAAAAATTATCATTAAGTGATGCGGTCGCACACCCAAATGATAATGAGTTAGTGATTTGTGCCCGTCTTGAAGAGGAACTAGCTGATTTACCTGAGGAAGATAGAAGAGAATATTTAGGTTCAGTGGGTTTGAAAGAAACAGGCTTGGAGAGGTTAATAAAAAAAGCTTACTCTCTGCTTGGTTTAATCTCTTTTTTAACTGCAGGCAAAAAAGAAGTCAGAGCCTGGACTACTAAAAAAGGCTCAAAAGCCCCAACTGCTGCAGGAGTAATCCACACAGATTTTGAAAAAAAATTCATCAGAGCCCAGGTCATAGAATATGAAAAATATTTAGAAGCAGGATCTTTAGCTAATGCAAAATCTAAAGGCTGGGTTAGGACAGAAGGCAAAGATTATGAAATAAAAGATGGAGATGTAGTTGAATTCTTAATCTCAAACTAGTACAATTACCCTCATGCAAAAATATTTGTTAACAATTTTATTAAGAGATAGCCTAAAAGATGAAGAGCGCAAAGAGCTCTTATCTTCTGTAGCTAAAGATTTTGATAACCTTATAAAAGAAGACCTTTGGGGTCAAAGATCCCTCTCTTATCCTATAAAAAGGCAGGACAAAGCTTTTTATGCTCATTTTGAATTTGAACAGGAACCTTCAAAAGTTCCAGGTATTGACAAGAAGTTAAAATTAAACGAGGATATCTTAAGATACCTTTTAGTGAAAGCACCAAGTATCAGCAAACTTAAAACAAACAAAACAGAAACCAAAAAAGAAGAAAAGATGGAGGAGAAAAAGGTAGAGCTGGATGAATCTGCAGAACATACTACTCAAGCAGTATAAGATGTGTTAGATTTATCCAAATAAAAAGACATGGCATCAAGATCTTGGAATAGAGTTGAACTAATAGGTAATTTAACCAGGGACCCAGAACTCCGATACACTCCCACAGGCACTGCAGTTGCTACATTCTCAATTGCAACAAACAGGACTTACATTTCAGATGGTGAAAAAAAAGAAGAAGCTGACTTTCATAGGATTGTAGCCTGGAATAAACTGGCTGAACTTTGCTCACAGCTTCTAAAAAAAGGAAACAGGGTCTTTGTTTCAGGCAGGCTCCAAAACAGAACATGGGAAGGCCAGGATGGTAATCAAAGAAACACCACAGAAATTGTTATAGAAGACATGATTTTATTAACCTCTAAAAATGGCACAGGTGATTATACTGCTGCAGATACTTCAGAAGCAGAGCTTCCTTCCCGCCAGGTAGAATCCACACCCCAGGCTGCAGTAGCAGAAGATCTCCCTGAAGCTGTAGAAGAAAAAGCTGAGCAGCCTGAAGAGGCTAAAAAAGAGGAAAAACCTAAAACCCAAAAAGAAGATATTGAAGACATAGAAGACCTTCCATTTTAATCCTTATCCCATTCCTTTCCTTTTCCAAAAAAAAGTAGTATATTTTCTTCTTAATATGATAGAAGGCATACCAGATGAGTATTCTCAGTTGAAGGTTATTGCTGTAGGTCAGGAGCCCGACTTAGATGCAGCACCTGCACTTAAAGATGATCTGGTAGCTGAAATATCCGGCAACTGCTGCAATATTGGGTTAACTTGGGGTCAGGTAGGAGTAAGACAAGAAGAATATTCTTTTTTAAGGGATTTCAAAGATTTTACACCACTTGAAGAAATGTATGCTTATCTCGCAGTCCTCAGGAATAGATATCCCTCCCAACAAGATTGGGGTCACCATCCCTTAGCATATCCAACCGGTGCAATCCTCAGAAGTTTTATAGTTGAACAAAATAAAAGAAATGGAATTTTTATAGCTCAGCTTGACCAAGAAGGATCTGTTTCTGTAAAATTTGAAAACTGGATTAGAAAACATGATGGTTCTACTCCTCATATTTCACAATATGCGAGATGGTTGGATAGTGAATATCCAGGTCTAACACCAGAACTTTCCCTGGATCTATTAAGAAGAATTAAGACTCCATTTGATCTCTACTATAAGCCATTTGTTCCTAAGACCAAAGAGGAAAAGTTAGCAGGATTTACTGGGCCTAAGGTTAAGGAAGGTGAGCAAAGTGATCAATCCACTTCTGGGTCCCAAACCCTGGAAATAAATAGACTTCTGGAACCAATTCAAACAGAGGACCAGGAGATTACACCAGGCGAAGAATTAGCTTTTCGTACCAGATTTGTTGTTTTAAGAGGTAGAATGAAATTTTCAAGTTATGAACAAAGAGCTAGAGGGGCATTAGAAATTATTAATTTAGATGAGGCATTTGAATTCCTTAAAGCTAAAAATCCAACTGAAGCTGAATTAGCAGAGTTATTAAAAATATCAGATAATAGCTTGTATACTAAACTTGCAGCAGTGGTAACAGGTGAAGGTGCTCATGACACTGCTAGAACGAAAGCAGGCTTACTGAGATCAGATCCTTTTTGGAGGAAGATGGATATTTCTGCAGTTATCTTAAAACTCATCCCCACAGATTAACTAATTTTTCTAATGAAACAAATAGAAGCTGATTTTAATAGGCTGGCTGAACGCTACCAGAGCCAGGTTATAGCTCTTCAACCAGAAGTTGAGAGGCTCGCAGAAAAAGATAAACAGCTGTTAGAGGCAGTTTTAGCAGAGCCTATCCGCAGAACACAAGATATACACGGAAGGAGGATGAGAAAAGTTAGAGAGCTTGGTGAATTTGTCCAAACTGAGTTTGCTAGATATGGTATTGAAGATGATGAAGAAGCGGCGCAGAAATCTCAGATTTTGACTGCCTCAGCCAATTACACTATCCCAAAAAAAAGTTTAGTAGAAATCTTAAGTGAACAAAGACCTGAACCGTTTTCTCCCATAGATTCAAAACTGCTAGAAGAAATAGGAGAGTCTCAAGAGGTTAACGGTTCAGAACCAAGACCCTTACTTAAAAGTTTAAATGATCATCAGGTCTGTGCAATTGTTTCCAGGGCTGCCTCAGCGATCACTGCTGCTGATAGCATACTTGTTTTTCCACACCTAGATGGAGTTAGCCAGACATTTTTAGATACCCAAAAGGCCTTAGGTCTAAAAAATGAAAAAGAGTCTAGTTTATCTATTCAGCCAGGTGAAATAAGAGCTCATCTTAGATTTTTTTCTCTACTAGTTGCAAACCCAGATCTTGAGACCCAAGAACTCGATCCCTCCCTTTTAAGGACTGTAAATGAGGCAAGAGACCACAATGTTTATGGACAGCTTTCAGCTAAAGAATTATTTGATCTTTTAGCCAGAGAGACAGTTCCAGAATCTTTTAAAAAAAAGCCTACACTGGAAGAAAGATTTTTATTATTAAGGAGCAAGCCTCACGCAGAAAAAAATGGTGGTGACAACACTGACCTAACTGAACATCAATTGGAAGTACTTTTAGGTGGATTCGTTCGTAACCCAGATAGTTCAAGGAAATATGAAACCCTAACACAATTAGCCCAAGAGCTATATAAAGAAAAAATAAATAAAGTACCCTTAAGCAAATGGAAGCAAATTAAAGTTAATATTGTAGCTAATACCAGAAACAGCTGGTATAGAGCTATTGAAAAACTTAAAGGATTTCTCAAAAGTTCATTAAATGGTGAAAATACTTTAAATTTTTTTGAATCAGTTAGATCAATTCCAGAGTTTAGGTCAAAAAGTGATGAAGAGATAGTTGAATGCATGGAAAATATGTTTAAAAAAATTAAAGAAAGGAAAGTCAAAACAACTATATTTAGTAATATCTATCATAAGAGGGCACCATATAGAAAGGCAATCAAGGGACTGGATATAGATCAAATTTTAGAATTAGAACTTGACGAAGGTGAGAGTATGGGTAGTTTAAGATTTATGATAGAAAAGGCTGCTAAAGAGGTTGGCAGGCAAATTCAAAGTGGAGAAACAAGAGATGGAACCCTGCTTATATGGTTATTACCAGATTCTGCAAAAATCTAAATAAATAAGTTAAGTACAAAAAGCTTGGAATTTTGTGAAGTTTAATGTATAATTTGAAGCTATGGCAACTAAAAAGGTATGTCATTTTTGTGAAAATAGTTTAGAACCTTCTTATACTGATTCTTCAGCCTTAAGAAAGTTCATGAATGACAGGGCCCGCATCTCAAGCAGGCTGCGTTCTGGTGTCTGCTCAAAACACCAAAGAGCCCTATCCAGGGAGATCAAACATGCCCGCCATCTGGCAATCCTGCCATTTGTCCCCAGAATATAATTTAAGTCTCCAAGTTACAATAAACCAAGGTACAAACAATGTTAGAATTTTTAATATTTAAACATTTAAAATTGTTTGTTACTTGTATCTTGGAGACTTGGTAATTTGATATTATTAATTAATGCCCCGTCTTTCAGGTGTTTTTGATATCTTTGCAGACCTTGAGAGAATCCCAATTTCTGATATAGCATCCTGGTTAAAACAAAGAGGTGACCTTCACACTCTGCAAAACTCAATTGGAAACAGGCTTTTGTATCCACAGGTTGTGCCTTTGACCAAAGAAGATTTAAACATTGACCTGGCAATTTTAAGAGAAGCTGTTTTTCGCCAGCCTGAGAAAATTTACTCACCAAAAGAACAAAAAATTGTAATACCTGAAAATTTTTTGACAAGATTCCCACCACTCATCAATCTGGTTATTGCTCTGCTTCAGGCCTTAAATCCCCAGGGCATAACAACATTAAATATTAAAAATATAGGAGTTACAAAGCTGATTGGCTCATCTGTTGCGCCCCCATTCAATGGGGTAGTTGATAACCTAAGCTTAGAAGTCAATGGAACCAATATTGGACAATTAAAGCCAGGAGGGGTTATGCTTTTTCCCTATAAAGATAAGCACTTAAGGATCAAAATAGGACAGTCTCTTGAAGGTATTGCGCCAGGCGGAGATTTAGGGCTGATTATAGATTTAAGAAAGTGGGCTTGAAACTTTGAAAAAATTATGAATGCAAACTTTAGAGTCAGAATTTTAGAAAACCAGTTTGTGCATATAAGAAGAGTCCTTCCGGGCAGCGGCAAGCTTAAGGCAGTTGTCAACCAGGAAGTTATGCCCGACGATATAATAGGAAGTTATACCCTGGATGCCGGATATTCATCAGTGAACTTAAGAAGGGAACTTGGTGTAGCGGCCCCGGAAGGTATTAAGTACCTACAGGTACCTCTTGGCCGCTTTATCTATAAAGGCGAGCTTTTAGCATATAAAAAAAGCATCTTTGGGGACAAGGTAATAACAGCCCCAACTGATGGTTTAATTGAGGAATACAACCCTAAAACAGGAGACTTAAGGCTTAAATTTTTATCTAAAGAGTTACCCATGACCTCAGGAGTTTTTGGAATAGTTGACGGGATTGATCAAAGAAATGGGGAAGTATTAGT
This sequence comes from Candidatus Daviesbacteria bacterium RIFCSPHIGHO2_12_FULL_37_16, assembly GCA_001776785.1. GTDB lineage: Bacteria > Patescibacteriota > Microgenomatia > Daviesbacterales > UBA10151 > GWB1-36-5. Next base: position 92,898 of record MFDF01000008.1, read on the forward strand.
GCGCACTATCGCTACTAAAGTTTATGGTGTGATTGGATCCGGAAGAGAGAGGGGAGGAATTCTGCATCTAATAGGAAATTCATCAAATTTGGTAAGCGGGATTGAAATTAAAGAAGATATGCACCGGCAGATTATTGTTACAGGTGCGCTTATTTATGGAGAAGCTTTAAGAAAAGCAGCTGTAATTGGCGTTTCAGGCATAATTAGCGGAGGTCTTAACTTGAGTGACTACCTTTCAATAGTTGCTACCCTGGACCCTCATGATAAGCTTGGTACAGATGTTGGAATCTCACTTATGGCAACAGAAGGGTTTGGATTGATCCCAATAGGAGAAGATATCTTTAATTTAATAAAAAGTTTTAACGGGAAATTTGTCTTTGTCAATGGAAATTTAAACTTGCTGCTCTTGCCAGCTGCTACCTCAAGTAGTATACTGGCTGTCAGAAAAGCAACCTTACCAATATTACCTTTATCAAAATCTCCAATAATAAAACCCGAATTGAGAATTGTTGACCTAAATTTGGGAGATTTGGTGAGGATAATCTGGCCGCCATTTATGGGCGCCCAGGGTAAGATAATTGCTATTGATAAATCAACTTCTATGCTAGAATCAGGAATATCAACATACTTAGTCGCAGTGCAGACTCAAAAGAAGATGATCAAAGTACCCTTTCCAAACCTGGAAGTTCTAAGCTCACACCCATGAAAAATTTATTGTCTAAAACCAATGGAATAACTTTCGCAATTGCCCTTTTGACTTTTATCATTGGCTGGCAGCTAGGGCACCGGGACCTTTCCCTTTCCTGGACTAACTTTAAGCCTCAATTTACCATCTCCAACCAGACTCCTCCCCTCGATAAGCAAAATATTGATTTTAAGCTTTTTTGGGATACTTGGGACCTGGTTTCAAAAGAATATGTAGATAAAAAAGCTATCGACCCTCAAAAGATGTATTATGGAGCAATTGCCGGCATGGTCCAGGCTTTGGGTGATCCATACACAGTCTTTCTCCCTCCTGATCAGCAAAAATCAACTAAAGAAGAATTGGGTGGAAGCTTTGAAGGTGTAGGAATCCAGCTGGGTTTCAATAAAGATAAAAGGCTTGTGGTTATTGCCCCGCTCAAAGGTACACCGGCTGAAAAGGCAGGGATTTTAGCTGGGGATATGATCTTAAAAATTGAGGATAAGGACTCAACCAGTTTCTCACTTCCTGAAGCAGTCAATTTAATCAGAGGGCCCAAAGGTTCAAAAATTTCTCTTCAGACTTACAGGGAGGGTGATGAAAAACCCAGAGACCTTTCACTTCAGCGTGATACTATTGTAGTCAAAAGTGTTGAAGTTGAACAAAAAACCACTCCTTCAGGCAAAAAGATTGCTTATATTAAACTAACCCGCTTTGGTGAAAGGACTTTTGATGAATGGAACCAGGCTGTATCAGACACACTGGCAATGGGTGCCTCAGGTGTAATTTTGGATATGAGAAACAATCCGGGAGGATTTTTAGATGGTTCTGTATTTATAGGGTCTGAATTTATTGAAAACGGCAATATTGTCTTACAGGAAAACTCTGCAGGTGAAAAAACACCATATAAAGTAAACAGAGTAGGTAAACTTTTAAAACTTCCTCTGGTTGTTTTGATCAACAAAGGATCAGCCTCTGCCTCAGAAATAGTTGCAGGAGCAATTCAGGATACTAAAAGAGGAAAACTTTTGGGAACCCAGTCTTTTGGTAAAGGTACAATTCAGGAATCTCAGGACCTGCCTGGTGGAACAGGCATCCATATCACCACAGCTAAATGGTTAACCCCCTCTGGCAGGTGGATCCATGAAACAGGCTTAACCCCAGATATTGTAGTAGAACTAACAGATGAGGATCTAAAAGATCCAGCTAAAGACCCCCAGCTTGATAAAGCCTTAGAAACATTGAATTAATTTAAGCTTTTTCTCAGTTTGCTCTTGTATCTTTATGTTAGAATAATCTCTCATGAATGATAGGCTTAGAAGATTAATTATAGTTCTTGTTATCATTGGCTTAACAGCTTTTGGGGTCCAAAAGCTGTCAGAGCAGGGCAAGCTAAATTTCAACTTCTTTAAAGCCCCTGGAACTCAAATTCAAAATAATGAGACTAGGACTGTTGTTGAAGAAGAAAATGCTATTATAGCTGTTGTAGATCAAACCTCACCCTCAGTTGTAGCTATCGGAGTAACCCAAAGATTAGTTAATCCATTTAATCCTCTGGCTTTACCCAGGACCCAGCAGGCAACAATTGGTACTGGCTTTGTAGCCAGCTCAGAAAAAGGAGTGATAGTCACCAACAGGCATGTAGTTTCAGATACAAACACAACCTATTCTGTGGTCACAAAAGACGGAACCAAGCTTGATATTAAAAGTATTTATAGGGATCCAACCCTAGATTTAGCAATTGTCCAGGTCGATCCTAATAATCTTAAAGCCTTAGAACTTGGAGATTCCCAAAAGTTAAGAGTTGGCCAAACTGCCATTGCAATTGGAAATGCTTTAGGCAGGCTTGATAACACAGTCACTTCTGGAATTGTCTCAGGTTTAGGCCGCTCAGTCTCTGCAGGCGATCCCTTCTCAGGTACCCTTGAAACTCTAGATGATCTGATCCAAACTGATGCTGCCATTAATCCTGGTAACTCTGGTGGCCCCCTTCTAAATTCTGCAGGTCAGGTTATAGGAGTAAACGTTGCTACAACTGAGGGTGCCCAAAATATAGGTTTTGCAATACCCATAAACAAAGTTAAAAATATAGTTGATGAATTTGTCAGGACTGGTAAGATCTCAAGGCCTTTCCTGGGCATAAGATATACACTGGTAACCCAGGATGTAGGTATTTTAAATAAAGTTCCTCAGGGAGCATATGTCCAGGAAATAGTAGATGGTTCACCAGCCCAGAAGGCAGGAATAAATCCTGGGGATATTATTACCAAAATTGATGGAGCTGATATTAATGCCCAAAACCAGGTTTCAGAAATTATCCAGAAGAAAAAAGTAGGGGATTCTGTTTCTTTAGAAGTCTGGACAGATGGAAATACTAAAACTATTGAAGCTGCCCTCCAGGAAGCCCCAAACCAATAGCTTATAAAAACTTAATTACTTTCCAACCAGCAACACAGCATTTGCTATATTCCTACCAGGTCCTACTTTGTAACCCCCACTCCAGAGGGCAGTTGAACCCCCAGAATCTAAGTTTAAGGCATTTTGGACTCCCATTGCAGCTAAAACCCTGGCTGATTCAGCTACTGTAGCATTGTGTACTACCCCAATATAAACAGTTGAATCTGTAAACCCCACAAAGGACCTGTTTCCTTTAGATCCCTGTTTTGGATCATCATTTCCTCCAAAGCTAACATTTCCACCCATAACTAAAGCAGGATGGTTGGCAATCACAGTATCTACACTTGTATCCCTGCCCCACTCAGAAGATGCACCAACAATCCTGCCAGAATTTCCAGAAAAAATTATAGCAGGGACTGTGGAGAAAACATTGTTATCAGAATTAAAATAAACTTTATTTTTATTCATTAAAAGTGTATCAAAAGAGTTAGTTTTCCCTGCACAGGAAGGGTATGCTTCTGGACAAAAGTAAGACCCATTAACTCCTGCAAATGCCCCATTCCTGGAAACATACTCTCCTAAAGGTAGGGTAGGGCAAGCATTTGAGCAGTCCTCACCTGATGCAGTATCCACAATCACTCTGGTTGAGTTTAAATCTGCAGAAATAATGCTTACTAAGTAAGACCCCAAACCTTCAACATCCACCCTCTGCTGGGAATACCCAACCCCGGGAGGTGTATTTGAAACCTTAACATTCTCTGGGATTTTAGCAGTTGCTGGTGCTTTTGGTGTTAAATCTGCAATTTTTTTGTTTAAGTCTAAAATATTTTTATTTGCTTCAGAATAATTTCTCTCAGAAAGAAGTGTTAAAACTTTAGCAAATAATTTATCCAGCTCCTCAGTTTTCTGGTTTGACTCCTTAAGTTTTAAAATCTCTTCATAAGATTTTATAGCCAGTTTATAATTTTCATTTATATCTTTATTTTCTTTTAAAAGCTTTAAATTTAACTGGACCTGGTCAGTAGTTTTAATTTCATTAAATTGCTCTTCAGTCTGTTTTAAATCAACTGCTGCATAATTTAAAAGTACATTAAGAGTTTCCTGCTCTTTTCTATTAATCTCAGAATAAACAAAAAGTGTGGATAAAAGTGCAACTGTTGAGGCAATAAATAAAACTAAAAGTAAGAGTTTAAAATTTGGGTTAAGTGAAGAAAGTTTATCTAAAAATGGCAGTTTTAACATTTTAAAATTCTATCAGTAGCACAGTCCTAAGCTTTACTGAGAAGTTTCACAATATTAGTTGTGAAACTTCAAGACTAAAAACCTTTCTAATTTAGCTAAATCCATTTTAATATATGCTTGAGCCTTAGGGAAGTACTTTTTTGCCTCAGCTTTAGCTAACTCTGCCTGAGTATAATCAATTTCTATTATTAAAACCTTTGGGAAGACCTTCTTTTCAGTTATCTGGGCAAAAAGTTTTCTATAAAGTTCAAAACCATCCCTTCCGCCATCTAAAGCAATTTTAGGTTCAAAATCTCTGACCATAGGATCTAAAAGCATCACTCTGGCAGAAGGGATATAAGGCAGATTTGCAGCTATCACATCTGGAGCTTTTACGAATCCACCTTTAAGGTGGGAAGCTAAATAATCCAAAAGATCACTTTCTAAAAATATAATTTTATTTTCAACCCTGTGGAATTTTGCATTAAGTTTTGCAATCTCTAAAGCTTTAGGGGAAACATCTGTTGCAATAATTTTTGTATTAGGCAAATTTTTAGCAACTGAAATAGCAATACAACCGGACCCAGTCCCAATATCAAGTATAGTGGACTCGTTTGCTCGTTTACTCGAGTCCACGGGTTTACTAGTCAACGAGTTAACGAACTTAATGGTCTCTTCAACTAGTAATTCAGTCTCAGGCCTTGGGATTAAAACATCAGGTGTTAACTTAAATTTTAACTTGTAAAACTCGGTGTAACCCTGAATATATTGCTTTGGGAGATTAGATTCAGTTTTCATAATTTTTAATTTTAATTTTTTAATTTGAATTCAAATTGTAAATTTCAAATTTTAAATTTGAGAAGCTTCCTGAAGTGCTATGACAACTGGTTCTAACTTACCCTCCAGAATATCCTCTAGATTGTGCCAGGATTTACCTATTCTGTGATCTGTAAGTCTGTTTTGAGGATAATTATAAGTTCTAATCTTCTCAGATCTATCTCCAGCTCCAACCATTGCAGATCTATTCCCCCCAACTTCACTGGAAAGTCTGGCTTGTTCTATCTCCCAAAGTTTAGCTCTAAGTAAAGCCATAGCATTTTCCCTATTTTGCAGCTGTGATCTCTCTGTCTGACAGGTAACTACTATACCTGTAGGTTTGTGTACTAGTCTTACTGCAGTAGATACCTTATTAACATTTTGTCCACCTGCCCCTCCTGATCTAAAAGCTTCAAAATCTACATCTGCAGGATTTATATAAACCTCATTAGCTGAAACTTCAGGTAGTACTGCCACTGTAGCTGTAGATGTATGTATTCTCCCTGAACTCTCTGTTTTAGGGACTCTTTGAACCCTGTGAACCCCACCCTCAAATCTTAACTTTGAAAAAGCATCTTTGCCCTTTATATTTAAAACGATCTGCTTAATCTGCCCAATCCCGCCTTCATTCCTATCTAACTCTTCAACCATCCACTTATTTTCCTCAGCAAATCTTAAATACATCCTCAGTAAATCTCCTGCAAAAAGCCCTGCTTCATCACCACCAGCAGCAGCCCTAATCTCCATAATTGCCACATTTGGATTTACATCCGACTCCTCCGAATCATTCGACTCATCCGGCTCACTCATTGGTGTTGCTGCAGATTCCACAAGCTCCTGTTTTTGTCTCTCCAGCTCTTCAATTTCAGCCAAAGCAAGATCTTTAAGTTCAGGATCTTCCAGGAGCTCCTTATTTGCAGCAATTCTTTTATCAATATCGTTTATTTGTTCTTCTAAATAATTGTTATCCATAAGAAAATTATATGTCATTCTGAGTCGAAGACGAAGAATATATATCCTTCGCTGCGCTCAGGATGACAAAGAGAGGATTAATTAGCTAACTGGAAGCAGATTTTCTTGCCTGCATTAAAAGGTCTTTGAGGGAGGCTCTCTCTGTTCTGTCTTTTTGGGTTTTAGCTGCCCTGGCCTGTAAAATCTGAGCTTTAATTTGGGATTTTTCTTTAGCCTGTTCAGTTTTCTTCTGGAATTTATCAACCTGGCCTAAAGTATCCACAAACTTTTGCTGGCCTGTAAAAAATGGATGGCAGGCAGAACAAATTTCCACACGGATATTCTCCTGGGTTGAACCAGTTGTAAAAGTATTCCCACAAGCACAAGTCACCTTAGCCAGCGGAAAATATGTAGGATGAATATCTGTCTTCATGATGGGATATAGTATACCAGGCACGGAATCAAAATTCAAAGGTCAAAAATTAAAAGTCAAAAAATTCAAGTAAAAAGTAAAAATTATTTTTGTTTCAATTTAATGACCCCTGCAGCAAGCATATTCGAGATTTCTGTAATTTCTTCCAGCAGTTTATTAATTACTTTCTCATCAGCGAGATGCGCATCCCTTAATAGACCCAGCCAGTATTTAGTTTCATTGGAACTTTTCAATGCTATTTCATAAAATTTCTTATACTCTAATCGTGAACTTGAAGCTCTGGCCTCTACTAAATTTGCACCAACAGAAGTTGCAGACCTAATTAACTGGTCAGTAATAATCCATGCACTGCGTTTATTTGGTAGAGTATCTGCTAATGCAATAATGTCCAGACTAAACTTAAAACACCTGTCTCTTAAATCACTTTTAAATTTTGAATTGTAATTTTGCATTTTGCATTTTGACTTCTAACTCATATTCTATGGCTCTTATGGTGGGCATGGTGGTGCTCTTGTTTGCCCAGTGTTCCCCAATAAACTCCCAAAACTATCAAACAGGTTGCAATAATAAAAGAGAAAGAGATTCTTTCACCCAATAAAGGAACAGCCAGAGTTGCTGCAACTGCAGGTTCAACAAACTGGAATAAATTAGCATGGGAAATCTCTATTCTTGATAACCCATATAAAATTAGAAAATATGCAATAATAGATGAAAATACTGCAATATAAAAAAATCCCATAACCCCTAAAACAGAAACTCCCAAAACCCACTCAGGGTTTGAAATATACTCTAAACTTGCTGGAATAAAAAAGACTAATGCAGCTATCAAAAAGGTAAATGCAGTTATAACCAGCGGGGGATAAATTTTAAGCATTTTTCTATAAATTAAACTTCCAGCCACAAATGAAACTGAACCTAAAAGTATAAGTATGTGTCCAAATAAATTATCTATAGAAAAATTTCCAAAGACTAAAAATGGCAGTCCAATAATAATTACTGCACCTATTAGTGCTGTAATTATTCCAAATAAATTTGCAATAAATATTTTCTCTTTTAAAATCCACCAGCCTGCAATCACAGAAATTATGGGAATTGATAACTCTAAAACGGATGCATCTATAGCAGGAATTCTTTTAAGTCCTTGATAAAAAAAGGTAATATTAATGGAGGCCATAAGTAGGGCAGCAAGTATAAGTCTTGGAAGATGCTCCAGCTTAATCTGTTTTTTTCTATAATCAACAGCAGCTAAAAATGGGACAATCAGTAAGCAGGCCAGCCCAAACCTTAAAAACCCTAAAGTCATTGGAGGAAACTCTGTTAGGGTAATTTTGGCAATTACATAATTTCCACCCCAAATTAAATGGGCTAAAAGTATAGCTAAATAGGGAAGAGGTTTTTTTAAAAGGTCAGATCTCATAAGAAAAAATAAGAAAAACCTGTCATTGCGCAGCAAGAGACTAGTCTTCGAAGGCTCATTGCGAGGACCTGCCTGCCGGCAGGCAGGGCGCAGCGACGTGGCAATCTCTATCTATGATGTCAGCTTTTGGATAACTTCGTCAAGGGTAAGGGTTTCCTGGGTTTTAGTTGTCAGGTTTTTTAGATTAACCATATCTTTCTCTGCCTCATCAGGTCCAATAATTAAAGCATATGGAATCCCTTTTTGGTCTGCATATTTGAGCTGTTTTTCAAGTTTTGCTTCTGGATCTAACCAAAGCTCTGTTGGAATTTTGTTCGAGCGCAAGCGGGAACTAATTTCAAGTGACTTATTCTGTAACTGCTCAGAAAAAATAGTCACTAAAACCTTAGAACTTGTTTTTCCTGCATCCAAAACCCCCAAACTCTCCATTGCCTCTATAGTCCTGTCAACCCCAATTGCAAACCCAATAGCCGCTAAATCCATTCCAGTAAATTTCCCAATCAAGCTGTCCCACCTACCGCCACCTGCTAAAGAAGAAGAATTTGGGTCTGATTTTAAAACTACCTCTAAAATAAGCCCTGTGTAATAATCCAAACCCCTGATTAGTGCAGGATCAAACTGCAAAGATCCCTCAGGATAACCCATGCCTTTATAAAAGGTAATTATCTGATCAAGTTTTTGTGTAGGTTTTAAAATCTTGACTTTACTTAATAGCTCACTAGCTTCATTGCTGGATAGCCCTTTTTGTTGAAGTTCTTCTAATACCCCAACTTCCCCAATCTTTCCCAATTTATCAATTGCAGCTAAAAACTTTGGTTCAACATCAGCAATTAAAGCCCTGTCATTTATTTTTATTACTACATCCAGCCCTAGCTCACTATAAATTTCATAAGTTAAAGCTAATATCTCAGCATCTGCTAGGGGAGAAGAGATCCCAATAATATCGCCGTCACACTGCAAAAACTGTCTGTACCTGCCTTTTTGGGGATTCTCACCTCTGTATGCATCCTGGATTTGGTATCTTTTAAAAGGGATGGGCAAAGTCTGTGCACCTCTTGGACCATACTGGGCAATCACCCTGGCCAGTGGAACTGTCTGGTCATATTTTAGGGCAACTTTATCCCCCCCGGGAGTTTCAAATTTATATATAAGTTTTTCTTCCTCACCATATTTACCTGTTAAAGTCTCCTCAAATTCTAAAGTTGGAGTTTCCAGTGGGTCAAAGCCAAATTTTTGAAAGACTTTTTGAATTTTTTCCAAAACAACCTGCCGCGCAATTGCATCAGCGGGCAAATAGTCCCTAAATCCTTTTGGTGTAGAAGCTTTAATATTCATAATTTGATCTTATCATAAAAAAAGACCCTCCTGGGGCCTTTTTCTAAATTCAATTATAACATGAAAACATACAAGTCTCAAATTTCTATGGGTTACCACAGGTGTCCGCACAGTCCATCCCAAGGGTGGACATCAGGCATTACTTGTAATTTTTAAAGCATTAGGATAAATTTAAATTTGTGGCGCAGCCAGAAAGCAACTTTTATGCAGTAATTTTAGCTGGGGGAGGGGGGACCAGGCTTTGGCCAAAATCCAGAAAAAAGACTCCAAAACACCTTTTAAAACTCTTTGATGATGTCTCCCTTTTGCAAATTGCCTACAAAAGAATTGCTCCAATTGTCCCAGATGAAAATATTTTTGTTATTACTCATATTGACCATGCTAAAGATGTTATAGAAGAGCTTCCTGCTATCCCCAGAAAAAATTTTATTATAGAACCTGAGGCCAAGAACACAGCTATGGCCATGGCTGTTGCATCTGCTTTTATTCACAAAACAAGTTCAGATGCATCAATTATTTTTTTGGCAGCAGACCATATTATAAAAAATTACCAGAGGTTTCAAATGAATGCTCTAGCCTCCTTAAGGGTTGCCTCAGCTAAAGATGTCATAGTATCCATTGGAATTAAACCAAGTTTCCCACATACAGGATTAGGTTATATAAAAATTGGTAAGGAACTGGAAGAAGAAAGTAAAATTGCCCAAAAAGGCTTTGTTTTTAAAGTAGAATCTTTTAAAGAAAAACCCAACTTACCAACAGCTCAAGCATTTTTAGCTTCTGGTCAGTATCTCTGGAATGCAAATTTATATACCTGGTCATCAAAAACTATCCTTAAGGCTTTTGAAAAACATTGTCCTCAAATTCACAAGGTAATGGTAAAAATAATAGATAGTAAAGAAATTTCTCAGTCTCAAATAGACAAACTGTATGATGAGGTGGAAAATCCAAACTCAATTGATTATGAAGTTTCGGAGAAAGCCAGTAACATTGTAGTTATTCCTGGAGATTTTGACTGGTCAGACGTAGGGGACTGGAAAGTGGTTTATGATTTAAAAGAAAAAGACTCAAATGGAAATGTGGTGGTTGAAAAGGGCACAGATTTTGTTAATATAGGCTCAAGTAACTCACTAATTGAGGCAAATGGTAAACTAATTGCCCTGGTTGGATTAGAAGATGTAATTATTGTAGACACAAATGATGCATTATTAATAGTAGCAAAGGATAAAACCCAGGATGTTAAAAAAGTTGTGGAAAAGCTAAAGGAAGAAAAAAAAGATAAATACCTGTAAATGGAAAGAATTGTCAGGTTTGATGACCCAATATTGAAAGCCCCTAGCCCTACAAGCTTTCCTACTTATTATCCGCGTCATGTTACGGTTTCTGACTCGTTAATGGAAGCAACAGAACGCTTTAGAGGAGGAAATACCCAATTTCTGTTTGTTTATGGTTCGTCACTATATAAAGAGGGGCAAACTAGTGGAATGCTTGATTTAGGAGTCTTTATAGATAATAGCCGGCAATTCCATGAAGAAAATTTGGCAAATAATTCTCCAGATTATGGTTTTCCCCATTGGTTGATGTTTCATGAACTTTATAACAAAAGAGGTCCTAGTTTTTATCATACAAGTTTAAATTTAGGTGGTGAAGTTAAACCCGCAAAATATTTTTCTATCCAATTTAACCAAGCATTAGATGAATTGAATAGTTGGAAGATTTACCTTTCTGGAAGATTTCATAAACCCATGATCGTTCCACTGGTTGAGCCTTTTGATCCAAAAAAGAAAGAACAACTTGACCGGGGAATAAACCAATCTAGGATTAATGCAGCAATTTTAGCATTGGCTCTTATGGAGGAAGAATTTACATTTAGAGATTTTGCAGAAACGGAGGCTCAAATAAGCTATCTTGGAGACAAAAGAGGTAAGTATGAAAAAGACAATAAACATGTAATTATAGTAGAAGAATGTTGGAGTGAATTTAACGATATGTTGCCCCCTGTAATGGAAGTTTTAGAAGGAGCTGGGATGATTGAAGAAACAGGAAATGGAAGGTTTGCCAAAAAAGTTTCACTTTGTAGACAAGAAGTAGAGAATTTTCTAGAAAGAAGTAATAAATATGCCAAAATAATGAATATTAGCAACGCACTGACCGTTGGTTTAGGAAGATCATTAAACTATATTAAAAGTAAAGAAAAAAGGGCAGAGACTTCAAAAATTCCAGAATCAAAAATAGCTTAGGGTTTTTTTGCAGCAGCAGGGCTGGCTGTTTGTTTATCTGACTCACCTGTCCCTGGTGAAACAAAGTATATAAACCTTGACCTTATTGCTCCATCATCTCCTTCTACACCCTTTGACACTATTGCAGCATCTTTTTTAGCATCTGTTAAGCTTGCTTCCTCACTTCCTTTAAAAAACTTAGTTATACCAGAAGTAATTAAATCTAAAAACTTATCTTCAGGTGTTTGTATATGAACAGTATAACTCTCTCTTGATGTTACAGCTCCCCAAACTACTTTAGCAGAATCAGTTGCAACACTATCAAGTTTAATTAATTTTTTAGCTACCAAAACTTTTTTATCATCAATATCCCCAAGCCCTGCAATATAATCACCTTCTGCAATATTTTTAATGCTTAGCTTGGTTTTTGGTTTAACTTTAGTTTTAGATTCAAAATTTGTGTATTCATTTGTAGAAATATTTTTAATACCCCCTATTGTCTGAAGCTTAATCTGACTACCTTCATTTAATAAAACTGTCCCCACATAAGCTTTATTTTCTAATTTTTTATTAACCTCTAGTTTAATCTGGGCTGCTTTTGAAGCAATTTCTTTTTTTAAATCCTCAAGTTTTGAAGATAAACTAGATGATTCAGTTGCTGTTTGGGTGGCAGTTTTATCCTGGGCAAAAACTGGAACAATGAACAATGAACAATTAACAATTAACAATGAAACAACAATTGCCTTGATGATTCGCATTATATTTTCTCCTCAGAGTAATAAACTACCTTTTCTACAGTTTTACTCCCGCCCCTGGAATCTAAAGCTGTAATCGTAAAGGTATTAGCCCCTGATGTTAATGTAACTATTTTAGAAAAATCCCCCTTTTTATTACTTTCAAACCCTAAATCAGCCCCATTTATAGTTACTATAAGCACTGCACCAGGCATAGTTTTTCCTGAAATAACTAAATTTTTATCAAAAACTAAAGAGTCATCATCAGGGTTATTGACCTCCAGAGTTAAACTTTTTGGTGCCTGGGTTAATGGAGCCATATTTTTCCAGTCATCTGACGCATCTCCATAGAGGTAATAATAAAGACCAACAATAGCCAGGAGTGAAATTAAAAGTAAGAAAAAGTGGGATAAAATAAAAGTTTTTGTTGAAATCTCTTTGTCGATTAAAGATTGTTTGTATTTATCGGAAAACTCAGAATGACTCAGTTTACCAGAAGTATCAGTTTTTTCAGATAAATCAGATTTCTGATTTTCTGGATCACTGGCTTTCTGTTTATCTGAGTTCTCAGAGTGTTCTGAAATTTTTTTCATAGGCAGAGGCATTCTTTTGCTCTAGTAGTATATGTTAAAAAGATCTTGTTTGTAAATTCTGATTTTGCTAAGATTCCACAAGATGGATATTATTTGGTTTGGTCAAGCCATGTTTAAACTTAAAGGAAAACAGACTCAGGCTATTATTGACCCTTTTTATTCTGAATTTACAGGCCTTAAACTTCCAAAGCCATCAGAACTTATTGCAGATTTAGCCTTAAAAACCCATGACCATGAAGATCACTCTAACTTAAAAGCTATTGAGGGTAATTCTGTTAAAATTGAAGGGCCTGGAGAATATGAAGTAAAAGGAGTCGCAGTCACAGGGGTATCTGTTTTCCATGACAGCAAAAATGGTGAGGAAAGAGGCAGGAATACAGTTTATAACATAGAAATAGATGGAGTCTCAGTGCTTCATTTGGGTGATTTAGGCCACACTTTAACCCAGGAGCAATTAGAAGAAATTGGCCCGGTGGATATAGTCTTAATCCCTGTAGGTGGAACTTACACCATTGATGCACCTGTAGCAGCTCAGGTTGTCTCACAGCTTGAACCAAAAATTGTTATTCCAATGCACTTTAAAATTGATGGGTTAAAATTTCCTCTGGACGGGGTGGACTTATTCCTAAAAGAAATGGGGGTTGGCAGCATTGAACCTCAAAATAAATTCTCAATTACAAAAGACAAACTGCCTGATGAAACACAGGTAATTGTTTTAAACAAAGTTTAAAAAATTTAAAATTTTAAATTGAAAATTCCTAAATCATGGCAACCCAATCAACTATCAGATCAATCAAAAAACCACAACCTATTAGCATGGGGACTACCATTAAGCTTCCTCCTCAAAATATAGAAGCAGAACAATCCCTTCTGGGTGCCCTTTTAATAGACAAAGATGCAGTGGTAGAGGTTGCAGAAATTTTAAAACCTCATCATTTTTATAAAACTGAGCAGCACGGCAACATCTTTAATGCTGTAGTTGAACTGTTTGAAAAAAGAGAACCAATTGATTTAGTCACTGTCACAGAGAAATTAAAACAAAATGGGGTTTTAGACAGAGTAGGGGGAAGTGCCTATTTAGCAGAGCTTGTTAATATGGTCCCAACCTCAGCTCATGTCCTTTCCTATGCCAGAATTATTGCAGAACATGCTTTAAGAAGAACCCTAATTTCCTCATCAACTAAATTTGTAGAGATGGCATATGATGAAAGATCAGCCATTAATGAAATTATTGAAGAGTGTGAACAGTCTATATTTGCTCTCTCCCAGGCCCACACAAAAAGGGATTTTATCCAGCTTAAAGATGCCCTGGCCCAGTCTTTTGACAGGTTAGATGAGATTCAAAAATCTGCAGGAAAACTAAGGGGCATTCCAACAGGCTTTAAAGATTTAGATAATAAATTAGCAGGGCTCCAGGACTCTAACTTAATAATTTTTGCAGCCCGCCCTGGTATGGGAAAAACTTCATTTGCCCTAAATATAGCCCAGCATGTTGCAGTTAATGCAGGAGTTCCAGTTGGGATTTTTTCTTTGGAGATGTCTCAGGAAGAGCTTGTGGACAGGCTTTTAGTAGCCCAGGCAGATATAGATGCCTGGAAATTAAAAACAGGCAGATTAGATGATAAAGATTTTGACAGGCTCTCCCATGCCATGGGACAGTTAGCAGAAGCACCATTATTTATAGATGACACCCCAGGTGCATCCCTCTCAGAGATTAGGACCAAAGCCAGAAGGCTTCAGGCAGAGCATGGATTAAAATTAATTGTAGTGGATTATCTCCAGCTAATCAGAGGCAGGAATTTGGAAAACAGGGTCCAGGAAGTTTCAGAAATATCCCAGGGCTTAAAAAATCTGGCCAGGGAATTAAAGGTCCCTGTTTTTGCCCTCTCCCAACTTAATAGGTCTGTAGAAAATAGGGGAGGCACAAAAAAGCCCCAGCTTGCAGATCTAAGGGAATCTGGTGCAATTGAACAGGATGCAGATGTGGTTATGTTTATCTATAGGGAAGACCCTGATCAAATGGAGCAGGTGACTCTGGCCATTGAAAAACACCGAAATGGTCCCACAGGTGAGATCCCACTAATCTTTCGGGCTGACAGGGTCAAGTTTTATGGCATGGAAAAAACCAGAAAACCAGCAACTCCCAAAGAAGAGTCTGCAGCAAAAACCCCTGCCGCCGCAGCAGCATAAATTCATCTTTTAATTTTTACCTTCATAAAATATACTTGAGTCTATGGATATTCTTTCAATTTTTCTTGTAGTTGGAGGACTTGTTTTATTTGAAACAGTCTCTTCAATTGATAATGCAGTTATCAATGCAGAAGTCCTCTCTACCATGTCCCAGCGGGCCAGAAGATGGTTTTTAATATGGGGGATGCTTATTGCAGTATTTGTAGTCAGAGGAGTTCTGCCTTTTTTGATAGTTTTTCTAACAGTTCCAGAGCTTGGCCCCATTGGTGCAATTACTGCTACATTTTCTTCAGACCCAAAGGTAGTGGAAGCCATTAATAAATCTGCCCCAATGCTTTTAGTTGGAGGTGGGACATTTCTGTTATTTTTATTCTTTCACTGGCTTTTTTTGGAAGAAAAAAATTTAGGTTTAAAAGGAGAAAAGTTTTTCTTTAAACAAGGAGTTTGGTTCTATGCAGTAGTTTCAGTTCTTTTATCAATTATTGTCTGGTTTGCACTAAAAGATAATCCGCTGATAGCTTTTGGGGCAGTTATTGGTTCCACAGCTTTTTTTATAACCCATGGTTTTAAAGAAAATGCAAAAGAGGCAGAAGAAAAATTGTTGTCAGGAAATTCTGCCCAATCTGATTTATCTAAAATATTTTACCTTGAAGTAATAGATGCAACCTTTTCTATAGATGGAGTTTTGGGAGCATTTGCTTTTACTTTTTCAATCCCATTAATTTTACTAGGAAATGGTTTGGGGGCAGTAGTTGTCAGGCAATTGACTATTGGAAATATAGAAAGGATTAAAAGATATGTTTTTTTAAAAAATGGTGCAATGTATTCAATCCTGGCTTTGGGAACAATTATGGTCTTGGAGGGTTTCCACTGGCACATCCCGGAGTGGCTCTCGCCAATTGTGACTGTTATTATTATTGCTTACTTCTTTTTAAAATCCCAAAAAACAGATTTAAATAATGTTGTTACAATTGGAGAGTAGAATAAACCTCTTTTATCTTTTTTTTAAATTTATCCAAGCTCCCATTATTCTCTAATTTGATATCTGCCCTTGCCCCAATTTTAGGAATTAAAAGCTCATTTTTAGCTTTTTCTTCTTTTAAAAATTGTTTAAAACTCATTGACCCTTCACCCACCTTTGAATTCCTTTTTTTTAATCTGTCAAATCTTTTTTTAACATCAGCAGTTATATAAATAAGTAAATTATTTGGAAATTGCCTAACTAAAGTTACATCAGATTTCCACCTGACTCCGTCTAAAATCACTAAATCTGCATTAAGCTTTTTTGCCCTTTCAAAAGTTGCATAAGAGAGTGCATCTTTATTAAAAAATTTGACAAATAAAACTGCCAGATCCTGAAGGTTTTTTCTGGTTTGGGGAATATTCCAAAGTTCCAAAGTTTCCTTTAAAATATCTGAAAAATGAATCCTAACTATCATTTCATCTTTAGCAATTTCCATTAAAAAGTTCCCAAATGTCTCCTTACCTGAACCCTTTTCACCCACCAGCCCAATCACGAGTTTATTTTTCACTGTCCAGTTTTTGTAACAAAAGGATAGGGGTAAGTCAATTGACCGGTTTTCTTAAGCCAGTACAATATCTCATGAGCCCTGTGGCGCAGTTCTCTTTCTTTCGTACCATTATTTATGACAATTGAGTCAGCATATTTCTCCAAAGTAGCTGTAAACCTTTCGTTGCCTTCCATGTCCTGTATCTGAAACATTTTCCTGGAAATATTTCTTTCATCAGCTCGCTGTACTCCAGCCCTCGCCCTCTGAAATCTGACATCAAACTGTGCACTCATATAGACAAAAAAATTATTATCAAATTCTCTTAACATCCTGACTGTTTTTAGAAATCTAAGTCCATCTACTACAACAATATCAGCCCCAGATACCCTTGCTCTGTTGAAAGTAAATCTTTCTAGAGCATCATCGTCATAAGTCCTTTGTAACTCTCCATAGAGCAAGAGATTATTATCCTGAGTAGAGGGAATGCCCCTTTTTGCATGGATTTTATCCAGGATTTCTGAGAATCTAATTACCTGGACAGAATAGGGGAAGGCAACATCTGTTAAAAGCTTGGCAAAAGTACTCTTACCGCTCCCTCTTTCACCGGATATACCTATAATAAGTTTTCCCTCTGGTGAATTCATACCCCATAGTTTAACAGAATAGACAAATAAAGGCAATAATTTTCTTATTTTCGTGAAGAAAGCATTAGATAGAAGTAGGGGAGTCAATTAAGAAATTTTTTCAGAAGAAGGAAAGACAGTAATCCCAATTTGGGAAAACACCATGGATAAAGTTCTTTTAAGGTTGTCAGTTAGTGGCAGACTTGCTATATGTACCCCGTTTGAGATTCCTAAAAATTCAACCCCAAAAACTCCTAAATCCACAATTGTTTTAGGGTTCACTTCCTTGCTGTAGTCAACATAGTAGCGTTTTCTAGGTAAACTTAAATAAGCACAATCAATATCATCATGAATATCTAACATAACTCCACGCTTTATACCTATTCCAGATTCAATTCCCTGAATTCTCTCCATAAAACTTTATACACCTTTTAATTTATTTAGTAAAGCTGATTCTAGTGCCGAAGGTGGGAGTCGAACCCACACAGCCTTGCGGCTAGTAGTTTTTGAGACTACCGCGTATACCATTCCGCCACTTCGGCAAATAAGCCTGTAAATTATATCAATTAATGAACTTGACCTCAAATAACTGTCTTGACCTGTATTGAACAATATAGATAAGTATATTAGATTATAAATTAAAAATATAACAAATATTTGTAGGTACGCAAAATTGTTATAATTTACAATCTTGTAAATTAATTGATGGAAAACAAAAAAGAGGTGGCTAAAAATATTCTAATGGCTTTAGGAATACTGGGTATTATACCTATGGTTATGTTAGCTCCTGGTCTTGCTAAAATATTGCCACTACTTCAAAAGATTGACACAGCAAGGATTAATCAAGAACTAAAAAGGCTCCATAAGCGGGGTTTGGTAGAAATAATAAAACACAAAAATGGGATAACTTCAATTAAGCTCACAAAAAAAGGCAAAGAGAAGCTCAAAAGATATGAAATTGACAACTTAAAGACAGAAAAACCTACTAAATGGGACAAAAAATGGAGGATTATTATTTTTGATATTTCAATAAAAAAGAATTTTGCTAGAGATTTATTAAGAAGAAGAATGAAAAAACTTGGATTTTATAAACTGCAAAGTAGCGTGTTCGTCCATCCATACCCATGTTATGAAATAGTAATCTTTATAAGGGAGTACTTTGATGTTAATGATGAAGTAAAGTATATTGAAGCAGAAAAAATTGAAAACGATGATAAACTGATAGAATATTTCTTCACCTAACAAAAATCCGTACGTACGCATATAAGTTATATTAAATCCTTGCATATAATCGGTTTGAACAATAAAATACATCCGATGATTAAAAAATCTGCTAGGCTACCAGCTCATATTAAACCAGAAAGATATGAAATTTTTCTAAAACCTGATTTAGAAGGTTTTACATTCACTGGTGAAGAAACAATGTGGCTGAGCTTGGATAAGCCATCAAAAGCAATTACCTTGCATGCTGCAGAACTTGAAGTTTTTTCTGAAGATGCAAATGTTTCATATGACCAGGCTGCAGAAACTGTTACCCTGACCTTTAAAAAACCTATATCTGGAAAACAGAAAATAAAGCTTAAGTTTACAGGTATATTAAATGATCAGATGAGAGGTTTTTACAGGTCAAAATATATCCATAATGGAGAAGAAAAATATTTAGCTACTACCCAGTTTGAATCAACAGATGCCAGAAGGGCTTTTCCATGTATAGATGAACCATCTGCAAAAGCTGTCTTTGATGTAACTTTAATGGTCCCAAAAGAAAAAACAGTTATCTCAAATACCATAGAATCTGAAGTTTTAGAGCATGATGGGGGATATAAGTCAGTCAAATTTGAATCTACCCCCAGGATGTCTACCTATCTTTTGGCTTTTATAGTTGGAGACTTTGAATACATTGAGAAAAAAACAAAAGGTGGGGTAATGGTCAGGGTTTTTGTAACTCCAGGTAAAAGTTTGCAAGCTAAATTTGCACTTGATGTGGCAGTAAAAACTCTGGATTTTTATGAAGATTATTTTGATATAAAATACCCACTTCCTGTTTCAGACCTGATAGCCATCCCTGACTTTGCAGCAGGTGCAATGGAAAACTGGGGAGCTGTAACTTATAGGGAATCTGCTATTTTAGTTGATCCAGAAAAATCCTCTACTGCAAATAAACAATGGGTAGCACTGGTCATTGCCCATGAGCTTGCCCATCAATGGTTTGGAAACTTAGTCACAATGGAGTGGTGGACTCATCTTTGGTTAAATGAGGGTTTTGCTTCCTTTATAGAATATTTGGCAGTTGATAAAATTTTTCCTGAGTGGGATATCTGGACTCAATTTGTCTATTCAGACTTAGGGTCTGCCTTAAAACTTGATGCATTGGAAAATACCCACCCAATAGAAGTAGAAGTAGTACACCCCTCTGAAATTGCAGAAATTTTTGACAGGGTTTCTTACTCAAAAGGAGCCTCAGTTTTAAGGATGCTTTACAACTATTTGGGTGATAAAGACTTTAGGGATGGATTGAGGCACTATTTAAAAAAACATGCCTATTCAAATGCTTTAACAGAAGATCTCTGGCATTCTCTGGAAGAAGTTTCTGGTAAGCCTGTGACTAAAATAATGGGTAATTGGACAAGTAAACCAGGTTATCCACTAATCCAGGTTTTTGATTCAGGAAAAAATCTAAGATTAACTCAATCAAGATTTTATTCCAGCCCGCTCTCACGAAAATCCTCAGAAGATAAAACAGTCTGGACAACCCCAATATATTTTAAAAAATCAGGTTCAAAAAAAATTGGCCACATCTTAATCAATAAAAAAACTACAGAAATTGGTAAACCCAGTGGTTGGATTAAATTAAACTCAGGAGAAGTTAGTATCACCAGAATTGATTACCCTTCGCAGCTTCTATTAAAACTGAAAGATCCAATATCTAAAAAAGAACTTGAAGCACCAGACAGGTTAGGGGTAATCAGAGATGCCTTTGATCTATCCCAATCAGATCAGCTCCCCACCCATTTTGCTTTAGAACTAGCCCAGGGATATAAAAATGAAGATGATTTTACAGTTTGGGCGGAGATTACCTCGCAGCTTAATACCCTGGATAATTTAATAACTCATGAAAAGTTTTATGATAACTTCAGGCTTTATGGACAGGATCTGTATGATAGTATTGCCAAAAAAGTAGGCTGGTCAAAAAAATCTGGAGAACCTCATACAACATCACTTTTGAGAAGTTTAGTTTTATCAGCTTTAGGAGGTTTTGGCCACAGGGAAACTATCAAAAAAGCCTTTGACCTGTTTGAAGATTTAAAGATGGGGGAGAGTATGGATCCTGATTTAAGGGGGGTTGTTTTAAGATTAGTTGCAGAAAATGGTTCTAAAAAAGAACATGGAATTTTAAAAAAACTTTATGTAAAAGAGCCTTTGCAGGAAGAAAGAAACAGGTTAGCTAGAGCCCTGTCTATGTTTAAGCAGCCTGAACTTTTGAAAGATACTCTGGAATTTGCTCTCTCACAGCATGTCAGGTTCCAGGACTCTATTCATGTTATAGCTGGAGTTTGGTCAAATCCTTATGGCAGTGAATTAGCCTGGATTTTTTTCAAAAAGAATTTTAAAAAGTTAAGAAAAATCTATGCTGGAGGCCACTTCATGTCAAGGCTTTTGGGTGCTGCAGGATCAATGGTTAAAGTCTCTCAGGCTAATGATTTGGAAAAGTTCTTCAAGAAAAACCCAGTCCCAGAAGCAACCAGGACCATAGCTCAAGCTTCTGAGCAGATCCGCTCAAACGCAGCTTGGTTAAAAAGAGACCGCAAAGGTATAGAAAAGTTTTTATCCAATACATTTTTATGTTAAAATTTTACCCATGTTAAACGTCAACGACCTAAGAACGGGTATTGTTTTTAAAGAAGGCCCTATTTTGTGGCAGGTTTTAACCTATGAACACATTAAAATGGGCAGGGGATCCGGCAACATTAAAATTAAAGCCAAAAACCTGCGTACTGGTGCAATCACAGAAAAATCTTTTATTACAGGGGCCAGGGTAGATGAGGCAAATGTTTCAAAAGAAAAAACTCAGTATTTATACAATGATGGTGAAACATATAACTTCATGGATCCTGCATCCTTTGAACAATTTTCAATCCAAAAACCAGTTTTAGGTGACTCAGCAAAATATTTAAAAGAAGGTTTAGAAGTCAATTTAATAGTCTCAGATGGAGAAGCACTGGGAGTAGAGCTTCCTAACTCAATAGTCTATGAAATTAAAGAAACAGGGCCAGGGGAAAGGGGAAACTCAGTTTCAAATGTTTTCAAAGAAGCAGTATTAGAAAATGACCTGATAGTCAAAGTCCCCATGTTTATGGGAGAAGGGGATAGAGTTAAAGTTGATACAAGAACTGGTGAATATGTTGAAAGAGTTAAATAACCCAAACTAATTCTTGACTCAACCCCTAAAGAGTATAAAATAGTTTAGAGTAGATGAAAAAGATTAGAAAAGCTTTAATTCCTGCTGCAGGGTTTGGTACCAGATTTCTTCCCCAAACAAAGGCCATGCCCAAAGAGATGATGCCTCTTGTGGACAAGCCCATTATTCAAAGGGTAGTTGAAGAATTAGTAGATGCAGGCATAGAAACTGTAGTAATAGTCACAGGTTGGAATAAAAGGTCTATTGAGGATCACTTTGACAATAACTTTGAGCTGGAAGAAAAACTTTTAGAATCAGGCAAAACTGATGCTTTAAATATTGTCAGAGAAATCTCCAACATGGCAGAGTTTGTCTATATCAGGCAAAAAGGCATTCAGGGAAATGCCACCCCAATTTTAAATGTCCGCCACATAATGAACGATGAACCATTCTTAGTATTCTGGGGAGATGATTTTATAGATGCCACACCCTCCAGGGCAAAACAGCTGGTTGAAGCTTACGAAAGGTATGGCTCAATAATTTTAGGTGGAATGCCAGCCCAAAGTGAGGATTACTATAAAAAATATGGTTTTGCAGGAGGAGTAAATGTAGGTAATGGAGTTATTAAAGTTGACAGGATTATAGAAAAACCTGGCAGCAAAGAAGCTTCCCCTTCAGATTTAGCTATTATTTCAGGTTATGTCTACACCTCAGACATCTATGATGCTCTGGAAAAAGCAAAAGAGAATCTTAAGGAAGGTGATGAGCTGGTTTATACTTTAGGTGTTCAAAATTTAATTGACCAGGGCAAAGCTGTTTATGCAGTTGAGCTGCAGAATGCTGTTTATAGAGACACTGGGAATAAATTGGAATATTTAAAAACTGTTGTTGAATATGGGCTTGACCATGAAGAATTTGGTAAAGAATTTGCAAACTTCTTAAAAAAATTAGACCTCTAAAAAGCCCTTAAAATTAAAACAACTGAGGCTACTGTAGCCACCTGGGTTAAGATTCCCCATGGAAGTTTTGTGTTGGCCTGAATTTTGTGCTGCCAGGAGTATGCAGTTGAAAAAGGGGGGAAATCCCAGCCCCATAAAAGATACGGCATCATTAAAATGTCCCACACTTCAGAAAAGAAGATACAGCTTAAAAAATAAATAGGATTTAGATTCTGGCCAAATATGAAGTAAGCAACGGCTATTCCTACCGCTAAATCTAAGACAGATTCTGCAAATAGAGTGATCTTATTTTTTTTTCTCCAGCCAATGCCTAAATCCCAATGGGGTATCATGTCTAAAATGGGGTGGGAAAGGAATGCTAAAGGGAGTCCTAATGCAGGATTGGGGATTGCTGAAGCAATTGCCCCCCCAACCAATGCGTGTGCAGTAGCGGTCATACAACTTTAAAGTATACACAATTAGTCAACTAATGCCAAATTTGGTATATTAAGGTTGTGAAACCAGTTCTAATAAGCTTTGGCTCATATACAGTTACAACTTTGGGTGTATTTTTAGTGCTAGCCTTTATTTTAGCCTTAATTATTATATGGAGAATTATTAGGGGACTTGAGGTAGATAAAGAAAAGACAATTGACCTATATTTGTTAACCTCAGTAGTTTCCCTTTTAGGAGCCAGGGCTTATTTTGTCTTTTCAAATTCAATTCTTTCAGAAAACCCTCTAAACTTCTTTTTAGTCAATAAATACCCTGGATTTTCTTTTTGGGGAGGGTTTATTTTAGGGTTTATCTTTTTAAAGCTATTTTCAAAAAAACTGAAAATTAACTTTTGGCAGGCTGCAGATTTAGCTATTGTTGCGCTTTTTTTAGGCATATCCACAACTAGCCTGGGTTGTCTGTTCAATAGCTGCCAATATGGTCTTGTCAGCAATCTCCCAATAGCAGTTTCACAGGTAGGGTTGGTTGGCAAAAGATTCCCCCTTCAAATCATAGAAAGTCTTTTGTTTTTCCTGGGCTTTTTAGTTTTATGGAGCAGTATAAAAAGATTTCATTTTAGTGGGTCTATTGCACTGACTGGGCTTTTTATGCTGGGCGGTTTTAAATTTTTTCTGGAATTTTTTAGGGGAGACAGCCTAAGGGTTAGTAATTTTTTATCATCAGGTCATATCTGGTCAACTCTTTTCATTTTTCTTGCAGCAATTAACTATTATAAGCTTACCAGGAAATCATTTAAAGAAGATGTTTTAAACTTTTTAAAGGTTTTTTATATCCCAGCTAAAAGACGGTTAGCAGTATCGCGTTTGGCAAAAAGTTGGTATAATCTTAAGATTGATTTGAGAATTTCTTTAAACAAGTTTTTCAAAAACCTGATTAAAGTTTTAAATATTAAGTCAAATCCAACAAAGTTCTAATGAATACAATTGATAAATTTAAAAAGCTTTTATTAAGACAGCAAAAAGAAGTAGAAAAAGAAATTGAGGATCTGGAAAAAGATGACCCCATTAACTCTCTTTCCATGGCAGAAAGTTCAGAGCCCGGTACTGATTCTTGGGTGGCAGATACACATAGCAGGGTCCTGGCTGTCAAATCAAATCTGCAGATGCTTCTTGTAAGGATCAGAAAATCCCTCCAGAATTTAAATTCAGGAAAATTTGGCAAATGTGAAAATTGCGGAAAACTCATTGAGGATGAAAGATTAAAAGCCATACCCACTGCAACTTTGTGTATTGTTTGCTCAAAAAAAGTCAAAAAATAAACTATACTGTGATAGTTTAAGTTAGAATACAATAAATATGGCTAAAGTTTTAATCATTGATGACGATCCAAATATACTAAAGCTCTATTCTGACCCTTTAACTAAAGCTGGATATGAAGTGGAGATGGCTTTAAATGGTCAGGAAGGCCTGACAAGACTTTTTCAGGGAGGCTATGATTTTATCTTGTTGGATATTATGCTGCCGGATATTGACGGAATTAACATCTTAAAAAGGGCCAAAGACAAAATACAGGAAAATTTCTGCGGCCCGATAATTGTCCTTTCACAACTGGAAGAACCCCAAATTATAGAGTCTGCTATGCAAAATGGTGCGAGAGGTTACTTAGTAAAAGCCTCCTTTACTCCAGACCAAATTTTATCAAAAGTCTCAGAAATCCTCCAAAAAACACCACCTGCTGTTTAATAGTCTATCTGATCTTAACCCTCTACCTTTGAATTTCTACAGAAATTCAGCTATGGCAACCTCACTGCCAGGGCAGCTTGTTCTTTGGGTTTGACCAAAAATTTGCTAAATATACCCCAACCAAAAGTGCCCCTACTAAAAATGCAATTAAGTTCATTCCTGTAAGGTTTGCATTCCAGGGAAGTGTTAGTCCTCCCATTCGACTTGCAACTCCCAATAAATAGAGTGCTATAAGTCCATTCGTAAATCCCCATAAAACATTAACAACAGGGGATGAAACCTTAGCAAAAGGTGTCATATGTTTTTGACCAGTTATCCCTTTAACAATGTGAGGAATTCCATTCCAGGTAAAAAAGCCTGCTAAAAAATACCACAATAGTGTCACTTAATATCACCTCCCAAATATAATAATGGGGTTAAGATGAACTTATTGTCAACATTCAAATTTTCAGATAGGATAAATGTATGGTATCTGTAAAGACAGATCTAATAAGGCCTGACCACCAGCCATGGTTTAAAGGATATACAGGTGGAACTTCTAATTGGCTTTTAGATAATCCTCCCAAATGCTTTGACTGGCTATTTGAGGAAAGATTAAAAGGTCATATCCCCTCAAATGAAACAGCTTTGGATATGGGCAGCGGTAATGGCAGAAAGACTCTTTTGCTCTCTGAAGCAGGAATTGCAAATGTTATTGGTATTGACATGGTTCCAGAGGCAGTGCAGATGGCCGAAGATTTAGCCAAACATCGCCCAGCTAAAGGAAAAGTGGAGTTTATTAATTCAAAAATTTTAGAATATCTAAAAAACATACCAGACATAAGCGTTCATATGATTACTGATACTTATGTCTTTACCCACCAAATACCAGATAAAGAAGGGGATAGGGTGGAAGATTATGTAGCGGAGTATTACAGGATACTTGTTCCGGGTGGACTATTAGCCCTGGAGCTTTTTTCTGCAGAAGATAAACACTTTTATGGAAAAAAATTAGATCAAGTGGAGCCCACACATACGCCTGAGGGAAAGTTTGCATTCAAAAGATATCAGTATGAATATAATCCTGAAATTGAAGAGGCAAAAGGAGCAGAAAGCTATCACAACATGCATAATATGCACTATACCCAGGATGGAATTAGATGGATTTTAAAAGATAAATTTGAAATCCTTAGAATAGAGATACTTCCACACTCAAGGCACGATCACAGAAGGGTTCTAGATGTTTTAGCTAGAGTCACTAAATGAGCAAAGCAGCATTAATTAATCTCTCTGACCCTAATCATCACAAAACTTTAGCAGAAATTTTAACAAATGGGGGAGTTGTTGGCTCAATTTGGGGCCATCATTTATATTTTCTAGCCTGCAATGCCTGTGACCCTAAAGCTGTTGCCAAAATGAATTCACTTAAAAATAGGCCTGCTACCCAAACTTTTGTTTCTCCTGGGGCAGTAGAGGATGCGCAAGAATTAGCAGATTTAGAAAAATGCCCAGCACTTCTAAATTCCTCTCAAAAAATGGGAATGACTCCAATAAAATATCTGGAATTTTTGTTTAAAAAATTCCCCCTTGGGGTAGAGTTAATTGCCAAAGATAATGTTCCAAATTCCCTAACATTTGCAACAGATGTTGGCAAAACCATCTGGATTGCTGCCCATATGGGAGATAAAAATTATACAAAACTTTTGAAAGAGATAAGAAATTTAAGAAAAATTGGAAAAAAAGTAATTTTTGCTGGCACCTCCTTAAATTTAAAAGGGGCTAACACCTTAACAGTCAACCAATTAGACCAGGTTTTAAATGATTTTGGTCATAGCCTGGATGCAATATCTGTTCACCCTAAAGAAAAAAAACTAAAAAGACTTAGCTTTAATACCTCATGTTCAGTAATCAGTTTTATAAGCTCAAATCCCAAACTTTTAAGACTTGGCTGCACCAATATAAAAACATTAAGTAAATATATCCCTGATCTGGAAATTCCCTCAGATATTTTAAACACCCGCAAGTGATTGTTTAATAGCTCTGCTTTCTTTGGTATGATTTTTAATAATGCTTTACTTTCTGATTAATCCCACAACCCTCCTTTACATTACTGCAATTTCTGCCACCTTTTTTATTGGGTTGGTTCTTTTTACTGTGCGTTATGGAATTAAATACAAAAGACTTTTAGATGAAAAAAACAGTTATCTGATAGCATTTCAAAAACTTTATACTATTATGGCATCAACTGTAACTCTGGAAGAAACAGCCCAAAAACTCACTAATGCCATTGCATTTGAACTAGGGTTCCAGGCTGGGGTCTTAACAATTATTGATAAGCAGTCAAATTCTTTAAAACGAATTGCAGTCTCCCAAACCCCGGAAGGAATTATTGGCTTAAAAATGTTCCCTGTTCCTTATAAATCTATTGGAATACCGCTTACCTACACTGGTAATTTATTAATCAGAGCGATAAACGAGAAAAAACCCTTTATTACTCACAACATGATTGATTTATTTGTACCAGTTCTTCCGGAAGTTATTATTAGCAACATACAAAAAGTTATGAAAATTAAAACTTCCTTTGTATATCCAATTTTTTATCATAATGAAGTTATAGGTGCAATGATTTTTAGTATTTCAGGGGAAGAACATGAAATACCTGACCTGCAGAGGGAAGCCATAATGAGGATAATGGAAGTTGTAGGAACTGTAATTGAGCGGGTTAAAGTCTATGAAAAATTAGCACTTACATCACAAAGTTTAGCCATAGCCAATGAAAAGCTTAAAGAACTTGATAAAATAAAAGATGATTTTGTTTCAATTGCCTCACATGAGCTGCGTACCCCCATGACTGCTATCCGCTCATATGCCTGGATGGCACTAAACCGCTCAGACATTCCTCTTTCCGCCAAACTAAAAAAGTACCTGGAACGAACTCTTATATCAACTGAAAGGCTGATTCATCTGGTCAATGATATGTTAAATGTTTCAAGGATTGAATCAGGCAGGATCCAAATCAGTCCAGAAGTATTTGATCTGCAGTCACTAATTCAGGATGTGGTATCTGAAGTGGAATTAAAAGCTGGTGAAAAAAGTATAAGTCTTAAAGTAAACTATACAAACCTTCCTAAAGTTTTTGCTGATCTTGAAAAAATTCACCAGGTATTACTAAATCTAATTGGAAATGCATTGAAATTTACACCCAAAAATGGCAATATTGTGTTGTCTCTTATGTCTGATGGTATGTTTATTCAAACCACAGTTGCAGATAACGGGGTAGGGATCTCAAAAGACGACATCTCTAAGTTATTTCAAAAATTTGGAAGGCTGGACTATTCATATACAGCCGCGGCTGCTACGGGAGGAACAGGTCTGGGGTTATATATTTGCAAAAAATTAATTGAATCAATGGGAGGAAAGATTTGGAGTACCTCAGAAGGTATGGGGAAAGGTTCACAGTTTCACTTCACACTCCCAATTGCTTCAAAGCAAGTTATAAACCAGGCTTCTGTTAACCAAACCTTAAGGGAAGATGGAATGATGCCTTTGGAACCTACTGCTATATAATAGTTGAATAAAAAGTTAAAATCATGATAATAAGAAACAATGGATAAACAAGAGAGAAAAATTTTAAAGTTTTTGCGAAGCAAAAAGGCAAGCAGGCTTTTTTAATGGATACAGTAAAAAAGATTCTTATAGTTGAAGATGACCAGTTCTTAAGGGAGTTCTACCAGGAGCTTTTAACAACAGAGGGGTTTTTAACTGAAACAGCCCAGGAAGGAGAAGAGGCTGCTTCAAAGATTAAAAAGGGAGGATACGACCTGATACTTTTAGATATAATGCTTCCTAAAAAAGACGGTCTGCAAATTCTTGAAGAGCTGAAAAATAACCCCCCATCCACTCCTAATGGACCTATTGTTGTCTTAACTAATATTGGTCAGGACGCAACAATTCAAAAATGCTTTGACT
Organism: Candidatus Daviesbacteria bacterium RIFCSPHIGHO2_12_FULL_37_16; assembly: GCA_001776785.1. Lineage (GTDB taxonomy): Bacteria > Patescibacteriota > Microgenomatia > Daviesbacterales > UBA10151 > GWB1-36-5. Next base: position 121,500 of record MFDF01000008.1, read on the forward strand.
TGGGAGCTACAGGATATATGGTAAAATCAGCGCTTAATCCTGACCAGGTATTGGTAGAGATTAACAATTACCTAAAAACTGCAAAAAATCCTGCTTGATGGTAAATTTATCAATAATTTTCGAAGATGACTTCCTGGTGGTTATAGATAAACCGCCTAATGTTTCAGTAACAGATGAGGGAGTTAAAGCTGGTGAAGAAACCATAGCCTCAATTCTTGCTAAAGAGTTAGGTATAAAAGCTGAAAGGGGAGGGATAGTCCACAGGCTAGACAAAGCTACCTCCGGGCTTTTACTGGCAGCCAAAACCAATGAGGTAGCCCAAAAATTAAAAGACCAGTTCAAAGGCAGGACTATTAAAAAAACCTATCTGGCTTTGGTCCATGGCATAGTTCAAGATGGTGGGGTTATCGAAGGATCTATCCGGAGAAACCCTGAAAACAGGTTTAAATTTACAGTAGATGATAGTGGAAGAGATGCTGTAACTGAGTATAAACCCTTACAACAATTTCAAATTTCGTTTTTCGAAAGAAAATTTGCTAAAGCAAACAATTTAAAATTTAAAATTATATTACAGGAATTAAATAAAAGAGAAATCAACAAGCTAGAGCTTCAAAATTATAACCAATTCACTCTCCTTGAATGTTACCCAAAAACTGGACGTACTCACCAGATTAGGGTACATTTAAAGTACATTGGTTTTCCAATAGTAGGGGACGAAAAATACGCTGGAAGAAAGACTGCCAGGTTAGATCACCATTGGTGTCCCAGGCAATTTCTCCACGCAGCAAAATTAGAATTTGATCACCCTGTAACAGGGGAGCGGATGGTTTTTGAAAGTCAATTGCCAAGTGACTTAAAAAAGGTTTTGGATGTTTTAGGACAATTAAGATAATTAATTTACAATTTTTAATTTTCAATGAAAATTTCAAATTTAAAATTTCAAATTTAGAATGGATAATATATTCTTACAGCTAGCCATAGTCTTATCCCTATCCTCCCTCTTTGGCTACCTGGTATACAGGTCAAAACTTCCTTTAGTGGTAGCGTACCTTTTAGCTGGTGTATCACTTTCTTTAATAACCTTTTTTGATATAAAAAACCTGGAAGTTTTCCACTTTCTTCCTGAAATAGGCATAGCCTTTGTACTTTTCCTTATTGGAATGGAGCTTGACCTGAGAGAAATTAAGGCACTTGGTAAGCCCATAATTTTTGCTTCACTGGGTCAGATAATTATTTCAGCTTTAGCAGGATATGCAATAGCAGGAGCTTTAGGTTTTAATTCAATAGAAAGCTTTTATTTAGGCATTGGCCTTTCTTTTTCGTCAACTTTAGTTGTTATTAAAATGCTTCTTGAAAGAAGGGATCTGGCTTCTTTGTACGGCAAACTTTCTATTGGAATCCTTCTTTTAGAAGACCTTGTTGCAGTTGCTTTACTTATGGTTATCTCTGTTTCCTCCTCTGCATTTTCTTTTGGTTTTCAGCAAAGCCTTCCTCTTTTAACACTTTTTCTAAAAGCCATAGGCCTATTCCTGGCAACTTTTGTCCTCTCAAAATTTGTTTTAGAAAAGCTTTTTGATGCTGTTGCTAAAAATGGGGAACTGCTTTTTCTATCAGCTATAGCCTGGTGTTTTGTCTTTACCACGTTGGCTATTCTTACAGGTTTCTCAGTAGAGATAGGTGCATTTCTTGCAGGTGTAGCACTGGCATCTTCTCCTTACCATCTCTCAATTCAGGGTAAAATCCGCTCCCTTAGGGATTTTTTTGTTACCCTCTTTTTTGTCTATTTAGGGACTCAGGCTAAAGTTGCAGACATAATTCAATATTGGCCGGCAGTAGTTGTATTTACCTTCTATGCGCTTGCCCTTAAACCTCTAATCTATCTTTTGATACTGGGAGTCTTCGGGTTTAGAAAGCACACCCTTTTTCAAACAGCCCTTAACCTGTCACAAATTTCAGAGTTCTCGCTTATTCTTCTGCTGGTTGGATCAAAAACAGGCCTGGTTTCAACATCAGCTTTGTCCATCATGTCAGCAGTTGCAGTCCTTTCGATCATTTTTTCATCTATCATGATTTCTTACGCCAAAAAACTTTATCAAATCCTTGCACCATTTATCGTTTTCTTTGAGAGAAAAAATAGTTCCCATATCTTAGAGTCAAAGCTGGATGAGGAGATGGAGGACCATGTAATTTTGGTTGGTGCACACAGGGTAGGGGGGCCTGTTGTTGAGTATCTTCAGAAAACTAAAATCCCATTTGTTGTTATGGACTTTAATCCCCATGTAGTGGAACAGCTTGCCAAAAAAGGCCTGAAGGTTGTTTATGGAGATCTTGGGGATACAGAAATTTTGGACTCACTCAGCTTAGAAAAAGCTAAGCTGATAATTTCCACCTCAAGGGATATGGATGATAATGAAATTTTATTAGATGAGTGCAAAAGACGCAAAGTAAAAGCTAAGATTGTGGCCAGGGCTCTGGATGATTCCCATGCAAAAGCCTTAAAAGCTTTAGGAGCAGATTATGTAATTATGCCAGAGCAGGTTTCAGGTGACTTTTTAGTTACTCAATTAAAGTCCCATTGGCCAAACATTAGCTTCCCAGGCCTTGATTGACAACGTCTGCAGGCTCATTTACAATATATATTGAGCCTAATAAATGAAAAACCTCTATAAACTTTTTTTAGTTTTAGTTTTAATTTTTGTAGGCTTCTTGTTGCTTTTGGCTGGACTTAAACTTATTGAACTTGCATTAAATCTGATTTTGTATTTAGGTATAGCACTACTTACTTTGGCAGTTATTTATTATTTTATATATCCTAATGAGAAAGGAGGGGAATAAGACATGGGATTTGGAGACTATTACAAGGGGGATACTAAGAAAAAAAAGAAAGGACAGGGGGGCAAACAAATTTCTATAGCTCCGGTTTTTACCCCCCCAAAAGTTGCCCCTAAGGGCAAAGATAAATTCTAACGCTTTAAAGCAGGCGTTTTTCCATAGAGCAGATTAAGACGGAAGAGAGGGGTCTATACCCGGTGTGGAAGAAATATCAAAAACAAAATAAACAGTCCAGGCAAATTAAACTCGCCTTTTTAGCGCTTGGATTTCTACTTTTGCTGCTTTTAGTGGCAAAACTTTTTTCTGTATTCTCATCTCTCTTCCAGCCCTTTAATTCAGCTATTGATTCATCTAAAAAATACTCCTGGGATGGCAGTTCTTCAATTAATGTTCTAATTTATGGTCCCAGGATTTCATTAATAAATTTGCATCCCCAAAACAAAAACATGACTATTCTGCATATCTCTGATGATGTCTTTATGGAGCTTCCAAAAGGGTATGGCAGCTGGAAAGTAGGAAGTATTTATGATCTTGGTCAGGAGGAAAAACCTCAAATAGGATCTAATCTTTTAAAGCTTTCCATCTCAAAATTAGTCGGTCTGCCAATAGATGGACTTATAATTCAAAAAGATTTAAGTCAGCCTTCAGTTGAAGACTTGGTTGGAGGCTGGCGCAAAAATCCATTTAACCGGTTAACCTTTTTAAGATCAATTTCAACGGATCTAACACCGATAGAATTGTATAAATTTATTAAGTCAAGCTCGTCTGTCCGTCCTGACCAAATCACATCTTTGAATTTAGCGCAGTCAAATATAACCCGCTCCCAGCTTCTGCCTGATTCCTCCAGGGTGCTTGGGGTAGATACAATAAAGCTGGACACTTTTATCAGGGATAATATTTCTGACCCAACTTTATCTGAAGAAGATTTAACATTAGCAATCTTTAATGCAACACCTCATCCGGGTTTAGCCCAGCAAGCTCAAAGGATTATGACAAACCTGGGGATGAATGTAATTATTTTGGCAAATACAGAAAAAGTATTAGAAAAATCATTGGTATTGTCTAAAGAAGATAAGTTAAGAGAAACTGTTACCTTTAAAAAATCTGCACAGTTTTTTGCTCCCTCATGTATTAAAAAGACTTGCATAAGTAATGACTCAAAAATTGATTCATCCAGAGCCCAAATTACCATAGTCCTGGGTGAGGATTTTTACAATTTATGGTATAGCAAATAAATTTATGGTAATCTCTCCCTAACTTTTCTACAAAATGATTTACGTTATTTTATTCATTGCAGTCTTAGTTATCTCATTTTTTCTAGCCTACCGTTCTATGAGCTCATTCCAGCAATATCCTTCAAAGCTTCAAAGTTATTCACTGTATCTGATTAAAAATATTAAAGAATTAAATTTGGATACATTAGAAAAACTCCATAATCTTTCACTTAGTTCCCAGCACCAGTTTTCACTGGAAGTGCTTTTTAAAGGCAATCAGGCAGCCCTCGCCCTCTATGCGCCTGCAACCTTCGCTCAGGCTACCCAGCTGCAGCTTTTAGAAATTGAAGATTATTTAGAATCAAATAGTTTAAATCTTCCTGCAAACAAAACAACAGTTAATGAGATTTATGGGTGGGTAATTGCACCAAAGAATAATCCTAAAAAAATATTAAATGTTTCCCAGGATTTTTTAAGGATGATAGATTTAGAAGCAAGTCAAAAATTCTTTTGGCAAATGGTTTTGCTGGCAGTAAAAAATGGGCAAAGCAAACAGTATCAGGCAACAATCAGGGTCATGGTAGCGGAATCAGATCCAATAAAAAGGGTAGAGCTTGCCAAAGCCATGGACAGAGAAATTGAGCAGCATACAGGCCTGGTTAAAAATCCAAAAGCCTCATCAGCCTCTTTTGTTTTTGAAGCTTATTCTAAAAGAACTCTGGTACCAAAAGAAGTTTCTCCATTCATTCTGCAAATTGAAGAAGTATTTAACCTGCTTGGAAAATTAACCCACTAATCTATCTATATTTTTTGGTACACTAAATCTATGCAGTCTTGGTCTCAAAAAGGTTACATAAGTGTATTTGTCATAATTTTTCTCCTGGTTCTATCTTTTGCTCTTTATCCGCTTAAATACCCAAAATCAGAGCCCGTTTCAACGTCAAACTGTCCCATTATTGGTATAGCACCCAGTTACAATCCACCTTTTATCACTCAATTTCCAGAAAACAGAGGCAATAGACAGGTTATGGTTGACTATATATTAGTTCGGGAAAATGTGATTCTTGGAGGCCGTGAGCTAATCTTAAATGCCCCTCAGGGAGAACATGCATCTGAGTGGCCAAATCATCTGACAGAACCCATCACTAAGCCAGATGGTACCACTAAACTATACAGGCCCATGTTGGCAGATGATTGGGGAGAGCTAGGCGCAAAAGATGAATTTCAGGCAGTTGGATATAACAACTTTGACCAAGATGGCACCAAAGGAGGTGGCAACAGGATCTATAATTTTAATAAAGAAGGTTATGTCTATGCTATGCATCTAACAGATACAGGTACACCTATAACTGTAGATTTGGACCCAACTGGCCCCGGCGGAGAACCACCATTTGCCCAGATTGTTGATCTATATCAAATGAAATCCATCTATGATGATCCGAGCAGGGCTTATGATGACGATGGAAAAATTTTTGTCTGCCCAAAAAATAGTAGGTTTTTAAGTAAAGACCTTACTTATGCTGGCTCAAGCAATGACCAGGATATATCTATTCCAACTCAGGCTTCTAGCTCGGGTCAACAGCTCCAGCTGCAATGGTTTAAGTTTAATTTTTCCAGCAATTCACTTCTTGATGTCACTTGTAAACCTGCAATATATCTTTATCCCAAAGAAAAGAGCTTAGTCAATGTCAAAGTTAATACTAAAGGGTTGTTAAGTTATGTAGATCCGCCATATGATCAAAAGTTTGGTTGGAATATCACAGCCTACCCTGATGGAACGATCACAACTCTGAACTCTGAACTCTTAACTCAATCCTACCCCTATCTTTACTATGAAAGCAAAATCCCGGATCAACTTATTAAAAAACCAGATACAGGTTGGGTAGTGGAAAAAACTAAACTTATAAGCCTTCTTAATGAAAACTTACCAAAACTTGGTTTAAATTCTACCCAGACTAAAGACTTTATAGAATATTGGGAAAAAGCTTTACCTGATTCCCCATATTATTTTGTAGGAATTATAGATCAGGAGAATATAGATAATGTAGAACCCCTGGAGATAACTCCCAAACCAGATTATATAAACAGAGTTAGGGTCTATTTTGAGACTCTAGACCAACCTAAAAAAGTCCAAGCTCCTGTCTTAACTAATAACTATCAACTAACAACTAATAACTTTTCTGTAGTGGAATGGGGTGGAATGGTAAAAAGGGATAAAAATCACCCCTTTATTTGCAGTGAGTAGAGATTCTTATCTGCCTTGCCCAACAAAGCTTCAGCGGAGTTGGGTCAGAGTGAGCTGTCAGAAGCTTCTTCACCTGTGTCATCCTCAGGCATTTCTTTCATTAAAGAAATATTATCTGAAGAATAGGCTAAAACTCTTGATTCATCCAAAAATGAAGCCTGGTTTTTAAACTTTTTAGATCTGAAAACCTCTCTTATTAATATAGAAAGTCCATTGTTTTTAACAGATTTAATAATAACCTGGTATTTATTTCCTCCGGAAATTAATTTTTGCAGGTGGTGGGCACTATCATCAGGCAGGGCTCCCAGATACTGATTATAGGAATCTACTACTGATATACCCCTTTTTTTTGCTATCAAATTAACAATAGAACCGGGGGAGAGGGTTAAAAGTTTTTGCGGTTCAGCCACCTTTACTAAATTAACAATTTTTGTAACCCCTGGTTCTTCTAAAAATAGGGAAGGGGAGAGTGATGCTTTTAAAAGCCCGTTGCCACCTCCATTGTGGTTTAGTCCATTAGCATTTTTCTTAAATGAACTTATCTTTTTTATGTTTTTCTGGGCAATAGTGTTATAGGGGTCTATCTCCAAAACCTGGGAATATATTTTCTTGGCCAGGGTATATTTACCCAATTCAAAATAAGATTTTGCCAGTCTGTTTAAACACTCAGTATTTCCCGGCAATAGTTTAGAAAGCCTTAAATTTATCTCTAAAGCTTTATCCCAATCACAATTCAACGCAGCATCTAAAGCTTGTCTGTAGAGATCATCACAAGTGGAGTCAGTAGCCATTTGATAGACACAAAGTATATGGTAGTCACAATACCTTGTCAACATATCAACTTATCCCAAAACCACCCCAACCGTTCTAATCTTCTAAATTTATTGTATAATCTTTTTCTATGTCAGGGCATTCTAAGTGGTCAACTATAAAAAGAGCAAAAGGTGCAGCAGATATTAAAAGGGGACTTACTTTTACTAAAGTTGCCAACGCTATTACCATTGCTGCAAAACTGGGAGGGTCCGCTGATCCATCCTCAAATCCCAGGCTCAGGATGGTACTTGAACAAGCAAGGTCTGTAAATATGCCTAAAGACAATATCCAGAGGGCAATTGACAAGGGCCTCGGAAATCTTCCAGGTCAGGAAGTGGAAGAGGTTTTATATGAAGGTTTTGGTCCTGGAAAAATTGCTATTATTGCAGAGGGGGTAACAGATAATAGGTTAAGGACCAACCAGGAAGTAAAAAACCTATTTGAGCGCTCAGGCGGACATTTAGGCGGGCAGGGAAGTGTTTTATATATGTTTGATAAAGTTGGGGAGATAAAAACTACTTCTAAAGGTGGGAACTCTGAAGATGAAATGTTGGAACTCATGGACACAGGTGCGCAGGATTTAGAAGATTTTGAAAGTGATGGGGTTAAAAATTATCTTTTGTACACATCCCCAACTAAGTTGTTTGAAGTGAGTAATAAAGTTGCTCAACTAGGCTATTCTGTAGATACAGCTGAGCTTGTTTATAAGCCAAATCTAACAACCAAAATTACTGAGAAAGAGACAGCAGAAAGAGTAATAAATTTTATCGAAAGATTAGAAGAAAATGATGATGTCCAAAAAGTATATGCAAATTTTGAATTTGAAGACAACTTATTGTAAAGTTTATCTCTGATGAAAATTCTTGGTATTGATCCTGGAACAGCCTCCACAGGTTATGGAATTATTACTGTCCCTGATGACATCATGGGGAAGGAGTTTGATTACAATATTGAACTTATAGATTATGGCTTTGTCCAAACCCCAAAAGATACACTAATGGAAAAAAGGCTGGTTCAGCTATACTCAGAAATGAACTCAGTCATAGAAAAACACAAGCCTGATGCTATTGTCATAGAAATGCTTTTTTTTGGGGCAAATACCAGAACAGCAATTTCTGTGGGTCAGGCTAGGGGAGTGATCATGCTTTGTGCAGGCTTTCATAGTGTTTCTATAACAGAATATTCAGGGCTTACAGTGAAGTTAATGGTTGCAGGTGCAGGCAGGTCAGACAAAAAACAAGTCCATGAAGGAGTCAGAAACTTTTTAGCCAAAATGAAAGGGGAAAAAGCAGCAGAATTATCAAGGCCTATGGCAGGTACTAAAAGGAAAAAGAGCTGGGATGATAATGCAGTAGATGCAGTAGCAATTGCCATATGCCATGTCCTAAAGTTGGCGGCGAAGTAAAACGAAGCCGCCATCCTGAGGAGCCATTAAGGCGACGAAGGATCTAATATATGAAAACATACCTTGCATCAGTTAAAGATTATTCAGGATATCTGCAGCTTAGCAAACGTCAAAAAATTATCATTGCCTCAATTTTAGTAACACTAGGTTTGATTGTTTCAACCCAAACTGTAAGCTTTTTATATGCAAAGTTTAGACTAATTTTTGTACTGGGAATTATTGGTTACCTTTTATCTTTATGGGCACTTTGGGAGGGAATGTCAAAGTCAAAGGCTTTAATTTTATTAATATTACCAACGCTTTATACAGTTTCTGTCACCAGCTTTTATTTTCTTCTTCCTATAAGGTGGTTAACCAGGCTCCCAATAGCAGTTTTATTTGCAATCTCTTTTTATACACTTTTGCTGTCACAAAATGTATTCAATGTTGCAAGTTTGAGGACGATCCCTTTATATAGGGCTGCCTCAACCTCAAGCTTCCTTTTTACAATCATCACATCTTTTTTTCTATATAATGTTGTCTTTGCTCTTAACTTACCATTTTACTGGAATGGGGTAGTAGTGGCATTTTTAAGCTTTCTTTTGATAATTCAGGTCCTTTGGTCTGTAAAAATGGAAAAGATAACAGGACAAATAATAACCTATTCTTTAATACTTGGTTTGTTAATAGGTGAGGGGGCAGTGGCCTTGTCATTTTGGCCTGTTGCCCCAACTATCTGGTCCCTGGCTCTTTCTACGTATCTTTATATATTATTGGGTGTAGTGAATGATTACCTAAGGGATAGGCTTAATAAAAGACACCTCAGGGAATATATTTTTGTAGCTGCAACAGTTTTAACATTTAGTTTTTTAGTAACATCCTGGTCAGGCTAGGGAAGTGGAGAAGTCTGCCACAGGGTAAAAAAAGGATTCGAATAATTCCCGAAACTATAGGACATATCGTGAAAAGAAAGTGATATAGTGTGATATAGTTACAGCGTTAACAATAGCAAACTATAGGGTCTACTGACCCTGCGAGAACTTCACATACTCCAAAGATCGTTGTCTTGGAGTGCTTCGTTCTCTAAAGTCTAGAGGGAGTGGACTACACTTTCTAAGGACCTACTTGTGGATAACTTTAGCAGTTCTTACATAAGATTGTTAACCGTATTTTCATGCGTGAAAAATAAAGCGACATCATTTAGCAGAGGAGTATGGATATTAAATTATCATAAGCATGAGTGTAGAGGCATACTTTTGCTTCCTGCATCCCTGTCCCTACTAGTATTTACCTCTACTTTATTGACAACAAGACTGCCCATATCCACTATGTCGCACAATGTAGCTTATACGACATTCAGGATGCGTCTTTGCCGGAGGAGTGGTTAAACCCAATATAAAATATTAAAGATAAAAAATCAAAAATATTTAAGCGTGGTTATTTGTGCCCGTTTTTTGTCATTTTTACTTTTTAATTTTTACTTTTTAATTTTTCCCATTACTAAAATAACAATGTTGGGTTTGGACTGCTATATAGACCTAATCTTAAGATTACCAATTGCACCTCTCCCCTCTGCAAAAGCCGTTTTAGGGGACTTTTTGCGCCTTGTGCAAAAAGGCACCGGTATGAGTTAAATTTATTTGATCAACTAGAAAGTTGAATTCTTTCTTTTCCAAATAAACCACATCTTCTTGCCAAACTAATAGATCAGTAAATGTTTGTATTTTTCCATCTTTCATATTCTTTAATCATAAATCTTTAATCTTAAATCCACTATATGAATTATCAACCTTTTATGAACTATCCATCTTGTCGCACAATATTAAGTTTATTTCCGAGCTCCTCGTTGACTATTTACTAATAATATCTGAAGATATATTTAATGGACTCAGTTCGGGAACTTCTGCACAATAAAAAAACCCTCATTACCCTGCTCCTAGTTGGAATCCTGATTTTGGCAATACCTCTGGGGATAAGTCTTGTAAAATACCAGCAAAGGTTGTCCTCCCAGGCAGCAGTACCTGGTATAGAAGTGACCGAGGGAGATTGTGTTAAGTTAAAAAATGGAGTTAAAGTCTTAACCTGCGGCTTTGTTCCATTAAAGCTTAATTTCCCGGCCACCCCAACCCCAACTCCTTCCCCAACCCCTACCCCAACGAGTTCCCCTACTCCCACCAGTTCAATTACGCCATCTCCTACTGGTACAACAGCATCCGTAAACCTGACCATAAATAACCAGGATGGTCCTATACATGTTGATAGTGGTGCTACTTTGGTTCTGAAGTGGGTAACTAATCAAGTCAGAGCTTGCTCAGCCTCTGAAGCATGGTCTGGAAGTAAAAATGATGATGGTGCATCAGAGACAATATCAAATATTCTTAGCCCTAAAACATTTGTACTGACATGCGAACAAAGGGGTAATCCTGATAACAAAATTTCTGACTCCATAACTGTTGTAGTAGGTAATGGGAATTCGAACCTTAGACAAACTGATCCTGCTAAATTTGAAGCCGATTTAAAAACCATTAGAGATCTAGGAGGGGGTGTTTTGTACATTCCAGCTGGTAGTTATACTTTGCCTAAAGGCTTTACCATATACTCAAATACAACCCTTATGGGAGATGGTAAAGGACAGACCAAATTAAAGTTGCCTTCTGGAGTTGATTCAAAAGTAATCTCTTCCTCTGGTGAGGGGAATAACTCAAATATAGTGATTAGGGACTTATCAATTGAAGGTCCAGGTGTAAGTGGTCCCAAAGATGACTGTTGCTATGGAATTAGACTTAGAAATATTAAAAACTCTTATTTAATTAATGTTGAGGTGTCCGGTTTTAGTCAAGATGGAATTTATTTAGGTCAAGTTAGTAACAAAGGAGTAGATAGTACAAGAATTACAGGGTGTAGTGTTTTTGGAAATGGTCGTAACGGTATATCAATAGTTCATGGTCAAGGAAATGTTATAGATGGTTGCAGTATAAATGAAAATGGGTCGAGAGAAGCAGTCTCGGCTATAGACTTAGAACCCGATGGGGGGTTAAATGTTTCCAATAATGTCATAATGAATAATTCGATTGGAGGAAATGCAGGTAATGGTATTGGTCTAGGCGATAATCCAAATGATCCAGGAGGGATTGTGTCAAACAATGGGGTTTGTGGAAATACCTTTTCTGGTAACGGTTTTGCAGAGATTGCTCAGAGTAACGATCAAGGTACATATACTTCTGGTTGTTCAATTCCTTCTGGTCTGTCAAATCTCCCTGCAGCTCCCTCAAGGCCCTCTGCCAATTCTGGCAGTAGTTTATTTGCAAAACTTAAAAACCTTATTCCCACTGTATATGCCCATAATATCCCCCCTCAAATAAGTGGTGTTGACTGTTCCAAACCAAGTGTCTTTGTATCATGGGTAATTGACCCAAATGACAATCACGATATGGATATATTCCGCGATGGGGTCAAAGTAGGTGAAGCAAATGGATTTTTTGAGGACACTACTGTTACCAGAGGTAGATTTTATGCATATTCTATTGGTCATGGAGCAAGTGGAACTAATACCAGTGTATGGGCTGATGTAACCTGTGCCACTACCCCACCACCAACCCAACCTCCCACAACACCCCCAACTGCCTCACCTACCCAACCTCCCACCCCACCACCTACCTCTCCTCCAACCTCGCCTCCAACTACACCTCCTGGAGGTCCACAGTGCTCTGATGATATAAACAATGACTTTGATGGCCTGATTGACATAGAAGACCCACAGTGCCATACGGATGGTGATGCAGATAACCCGGAAACCTATGATCCAACTATTAAGTTTGAATCCAGACAGTACAGGCTGGCTGAATCAGAATCTGAACTTCAATTCACCCTTTGGAGTGACTACAGAGAAGATCCCCTTCTTACAGAATTTGGTCTAACAGATGATTCACCAGGGATCAAGCAAATTTGGGTTGAGTTTAAAGAAACTGATGGTAAAACTACAAAAGACAAAGTTACTATTGAACTTGTGGAACCGGATCCGGTTATTAAAAGCGCCAGGTGTGATTTTGATTCTATAAACAAACAAAACCTCAAGGTTACCATAAAAGGAGAAAGATTCGGAACAAAAGAAAGCTCTGTTTTTATGGGTTTAGATCTGTCTGAGGAAGATCTTGACCCAAAGAAAAAACCCTTCTCAGGTGCAGAAGTTTTGGAATGGAATGATAAAGAAATTACACTTCTTATAAGAAGCTTTAAGACATTTTTATTAGAAAGTGTAAGGCTTAAGATGTCTGTTTTTCGCTCAGACCAATCATTCTCAAACATTGCCTCCTGTGACATTGGTGCATCAATGATTTCACTGGGAGCCCGGGTTTTCTGCAGGGAGCCTGGAAAATTTGACACAGAAAATGTTAAAGTAACTGTCTTTGATAAAGACTCAAAGACTGGCAAAATAAACAAGGCTGAAGAAACTGTAAAGATTGACAAAGATGGAGTTATTACTGGATTAAAAACCATTCTGCAGACTGGCAAAAATTATGCATTATCGATCAAAGCTCCAAACTCGCTCAGAAGGAATGCCACCTTTGTGGCTGAAGAAGGAACAACTATTGTCACAAGACCAAATGATCAGGACTTTATCCTGCCCATTGGAGATATTGCCCCAACCCAAAGCCCTGATGGAAAAATTAACACAGTTGATAAAGCAGAATTAACAAGACAGTGGAGAATTTTTGGGGAAAATATAAAAGCTCAGACTGGTGACTTTAACAGGGACACCAAAGTTAACTCCTTTGACTGGGCCTGCATGAGGTATGACTTTAATGCAGAAGATGACCCCATACCTACAGATATAGAGCAAATTGCACCAATTTCCCAAAACAATTCTTCCGACGCATCAACTCCTGTTAAGCTGGCTAGTACAGGCGGAGGATCCTCCTCTATTCAACAAACTCCTGTACCTTTATCAGAAGCTTATTTTTCTTTTATCCCTTTTAAAAGCACAGTAAAAAAAAATTGTGATCACGCTGTAAATATTTATTTAGATACAGGAGGGAAATTTATTGATGGCGTTGATGTAATTATAAAATTTAATCCAAATGTAATAGCAGATACTACCTTTTTTGACGGCGTGCTTCCATTTGATAAGTATGAGGTAAATGATGATAATACTAGAGACTTTATAACTATTTCAGCCCCTACTCCAACAAATAAACCATTTAGAGGATCTGGAATATTTGGCCGAATTGTCTTTAAGGTAAAGCCAAACCCTCCTGTCTCTACTTTAGATTTAAGTTTTGATTTTGATCCCAATGATAAAGGCAAAACTACTGATTCAAATATTGTTGAAGATAAGACTCTCAAAGATATCCTTAGCTATGTAGTCAATGGAAATTACCAGATTACATCAGGATCCTGCTAAAATCCATCATCCTAAACGTTTGTATTTTTTCTATAGCTGACTGGTTGACTTTAGTAAAATCTTCCTTCACTATTATATTAAGACATTGCAGGAATACTTAGAAATTTTTAAAGGTAAAAAAGTTATAACCAGTTTAGTGGTTCTCCTTTTTTTGGTCATAAGTATCCCACTAGCTTTAAATCTTTTTAATTCAAGGCTTAAACTGTTTTCCAGGGCAGCTTTAGGAGACCCAATTGAACTTTTAGCAGGAAGGTGTGTTGTTTCTGTTGAAGGTAAAAAGATTAACTGCGAAGAGATACCTTTGAAATTACTCTCCCCTCTTGGACCTCCCATTCAAAAACCTCCAGCACCTCAAAACCTGGTTGTAGAATCCTCAAGCTGTGAGATCAACTCTCCAGTCATTAAACTAAAGTGGGACCATGTTAGTGGAGTTTCGGGCTACAGTGTGATTAGGCGGTGGGGAGATAATGACGGGATTGAAGTCTTTGATTTGGACCCTAATTCCAATACCTTTAATGATTCCCCGGCGTCTGACGGTATTGTCTCAGGTACTGAGGTAAAATATCAGGTTTTAGCAGGCAGTGATATTCAGTCAGACCCATCAAATGAGGTGACTACCCAAGTCGCACTCTGTGGGGTCCCATCCCCACCCCCCACCGCCTGCAATCCCAGGCCAAATGTTATCAGAAACCTCCAGCTTCTCTCAGCTGACAGGTACAAAGTTACTGCAACAGTGGGAACAAATACCAGTACCCCTACAAATAGTTTTACCAAAGTTAAATTTAACAGCTTAAGTAATGGAAAAATAGAAATTGGTGGTACTCCTGGTAGGGCTGCTCCATTTGAATATGGACTCAATGGAGCCCAATCTTATTCATTTGAAGTAAAACTGGATAGGCCCTGCCAGGAATCAACAACGATTTTTGAACATTTTGATGCCTGTGGAAGCTTTCCTGATTTTCAGGGATCTGGAGCTGGCCCTACTGGTTTTGGCCAATTCCCTCAGTGTCAAACAAGTACACCTGCCCCAACCCCAACAGCAGTCCCTTTACCAACTCCCCTTCCAGGTGTGACATCCTCAACAGTAACCTCAACTGGAGACTTCAGGCTTATAGGTTCTGGACAATGCACTGGAGGCTCTCCAACTATAGATCTTGTTTGGGATAGGACAGACGGGGGGCCATATACAATAGAAAAAACTCCTGTCCCAATCCCGGGCCAGCTTGCAGGTCAGCTAACATTGAGGCCAATATTATCAACCTTTGGAAATTATATTGCACTAAACACGACCTACAGTATCTATATTCAGTCAGTAAATGGTCCTAAATCAGACACTATCTCTATTGCCTCTCCAGCAACCTGTTCTGGAGCATCACTAATTTTTAAAAATAACTTTTCTTTAACAAGCATTTTAAATATTCTTAAACCATTTATTGAAAACACCAAAAATATATTTGGTTCACCTGCGTATGCTATTGATCCAGGTGATACAGGTCCTGGTGACCTGCAGTTAGGTGTTAGCGGCCGCTGTGACTCATCTTTCAGACCGTACGTAAGTGTTGACTGGAATACTAATGGATATTATTACCATATTTTAAGAAACGGCTCTGAAATAGCCTGGACACCTGCTGCGATGAGTGATTATGGTGTGCAGTCTGGACAAACTTATACTTACCAACTGATTAAAACAGGAATTGATGAACCTGCTTCCCCAACACAATCTACATCAGTTCCAACCTGTGTAGCTCCAACTCAGGTTCCAACTCAAGCTCCAACACAAGCTCCAACTCAGGCACCAACTCAAGCTCCAACTCAGGTTCCAACTCAGCTACCCACTCAGGCTCCTACAACTGTTCCTACTTCAACACCAACTGCATATTACCTCTATCCCCCAACTACTCAGACTGTTGCTACTTCAAACTGCACTGATATAAGAACAACTAAGGTTTCCTGGGATAGTGTGACTGATTCAGGAGGAAATCATAATTACACTAAAACTTTCACTAAAGCTGCGCTTGACCAAACCTATCCTCAATGGATAATAGGTGCAGGTCTTGATGGAAATAAGGACTTTCCTGCAACAGTTACTATTGCAGGTCAGTCATACACTATTCAGCCTGGTGTCTGGAGTTCACATGATGATACCTATCTTGAGTTTTATTACACAGGTGCATTTAGAAAAATACATGGGATAACTGCAGATAATTTTACTGTTGCAGGATCAGGAACAATTGCAGTGCCAGCAACAATTACTGTGACTGGAAGCAGTCTAAGTTCATATAACAGTACCCCTGTTCCTCCCAATACAGGTGTAGATATTAAATATTGTGCTGCAGCTGCTCCTACTCCACAGTGCTCCGATTCGTTGGATAATGATTCAGATGGCAAAATTGACTCTGCCGATCCAGGTTGTCACACAGATGGTAATCCAAATAATCAAGGTTCATATGATCCAAATGACAATGATGAAAGCAATATTACTGAATGTAATGACACAATAGATAATGATGGGGATGGTAAAATAGATTCTGCTGACCCACAGTGCCATACAGATGGTAATGCTGACAATCCATCCTCATACGACCCCAATATCCCTTCTGAAGGCGAACCACCCCCAGGCAACTTTACAGTCAAATACAGGCTTGCAGAAACAGAAGAAGGTCTAAGCAGTGCAGAATTCAAGCCATATACTCAGGAGCCTATAATAACATCCTTTATACTGCAAAACATAGGTCCTGGGCCAAAGCAGGTTTGGGTAGAATTCGTGGACTCAAATGGAGGTTCAAGAGTTGAGAATATAAACCTTACCTGGGTTGAACCTGACCCCACAACTGATGCTGTTTCATGCACATTTGATATTTCCAAAGAAAATGTCAAAGTAGTGATTAAAGGAACCGGATTTACAGCAACGCCAGGCAGGATCAGTGTTGATGGTAAAGATGCAGAAATTCTGGAATGGAAAACTGATTTGATAACTGCCTTAGTGAGAAAACCAAGCCTGCCAGCCGGTGGATCTAAAAGGTTTGCAATTCAGGTTCTCAGGGCAGACGGCAAGGTTATTACTACTGCCCCCTGTGAAATTGATAGGTCATTAATCTATCTTGGCGCCCGGGTCTTCTGTAGGGAGGAAGGTAAATTTGATGTAGAAAAAGTCCAAATAAGAGTCGTTGATGATGTAAAAAACAAAGTTGATGAAACTGTCTCAATTGACAAAGATGGTGTAGTCAAAGGGCTTAAAACTTCAATCCAGGCAGGCAGAAGGTATGGCCTCTCTATAAAAGCTCCAAAATCTGTCAGAAGAAATGTTTTCTTCACTGCTCAGGAAGGCACAACTATAGTTTCCAATCCAGACGGCAGCCAATTTATCCTTCCGGTTGGTGATATTGCCCCTGCAATTCAGGCTGATGGTAAGATAAACACACTTGATAGGGCTGAACTAACCAGGCAATGGAGAATCTTTGGTACTCCAAAAGAGCCCCAATCTGGAGACTTAAAGATAGATACCAAAGTTAACTCTTTTGACTGGGCTTGTCAGAGGTATGACTTTAACGCTCAAGATGATCCTATTTTGAATGAAGTTGAGGCTACACAATCTGCAAGTATTATGAGTAATAACTTGCAATGAATAAGGAGAATAATTTAATCTAGAGAAAGTAGGGATAAAAATGGAAGTATCTGCCAAACCATTAATATATGTAACTAAAGATTCTGAGATAAAACTTGAACCTAAAAGCCTGCTTAAACGCAGCTTCCTGAAGATTCTTTTCATAATTTTGGGTGTCATTATTATCGGTGAACTTATTTGGGGAGTCCGTTCAATAATCTCCTCGCAAAACGCACTTATTCCGTCTGTTTCTGAACTTTCTGAAGGGTCTATAATAGTTGATTCCCCAAAAGTTAATTATCAGGTTGGTGAAGCAGTCCCTATAACTATCAGGGTGGCCACAGGAGGAAAATTAACTGATGCTGCAGATCTAATCCTAAAATATGACCCCAGTGTTTTAAGCCTTGTAAGCTCTGATATAAAAATAGGCCAAATCTACAAAGATTACCCGGTTGCAGATAATGACCAGTCCTTTGGAGAAGTTAAAGTCTCAGGAATTACCCCTCCTGGTGAAACAGGTTTTGGTGGAATTGGTGAACTAGCCAGTCTTCAGTTTAAAGCCCTATCATCTGGCAAAACAGTAGTTTCTGTAGATTTTCAAAAAGATTCAACAATAGATTCAAATATTGTAGAAGCAAATACCACTCATGACATGCTGGGGGTAGTTTATAATAAAGAACTTTTTATTGGTTCTTCACAGTCAACCGCGGTTGAAAAAGATAACAAAAACCAGTGCCAGGGCTACATTCAGCTTTGTCAGACATCTGAAAACCAAACAGGAAGGCAGTTCTGCCAACAGGGAAGGATACAAGGCAACCAGTGTAAATTTGATCCAAATCTGACAATCAGCTGTGATGAATGCAGGGTTTCACAATAAATTTTTAGCTGACCTTGACTTTAAACCTTATTGTGCACACAATAGATATATGGGTAGATTAAAATACATTTTAATGTCCTTCCTGGCCTTAGTAATATTCTCAAGCCCGGCATTGGCCCAGGCTGCAACCCTTTCATTAAATCCTTCCGCAGGTACATTTAATAGGGGTTGTGTTTTAGGGGTCAATATTGAGCTTGATACTCAGGGCGGCCAAACTGATGGTACAGATGTGATCCTAATTTTTGATCCCACAAAGCTTTCAGTTAAAACCTCTGATATTACAAATGGCAAAATTTATCAGGACTACCCTGGCAACTCTGTAGATGCCCAATCCGGCAAACTTTCTATATCGGGTATCTCCTCAGTTTCAGAACCCTTTACAGGCAAAGGCACTTTTGCCACAGTCCAATTTCATGTTTTGGAAAATGCCCCAACTGGTGCAACTTTAATCAGGTTTGATTTTGATCCCAATGATAAAACCAAAACTACAGACACCAATGTAGTTGAAAGAGGCACAATAGCTGACCTGTTAAGTAGTGTAACTGATGGAAATTATACTGTTGGTACTGGTTCTTGTGTAAGCCAGGGTCAGGGCGCTGCTGGCACTACCATTGGGGGGCAGGGTCAGGTTGGTACAGTTTCTGCTACTCCCCTGCCTACTAAAGTTCCTTTAAAAGAGTTACCACAGGGAGGGATATTTGATAATACAATAATTATTGCAGCAATTGGTACAGTTTTAACTATTATTGGCATTGCAGGCCTGGCAATGCTGTAATTTTCTCACATCACACTTCTCAATATGACAAAATCCATCCCCTCCCTAATTACTGACTTCTTAGAATATTTGGAGCTTGAACGCAACTCATCCCAGCGCACTATTAGAAATTACGACCATTACTTAAAAAGGTTTGCTGACTTTGCAGGGGAAATTACCCCAAAAGATATAAATCTGGAAGTTATAAGAAAATACAGGCTTCATCTTGCTAGATATACAGACCCTAAAACTAAAGCTCCCTTAAAAAGAAAAACCCAAAACTTTTTTATGATTGCCTTAAGGGCATTTCTAAGGTATCTTACCAGGTTAGATATTCAAACCCTTTCTGCAGAAAAAGTTGAGCTTGGTGAGCAAGACCCCTCCCCACTTAAAGTTTTAGATGAAGAAAGCCTGCAAAGGCTTTTAGATGCTCCTGACACCTCTTCAAAAGAAGGGATCAGGGATAAAACTATTTTAGAAATGCTTTTCTCAACAGGTCTGAGAGTCTCAGAGCTTGCCTCACTAAACAGGGAGCAGGTTAACTTAGACAGAAAGGAGTTTGGGGTTGTGGGCAAGGGTGGTAAGGAAAGAGTTGTCTTTTTATCAGATACAGCCTGTCAGTGGATAGAAAGGTACTTAATGATAAGAAAGGACAGTTTTAAGCCTCTTTTTATCCGCTACCAGGGGCGTGTTGCCCCGGAAGATAATGGTGAGTATATGAGGCTTTCAACCCGCTCAATAGAAAGGATAGTAGAAAAATATGTTAAAGCTTGTGGACTCTCAGTTAAAGCTACTCCCCACACCCTGCGTCATAACTTTGCAACTGATCTTTTAATAAACGGAGCGGATATAAGAAGTGTTCAGGAAATGCTTGGTCATTCGAATATTTCAACAACCCAAATCTACACCCATGTCACCAACAAGCACTTAAAAGATGTTCACAAAGCCTTTCATTCTAAAAATAAGGAATAAATTCCCACCTCGGGCGTGTGCTAGCTAGACACCCTGGGATATTTTCTAACAATCGTGCCTACTTCTTAGCTACATCTTTAGCTAGCATAGAAAGTACTGTTGAAACAACAGATAAAACAATAGCTGCAAGAATTGCTGGTAATACCCCCTCAATTGTTAACCCTGGTACTATTGCTGCTGCTAACCATAAAATTACTGCATTTATAACAAAGGTAAAAAGTCCCAAAGTTAAAATATTTAAAGGCAGGGTTAAAAGTAAAAGTATAGGTTTGATAAAAGTATTTATTACTCCTAAAATAATTGCTGCTAAAATAGCTGTTGCAAAACTATCTACTCTAAATCCTGGTACAATATAGGCTGTGATAATTAGCGCTGCTGCATTAAGTAAAAGTGCTATTAATAAATTCATACTTCACCTCCCAATTTATTGTACTCACAACCACAGTTCTCGAGTCAAGGACTTTCTGGTAAGATGGTAGTATGGATACAAAGGACAAAAAACTTCTCCTTGATGCATTAATTTTGATACTATCTGTTACCTTTGCAGTCTGGACTATTAATTCAGGTTTTATAGATAAAGTATTTGAAACACTCCTACCAGTTCAGTTTTTAGCAGAATTCTTTGCAGGCATGCTCTTTACCTCTTTTTTGACCACTCCCCTTTCCCTGGCCTTTATTTATGTTTTATCAGAAAATACAAACCCAATGGTTATTGCACTTGTTGGTGCTTTAGGGGCTGCAGCTGGGGATTTCTTCATAGTAAAACTTTTTAGGGATTCAATTTTTCAGGATTTCTCCACACTCTCCAGAGACTTAAAGTTAAAAAGATTTCTGCATTTTTTCAGGCATTCCCATTTCAACCATTTAGCCCCCCTGATGGGGATGCTGGTTATTGCATCCCCATTCCCTGATGAAATAGGTTTGATGCTTTTAAGTGCCAGCAAACTCCAATACTCCCAACTTTTTCTGCTAACATATTTATTGAATGCATTGGGAATTTTTCTTTTTGCCAGTTCTTTTAACCTGCTCATATGGAAAATGTAGGATTAACATCTGTTCAGGCAAGAGAAAGACTTGCCCAATACGGTCTAAACCAATTGCCCGGCAAATCCGGGTCTAACATCTTGTTCCTGCTGCTTTCCCAATTTAATAACTTCCTGGTCTGGCTTTTGCTTGCAGCAGCTGGGTTATCTTTTTTTGTAGGAGACTTTATAGACGGCTTTTTAATTCTGGTTATTCTTCTTTTAAATAGCGCATTAGGTTTTTGGCAGGAATTTAAAGCCTCTAAAGAACTTGAAGCTTTGCGGGCAATGGAAGTTTCAGTAAGCAGGGTTTTGAGGGATGGTACCCAAATTGAAATTTCCTCATATGAAATTGTCCCGGGTGATGTAGTTATTGTAGAAAGTGGTGACAAAATCCCTGCTGATGGCCATCTGATTGAATCCTTTGACCTTGCTGCCAATGAAGCGGCATTAACAGGAGAATCACTTCCTGTTGCCAAAACTGCCTCCAAAGATGATGGGGTTTTATATTTTGGATCAACAGTTTCTTCAGGAAGGGGGAAAATTCTAATTGAACAAACAGGTATAAATACCCGCTTTGGTAAAATTGCCCTGACACTTTCAAACATTTTAGAAGAACCCACTCCCCTTGAAAACTCCCTAAAAGACCTGGCTTTAAAAATTGGGATTCTGGCAGTAATTATCTCCATATTTCTGGCAGCCCTAAGATATTTTCAGGGAGAGCAAATTCTGGAGGTAATATTTACCTCAATCGCCATGATGGTGGCAGCAGTTCCGGAAGGGCTCCCCGCAGTTATAACAGTCCTTTTAGCTTTAGGTGTCAGAAGAATGTATAAGAAAAAAACAATAGTTAGAAAACTATCCGCAATAGAATCTTTAGGTGCAACCTCTGTTGTCTTAACAGATAAAACAGGAACCTTAACTAAAAACCAGATGTCTGTTAGAAAAATTTTTACAGATAAGTCAAATCTTTCAGAGATGTTAAGAGGCTCTGTTATCTGCAACAGTGCTTCCCTTGTAATGAAAGAGGACTTGCCTGGCCGGCAGGCAGGCCATGGAGGTTATGATATTTTAGGTGACACCACAGAAGGTGCTCTATTAATTTATGCAAAAAATAAAGGTTTGGATATAGAAGAAGTCCGTTCTTCTGGAAAGATAGAAATGGAGCTGCCCTTTGATTTAAAAAGAAGAAGGATGAGTGTACTTTGGGCTGAAGGAAATAAATTATCACTCTTTTGCAAAGGTGCTCCCGAAGTTATCTTATCTCTTTGTAAGCTTACTCCTTCAAAACACAAAGAATTAACTACAATTTTTGAAACTTTTGCCAAAGAAGGATTAAGGGTAATTGCGGTTGCCAAGAGGGATAATTTAGTTAAAGGTGTAGAAAAAGATTTGGAAAAAAATCTTAAGTTTTTAGGTTTTATAGCTATTGCAGATGCTCCAAGGGAAGAAGCAAGTTTGCAAATTGAAAAATTAACAAAAGCCGGAATCGCAGTAGTTATGATTACGGGAGACAATGAGTTAACGGCTAAAGCCATAGCGGAAGAGGTTGGTCTTTTAAGGATGGGAGATGAAGTTATGACTGGCGCACAGCTCGATGAACTCTCAGATGATAAGCTTCTGGAAAAACTTCCAACCATTAAAGTTTTTGCAAGAGTAGTCCCTGAACACAAACTAAGGGTTGTTACTGCTTACCAACAGTTAGGAAAAGTTGTGGCAGTCACAGGAGATGGGGTCAATGATGCACTTGCCCTAAAAGCAGCCCATGTTGGCATAGCCATGGGAGATACAGGGACTGATGTGGCCAAGCAGGCAGCAGACATAGTTATCCTTGATGATAATCTAACTACTATTGTTGATGCTGTTGAGCAGGGAAGGTTAATATATTCAAACATTATAAAAACAGTCAAATTTTTAATGACAGGAAATCTTTCTGAAGTTCTGGTTATTGTAGGAGCAGCAGTAATAGGGTTCCCCACTCCCCTCCTGCCTGCCCAAATATTGTGGATTAACTTTGTTACAGACGGCTTCCCTGCCCTGGCCTTATCTGCAGATGAAGCCTCAGATCACATTATGAGGGCAAGCCCAAGAGATCCAAATAAATCTATATTAGATCAAAGCAGTTTGAAATTTATTCTTGGTTTTGGAATTTCCATAGCTGTAATTAATTTAGCTGGTTTTACTTATCTGTATAACTTTTATAATTTAGATGCTGCCCGCTCATTTGTCTTTACAGGAATAGTTATTACTCAAATGATAATGATTTTTATAATGCGCCGCCACCACTCAATTTGGTCTAATAAATACTTACTAGCAGCAGTTGGATTTGTCCTTCTAATGCAGCTTGCTATCATAACTATTCCCCAGCTGAGAGTACTTTTTAGTCTTTGAGAGAATTAAGAATTTTAACATTCTCCTCATCTGGGCCATTTCCTGAAAATCCAGGTACTTCTAAAATAAAAGAAATATCTTTAAGTTTGGGGTGGTTTATTAAATTTTTAAAACCATCAATTCCAATAAAACCTTCACCAATATTTGCATGTCTGTCTATATGTGAATTAAGTTCTGTTTTAGAATCATTAGCATGAATTGCAGCTAAATTGGAAAGTCCAATTTCTTTATCAAACTCCTCTAAAGTTTTATCTATTCCCTCAGCAGTTTTTAAATCATATCCTGCAGCAAAAGCATGCTGGGTATCCATGCAAACTTTCAGTCTGTCATCCTGAACTTGTTTCAGGATCTCTCCCATTTCTGAAAATTTATCTCCAATTACATTTCCAGCCCCGGCTGTTGTTTCAAGTATAAGCAAAGGCCCGCCATCCACGTTCCCACTCGACATGTGGGAACTCGTTTCATTTAAAATCTTCTTTAATGCCTCAGTAACTTGGGGTAAAATTTGATGGTAACCTACACCCTTATGAGAGCCTAAATGAAAAATAACTCCCTCGATCCCAAGCTTATCTGCATAGGACAGCGCATATTTAAGCCACTCAATGGATTTTTCTAAATGTTCAGGGTTTGGAGTTCCTAAATTTATTAAATATGTCCCATGGATAAAATTTGGCCTAATCCCTGTTTTACTCTTAATATCCTTATATCTTAATATCTCTTCTTTCCCATGTTCAGTAAATCCCCACTTTCTTGGTGGGGAAATAAAAATTTGGGTACACTGCGCCCCAATATTTTTTGCCTTTTCAAAACTAGTTTCTAAGGATACTGCTGCACTAACATGCGCTCCAACCTTTGGCATTAATGTATTTCCCCTGATATTTCTGTCCCAATAAACTCTGGATTAAAGGTATTCTTTACTCTTAAAACTATTTTAGTATCCATCAAAGGCTCAACAGTTTTTTCGTATAAAACCCTAGCTCCATTTCTGGCCATTATATCAGCTTCTTCATACGTCAGGTGAGGTATTATTCGAGCATTAGGATCCTTAGCAGGATCAGTTGAATATACTCCATCAACATCTGTCCAAATCCAAACTTCTTTTGCATCTAGAACTCTTCCCAATATTGAAGCTGTGTAATCCGATCCTCCCCTCCCCAAAGTTGTAGGCCTATAATCTTTGGTGGCCCCCACAAAGCCCGTTACAATCGGCACAACCCCTTTTGCCAGAAGTGAGAGAACCTTCCTCTTGCTATAAATTTCTGTTTTTTCAATATCAGGATTAGCATTCCCAAAATTATTATCTGTCTCAATAATTTCCGTTGCATCCACAGCTTCAGATTTAATTCCTTGGTAATTTAATGCACTAGCAACAATATGGCAATTAATCCTTTCCCCCAGCCCTGTAATTAAATCTTTTACTTCCGGAGTAAACCTTGTTGTTCTGCAGGTATTAGCCAGTGTATCAAAATAGAACTTTAAATGATCTTCTAGAGAATCTTTGTATGGTCGTGAGAGCTCAAGATCCCCAATCACTAAATTATGCTTTGAGGTAATATCTTCAAGCTCAAGTTCAACATCCTGTGGTTTGTCGCTCTCCAGATAGTTACATACTCTAACTAGAGAGTCTGTAACTCCTCTTATTGCAGAGACAACTACAACAATATCCCCAACCTCTGCTCTCTCATTTGCAATAATCCTTCCTGTTTTTTCAATCGCTTGAGCGTTTCCAACAGAAGTTCCGCCAAACTTCATAACATAAATTCCTTCATGTTTTAACTCTTCGTTTAGACTATCAGACTTTATTTCAATCATAATTCCCAATAAAAAACCCCTCTTAAAGAGGGGTAAGTTTTGCTAAAAAAACTACTGCCCCTCAGAAGAGAGTTTTTGCAGTTTTTTTAGTTGTTTTTCCAAAGTTATTCATTTTAGAATATTCTGATTCTAGTTCTTAAATCAATTATTGTCAATTATTTAAAGTTTAGTCAAATTACTCAAAAACTCTTCCTGCATCTTATTTAATTGATCAAAACTTTTAATCTCTAAATATTCATTATTAGTGTGTTCATTCCCTCCTTTGGTCCCCCAAGTAATTACTGGTATTCCCAATGTTGCCAAAACATTTTCATCCCCGACAGAGCTTCTGTAAACATATTCAACTTTTTTACCAATTCTTTTTTCAATAATTTCTTCGATCATTTCTTTAAATGGATAATCTTTAAATAGATACGGATCTAAATAAGGAGTTTTTCTATCCTTAAGTCTAATCTGGACACTTTCGTCAATTTGATTTAACTTTTCTAATACACTTTTTTCAGTATCTCCAAAACCTAACAAAACTTCAATCTCGCAAGTAGCCAATGCAGGAACACTCATACCCACTGACTCCCCGCTTATTTTTCTGATTTGTATCCTGGAGTATTTTGATTCAAATAAAGACTTTTCTAGATCGTAAACCTTGCTCATAAATCCGGTTAGCTTATTAATAGAATCAATTCCCTCGCTTTGATTAAATAGATGGGCTGCCTTCCCTGCGACTGTTACTTCAAAAACTCTCCTTCCAACTCTCCCATTAGTTAAAGAATTCAACTGGGCATTCATTGTAGGTTCTGATGCGATTATTAAATTTACATCTTTAAAAAATTCAGGCTTTTTTTCTAAAACAGTCCAAGCGCCTTCAGATATATTTTCCTCGTCTACAGACAGCAATATTTTTATATATCCTGGAAAGTTTTTTAATGCAGTTAAAAATGAAGAAATTCCACTCTTCATATCAGATACGCCAAGTCCGTAATAATTATTTCCTTTTTGGGTTAGTTTGAATGGATCTGTATTCCATTCTTCTGAATTTACTACGCCGACAGTATCTAAATGACCATAAAATAAAATGGCAGTATCTCCCTTTCCCCTCTTTGCTAAAATATTTTTTCGACCATTTCCTATATCAACAACATCAATATCAAAATTTAAATCTTTTAATAAATCAATACAGAAATTAGAGATTTCTTCTTCGTTGGGATATACAGAATTAATCTCTACTAATTTTTTAAGAAGTTCGTGATGGGTTAGAGTTCTCATATGCTAACCTTTTGCAAATTCGTTAAGAGTTGCCCTACTTAAAAATGCAGGTAATAGATTATTATACTCAGATATTTTAGAAGATCCAAATATTGGAACATGCTGAAGCAATAATCCGTTAAAAGGCAGCTTCATTTTTTGAGCAGCCTCTGCTGCAAAAGTTCTTCCCTGATATCTGGCAGCTTTCAAAACACCCTGGTTATGCCCGTTGCATTCACCGTAAACTAGATCGACACCATCTTTTATAAATGGTACAGAGCCCTTTGCAAGTTCAACTAAACCTTTTGTAGCCACCGCTGAATATAAACCTTGGCCTTGATGTTCTGTAACAGTTGCTGCCTCTGTAAGTTCAATAATTTTTAAGGTTAAATCATCTTTTTCATCCCCAATAGTTATTTTATTAAACTCCCCTAAACCAGCTGAGACAACTCTTCCTTCAAAACTAGCATAAGTCAAAAAGTTATTTGGATTTGTCAGGATCTCCTCTACTTGCTCAAGAGTCCAGTCAAAACGAGAATATATTTCTGCGAGTTGGCTAACAAGTGAGGTATCACTAATCGGTGCAGAAATAGTATTTAGTTCGTAACCTGCCTCTATTACTCTTTCAATAATTTGTGATGCCGGTAAAGATTTTTTAATATGAGCAGCCTGATAATTTTCAATACAATCCTGAAGATCTTGTACATCGGACTGTCTAGAATCTGAATTATAACCAAGATAAAGTATAGATGTGTCTTCAAAATGTGGTGATGAACCTTGAAGAGGAATAACTGCCTCTCCATATTTATGAAGCCTAGGATTTTCAGAAGTTAGAATATTATTTTGAGTAATAGCTCTGATACTTAATCGAGTTGCTGGAACTGTATCATTGCTCACACTTTGTGCGATATATTCAACTTCAGTGAGCAAATTGTTTAGTTTTGCCTCACTATCTATAATCGATAAATCATAAAAACCTTTTATTCTCTTAAAAGATGTTTCATCTGGTGGCCATTTTGGGCCTATTGAACTAGTTATGCTTGCAGTTTCCAGTGACATTAACTTATTTGTTTTGGGCGGACAGGAGGAAAATATATCACATGTCTGATATGATTTGTATCAGTAAGTAACATTGTCCATCTATCTATTGAAATTCCAATCCCAGCCTGTTGTGGCATCCCATACTCCATTGCTAAGATAAAGTCTTCATCAAATGGCATAGCTTCTTTGTCTCCATGTTCTCTTTTTAGTTTTTCTGTTTCAAATCTGGTTCTTTGGTCTCTTGGATCATTTAGTTCTGAATATGAATTTCCAACTTCCATACCAGCCACAAAAATTTCAAATCTTTCAGTAAGATCAGGATTAGTCCTATGCCTCTTAGTTAATGCACTGGTATCAGCAGGATAATCCATAACAAAGGTTGGCTGGATTAAGTCTTTCTCCCAAACCTTTTCAAAAAGTTCTACCAGAACATCGCCTCTTGTATATGTGTCTATTTCATATTGGTGAGCAATTGTCCTAAGCCTTGAATCAGATATATTAGATGGGTCTATCCCCAACATTTCTCTAATTCCTTCATAAATTGAAACTCTCCTCCATGGAGTTTTGTAATCAATCCCAACTTCTTTTTCTTTACCATCACCCATGGGCATTCTGTAAGGGACTTCAGTTGTGCCATGAAGTTGTCTTGCAATTCCTGACATTAAATCCTCTGTCATATCCATCATGTTATTGTAATCCCAAAAAGGCATATATAGTTCCACCTGGGTAAACTCTGGATTGTGTGTTCTATCCATTCCCTCATTTCTGAAATCTCTGGAGAACTCAAATACACCTTCAGAAAACCCTCCTACTGTCATTCTTTTTAAATATAGTTCATTGGAAATCCTTAAATACATTTCTGTATCCAAGGCATTATGATTTGTTATAAAAGGTTTTGCTAAAGCACCTCCATATGTAGTGTCCAGCACAGGAGTCTCAACCTCCAAGGCTCCCAAGCTGTCTATAAAGTAATCTCTCATGGACTGGACTATTTTTGACCTGATTCTAAACCTATCCCTGGCATCAGGATCAACTAGGGTATGCAAATATCTTTGTCTTTGCATTATTTCTGCATCAGCAATTTTCCTTGGAGCACCTCTCAAAGCTTTTGTTAGCATTGTCATCTCCTTTGCCCATATTGAGATTTCACCTCTGTTGGTAGCTTTTAATTCACCCTTTGCACCAACGAAATCACCCGTATCATATAAATCTTTTATAATAGGAAATTGCCCATCTAAAATCCTCTGATTCATAACTATTTGAATTTGCCCAGCCCTATCTTCTACATGTCCAAAAATGATTTTGCCATGCTCTCTTTTGCTTTGTAGTCTACCTGCGATGCTCACCTGAGAACCCTCCAATAATGAATATTGAGAAATCAATTCCTGACTGGTATGAGTTGCCCTAAAAGGTTTTGCAGGAAAGGGATCAATGCCCAAAACCTCTAGTTTTCTTGCATGTTCAAGCCTTGATTCATAATCTCCCTGTATTGATAATTCAGTATCTTTTATATTCATGTTATAGGTTATTTCTTAACATAAAATTCTCTGTTTTACAACTAATATTTTATTCAAGGTTAAATCAGTTGCATTTACTTTGAATTCAGAAATATTTCTAAAATTTAAATAATACTCAATTATCCGTGGAGAAATTATTTCTCCTTTAATAGTAACAGGAATCCCTGGCGGATAAGGTACAATCGATTCTGCAGAAATTCTATTTTTAGCATCTTGCATATCAATCAATTCGAAAGAATTTTGATCTAAACTTTGCAATGAATAAATTTGGCTATTGGAATTAATTTCAGGGTATGGAACCTGTATTCTCCTAACCATTTTAGCATTAGATATAATCTCCTTTAACGCATCTAAAGTTATTTGCGCATCAATAAGATTAGACTGGAATGGAACTAAAAATAAAATCATATTGAAGTTTCTGGATTCCACAATGATTCCATATTTTTCTTCAAGCTCTTTGGCAACTCTATATCCAGATAATCCAGTTTGGCTAACATCCACAATTATTTTTGTCTGATCTTTGTCAAATACTCCAGAATCTCTGGTTTTCAAATCAGTTAATTCAACCACTCTCACGTCTTGAATTTTCTTTATCTTTTCCTTCATAAAATTTGATAAATCTAAAACATTGCCTATTAATATTTTCCCTCTTTTTTGCAGTTCTAGTCTTGCAGAATCCATTGAGGCTAAAAGAATAAAGGATGGACTAGTTGTATATAGATGTCTGTAACTGTTAAGTAAAATTTGTTTGTTAATTCGGTGTCCTTTAACATGAATCATTGATGTCTGTTGCAGTGCGCCACCTTGCTTATGGGTACTTTGGGTGCAAATATCAACTCCAGCTTCCATAGCTGAAGTTGGTAAACCGTCCGAAAAATTCAGATGCGCCCCCCATGCTTCATCGACAAAGATAATAATATTTGGCTTTACCTCCCTTACTTTTTGGACTAAAGTTCTTAAATCCAAACATAGCCCTTCGTAAGTAGGATTAGTTAAAAATAAAACATCAGGATTATATTTCTCCAAGAACTTTAAATATTCATTAATACTATTTGGTTTAAAGATCAGAAGATTTTTATCTATATGTGCAGGTAAAAACTTTAGCTCAAGGTTATAGTCTTCGCAGGCCGCAAGAAAAGATTGATGAATATTTCTTTGTGCTAGAATTCTAGCATTAGGAATCTGCTTGCTCAAAGCTCTTAAAACAATAAAATTACTTCCTGAAGTACCATTGACAGAAAAAAGTGTAAAGTCAGAAGAGTAAGCTTTAGCTGCTTCTTCGTAAACTCTTAAGAAAATACCAGATGGGTCAGATGGGTATCCCAAAGCGTGGTATGAAATGGAGATATCACTACTATAAGGGTCAATTATCTTAGAAGCAGAAGGTATTAATGAGGGTGTGCACCAGCGTATCGTTTTTCTGGTTACTTGATTTAGAATATCAGTTAAACTAAGTTCTTTTATATTTTTGCTTAGCATCTTTTTTTAAGCTGAGTCTTTTTTAGTTGCTAGTAATCCCAAGAATGTATCAGAGCATTCAGGAAAATCATATGATATTCTAGGCTTTCCAAAGAAGTTTTCTAATACCATAAATCTTGAAGGTCTACTAATACCAGTTTGGATTCCAAAGCTTCCTGTAAAATCTCCCCCATATAAAGCCACATTACTTATTTTTAAAATTTCCCCACAAGCAGCTAGACCTTCAAATGGGGTAGCCAATCTTAAAGTTAGTTTGAGCGAATCTGCAATTTCTGGTATAGATTTTCTACCCTCGGGCCCATTGAGTCTGCTTATTACTTCTAAATGCGAGACTGAAAGGTTTGATCCAGGAGCACCTTTTGGCTGGCAAATTGGGAATTTAAAAACTGCTGGGTCCAAATCTATCTCCAGCATTGCAAGCTGTCTTATAAAATCAATCCTTTTTTCTGTAAGAGTTGGAATGCTTCCTGAAAATGTTGCTAAGGCAGTAGCTTTAATTGCTTCGTCTTCGTATTCAGAGTTACTCATCCGTAAAGCTTTAGGGAAGCCAGCATCGATTAACTTATTAGCTTGCGCTTCAAGGATCTTAATTTCATTTCTGTCAGCTGATTCGAATAACATATATCTTGATTAACTGAACTTTAGATCAAATTTTGAAAAGTGTCAAATTTTTGACAAATATATCAAAAAATGTATAAAATTATACAAATTGTATTAAATTAGATGGTCACCATCTCTGAAGTTGTTCGGGATATAGCTTCCAACTCACCCTTTCTTGAAGAGGGTTTAGCTTACGGGGTTATAAATCTTTCAGAGTTTGCCAGAAGTATCAGGTCAGAAATTGAATTAAGACTTGGCAAAGAAGTCCAAATAGGTACTATTACAACTGCCTTAAACAGATTTTCTAAATCAGTTAATAAAAACTACCAAATTAAAAAGCTAAATCAAATCCTAAGCCATCTCTCTGATATCACCATTAGATCCAACTTAATGTCACTTACCTTTGCCAATTCAACTACTATTAATAACAAACAATTAGTTCTCCTAAATACAATCCAAAATAAAGAAAACGTCTTTTTGACAACTTCTATTGGGATCTATGAAACTACACTTTTTGCAGCAGATAGTCTGGATGTATTAATAGCTGAAATTTTTGCTGAAGAAATTTTAAAAATTAAAAGAACTAATCTATCTTCTCTTACAATAATGCTTCCAAAACATGCAATTAATGTACCTGGTGTTTATTATTCAATCTTGAAAAAATTAGCATGGGAAGGTATAAATTTTATAGAAATTATCTCAAGCTATACAGAATTAACTATCTTTTTAGAAACTAAAGATATCAACAGAGCTTTCGTAGCTATAAGGAAATTCTAAGCCTTCTTTTCTTACAATAGTAAAACAATTTGAAGTAACTGACCGGGTGATCTGGTTGAAAACAACTAAATTGGTTAGATTTTTTGGAAGTTTATTTAGAAGAGATAATACTTCGACAATAAAATTAAAAATTCTTTCATGTATGTCATAATTCTTCATTTGAAATTTGACATTAGAAATTAGAAATTTTTATACAGGCTTACCTGCAAGGCCATAATAGAGGAGATCTTTGGTAAATCCTATTGCCTGGTAAGGCCATGTTAAAACAACAGAAAAAAATCCTGGGCTAAAATAAGAAAAAGCTGACCACCTGTAATAAAGTGCAAAAATAAATGCAAAAATAAGCCCAATTACAAAATATAAAACAGCAATAGTTGAGAGTTTCTTCTCCATGAACTAATTATACTACTCTTGTGTAGAAGATGAGGCATCAGATGTTTTATCTTTAGAAGAAACTACAGTTGCTGCAGCCACCTTCTCCCCTGCCCTAACCCTCATTAAAATAACCCCCTGGGTTTGTCTTTGCAGGGTTGGTACATCTTTCAGATTAAGTTTTATAAGCTGGCCCTTATTAGATGTCATAACCAAAGTATCCACATCTTTATCTATAATTTCTGCTGTAACAATCTCTCCTGTTTTATCTGTCACCTGGGCTGCTTTAATCCCAGACCCTCCCCTCCCCTGTCTTTTCCAGGCATTTATCTTAGTCTTTTTACCCAATCCATTCTCCATAACCACTAAAAGATCTGAATTTGGATCCTCAACCTTGTTCATAGAAACTACCTCATCAGTCTTAGAGAGTGAAATTCCCCTAACCCCTGAAGTATCCCTGTGGGTTGGCCTGACTAAATGCTCTCCAAACCTAATGGATTGTCCTTTTCTTGAAACAATTATCATGTCATCTTTACCAGTTGTTGGTACAACCCAGGATAATGTATCTCCGCTGTCAAGCTTAATAGAAATAAGTCCATTTTTTCTGATATTTGCATATTCTTCAACAGGAGTCTTTTTAACATTTCCCATCTTTGTTCCCATAAATAAAAATTTAACAGTATCCTTAGACCTTAATGTTAAAATTGCAGTAACTTTTTCTCCCTGTTCTACATTAATTAAATTAACAATGGCCTGCCCCTTAGCTATCCTGGAAACCTCAGGGATTTCCCAGACTTTTATCTGAAATGCCCTACCCCTGTCAGTAAAAAATAATAGGTTATCTAAAGTCTTAGTATAGAAAATATGTGAAACTGCATCCTCCTCTTTTGTGGTGATGCCTGAAACTCCTTTGCCTCCCCTATTTTGGGTCCTGAAACTCATAGGAGACTGCCTTTTTACATACCCACCCTCTGTTACTGTAACTATAGTTACTTCATCAGCAACTAAATCCTCTTCAGAAAATTCTCCAACCTTTTGTTTGTATACCCTGGTTCTCCTGTCATCAGCATATTTGTCCTTAACTTTTAAAATCTCCTCTTTTATTACTTTTAAAATTTTCTCAGGATGTGCCAGTAAATCCTCTAAGTAGGCAATCATCTGTCTTACCAGTTTTAACTCATCTTCAATCTTTTGTCTCTCCAGTGCAGCCAGTCTCCTCAGCTGCATGTCCAAAATTGCAACAGCCTGGATCTCTGAAAGCTTAAACTTCTTCATCAAATTTTCCCTGGCTGCATCAGAGTCTTTGGATTTTCTGATCGTGTCTATAACCTCATCAATATTATCAACAGCTATCTTTAATCCCTCTAAAATATGCTCTCTGGCTTTATATTGCGCCAGTTCAAACTCAGATCTTCTTCTCACAACCACCTGTCTGTGATGAATAAACTCTTCTAAAATCCTTTTAAGAGTCATTAAGCCAGGCGCCCCATCTGAGAGTGCCACCATATTTACATTAAATACAGACTGCATTGCAGTGTGTTTATAGAGATTGTTTAAAATAGATTGTGGTTTGCCATCCCTTTTTAATTCAACCACAATCCTCATACCTCTTCTGTCTGATTCATCCCTTAAATCTGAAATTCCTTCAATCTTTTTCTCCTTCACTAAATCAGCAATCTTAGCAATTAAAACAGCTTTGTTAACCTGATAAGGCAGTTCTGTAACAATAATGTCAAACCTTCCGCCCTTTGTTTCTTCAATCTCAGCCTTTGCTCTCATCACAATCCTGCCTTTACCTGTAGCATAAGCAGCCTGTATCTCAGTTGCATCATAAATAGATGCCCCTGTTGGGAAATCAGGTCCTTTAATAAACTTCATCAACTCCTCCACAGAAGCTTCTGAATAAAATAAATTTGGATCCCTGAAAGTCTCAGTTGTTTGTCCTAACTTTGCCTCAATCTCACCTTCTCCATCTGATACCTTTGATACTTTTCCTTCCTTTACAACCTTTTCTTTAAATGGATGTTCAATCATATAAATTAAAGCATCAGAAATTTCTCCTAAATTATGGGGAGGGATTTGGGTTGCCATACCAACAGCAATACCCGCTGCGCCATTTAGTAAAAGATTTGGGATAAGAGAAGGAAGCCAAATAGGTTCCTGAGCAGTACCTGAATAGTTATCAATAAAATCAACAGTTTCTTTATTAATATCCCGCAAAAGTTCATCAGATACAGCAGATAATCTGGCTTCTGTGTACCTCATGGCTGCAGGTGAATCTCCATCTACAGACCCAAAGTTGCCCTGACCATCAACCAGCGGATATCTCATTGAAAAATCCTGAGCCATTCTAACCATAGCGTCATAAATAGAAGAGTCTCCATGAGGATGGAAATTTTTCATAACTTCACCCACAACAGCAGCAGATTTTTGATATCTGGCAGCGTGGTGAAGGCCTTGCTGGTGCATGGCATAAACTATTCTTCGCTGTACAGGTTTTAATCCATCCCTAACATCTGGCAGTGCGCGCGAAACAATAACGCTCATCGCATAATCTAAATATGAGCGCTGCATCTCCTCAATGATAGGTGCTGGTTGTATTCTGCCTATGCCTGTATCTTCTGCCATTTAAAAAAGCCCTTTCGGGCTACTTAATTATACAGTTTTTAGAGCTCTGAAACAAGGCTTTTTGAATAAGTTACTGCTTTCCCGCTAAAGGGTTTTTGTTTCTTATTTCCTTATTTAAAATGGCCCCGTTCTCATCCATCTGGTAAACATAAACCTCCCCAATCCCAAACTCTAACTTTGCAATATCCTCTTCAGGTAAATCCTCAATGTATTTAATTAAAGCCCTTAAACTATTCCCTGAAGATACTAAAATTACATCCCTGTCATCCATTAAATCCTTTAAAATACGCTCCTTGTAAAAAGGGATAATCCTTTCATAAACCTGTTTTAAAGACTCACCATGTGGGGTTGGATAATCCCAGCTTCTTCTAAGTTTTTGAAACTCTATATCTCCAATCTCTTTTTGGACTTCCCACTTATTTTTGCCTGTATAATCACCATAATCCCGCTCATTCACTGCAGCATCTTCTATTACTTGTATATTTTCCTGATTTAAGACTTTTAGAATTACATCCAAAGTTTTTGTAGACCTTTTTAGTGTTGCAACATAAGCTTTATCAAAATTAATATCCCCTAAAGCTTCACCAGCCCTTTTTGCATCTTCAATCCCCTTTTGGGTTAAATCCACATCAGTCCAGCCCGTCCATTTACCTAATTTATTCCACTCAGATTCGCCATGTCTTACTAAAACCAGTCTGGACATTAACTCTTCAAACCTTTCTTAGTGTAATTACTGTTTAATTCCTCAATCCTTAGTAGTTCATTGTACTTAGCTATTCTGTCAGTCCTGGAAAGTGATCCAGTTTTTATTTGTCCGGTTCCTAGTCCAACAGACAGGTGAGCAATAGTTGTATCCTCTGTTTCACCTGACCTATGGGAAATTATTGCTTTCCATCCTGCGTTATGTGCCATCTCAACAGCCTTGATAGTTTCAGTTAAAGTCCCAATCTGGTTTAATTTAATTAATATTGCATTTGCAGTTTTTAACTTAATTCCCTTTTCTAAAAATTTGATATTTGTCACAAATAAGTCATCCCCAATAATCTGTATATTTTCTCCAAGTTCACTGGTTAATTTTACCCAGCCATCCCAATCCTCCTGGTTTAAGCCATCTTCAACAGAAACTATTGGGTATTTCTGGGAAAGCCCCTTAAGCCACTCAATCATTTGTTCTGTATCAAGCTCTTTGCCCTCTGCCTTTAAGATATATTTCCCATCCTTAAAAAACTCAGATGCAGCCACATCCAGTGCAAATACAATATCCTCACCCAATTTAAACCCTGCTTTCTTAACTGCCTCTGAAATAAACTCTAAAGGTTCTTCATTTCCGGAAACTTTTGGGGCATAGCCCCCCTCATCCCCAACATTTATTGAAAAACCCTTTTCATCTAATAATTCTCCCAGGCTATGAAATACCTCTGACCCCATCTGTATAGCTTCTGAAATGCTTTGTGCGCCAATAGGTAAGATCATATATTCCTGGATATCTGTAGCCCAATTTGCATGTCTTCCTCCGTTCATAACATTCATCATTGGCAAAGGTAAAACTGGCTCAACTTTTTTTTGTGCCAGTGAATTTATATACATAAACAATGGGAGCTTTTGGAAGTTTGCTGCGGCATATGCAACTGCTAAAGAAACAGAAAGTATTGCATTTGCCCCAAGATTAGATTTATTTTCTGTTCCATCAAGATCAATCAATGCCTGGTCAATCTGCTGCTGATTAGTCACCTCAAAACCATTTAACAATTTATCAATTTGACCATTTACATTTTCTACAGCCTTTAAAACTGACTTGCCGCCAAACTTTTTTGGATCCTGATCCCTAAGCTCTAAAGCTTCAAATTTGCCTGTGGATGCACCTGATGGCACAGCAGCCCTTCCTATTGTCCCATCTTCTAAAATCACATCTGACTCAATTGTAGGATTACCTCTTGAGTCTAAAATCTGCCTTGCATGGATCCTTTTTATCTTCACAAAGTAATCTTACTTGGAATTTTTTGCATCATCAAGTGCCATCTCTACTAACTTTTTTGTTAAATCTGGAAATGAAATCCCTGCAGTAATTTCAACTCCTGGTAAAAATCTTTCAATAAAAAGTTTAGTATCAGCTTTTAATACTGATGGAAAACCGAATTCTATAATTTCTCGTATTAGCTTGACACCATTAAGGTGGGAAGCTAAAATCTTCCACTTTGATGTAGGTATATTATTTGACTCACAAAACTTCTTAAAAGAAATCTTATACCAGCCTTTTTTGAACGATCTCCAACCCCCTCCTATATATGGTTTGTTTAAAGTTTTTAAAAATTTATGAAGTTTTCCTCCCTCGCCCTCTTCACCATGAATTACAGGAAATATAACGTCAAAATTTGCAGATACATTTTTTAATTCCTGATATCCTTTCCTTAAATCAAATATTTTTACTTTAAAATTATTTTCCTCTAAAGCTTTTTGACTTCCTTTGCAGAAATTAAGGATATTTTTCTCTCAGAAGAATCCCCTCCGCTGATTATTAAAACCCTCATGAGCTTTTAATTATTAAAAACTTTGGTAAGATAGTCAAATGCAAAAAATTAAAAATTATTTAGAGAAAACAAAATCTTACTCAACCTTGAGGTTTATTTTGGAGATGACTTTTTTGGCATTTTTGTTAAAAATCCTTCTTTCTTTAGTTGTGGGAATTATTTTTACAATGCTTAATATACCCAATGATCCTAACTTAAGCTTTGAAACAGAACTTTTAAAATTTAACCCAATTTTAATTTTAATTTTTGTGGTGTTCTTTGCCTCATTTGAAACCATCACCTCCCAGTGGTTTATCCTCTGGCTCTCTTCAAAATTTACTAAAAGTATTTTTACTCAAATTATGGTTTCATCAACAGTCTTTGGAATCCTGCACTTTGACCCAGCTTTTTCAATAATAGTTATCCCTATTGGAATGATTTTGGCCTGGAGCTTTTTAATTTACAGAAAAAAATCTCTCTGGTCTGCCCTTTGGGTCACAACAGCAATCCATATCCTCCACAACCTGGCAGCAGCTTATCTTCTATATTTATCTATTATTTAAAAACTCTCTCCAAAGCTTCATTGAATTTTCTCCCCCTGTCAAATTCATTTTGGAAAAGGTTAAATGATGTAGCCCCTGGAGAAAATAAAACTGTATCTCCCATTTTGACCTCAAGTCTTAGGTCTTTTAATAATTTAGTTAAGTCATCATAGTTGCTTCTTAAAATATCCCTGTGTTTAATAAATTTTCTTAACTCATCTGTAGCATCACCCTCTAAAAAATAAACAGCTTTTGCTGATCTGTCTATCTGATGGGCCATCTGATCATAATTAAGACCTTTGTTCATTCCCCCGCATATCAAAATTGCATTATTAAAAGTTTTTAGAGCAGATATGGCAGCATCAGGAGTTGTAGCAGCGCTGTCATTATAGATTTTAACTCCGTTAAAAATCTTAATTAGCTGGGTCCTAAACTCTACCCCTTCAAATTCTTCAAATGCAGTGATAATTTTTTCTTTGGGAATATCAAATTTCTTAGAAACTGCAAATGCAGCAGCAAAATTTTCTAAGTTATGTTCCCCCCTTAGCTTTGGTTTAAAACCTTTTGGTAAATCTTTTTTTGAGTATTTAATTATTTTTCCATTAAAACCCTTTAAAAACTTGGGATTATTAACTGTTTTACTGTCTGCATTAATGAAAAGAAAATCTTTCTCAGTTTGATACTTCGCGATTATTCTTTTCGCACTAATATATTCATCCATATCTTTGTAATAATTTAAATGGTCTGGAAATATATTTGTAATAATTGCAAAATAAGGAGAGACTTTTTTATCTTCAAATGCTTCCAGCTGAAAAGATGAAATTTCCAAAATAACCAGGGTTTTTGGGTTAATTTTATCTAAACTATCCAAAACAGACTTCCCTATATTCCCAGCCAAAATTACATTTGTCTTGTCTGATGACTGACGTCTGATTACTGACGACTCTTTCAGCGCCTCATATATTAATGATGCAGTTGTAGATTTTCCTTTAGTTCCTGTTACTCCAATTATCTGTTTAGGATTTACAAACTCTAAAAAAATTCCTATGTCTGTTTGAATCTCTTTCCCTTGTTTTTTTGCATATTCTAAAAATTCATTCCCGGGTTTTATTGCCTGGTTTCTAATTATCAAATCAGCCCAGTCAATATCCCCCATCCTGTGTCCCTCTAAAACATACTCAATCTCACTAAATTCAAAAAGTTTTTCTAAAGAGGGTTTTAAAACCTTTGCATCCTTTAAATCTGTAACTCTAACCCTGGCTCCAGCTTTGGCAAAAAATTTGGCAGCCCCCACTCCCCCATCATTCAATCCTAATCCCAAAATTAATACTTTTTTATCTTTATAATTCTTCATTCTTTAAATATTCAGCTAACTTCTCTAATGCTATTCTTCTTGGTGAAGATATAAAATAATCCTTTA
Organism: Candidatus Daviesbacteria bacterium RIFCSPHIGHO2_12_FULL_37_16; assembly: GCA_001776785.1. Classification (GTDB taxonomy): domain Bacteria; phylum Patescibacteriota; class Microgenomatia; order Daviesbacterales; family UBA10151; genus GWB1-36-5. The sequence continues at coordinate 160,946 of MFDF01000008.1, forward strand.
CTTCCATCTCTGCTCTAGTTTGCTTAAATCCCTCTGGAATAAAAATTGAATCAAATCCAAATCCATTCTCACCTCTGGGTTTGTCTGCAAGATTACCCTTAATCACACCCTGAAAGATATGAACTTTTACTCCATCATGATAACCCAAAGATGTAGTAGCTGAAGCAGCTCTATTTCTGTTATCCAAAAGCTCACAAATCTTTTTATTGCCAATCTCCTGATGAAAATATTTAATAAAAGGACCTGGCAGAGCCCCAAATTCTTCAATAACTATAGATGTATCCTCAACCAAAACTGGAGCTTTTAATAGCTTAAATGCCTCACTAACTTTATGCTCTATTACTTCTTTTGGGTCCAGAGACTGAATTTCATGAAGTTCTAAGCTTTTATGGGAAACAGGATAACTAAGCATCTTACTCACCTGATCTGCCTTTCCCTGGTGGCTAGTTATAAGTGTAATTTTTTTATGCTTTAAATCTTTAATCATTAATCCTCAATCCTCAATCACTCTTCTACCAATCTTATCAACATCTCCAGCTCCCATGAAAAATACTACATCCCCACCCCTTATTGCTACTTTTAAAAACCCCTCTACCTCATCTTTGGGTCCCAAGTATGACACAGTGGCCTTCCCAATTGCATCTACTAACTCTTTAGAAGATGTTAACCCTATATCTTTTTCTCTTGATGGATAGATATCAATAATAAAAGTCTGGTCAATAGGAAGATCCTGAAAAACTTTCACAAAGTCATCAAACAAAGCTTTAGTCCTGGTAAACATATGTGGCTCATAAAGTAAAACTATCCTTTTTTCTTTAAATTTTTCTCTGGCTGCCTCCATTGTTTTTCTAATCTCAGTTGGATGGTGACCAAAATCAGAATATATTTGTGCTCCCCTAAATTCCCCAATAAACTCAAATCTTCTGCCCAAACCTGCATAAGAAGATAAACTTTGGGAAATTGTCTGGGGATCTAAACTTAATGATAAACCTAACTGGAATACAGCACTAGCATTTAATTTATTAAAATCCCCTGGAACCTTTAGATTTAAATTTAGTATGTGTTTTGAATAATCTATTACTGTCACAGGAGAGTCTTTCATCACATCTTTAATAATGTCTGCAACATTAGGGTCTTCTAAATTTGCAATAATAATTTTTTTAGTTTGAGCTAAAAAATTCCTGAAAGATTTTTTGACATCCTCTATATCTTTAAAATATTCTGGATGGTCCATTTCAATATTGGTAATAATTGTGATATCTGGTTTGTAAAACTGGAAATTATCATTATATTCATCTGCCTCTGTTATAAAAAATTTGGATTTACCAACCCTGAAATTTTTGCCCCAACTGGGAACTATTGCCCCAAGTTCTACAGTTGGGTCCAAATTTGCATCCCCTAAAAGTTTGGCACTCATTGCAGTCACAGTAGACTTACCATGAGTCCCACAAACTGCAATCAAAAATTTATCTTTGTGCAAATACTCCCCCATAAACTCCTGCCAGGTTAATACAGGTATATTTAATTTCTTTGCTGCTAAAAGTTCTGGATTATTGGCATCCAAAGAAAAAATTGCTGGAGTCACAATAAGTAAATCCACTTTATTAGAAGATTCACTCCCGTAGTGGCCACTCAAATGCTCAGGACTATGGCCTTTAAACTTGACACATCCGATGTGTAAAGTAAATTCATTATCAGGCTCAAGGTCACAGCCGCTCACTTCAAATCCCTGAGCTTGAGCTATTGCTGCTGCACCAGATGCCCCACTCCCCCCAATTCCCAAAAAATGTATCTTCTTCATGAAGTAATTATAGTATTATTTAAAGGTCATTGCGAGCGTAGCGAAGCAATCTAGCAACAAAATAAGTCCTATTTTTTCCAAGGATTACCAGGAGGTTCTTCACTTAACAATCCAGCCGCTTCTTCCTTATTAAGAATTTTCCAATCTACATCTAAAAAATCTTTCGGTATCATACGTGAGCGTGTTACACCTACAAAACTGAGGATTCTATCAATATCACCGAAAAATTTAGTTACATTTTCTCCCTCTAAACATGCAATTTCACCATCTTCATATTGGTAAATTACTCGCACTAAACTTTCAGTAGGTTTTAGATCTCTGTGAGGTATTTCTCTACCTGTATTTTCTTTTTCTTGCATAACTCAATCCTGTTGAACAGATATTATTTCTAATTTATTTATATGTCAAGGATTGCTTGCTTTGCATGGGTTTGGATAAATCTTTTTCTTGGAGGGACTTCATCTCCCATCAGCATTGAGAAAACTTCATCTGCTCCCTCTGCATCTTCTATGGTTACCTGTTTTAGAACTCTATTCTCAGGGTTCATAGTTGTCTCCCAAAGCTGCTCTGGATTCATCTCCCCAAGCCCCTTGTACCTTTGGATCATAACTCCTGACCCTTTCTTTGGAACCACAATCTCTTCCCCATCAGCTGTTGGAAGGACTACATCATCAGTTGCTTTTTCTGGAGCAGCAGCTTTAAACTTTTTTAAAATTCCATCCCTTTCCTCATCAGTATATGCATAATGGACATCTTTCCCTTTTTGGATTTTAAACAAAGGAGGCTGGGCAATATAAACATACCCCCTGGTTAAAAGCTCAGGTAAATACCTAAATATAAATGTTAAAAGTAAAGTTCTGATGTGGGACCCATCAACATCTGCATCAGTCATTAAAATTATCCTGTGGTACCTGGCCTTATCATACTGGATAATATCCCCTATCCCTGTGCCCAAAGCTATAACTAAAGCTTTAATCTCTTCAAACTCTAAAATCTTATCAAGCCTTGCCCGCTCTGTGTTTAAAATCTTACCTTTAAGAGGTAAAATTGCCTGGGATTTTCTATCCCTGCCCTGTTTTGCAGATCCACCTGCACTGTCCCCCTCAACTATATAAATTTCAGATTTTGCAGGGTCTTTTTCCTGGCAGTCTGCTAATTTTCCAGGAAGTGTCATTCCCTCCAGAGCCCCTTTTCTTATAACAGCATCTTTGGCAGCTCTGGCAGCAGCTCTTGCTCTGGCTGCCAGTAAAACTTTTTCTATAATTCTTTTTCCTTCAGCTGGATTTTCCTCAAAAAATGTATCCAGCCCTTCTCTAACAACCTGGTTTACTACAGACTGTACCTCAGCATTTCCCAGCTTTTCCTTAGTCTGAGATTCAAACTGGATTCTGTCTGAGTCCATCTTGATAGAAATAACTGCAGTCAGTCCTTCTTTCAGATCATCACCGGTAAAATTTTCATCCTTTTCTTTTAAAGCCTCAATTTTTCTTGCATAATCATTTATCACCCTGGTTAAAGCAGTTCTAAATCCTGTTACATGAGTCCCACCTTCAGTTGTAGGTACAACATTGGCAAAACTCTCTACATTTTCATTAAAACTGTCATTATATTGGATAGCTACCTCCACAGCTATCTCATCAATCTCTCTGTTTAAAATAATAGGATCAGGATTTACTACTCCCTTATTTTTATTAAGCTGTTTTATTAAAGCAGCTAAACCTGACTGGAAGTAAAAGTGCAGTTCCTCGCCTGTTCTTTCATCGAAAAGGTGAAATGAAATTCCAGCCACCAGGTAAGCTACTTGTCTTAGTTGCTTTTTAACCTTTTCAAACTCTGGAACAATTGTAGAAAAAATAGTTGCATCAGCTAAAAAGGAAGTTTTTGTGCCTGTTTTTGCTATCCACTTATAGCTGGACTCAAAAGGCATAGGATTTTTCTTGTAATCTAGCTCTGCAACTTTAGCCTTAGGAACTCCTCTGGCATATTCCTGAAAATAAGTTTTCCCATCTCTTCTAACCTCAGCCCTAACATAATCAGATAAAGCATTCACTGCAGACACACCCACCCCATGAAGCCCAGAAGACACTTTATATCCACCCTCACCAAACTTACCTCCGGCATGAAGGGTGGTCATAATCACCTCAAGCGCAGATTTACCAGTTTTAGGATGGATATCAACAGGAATACCCCTCCCATCATCAGCCACGGTCACATAGTTGCCCTCAGAAAGTGTCACCCAGACATTTTTAGCATGCCCAGCTAAAGCCTCATCAATAGAGTTATCCACAACCTCTTTTATCAGGTGGTGAAGTCCTCTGGCATCAGTAGAACCAATATACATTCCAGGCCTTTTTCTTACAGGCTCAAGCCCTTCTAAAACCTGAATCTGGGATGCATCATATTTTTTTGAATCAGCCATGATGGACAGTTTAGCATAGTGAATATTTTATTGCAAACTAATACATTCAAATTAGCTTGTTATATCAGTCCAAACTCAATGATTAATGATTAAAGATGAAAGATTAAGGATTCTATTCATCAATCATTATTCATTAATCTTTAATCACCTACTGGAAGCTCCAGCATCAAATACTCCAAAATCCCCCTTATCCCCACATTTGCCCCTGCCCACTCTTCAGCTTCTATTAGTTTTTTTGCAAACTCCAAGTTTTTTTTATCCTCCAGCTTCTCTCCTCTAAAATAATTTGTTAAAGCCCTCAAAAATCCTTCCTTATCCTCTGTTTTTTCTACAAATTCAAATCTTTCTTCTAGAGTCATTTTCTGAAGTTTCTCAATGTCATTCTGAGCCGCAGGCGAAGAATATAAATTCATATCCTTCACTTCGTTCAGGATGACAATCTCACACCTAGACAGAATTGTTGGTATCAACTGATCTTCCTTCTCTACCCCCAGAATTATCACTGCTTCCTCAGGAGGTTCCTCTAAAGTCTTTAAAAGGGAATTTTGTGCTTCAGGAGTAAAATTTTGGGCACTTTCTATAAAAACTCCTCTTCCTTTAGTAGAGTAAGGCTTTAAACTTAAATGTTCTCTAACCCTTTTAGAAGCCTCAACCCCCAACCTTTCTTCATTATTTATATATAAAACATCAGGATGGTCTGTTTTTAAGTCATGTTCACCTAAAATCTTCAGAAACTCTTCCTGCCTTATATTAAGATCTGGAGAAATAAAAATCCTTGCAATCACAAAAAGGATTATATCACCCAAAAACTAATTGACACAGGAGCTTTAAAATGAGAATAATGTATATAGTCCCACCTGCCCTGGGATACTGTCCACATGGATCAATCACAAATAAACATTACTGATATTTTATTAAAATCAGGAGTTCTCAACTCTGATCAGGTTTCCGCAGTCAATTTAGAAAGTATAAACACTGGCCAGCCCATTGAAAAGATCATTTTAGACCACAAATTTGCCTCACAGGAAGACATTGCAAAAGCCAGGGCCCAGACTTTGGGTATCCCATTTGTATCTTCCCAGCAGATGGAAAATATAGCTATAGAGTCAGAAATCCTTAATTCAGTTCCTGAAACTGTTGCCAGAAGGTATAAATTAGTGCCTTTTAGAATGGATTCAGATGGACTAGCCATTATCATGACAGATCCGCTAGATCTCCAGGTTGTCCAGTTTATAGAAAAAAAGACTGGCAAAAAGGTCAAGCGCTACATGGGTCTTCCTGCAAATATTATTAATGTAATAAATGATCAGTACTCTCAAAATTTAACCACTGAAGTTGTCTCAGCCTTGAAAGAAGTTACATCATTAAACCCTGAAGAGAAAAAGGAGTCAGAGTTTGATACTGCTGAAGTTATCAGGGAAGCGCCAGTAGCCAACATAGTCACCCAGCTTCTGGAGTACGCAGTCCGCACCAAAGCCTCAGATATCCATATTGAGCCTGAGGAGGAACAAACCAGAGTCCGTTACAGGATTGATGGAATCCTCCATGAAAAGATTCTGCTTCCCAGAAAAGTCCATGATGCAGTTATCTCCAGGATAAAAATTATGTCCGCTATGAAGATTGATGAAAAAAGACTCCCCCAGGACGGCAGGTTTACCTTTTCAGAAAATGATCGGGATATTGATTTAAGGGTTTCCACCCTGCCAACTGTCTTTGGAGAAAAAGTAGTTTTAAGGCTTCTGCCAAAATCAGAAAAACCACCTACCCTTGGGGATTTAGGTTTAAGGGCAGCTGCATTAAAGAACCTTGAAAGCCAAATGCTCAGGACCCACGGAATCATTTTGATCTGCGGGCCAACTGGATCAGGTAAAACTACTTCGCTTTATTCAATTCTTTCAAAACTTTCAACCACCAGGGTCAATATCTTAACAATTGAAGACCCGGTTGAGTATCACATAGAAGGGGCAAACCAGGTTCAGGTTAATCCAACCATAGGCCTTACCTTTGCTGCAGCTTTAAGGACCTTTTTGAGGCAGGATCCTAACATTATTTTAGTTGGAGAGATTAGGGATACTGAAACTGCAGAACTGGCTATTCAGGCAGCACTAACTGGCCACCAGGTCTATTCAACCCTCCACACCAACTCTGCAGCAGGGGCTCTCCCCAGGCTTTTGGATATGGGAATGGAGCCATTTTTGTTAGCTTCTGCAGTCAATGCCATAGAAGGTCAAAGAATCTTAAGAAAAATCTGCTCCCACTGCAAATATTCATATACCCCCCCTCCTGAAGTTATGGAAAATCTAAAGTCTGTCTTAGGCCCATTAATGCCACAAGGCCAGGTAAATCTTTACAAAGGTAAAGGATGTGGAGAATGCGGCAACTTAGGCTACCTGGGCAGGATCGGTATTTATGAGGTTCTTCCTGTTTCTGAAAAAATTATGAGGCTTGTCTTAGAGAGGGCTTCAACTCAGGATATAGAAACCCAGGCAGTATCAGAAGGAATGATGACAATGAAACAGGATGGCTATTTAAAAGTTTTGGAAGGGGTTACAACTTTGGAAGAGGTATTAAGGGTAGCCCAAGACTGACTCGTTATGGGTTATGAGTTCATTGTTCATAGAATTATTTGTTTATACTATTAACCATGATCTACAAGTGAGCATAGCGAACGTACTAATAACTAATTTATGACTATACAACAGCTTTTACAACTTGCCATAGAAAGAAATGCATCAGACTTACATTTATTGGCAAAATATAAACCCATGCTGCGTATTAACGGAGATTTAGTTTCTGTTGCCCAGGCTCCGGTGCTCACAAATGAATTAATTGAATCTTTGGTGGTCCCCTTAACTAATCCTATCCAAAAAGACATTTTAATAAAAGAGTGGGATCTCGATTTAGGCCTGGAATTTGAAGACAAAGCCCGCTTCAGGGTCAACCTTTACAGGCAGCGGGGATCACTAGCTGCTGCAATGAGGCTGATTCCTAAGCAAATCAGGAACCTGGAGGAAACAGGACTTCCTCCTGTTATCTCAAAACTCACAGAGTTGAGACAAGGGTTTGTACTGGTTACTGGACCCACAGGCCATGGAAAATCTACAACCCTGGCAGCATTTATTAATAAGATTAATCAAACAAGAGGTGCTCACATAGTTACTATTGAAGACCCGGTTGAGTATGTATATCCTGAAGGAAGATCGATCATTTCTCAAAGAGAATTAAACACAGACACTAAATCTTGGGATAATGCCCTAAAATCAGCTCTACGTGAAGACCCGGATGTTGTCTTAATTGGAGAAATGAGAGATTTAGAAACTATTGCAACTGCTATAACAGTTGCCGAAACTGGTCATTTGGTATTTGCGACACTCCATACTAATTCAGCTGCCCAGACTTTAGATAGGATTATCGATGTATTTCCGGCAAATCAGCAGCCCCAGATCAGGGTCCAGTTAGCTGCAGTTTTAGAAGCTGTTATCTCTCAAAGACTCATTCCCACTATTAGTCCTGGCAGGGCTTTGGCAGCTGAAGTTTTATTCAGTTCTCCAGCCTTAAGAGCAATCATCAGGGAAGGTAAAACCCATCTCATAGATAATCTTATCCAGACTTCTGCAGAAGCAGGAATGGTCAGTCTGGAGATGTCACTTATGCTTTTGGCAAAAGAAGGTATTATATCCATTGAGACTGCCCAGGAGTACTCTCTAAGGCCATCAGTCTTTAATAAACTAATGGGCGGAGGCGCTTTAAAATGAATCATCATTTGATCAATTGAATATATGCCCATTTATGACTATTCAGCCAGAGACCTTCAAGGGGTCGACCATAAGGGAACAATTGAAACAATTGATGAAGGACGCGCCGCCCGTATCCTCTCGCGCCGGGGCTTAATAGTTACCTCCCTAAAAGAACAAAAAGAGACTGGTATTAAATTTCTGGAAAAGTATTTAAATTTAAACAAGGTTCCTTTTGGTGACATGGTTGTCTCTACCCGTCAGCTGGCAACTATGATAGATTCTGGACTGGTTCTTTCGGAAGCTTTGGATATTTTAGTTGAGCAGCAGCAAAAAAACAGTAAATTCAAATTAATATTAAGTGATATTTCAAGGGATGTTAAATCGGGAATGGATCTTGCAACATCCATTAAAAAACATCCGAATGTATTTCCTCCGCTATATTCAAGTCTTGTAAAATCTGGAGAGCAGGCAGGAAATTTAGATGTTGTGCTTAACCAGCTTGCAACTAACCTTGAAAAAGACCGGGAATTTAAAGCTAGAATAAAAGGGGCTTTAATTTATCCTATAATGATTATAATTATGATGGTTGTAGTCGTTGGAATCATGATGTTTTTTGTTATCCCCCGCCTTATAAGCTTATACACTCAGTCTGATATCGAGCTTCCCCTTCCTACTAAAATACTTATTGCTTCATCCAATTTTATGACATCTTATTGGTGGCTGCTTTTGATCATGGGGGTTATTACCGGGATAGTCTTTAAAAGGTGGGTTGCAACTCAGGAAGGGAGGTTTAAATTTGATAATTTAATGCTCCATACTCCCATTGTTGGCAGAATAGTTAAAGGTACAAACCTCACCTATTTTACCAGAACTTTTGGCCTGCTTGCTACCGCAGGTGTTCCAATCCTGGACTCCTTAAGAATTATTGAAGATGTTATTGACAATATGGTTTACAAAAAAGCAATAGCTCAAGCCTATATCGGGGTAGAACGGGGTTTGACTCTTTCCAATCAGCTGGAAGCTTCAGGTGTTTTTCCTAAAATTATCTCCCAAATGTTTAAGGTTGGAGAAGAAACAGGAAAAGTTGACAAAGTTGCCTATAAATTGGCTGAATATTTTGAATCAGAAGCAGATAATCTAGTTAAGAATCTAACAGTTATCATTGAGCCTGTAATATTAGTCATGTTAGGCATCGGGGTAGCATTCTTAGTCCTTTCGATAATCTTACCAATCTATAAGTTGACAACCTCATTTACATAATAAATTTACTACTTGACTGTGCATCACAAGATATGACTACAATAGTATAGACGTTTTAAGGAGGTGAGATAATTTGAAGAAACTAGCTGCCCAAAGCTTTACTTTAAAGAGGAAGTCCTCTATAACTGGATTTACCTTAGTAGAGCTTCTAGTTGTTATCGCAATTATTGCAATTCTTGCAGCAGTTGTGGTACTTATTATCAATCCATTGGAATTAACAAGAAGAGGCCGTGATGCAGCCAGACTTACAGATTTGGCAAATTTGCAGCAGGCTATTAATGTTGCAGTCCAGGAAGCTACAACAGCAGGTGCTAACATTGCATGTGCAGGAGCTGCAGCAGGTTGTATAGACAACAGCCAAGGTGGATCTCGTTTAACAGATGGTACAGGTTGGGTAAGGGTTAATTTAGGTGTGCAAACTAGCGTTTCAGTTCCTACGCTCCCTGTTGATCCGACAAATACTGCAGGAGCTACCGGACTTCACTATACCTATTGTGGAAGTGGTGACAATTGGGAAATTATTACAGATTTAGAGTCTCAGCAACAGATAGGTAAAGAAGGGACTGATGGAGGAACAGATGCCGCAAAATATGAGGTTGGATCTGTATTAAACTTATTAGGTACTGCACTTCCAGGAGGTGCAGGTAACTGTACTTATTAATGTACACTTGGTTTATATTGGGATTAGGTTTACTTTTTGGGTTATTACTTGGAAGCTTAGCCAAGGCCTTAGCTGATAGAAGTGTAAGTAATAAATCATTCTGGGGAAGGTCATATTGTGAAAGTTGTAAACATAAGCTTTCATGGTATGACCTTTTTCCCATTCTGTCTTTTGTTTTTACTCAGGGAAAATGCCGCTACTGTCAAAAAAAAATAAGTTTTGAGTATCCTTTAGTTGAAATTATCACAGGAATTTTAATTTCAATACTTTTTTACTTTTATTTGCCAACTAATTTCTTAACCCTCCCGGTCTTTCCCTTAACTATTCTAGTCTTTGATCTTATATTTAAAGCCTTTGTGATTGTAGTTTTGGTTATTGTACTTATAACAGATATAAAAGAGGGTCTTATACCAGACAGAATTACCTATCCTGCCATAGTAATTACCTTCTTTTATCTTTTATTCATATCTTCAGTTAAAATTTATATGCTTTATTATTCAACAATAAATTCAAGCATTGGCCTATACTTACTCCCCCCACAATCTGATTATTATTTAAGGCATGCACAGGATATCATTGTTCCATTTCTACAAAACATCTTAACCTCTTTGGGTATTGGACTTTTTTTTCTTTCATTGATTTTAGCAACAAAAGGTAGAGGTATGGGGGGTGGTGATATGAAACTAGGCGTCTTCATCGGACTAGTCTTAGGTTTTCCACTGGCAGTAATCTCACTTATGCTGGGATTTTTAACTGGTGCAATTGTCGGAATCCTCCTCCTTATTATAGGTAAGAAAAAATTTGGGCAAACTATACCCTTTGGTCCATTTCTCTCTCTAGGTGCAATTTTAACAATTTTTTGGGGTGAAAAAATCTTAAATTGGTACATAAACTTAAAATTAGGTTAAGTGTTGACAAGTAAGTTTACTTGCTGAAATACTAAGTTAGATCCAAATGAAAAATTTTCTGCCAACAACTCTTAAAAAAAATTCTTCTGGTTTTACCTTGATTGAACTGATGATCACTATATCAATTATTGCCATACTTGCAGTGACCGGGATTATAATCTATACAGGAGCCCAAAAAAGGGCCCGGGACTCAAAAAGAAGACAAGATATAACTTCAATAACTCAAGCTCTGGAAACAAATAAACCCCCAACATCCCCAATATATGCACCTCTTGCAAATTCCCATTTTTCAGGAGGAAAAATTCCAAGTGAGGCAAATCCGGAAAAATACTGTTTGGCAAAAAATACAATTGACAAAACACCTCCTGCAGAACCTGTTACTGCTGGGGATTGGCAGGCAGGCCAGGATTGTCCTGGCGGAGCGGCAAACTACAAAATCGCATCTTCAAGTGCAAGTGCAGTATACGAAAATGGGTCAGATGCTCTTTCATGGACTGTTTGTGCATACCTTGAACAAGACTCCCCCAATTACTTCTGCCGCTCAAGCTCTCAGTAAATCCTTGATTACTTCTTAAATTAATGCAAAAATTATTCTAATGCCCAAAGGTTTTACCCTAATTGAAGTTTTAATTGCAATTACTATTGTCGGAATAGTTTTTGGAGTGATTATTACTTCAGGATCAGCACTTCAAAGAAGCTCAAGGGATACCCAAAGGGAAGTAGATCTTAGGAATTTGCAGTCAGCCCTTCAGCAATACTATTCTGATCAAAGCTTTTATCCATCTGCTATCACTCTTGCAACTCTTGACAGTTTAACCAGCGGCACTGGCAATCCAACCCCGCCTGCAACTCCAAAAACTTATCTAAATCAAATTCCTAAAGAACCCAGAACCGGCGATCCTTCCTATTGTTACTCAGCCCAGGCCACAAAAACTATCCAAAGCTGTGAAAATAATTCGGTTAGGTGTCATTATTATCTTCTTTGCGCAGCCAAAGAGGCAGCATCTTCTGGTCAGGCTCCATCCGCTGAGTGTGAAGCAGCCTGCGGTTCAGCCTACAATCTTCAGGTTACCCCTATACAATAGTTTCCCTAGCAATAAACCCGCAAATTGTGATAATTTAAAGGTAATGCCCGGAAAAAAGCTATCAGCAATCAGCTATCAGCTATCAGACAGTAGACAAAAAGAGTCTGACGACTTTTCCACTGGTTTTACTCTTATCGAAATACTGGTTGCCATAAGCATAGTAGTGATTGTTTCAGCTGTAGCTTTGCCAAATCTCAGAAACTTTTCCAATGATCAGGATCTGGATAATAAAATCTCAGAATTAAAAAACATCTTAAGAAAAGGGCAGTCCTCTTCAAATTCCAGTGCACTCTGCTCAAACAACAGTGCATCTACCAGCTTTTATGTTTCTATCTCATCTTCCTCAGCCACCCTTTATTCAACCTGTGCTTCAGGTCCTCTAAATACCCTAAATTCTCTTGAGTTTAATCCGCCAATAGTTTTATCCCAGACAAGTTGTGCATTTACAGATCTTCCTGCAGTGGTCACCTTTACAAATACCCAAACTGCTTTTACCTGCAATACTACCCCTCTAAATCAGCCTAATTTATCAATTACTTTGCTAAATCAAAGTAGCGGCGCATCAAAAGTTATCAGTATCTTAAAAGGAGGTGTAATCAGTGACAATTAACCAAAAAGGTCAGTCCATCCTCGAAATAACCATTGCGCTTGGGCTTATTCTTATAGTAGTTTCAGGAATTGCAGTAGCCACACTGAATGGACTTAGAAATAGCCAGTTTTCCAGAAACCAGCTTCAGGCCACTAAATATGCTCAGGAAATGCTTGAAGGAGTTAGGGCCACAAGAGAAAGGGATTACACAGTTTGCGGACCAGCCCCAATTATAAAATGGAGTGATTTATGGTCTTCAAATGCCTGTACCCCTACTCTAAGCTGCAATTTTATTCTCCAGACAAGCGGTACCTGTCCAGACAATGCCAAAGCAGACCCATTTTGGCTGTCTCCTACACTAAATCCAGCCCAGATCACTTTTTCCGGGACAGTCTTTACAAGAATCATAAATATTCAAGACTACCAGGCAAACCTAAATCAAAAATTAGTTACAGCAACAGTCTCATGGCAGGATGCTTCAGGTTCCCATAAATCAGAACTAACAACGATTTTGGCTGAAGTCAGATAAAATGAATAAAAAAGGATTTTCACTGCTGGAAGTTGTCATAGGAATTGCAATCCTTGGACTAATAGGATCTTTTTTGGGTGGAATATTAACCAGGGTCTATAAAGGCAACAGCAAAACTACACTAGTCGGCAATATAAAGCAAAACGGGCAAACCGCCCTTAATACACTGGACACCGCCATCAGAAATGCCGAAACTGTAGTTTGTCCCCTAAATTCCAGCCTCTCAGATGTGATAGTTCTCCAGGATAAAGGTGGAAACTATATCAGATTTAAGTACTATCCCCAACCTGCAAATAATCTCTATAATGGATTTATAGAACAAGATATGCTGACTCTTTCTGACCCAAACCAGGCACTAACTCTTTGCAGTGCACCAAATCAGGCACCATTTTCAATTACTGATCAAAATACAAAAAGTGGAGTTTCAGTATTAAGCGGAAGTTTTCAGGTAAATAAAATAAGGGGACTAAAAGATGTTGTCAGTATCAGTTTTCAGATAGGTTCTCCTGTTGCTGGAGGATCAGGCTTTGAAAATACAATCGAGGGAAATTCAATTGGTTTTCAAACTTCAGTTCAAATAAGATGAATAGACAAAAAGGACAAATAGTTATTATTTTACTTTTGATAACCCTGGTTGCCCTTTCTGTGGGTTTAGCTATTACCCAAAGGACTCTCACAAATTTAACTACTTCAACCCAAAATGAACAAGCTTCCAGGGCTTTTTCTGCAGCTGATGCAGGAATTGAGAGGGCAATCCAGGCTTCTGAAAATGATCCAAACTTCTCAAGCCTTTCAACATTTGATGTAGGTCCTGACTCAAAAGCTTCAGTTACCAGAGTAATTCTTCCAAATCCAAACCAGGCTCTTGAATACCCTCCTTTGGGAAAGGAAACTATTGCACAATTTTGGCTTATAAATCCGGATAACTTTAACGATGCTGCGTTTTTGAATAATGAAGTTGATATTTACTTTGGCAAATTCGATGTCTTGCCAGGATCTACAGATACACCGGCTCTAGAAATTAATGCCGTAATTTTAGATATATCTACTAATAGTTATTTATCTTCCAGATACTATATAGATTCTGCAAGCTCAACACAGCAAACCGGCAGGTCTCCTGAAAATGGTTTTACTCTATCCAATCAAAACTGCAACGGTAATAATCTGATAAACACCTCGAGTTCTAAAGACGCTTCAAGTGACCGCAAATTTAGATGTAAACATCATTTAGTTCTAAGTACTGACAGTAATAAAAAACCAATTATACTAAGGATAAGAATTCTTTATAGTAACTTAAATCATCCTATAGCAGTAGCACCATCACCTTTACTAAGTAATTCACTCCCCCCGCAGGCATCTATTTTTAAATCTACAGGAATTTCAGGCCAAAGCCAAAAGACCCTTCAAGTTTTTAGATTAAAATACGTTGTGCCGAATTTCTTTGAATTTTCTATCTTCTCAGCAGGAGATATCCAGAAAAACACAAATTAATATGCAAAAGGGTGTTTCGGTAATTGAAATTGTAATAGTAACTGCAATATCAGGGATGATTGTGCTTCTTTTGACTAACCTTCCAAACTCACTTTCTTTGATAGGCCAAAGCTCTCATGAATCTTTGGCAAATCAAATACTTTCAGAAAAAATTGAATCCATTAGGGCTTCTGGGTATGCTATTTTAGCAGATGGGACGGCCCCAATAATTGATTCAAGACTTTCCCAATTAACCCAGGCATCTGGCGATATCATAGTGGAAGGCTGCCTACCGGAGGTTTGCACCCAGAGTGAAGAGATGAAAAAAGTAATCCTGAATCTATACTGGCATGAACAAAAAGGAGATAGAAGTATTTCAATAACAACATATATATCCAATGGAGGACTAAATTAATGAAGAATTCTTTTGGCGCTGGCCTGTTAGAAGTGCTAGTAGCAATAACAATTTCAGCTGCAGCAGGAGTCTTACTTATAAAAACTTTTGTTGAAAACCAGGGGTTATATTTTGAGCAGTCATCAAAAATTACCCAGGGATTTTCTATAAACAGCGCATATTCTGAAATTTCAGAGTCAATAAAAAAAAGTTCAGCAGTTGCCCCGGCCAACCTAATCGGAAGCCCGCAATTTACTACGGATAATAATACTTTGGTACTGGAACTTCCATCAATAGATAGCTCAGGAAATGTTATAAATCAGACTTTTGACTACATTGTGATAACCCGTGAGGGTCAAAACTTAAGTTTTCTAAAAAAGAAACTTTTCCCAAACCCTTTAAGTCAAAGAAGCCCGGAAGACAAGCTTTTGGCTACCAATGTTTCAAGCTTCACACTAAGTTATA
Source organism: Candidatus Daviesbacteria bacterium RIFCSPHIGHO2_12_FULL_37_16 (assembly GCA_001776785.1). Classification (GTDB taxonomy): domain Bacteria; phylum Patescibacteriota; class Microgenomatia; order Daviesbacterales; family UBA10151; genus GWB1-36-5. The sequence goes on from MFDF01000008.1 coordinate 176,264, forward strand.
AAGATCAGGCTGGAAACCAGGTAAGTCCAACAAATGCCCAAAAAGTAAGCTTTAATTTTGAACTTTCCCAAAAGGCAGGTTATGCAAACCAGCAGTCTTCTGCAGCAGGTGAAATTAACTTAAGGAATAACTAATGTTCGTTCTTTCACTGATTACTCTCACAATTATAACAATCACAACTCTTGGGCTAATTGCAGGCTCACTAACTTTTCACCAGAACTCAAAATATACAACCAATGCTCTGCAGGCCAATAACCTGGCAGAAGCAGGTATTGATAAAGCTGTTGCTTTTTTAAACTCCTCAGGCGGGACATATAATGGTGAAGGCGAAACCCAGCTTGGTCCAGGTACCTATGAAGTAACAGTTGCAAATATATCTGCATCTAACAAATTGATTAAAGCTACGGGATATATCCCGGATAAAGAAAACGCAAAAACAAAAAGATCTGTGCAGTTAGAAGTCTCTAAAGGTACTGGTGTAGCCTTTAATTATGGTCTGCAGATAGGAGAAGGAGGATTGGTGATGGGAAACGGTGCAATTATAGACGGGTCCTTATATTCAAATGGAAATATAACTGCTGGAAATACTAACTCCTTTACTGGGGATGTATATATTGCAGGGGGTATTCAGCCAACAGCAGACCAGCAAACTGAGTGCATAGACCTAAATTGCCAGGACTACCTATTTGGTAAGAATGTAGCAGGAAGTAACATTTTAGATGTAGCCCAAAGCTTCAGCCCCTCAGCAACAGGTACCCTTAATAAGGTTTCATTAAAACTAAAAAAAGCAGGCAGCACGCCAAATGTCACAGTCAGAATTTTAACAAACAATAATAACTCTCCAACAAAAACAGTTTTAACTTCAGGTACTTTGAATGCAAATCTAGTCACAAATTCTGATCCGCCTAGTTTTGTAGATATTCCGATGTCCCCGCCAGTTAACTTAAATTCGAGTACAAATTACTGGATTATGGTTGACACATCTTCTGACCCTTCAAATTATTGGTCCTGGTCTGCAGACTCACTTCAGACTTACACTCCTGGTGCTGCAAAATGGTCACAAAACTGGAATGCTGGATCACCGGTCTGGAATAGCACAACTTATGATCTAGGGTTTAAAACATATACTGGTGGTGTAGTCACATCTTTTTCAACTGGAAATAGCTCATCTGTTAATGGGGATGTCCATGCGAATACAATTTCAGGCGGAAGCTACACAATTTCAGGCGATGCCTACTATCAGACTATCTCACAAAGCGTGACAGTTTCCGGGACACTCTACCCTGGTTCCCAGGATCCTGCTGCTACAGTATTTCCAGTTTCAGACTCTAATATCTCTGAGTGGAAAAATGAGGCTGAAACTGCAAATGTTTTCTCTGGAAATATTACAGGCTGCAATATGAATTTAGGACCAGGTAAATATATAGGCAGCCTAACGCTTGATAATAATTGCACAGTAAATATTACCTCTCCTGTTTGGATTACAGGCAATATAATTACAGGCAACAGCGTAAAATTTAAACTAAGTCCAAGTGCAGGCAGTTCTTCAGGAATGGTTATAGTTGATGGAACAACTACTCTGGGAAACGGATGTGTTACTAATTCTTGCGGGTTCCTTGGTTCAGGGACCCCAGGGAGTTATTTAATGCTCCTATCAATATATGATTCTCGCACCAATGGAAACTCAGCATTAGTTACTGGCAATAACTTTTTTAGCGGAATTTATTATTTGCCATACGGAATTGTCACTTTAGGAAATGATGCCAAATTTACTGAACTTTCAGCCTGGAAGTTAGTTTTGGGAAATAACTTAAGGCTTAATTATGACCAGGGGCTTGCTAATGTATTTTTCTCTTCTGGTCCTTCAGGCTCGTATTCTGTCATTAAAGGCACTTATCAAAGCAAGTAATTTGTTGTACACTCATTCTAGGACTAGGTTTTAACTAGCCCATTTTGCCCATGGCTTCAGGAACAAAAATTGGTTTAGATATTGGATACTCATCAATTAAAGTTGTTGTGCTCTCCCACAAAGATAAAGTCCCCCGTCTTTTGTCGCTTGGTCATATTGCAGCACCCCAACCTGGAATAGTTTCTGAAGCTGATTTAGATCTGGATGCTGTCTCTAAATCAATCAGTACATTGATTGATGAAGTTAAACCTCCAACAAGGGATGTAGTCGTAGGATTGCCTGAATCAAGAATTTTTACTAGGGTGGTATATGATCTCCCTTTTTTATCAGATGACGAATTAGGTCAGGCTATCCGTTATGCAGCAGAAGAGTTTGTTCCCATGCCGATTAAAGATGTTAACCTTTATTACCAGGTTCTATTCCGGTCTCCAAAAAAAGATGCTAAATCCAGAACTGTGGTTTTTGTAGTTGCGGCACCTAAACTTTTAATCGCCAAATACCTGAAAGTTTTAACCCAGGCAGATTTAAGGCCAGTGGCAATAGAAACAGAGCTTATTGCTGCGAGCAGATCCCTGGTTTCATTTAGCACTTACTCTCCAACAACTCTGATCATCCAGTTGGGGGCTTCCACCACAGATTTTGCAATAGTTTCTGAAGGATTAATACTTTTAACCCGCTCCATTGCAACTGGCGGGATAGCCCTAACCAGGATTATTGCCCAGAGTTTTAACTTTGAACTTGTCCAGGCAGAAGAATATAAAAAAGTATATGGGCTATTAGAAGACCAGCTAGAAGGAAAACTATATAGGACTTTAAAGCCAATTGTTGATGTCATAGTCACGGAAGCTAAAAGGATGATTCAGGCCCATGAAACTCAAAACAAGCAAAGGTTAATCAAAAGGGTTGTTCTTTCAGGAGGAGGTGCCCAGCTTCCCGGGCTGGTACGCTATTTTACAGACAACCTGGGCCTGGAAGTACAGGAGGCAGATCCCTGGCTTGGCATAACAATAGATCCAAATTTAAAAAACAAACTGGCAGTAGAAGGGCCCCACTATGCTGTATCAGCAGGACTTGCCTTAAGAGAGGAGTAAATTATGAATAAATTGGAAATTAATTTGCTCCCCCCGGAATTAAATATTTCAAAAAAAGAAAGTTTAAGAAAAAAATTAGTATTCAGAACCAGTTTTGGTTTTTTAGTACTGACAATCTTAGCTACAATTGTCCTCTTTGCCTTAGTGATTACCAAAAATTTTCAGCTCAACAATAAAACTTCCAGTATTGAAACCCTTGTAAATAGTATAAATTCTCACAAAGAACAAGAATCCTTAGCCAGTGTTTTGAGGGCAAGAGTCAACTCTATAAATGCACTTTTAAAAAAAGAATCTCCTGAAGTTGAAGCATATAATTTAATTACAATATTGATGCCTCCTAATGTTAACCTAATAAACCTAAGTTTAGATAAAAATAGAAAGATGCTTTTAACTGGTGAAACCTCAAACTTTGCCCTGCTTGACAGTTTCTTTACTAACTTAACAGACCCAAAAATTCATTTAGGCAGGATTAATGGCACATCAATAAACAGTTTAAGTGTCACCCAGGGATCCAGGGTCAAATTTGACCTGACGATTAATTTAGCTAGCTCAAATGGAAAAATTTAAAAAGTTATTAGAAAATCCTAAATTTCAAAAATACCAAACTACTATTTTGGGAGGATTTGCTGTTTTGCTCTGCACACTGCTTATAGCATTCCTGATAGTCCCGCAAATTTATTCCCTGATAGCTACCAACAACCAAATCAGTGAACTTGAAAGAAAACAGATAAACCTTTCCGAAAAATTATCAATCATCGAAACTTTAGATGTGGGCGAGTACAAGAAAGATTTAAATGCCTCTTTTGTAGCTTTGCCGGAAGATAGGGATTTGCCTGGTACAATTGGTTATATTTTGTCATTAATATCATCTTCAGGCCTAAGCTTAGAAGATTTTGCTTTTTCAAATCCGCAAGCTGATCCTACTGGCGTCCAAAGTTTTAATGCCAACCTAAATGTTTCAGGAACTAGGGTTTCTATTCAATCTCTTTTTGAAAAGATTAAGCAAAATCCCAGAATTATGCGTGTGGGAAAGCTTGAGATAAATTCATCTGCCAGCGTATCCAGAAGCCAGGCAGATATAGACATAATTATCTTCTATCAGCCTCTGCCAGCCTCAATCGGTGATATAGAACAGCCTCTGGTTTTGCTAAACCCCCAGGAGAAGGAACTCCTGGCAAGTCTTTCAAGAAATTTATCTTCAAATTTATCTTCAGTTTCTATCATTCCTATTGGAACTGAATCTGCCTCAACTGTTGTAGGAAAATCAGACCCTTTCCAATAAATCAGGCCTCAACTTCCTAGTTTTTTCTAAAGCTTTCTCTTTTCTCCATTTTTTTATTTCCAGATGATTTCCTGAAAGTAAAACTTCTGGAACTTTTTCCCCTTCAAACTCTTCAGGCCTTGTAAAGTGGGGGTATTCTAGTTGGTTTTTTTCAAAACTTTCCTCTAAAGTAGCCTCTTCTTTTTCTAATACTCCGGGTACTAGTCTGGTTACTGCATCAGCTAAAACTAAAGCAGGCAATTCCCCACCTGTTAAAACATAATCCCCAATTGAGATCTCCTCCGAAACATATTTATCAATAAACCTTTGGTCAACTCCTTCATAATGTCCGCAAATAATAATAATGTGCTCAAGTTTTGATAATTCCCTAGTCTTTACCTGCTTAAAAGGAATTCCCGAAGCAGATGTCAAAATAATTTTTAATTTTAAATTTTTAATTTTAAATTTACTTTTTTGCGGGATTAATTCTGGATCTACAACTGACTTTAATGCACTAACTAAAACATCGGGCTTCAAGATCATCCCTGCTCCCCCACCATAAGGCCTGTCATCCACAGTTTTGTGTGTGCCCCCACCAAATATCCTTAAATCAACTATCTCAAATTCAACTAATCCCTTATCCTGAGCCCTCTTTAATATGGAAAAATTCAAAAGTGTTTCAAAAACTTGAGGAAATAAAGTAATAATGGTTATTTTCAAAACTATTTTTCTGGTTCCACTGTTTCTTCTGCCTTTGGTTCTTCAGCATCTTCTGCTTTCTCTGGATTTTCAATTTCTTCATCCTTCGGCTCCTCAGTCCCCTCCGACTCATTCGACTCTTCTTGATTTCCTGATCGTCTCCCGCCTTCTGGATCATTTAACTCTAAATTTACCCTAATATTATCAGCCATTGCTCTTATTAAAACGAGTCTTCTGATAGCCTTAATTGTTTGTCCTGCTTTGCCAATAACCAGTCCCATGTCCTCAGGGTCAACTTTTAAAAGTAAATTTACACCCTCCTCAGAATTTGTTTCTTCAACTGAAACCCCATCAGGCTTTGTTACTAAGCTTTTAACAATATATTCTACAAGATCTTTCATGGTTTTTCTTCAGAAGACTCAGAATTGCTCGGTGTTTCAGAAATATCAGGTTGATCAGAAATTTCGGATGGTTGCTTTGTCTGATCTTCTGGTCCACTGGCATTCTGATTCTCTGAGTTTTCAGAGTTTTCTGGATTCTCTACTTCTTCTGCCTTCGACACTTCAGTCCCTTCCGAACCCTTCGGCTCTTCCTGAGCTGGGGCTGAAGACTCTTTCTTCTGCTTTTTAGCTGGCCTTGGAGGTCTCTGCTTAGCTTTACCAATTATTCGTAAAAATCCATCTGAAGGCTGTGCACCTTTTTTAAGCCACGCATCAATTTTTGGCTGATCAAGCTTGATCTCCTTAGGTTCTGTTAAGGGATTATAAGTTCCCAAAAGTTCTAAGTATCCGCCAGTCCTCTTTTTTCTTTCGTCAACAGCAACCACCCTATAAAAAGGCCTTTTGTTAGTACCTATCCGCATTAATCTTATTTTAAGCATATTAAATTTTTGATTTTGAATCTGAGTAAGTATAAACGACTCTGAACCTAAATTCAACCCTGCTTTGATAAAACCCCTAAAGCTTTGGATGCAGCTTCTTCTTCTGCTTCCTGTTTGCTTGAGCCCTGTCCCTGTCCAATCTGCTTGCCCTGTAAAAATACCCCCACCACAAACATCTTTGCATGGTCAGGTCCCTTGGTTTCTAAAATCTTATATTTTGGTGACTGTTTTGTCTGAAATTGGGTATATTCCTGAAGTAAGGATTTTGCATCTTTGGGCGGCCCTTTCTCAATTTCCTCTTCAAAAATAGGTATCAGGGTTTCCTCAACAAACTTTGTTGTCTCCTCCAGGCCAAAGCTTAAAAATATTGCTCCCAAAAGCGCTTCATAAGTATTTGCCAAAAGCTGGATATTTTCCCTTCCCCCTGATATTTCCTCCCCTTTTGAAAGTCTAAGAAACTGGCCAATCTTTAATTTTTGTGAAGCTTTAGCAAGGGAGGGGGTTTTAACAATATATGACCTTAAATTTGTCAGGCTGCCTTCATCGTCTTCTTTTCTTTTTGCAAATATAAATGTGGAAATAATAAGCGATAAAACTGAATCACCTAAAAACTCAAGCCTCTCATTTGATTCAATTTTTTCAGTGGTTTCATTAAGAAATGACCGGTGGATAAAAGCAGTTTTAAAATTCTGATCTTCTGAAATTTTTTTATTTAACCAAGCCTCATCAAAAACCATGTCACTCGTCTAAACTCAAATCCTCTATAGCCACTATTAAGTCATGTACAGTTTCTAAATTCTCAACTTCAGACTGGTCAAAAGTAACATTAAACTTAGAAGATAAGTAAGATAATAAATCTGCAATTTCCACAGGTCCCAGACCCAAATCTTCAGACATAGTTGCATTAGGATCAATATCCGCTGGTGTAACTGCTAAATGTTTGGCTATTTCTGCAATAATTTGTTGTTGCATTTTTTTATGCTGTAATCTCTAAAGTAAAGGTTAGGAAAATTTTAGTCAAGTAGGAATCTTTTGGTCTTCAATCAACTTCCCCAAAGCCCCATTGATGAAAGAAGAGCTTGAGTCAGAACCATATTCTTTGGCAATCTCAACTGCCTCGTCAACCACAACTTTGGGGGGGTTATCTTTCTTAATCATTAATTCATAAACAGCCAGTCTAAGGATTGCCAGATCCATCCTGTTTATCTTTTCAACCCCCCACTTAGGCGCTGACTTTTCAACATATTTATCAATTTCATCAAGGTTTTTAACAATCTGACTAACTGAATCTAATTCTATTGGATTCTCTTTGCTGAATTCCCACGCAAAAAGCTCCTGGATAGTATTAATTCTCTCAATATGCCTTGGATCTTTGCGCGTTTTCATTTAGCTAGCGCGTGTAACTTTGACTTGCTCTTTTCCTATCTGTTTACCAGCGTAGAAGCCACAGTTTCTGCAGGCCATGTGGGCCAGGGTTTTTGAGTTGCAGTTTGGACAAATAAGCAGCCTGACAGAAGCAAGCTTTATAGCTGCCCTTCTGGTTCTTTTTACTGCTTTAGAATGTTTTTTCTTTGGTTCGTGTGGCACCTTTGTTTTCTCTCCTTCTCTTAATAATAGAACTAGTTGGAACTGGACTTTTCGGCAATCTTACTAGGTAACAATTTTAGGTTGTCCGAAAATGTCCAAATACTAATCTGGCATTACACCAGATCCAAACGCAAGTAATTTTACCTTAAGTTTATGGTATTTATCAAGGGTTGGGTCTTTAGAGAGTATTTTCTTGGCAGCTTCTCTTGTTTTCTCAATCAGACTCAAATCAGAAAAACTGGCAATTTTAAGCTCAAATCTGCCTGATTGCCTGGTCCCAAAAAGTTCTCCTGATCCTCTTATTTTCAAATCAAGCTCTGCAAGTTTTAAACCATCATAAGTCTTTTCTAAATTTCTAAGCCTGGAAACTGTTTGAGAGTCCTCAATCCCTGGAAATAAAAATGTAAAAGACTCTTTCTCTCCCCTGCCCACTCTCCCCCTTAGCTGATGAAGCTGGGCCAGTCCAAACCTCTCTGCACCTTCAATTACCATGATTGTGGCATTGGTTACATCCACTCCTACCTCCACAACTGATGTAGATACTAAAATCTGGGTTTTTTTATCCTTAAAGTCATTTAAAACCTGCTCTTTTTCTTTAGATTTTAATCTTCCATGCAAAAGTCCAAGCTTTAATTCAGGAAAAATTTTATCCTTAAGCCTCTCAAACTCAGCCTTTGCAGCTTTTACAGTAATTAAGGTTTCAGAAAGTTCAATTAAAGGTGTAATAATATAAACCTGGTCCCCCTCTTTAACTTTTTTCCTGATAAATTCATATGCATCAGCCCTTTTTTTAGAAGGGACTACATATGTCTTAACAGGTTTTCTGCCAACTGGCAGTTCATCAATAACTGATAAATCTAAATCTCCATACAAAGTTAGAGCAACAGTCCTTGGGATTGGAGTTGCAGTCATAGTTAAAAAATGGGGAACCCTGGCTTTTGATCTTAATAACCCTCTTTGTTCCACCCCAAACCTTTGCTGCTCATCAACTATGATTAATCCTACATCTTCAACTGCTAATTTATCTGACAATAAAGCGTGAGTGCCTACTACTATATCAGGGAAAGATTGATGATTGATGATTGATGATTGATGATTTTTTTCTTTAATCATTAATCTTTCATCTTTAATCCTGTTAAATTTTTTCGACCCAGTATATATACCTACTCCAATGCCATAGGGTTCCAGTAACCTATTTAATGTAGACTCATGTTGAAAGGCTAAAATTTCAGTAGGAGCCATGTATAAAATTCTCAATCCATTTAAATGGGCAATGTAAGCAATTACTGCAGCTACTACAGTTTTTCCAGATCCCACCTCTCCTTGCACTAACCTGTTCATAGGCTGCCCCTTCTGCAGGTCCTCCTTAATCTCCTCAATAACTTTTTCTTGTGCTTTGGTTAACTTAAAAGGCAAGCTTTTAATAAATTCTTCAATTTGTTTCTTGTATCTTGTTACTTGTAACTTTTCTATAGCTGGCTTATCCTTCCACTCCAATCTGGTCTTCAGTGTTGCCAATTGGATTAAAAATAGTTCATCAAACCCCAATCTCTCCCTTGCATTTTCAACATCTTTATAAGAATCAGGAAAATGAATAAGTTTTATTGCCTCCCTAAGCTCTAACATCTGCGCTCTAATATCTGAAGGCAAAGGATCTTCAATCTCATCAATTACTTTTGGTAAAACCTGGTCTACTTTCGCTCTGATCCATTTAGATGTTAACCCTGCTGTCTCAGGGTAAACTGGAACAAGTCTTCCTGTGTGCAATAATTCTGAATTCTGAATTCTGAATTCTGAATTCATTTTCTCCCACACAGGTGCCATGATAGAGATCTTATTTTTATATTTAGAAACTTTTCCAGAAACCTGCAGCCTGTCCCCTGTTTTTATCTGGTTAGTCAGCCAGGACTGGTTAAACCAGGTAAGCTCTATAGGAGATGTCCCATCATTAAAAACAGCCTGGGTTAAAACTTTTCTGGTTCTTGTATAAATATTCCTGATAGACCAGATCTCCCCCTGCAAAGTAACCTTTTCCCCAACCTGGCTCTCTAAAGCATTAGTGATATTGGAAAAATCATCATACCTAAATGGAAAGTGATAAATCATATCTTCTACAGTATTTAAATTCAAATAAGCTAATCTTTTTCCCAAAGATGGCCCAATCCCTGCAATAGTATAAAGAGATGTGCTTAAGTTCATAAGGGGATTTTAACCCAAAACTAGTAATAGAACAAAGGCAAGATTGAAGTTAATACTAAACCCAATACTGCAATAATAGACAGTACCACCCAAAGGGGTCTGTATTTCTGAATAAATTTATCCATGTTTCTAATATTAGTAGATCTGTGTTAAAATTTCACTCATATAATTATATATAGGATATGATAGAACAAGACATTGAATCTCACCTGGTTAGACAGTGTGTACTGATGGGTGGATTAGCAGTCTTAGGATTTGTGGGAGGGCTGCAGCTGGCAAATAACACAGAGCTGCCTTATACCCCTCAGTCGGCAGAAACAATTATCTACCCTTTTGTAGGCATGTTAGCAGGAGTGACTTCTGGGGGTTCCATTGAGAGTTTAATTAGTAGAGCTTCAGAAATTAAAGAAAATCTTGTTAATATTTATAATAGGGGTAAGGAAAGATTCAACTGGAAAGGAATTACACTTAGCACACTTGTCCCACCAGCCTTAATAGGAGGAGTGGGTCTCCCTATAACTATTGCCAAAGCAATTAATCCTGAATCTATAGGTCCAGATCCAGGCCTGGTTCTTGGAAGTATGGCAGCCTTTGGTATTGGAGGATTTGTTTGGGGACTAAGAAGGTTTAGAAGTTAATCTTTCAATCTCTTCTAAAGCAGCTTTTCTTTTAGGGTCTTCAAAATATTTTCTTGCAGGCTCCAATTTTTCTATCAGCCACTCTGCTACAGCAGCCTTTAAATCCTGTGGATGCAGCTCTTTTTTAGAGTAAGCATCCTCAAGCTCAGAGTATGAATTAAAAGTTAAATCCCCTCCCCACTTCTCAGCTCTTTTAATAGTAAGGCTACTTCCTTCTTCAAAAAATACTAAATGCTTTGACCAATCTAATATTGGATTAAACTCTACTTCTCCCTCAGGGCAAAAAGCATTATTAACTTTTCTCTTAATTTCCTCAGTGGTGTCATGAATAAAAACTGCAGAGTCAGGTTTTGACTTACTCATCTTTAAAGCCAGTTTTTGAGCTTCTTTATCCTCTGCATCATTTAGGTCTGGTTTTAATAAACCCTGTAAAAGATGGTGATGAATTGCAACAGGTTTTTGTTCACCCACTGCTTTTGCAGCATCTCTGGCAACCACATGAACATTCCTTTGGTCAGTTCCTGCATGAGCAATATTTGCCTCTAAGGTAAAAATATCAGCTGCTTGCATAGCTGGATAAAGTAAAGTTGCAGCATCAGATGAGTCGCCTGCCTGCCTGCCCATTATTGTTGTAGAACGCATCATTCTCGAAATTGTTGTGGCTTTTGAAACCTTAACAACCATTGCCCAAAACTCAGGCCTGTCAGAATATAATTCACTCCCCTGCTTAAAAACTAGTGTTTCCGGATCCCCCCCAATACAAAGATATGCGGCTTTCATCGCCTCCTCAAAATATTGACGTGCCATCTTTTGTGAAGTTTCCAAGGTTCCATCTAATTTATTGTTTATCCATCCGTGCCAATCAGCCAGCCAAATTACTGTTTCAGCGCCAGCATCATGTAAATCTTTAACTTTTAAAAGAGTTGCTAAACCTGTCCCTAAATGAACTTTTCCAGAGATTTCAAAACCAATATAATGCCTTAGTGGTTTCCCAGATTCCAAAAGACTTTTTAATTCTTCCTCAGTCAAAGTCTCTTCTAAATTCCTGGTTATCAATTTTAACTTTTCCTCATTGGTCATAAATATGCACTTCTCCATGCGCTTCGCTTAGTCGAAGAATATTATTGTTCGAGCGAAGTCGAAAACTACAACTTTAGTATACCTTAACTACAGGCTCAAAAAAAGTCTTTCTTTTATACCAGCTTAATCTAAAGTATCATTTACAGATGGAAAAGCTAGATCAAATTAAGGATACCTTTAAAACATCCCTTAGGCTTTTAAAGATTGTCTGGGGTATAGATAAAGGGCTTTTTATAGCCTCAGTTATTGCCATTATAATCCCTGGAATTATCCCTTTTGTAAATATTTATATTTATAAACTGGTTATAGATCAGGTTGTTGCAATTATTGGAGGAATCCCTTTTGAACCCTCCTTTTTTTATCTTCTGATAGGAATTAGGGTCTTAACTTATTTTTTCCAGTCTGCAGCTTTTCAAACCCAGGAACTTGTAGAAAGGCTCCTTTGGACTAAAGTCCCAATTTTTCTAAATCAGATGGCTTTTGAAAAAATCTCTAGTCTGGACATCCACTATTATGAAAATGATAAGTTTAGAAATTTACTGGAAAAATTCAGGGAAAGCTATAGCTATCAGCCCCAAAGGTTAATAAGTAATCTATTTTATTGTCTTCAAAGCTCACTTCAGCTTTCAATAGCTTTTGTGGCACTGGCTAGCCTAAACTGGTTTTTTGTTTTTTTAATTTTAATAATCTCCATACCGGAATTTCTGCTTCAAAACCAGCAGTCAAAGTTAGCTTATGGAATTTGGAACAAACAATCCCCCCTACAAAAAAGGTTTCACTACCTAACCAGAATGTTAGAGGGACACAGGGAACACAAAGAAATTAAACTTTTTGACCTTGCCTCAAGGTTTTTAGGGGAACTTAAAAAAATTCAGCTCAACTTCTATAAAGAAAATACAGGCCTTGCAGTCAGAAACTATAAATTAAACCTGTTTTTTAATATCTTCTCAACTGCTGTTTTTATAGGCATTGAAATATATGTGATTTTTGAAGCTCTGGCTAAAAGACTAACTGTTGGAGACATTAACTTTTATACAGGGGTTGTTTCTAATTTTCAAAATGGTTTGGGAGGCCTATTAAGAAACCTAAATACAGTCTTTGATTCTTCTATGTATGTCAAAACCATTTTTGAGATTATGGACTCAGAACCTATTATTAAAGAAATTAAAAATCCAAAACCCTTAAACCTTAAAAAAGCTCCTTTAATAGAATTTAAAAATGTCAGCTTCTCTTACCCTGATACTAATAAAAAAATCCTGGATAACTTTTCCCTAAGCATAAACCCTGGAGAAAAAATAGCTTTTGTGGGAGAAAATGGAGCTGGAAAATCTACCTTAATAAAACTTTTGATAAGGTTTTATGATGTAGATTCTGGTGAGATTTTAATTCAGGGAATAAATGTTAAAAATTTGAAAATAAAAGATATCTATAAACACATTGGTGTACTGTTTCAGGATTATAATAAGTATGAAGATACAGTTACAGAAAATATATATCTTGGTAATGTCACAAGAAATGTAAAGTTACAAAATATTATTAATGCTTCAATCTCAGCAGGTTCTCATGAAATGGTTGAAAAACTTGATAAAGGTTATAGCCAGATGTTAGGGCGGATGTTTGAAGGCGGGATTGAACTTTCTGGTGGTCAATGGCAAAAGATTGCACTTGCCAGAGCTTTCTTTAGAAACGCACCAATTCTTGTTTTAGATGAACCAACTGCCTCAATTGATGCTAAAGCAGAATCAGAAATATTTGAAAGGGTGGAAAAACTCTCAAAAGATAAAACTGTCATTATTATCTCCCACAGGTTCTCTACAGTCAGGAATGCAGATAAAATTTATGTTATAGATCAAGGAAAGATTGTTGAATCAGGTACCCATCAGCAGTTGATGGAACTAGATGGCCAATATGCCATACTCTTCAAACTTCAGGCCAGGGGATATCAATAGTTAGGTTGGACTGGGAGTTGGGCTCGGCGATTCAGTTGGACTGGCAGTGGGTGTAGGAGTTGGAGATTCACTGGGACTTGGGGATAAAGATGGGCTGGGTGAAGGACTAGGTGTTGGTGTGGGACTTGGTGTTGGGACATATTTTTCATCCGGGTTTGGCCCTATCCCCAAGTAAGGTTGGTTTTTTACTTGAGGTGGCTGTGTGGACTTTGCAGATAAAACTTCTGCAAAGTTTGCAGCTGAGGGTGATGGCAAACTGACAGCACTTCCTTCCTCTCCTGAGGATATATATATAATTATTCCAAAAAAAGTCACTACAAATATAGAAATTAAAATAAAATAAAGGTATTGAGGAGGTATATTTAACTCAATCTTTTTCACAGCATAATTATACTACTGTATTTTTAAGGCTATTTCCTTTAAAATTAATAAGATTTATGGAACATGAAATTGTTTTAAAACCAGAGGTTTTAGGTTATCTTGGAGTGCTGCCTGTCACGAATACCCTTTTAGTGGCCTGGATTACTATGGCAATACTGATAATTTTGGCACTTTTTATCAAATTTAGGATGAAAACTATACCAGGTAAATTTCAAAACCTGATAGAAATTGTGATTGATACCGGCTATAAAACTGTTGAAGAAATGGCTCACAACAAAACTAAACTTTTTTTCCCAATAGTTATGACTTTCTTCCTTTATATTTTAATATCAAACTGGTTTGGACTTTTTCCAGGCTTTGCCACAATTGGATTTTATGAGCAGGGAGAACATGGTCAGACATTTGTACCTCTTCTCAGGTCAATTAACTCAGATTTAAACATGACTTTAGGGTTAGCTCTGCTTTCTGTAGCAATAACCCATATCTTTGCAATCAAATTTTTAGGTTTGAAAGGTTATCTTAAAAAATGGTTCTCCTTAGAAATGTTCGGGGTGTTTTTATTTGTAGGTCTATTGGAACTGGTTGGAGAATTTACAAAAATAGTCTCGCTTTCTTTCAGGCTTTTTGGTAATATATTTGCAGGCGAGGTTGTACTGGCAACGATATCTAATATCTTTGCATTCATAGTACCCCTGCCTTTTTATTTTTTGGAACTGATCGTTGGATTTGTTCAGGCAGCAGTGTTTATGATGTTAACACTGGTGTTTATGGTGCTTCTCAGTGAAAAACACGGAGATGAACATTAAAGAAAGGAGTAAAAAAAGATGGAATCTTTACCATCCGCTATAGCAATTGGTGTAGGTGCCCTAGGCCCAGCTATTGGTATTGGTCTGATAGGTATGAAAGCCATGGAAGCGATCGGGAGAAACCCCGATGCCCAGGGTAAAATTCTGCCTGCGATGCTTTTGGGCATGGCCTTTGCAGAAGCTATTGCAATTTATGCACTGGTTATAGCATTCACTAAATAGCTCACCGACTACGGTCTACAGTCTACAGCGGAAAAAATTGCGGTAGTCGGTAGTCTGTAGACGGTAAGCATTTTTATTATGGAAAAAATACTTGCAGATTTTGGTATACAGCCTATCTTACTACTGGCCCAGGTAGTAAATTTTCTAGTCCTTCTTTTTATTCTAAAAAAATTACTCTACCAGCCAATTCTTAAGGTTTTAGATGAAAGAAAGAAAAAAATTGAACAAAGTTTAATAGATGCTCAGTCTATAGAACTAAAACTTGTCCAAACAGAGGAAGATAGGGAGAAAAAACTGGCTAAAGCTTCAGAAGAAGCAAAGCAAATCTTAGATGAAGCCACAAAGTCAGCAAACCTTGTTATAGAAGAAGCACACCTTAAAGCCTCTAAAGATATGGAGGAGATCCTCCAAAAAGGACAAGAGTCTATTAATGCAGAAAGATCTAAAATGCACCAAGAGATCAGGGAGGAGTTGGCAGACCTGATAGAGGTCTCATTAGAAAAAGTTGCAGGAAAAATACTTACAACAAAAGACCAAAAAGAACTGGTCCAAAAAACAATTAAACAACTATGAAAAATGAGAAGGATCTACTTTTATGAACAAAAGTAAAAAACTAGTTAAATTAATAAATAACTTAGTAGAAGCTAGTTTTACTAAAGGTAAGCTGGATGACTTTTTTGTTAAAAAAACTATCTCAAATCTAAAAAAATTAAAATCTAATGAGGCAATTTTTGCTTTGGAAAAATACAAAAAAGGTTTAGGGAGAAAACTTAATGAAACCACCCTTTCTATAGAATCTTCAGCAAAATTGTCCCCTGATGAAATTAATAAAATTAAAAAAGACCTGTATACGAAATACTCAATACTTAATACTACTTTCCTGCTTAATCCAAGCATTCTTGGTGGCTTAAGGCTTAGGATTGGCGATTATTTACTTGATTATTCCTTAAAAAATAGTATTAAACAGATTGGAGATATTGTCCGTGGCATCTAATGTAATTTTAGACATTGAGAAAGAAATTAAAGGGCTTAAAACTAAGGCCTCTAAACAGAATATAGGTACAGTGACAGAAGTTGGAGATGGAATTGCCAGGATTGAAGGCCTTTCAGATGTTCAGGCCTCTGAACTTATTGAATTCCCGGGTAAAGTCTATGGACTGGCCCTAAACCTTGAGCAATATAATGTAGGAGCAGTTTTATTAGGAGACTTCTCAAAGATTAAAGAAGGTGATGAGGTTAAAACCACAGGTCAAATACTGCAGGTCCCAGTTGGTGAAGCACTTTTGGGAAGAGTTGTAGATGCACTTGGTAATCCAATTGATGGCAAAGGCCCTATTAAGACTGATAAAAAATATCCAGTTGAAAAGATTGCACCTGGTGTTATCACCAGACAATCAGTTTCAGTCCCCCTCCAAACTGGCATTAAAGCCATAGATGCCCTCATTCCTATTGGAAGAGGTCAGAGAGAATTAATTATTGGTGATAGGAATACAGGAAAAACAACTATTGCTATAGATACTATTGTTAATCAAACTCAAACAAATTCTGGTGTCGTCTCTATTTATGTAGCAATTGGTCAAAAAACTTCTAAAGTAGCCCAGCTTGTAGCTAAATTAGAAGAAACTGGAGCTATGAAAAACACTATAGTTATTGCAGCTACAGCTTCAGATCCAGCTACTATGCAGTATCTGGCCCCTTACTCTGGCGCAGCAATGGGTGAATATTTTATGGATCAGGGCAAAGATGCACTTTTAGTTTTAGATGATCTTTCTAAACATGCAAATGCTTACAGACAGATGTCCCTCTTGCTAAGAAGGCCTTCAGGAAGGGAAGCCTATCCGGGGGATGTCTTTTATCTTCATTCAAGACTTTTAGAAAGAGCTGCCAGGTTAAATAAAGATTTTGGAGGGGGTTCACTAACAGCACTTCCTATTATAGAAACCCAGGCTTCAGATGTTTCTGCCTATATCCCTACTAATGTTATCTCTATTACAGATGGACAGATCTACCTGGAACCAGATCTTTTTTATCAGGGAGTTAGACCTGCTTTAAATATTGGTATTTCAGTCTCCAGGGTTGGAGGAGCAGCCCAAACTAAAGCTATGAAATCTGTAGCAGGAAGATTAAAACTTGACCTGGCTCAATTTAGAGAGCTTCAGGCTTTTGCCCAATTTTCATCAGATTTAGATGCAGGCACTAAAGCCCAGATTGAAAGAGGCAGAAGAATTACAGAAATCTTAAAACAGCCTCCTTTCTCACCAGTCTCAATGGAAGAACAAGTGGTTACTCTTTGGGCAGTAACAAATGGTTACCTGGATGAAGTAGAAGTAGAAAAAGTTAAAGACTTTGAGGAAGATTTCTTAAAAACCTTGAAACTCAGAAACAAAAAACTCCTGGCAGAAATAGCAGATAAAAAAGTTTTAGATGAAAAAATGACCAAAGAACTAGAAAAATTCACGACAGATTTTGTCAAAACTTTTAAAAGGAGCAAGAAATAATTTAAAATTTGAAATTTACAATTTGAATTCAAATTAAAAATTTATAAAAATTTATAATTAAAAATTCTAAAAATGGCTAATACCAGAGAATTAAGAAGAAGAATCAAATCGGTAAAGAATACAGCTCAGATCACTAAAGCTATGCAGATGGTGGCTGCTACTAAGATGAGAAGAGCTCAGAGTCAGGCTTTGTCAGGCAGGCCTTACTCTCAGACTTTAAACCAAGCCCTGACTCAGCTTCTCCCCAGAATAGAATCAGGCCTTCATCCTCTTCTTCAATCTAATGATGCCTCAAAAAATGGGATTATTTTACTTTCCACAGATAAAGGTTTGGCAGGAGCATTGAATACTAATCTTTTTAGGGCAGCTCTAAACTTTTCAAAAGACCACAAAGATATAGATTTTTTTACTCAGGGTAAAAAAGCCAGACAATTTGCAGCAAAACTTGGTAAAAACCTGGTAGCAGATTTTGAAAACCCAGACACAGTCACCTTCAGGCAGGCTATTCAAATCTCTAAAGTTGTAGTAGATCCTTTTCTAAAAGGAGAATTAAAGGAAGTTTATCTAATCTATCCAGACTTTGTCTCTACCCTTAGACAAGAACCCAAAGTAATTAAACTTTTACCAATAGATATAGAAGCCCTCAAATCCTTTATTAACATACAACTAGAAAATACTGCTCACCCCCGAGGTGAAAGTAAGGTTATATCTAAGGACCACCTCGGGGGTGGTCATCAGGACTTTCTTTTTGAGCCTAACTTAAATGATCTTTTAGACTTTATCCTAATTCACTTTATTCAAACTAAAATATATCAGGCTCTATTGGAAACCAAAGCCTCAGAACACTCTGCCAGAATGATGGCCATGCAAAATGCCACAGAAAATGCCAAAGAGCTTGTTGGGGATCTTACCTTAAGCTATAATCAGACACGTCAGGAAAGCATAACCAGAGAATTATTAGAAATAACCTCTGCCTTGGCAGCCTTGGAGTAAAATTTATGATTAAAGAATTAAGTAAAGTTACAGGACCATATTTAAATCAATTATTAGCCTCAACTGAAGCTGCAGCAGTAGAGCTTAGGGAAAGCATAATTGATGCTGAATCAGGTTCTGAGCTTGCTAGAATTACCAATGATCTTATTAATATAAGAGCAAATCAGTCAAGAATTCTTGAAGAACAGGGAAAAAGATTTTCCGGGGGTATTGAAAAATTATCACAAGATATAAAGCATAGAGAAGGAGTAATCCATGGCAAATAGTGGCACAATTTCACAAATCATTGGTCCAGTTGTGGACATTCAGTTTGATGAAAATAAAATTCCTCAAATCTATAATGCCCTGGAAACAGAACTTAATAAACAAAAATTAGTCCTAGAAGTGCAGCAGCATCTGGGGGAAGGTATGGTTAGAGCTGTGAGTATGGGTGCAACTGATGGCCTTAAAAGAGGCACAAAGGCTGTAGACACAGGTGCCCCTATCTCTGTCCCTGTAGGTGAAGAGGTCTTAGGTAGAATTTTTAATGTCACAGGTGACCCAGTAGATGGTAAACCCCAGGTTAAAACCAAATCTAAACTTCCAATCCACAGAAAAGCTCCTGAATTTGCAGTCCAGTCAACAAGACTTGAAGTTTTTGAAACAGGCATCAAAGTTATTGACCTTTTAGCACCATTTGTTAGGGGTGGAAAAGTAGGGCTTTTTGGTGGTGCAGGTGTTGGTAAGACTGTTTTAATGCAGGAGCTTATAAGAAACATTGCTGCAGAACATGGAGGTTTCTCAGTCTTTGCAGGTGTTGGTGAGCGGACCAGGGAGGGAAATGACCTGTACCATGAAATGTCTGACTCAGGTGTTATAGATAAAACCGCCATGGTTTTTGGACAGATGAATGAACCACCAGGAGCCAGGGCCAGGGTTGCCCTAACTGGTTTAACTATGGCAGAGCACTTTAGAGATGCTGAGGGTAAAGATGTTTTACTTTTTATAGATAATATCTTTAGGTTCTCCCAGGCTGGTTCTGAAGTGTCTGCACTTTTGGGAAGGATCCCATCAGCTGTAGGATATCAACCAACCCTGGCTACAGAAATGGGAGCTTTGCAGGAAAGGATTACCTCAACCAATAAAGGTTCTATTACTTCTGTCCAGGCAGTTTATGTACCAGCAGATGACTACACAGATCCAGCCCCAGCTGCTACTTTTGCTCACCTTGATTCAACCATTGCCCTTGAGCGGTCTTTAGCAGAACAGGGTTTATACCCTGCTGTTGATCCCCTCTCATCTTCTTCAAGAGCCCTTGATCCTGCAATTGTTGGTGAAGAGCACTACCAGGTTGCAGTAAGTGTCCAAAAAATCCTCCAAAGGTATAAAGACCTCCAGGACATCATTGCTATCTTAGGTATAGAAGAACTTTCAGATGAGGATAAAATAACAGTCTCCAGGGCCAGAAAAATCCAGAGGTTCCTCTCCCAGCCAACCCATGTTGCAGAGGTATTTACAGGTATAAAAGGAGAATATGTCACCATTAAAGATACAGTCAAAGGCTTTAAAGAGATAATTGAAGGAAAACACGATTCTAAAAGCGAACAAGCCTTCTACATGAAAGGCACCATAGAAGAGGTTAAATAACACAATATATTGTGTCTTGACAGCTATAAGATCACAATTAGTAAAATTAATTCATGCATAGCAAATGTTGGAAAATAGCAGAGGGAATTTTTTTCTGCACACTTATTGGAGCTATTGTGTATGAATCTTACTTGGGAGAGTATCACCTACATTTACCTCATAATTCTCAGAATATTAAAGTTCAGGTAACAACATATGTTTCAGGAACAGCAAATTCAGGCACCTCTACTTCAACCACAACAACATTTTAATTTGCTCCTTTGGTGACTAAAAATCAAATATGAAAATAAAATAAAGTTGTGTTAATTATTAATAAATTTAGGTTGACACCTTCAAGGTGGGAAGCTAAACTTTTTTTGAGTGTTCCTTTAGCCATTTTGAAATTTGTTCTACAGAATAATCCTCATTGTGAGCTTTGAGGGTAAATTGGACTGCTTCTTTTCTATTGAATTTGACAACCCAGCCATTAAGTTCTAAAAATAAAACTGCAGAAAAAAGAGAAGTTCTTTTGTTTCCATCTAAAAATGGATGATTTTTAATTATTGAATGAAAAAGTGCAGCAGCTTTGTCAAAAATTGTTTTATATGCATCTTTTAAAAAAACAGAAGTTTGCATTCTTCCTAAAGCCCCACTCAAAAGCCCTAAATCCCTTACCCCATGCAGCCCCCCATATTTTGAGACCATCTCCTCATTTATAGCAACAACTTCTGCCTCTGATAAATATTTTATCTGGGATTTTTTAGCAGGCATGGGTTCTAAACCTTGGAAAGATCTTCCCAAACTTTGGAATATTTGTTGGATATTTTTTTAATTAGTCTAGCAACCTCAGGGTCAATCTGTGAAGGTTTTTTAGCCTTTTTTTCTGTTACTAAAAGAAGACCCTCTTCTGTTTTACTCCAGGATATACCTGAGCCAGTTTGTATTGAAAGCTCATGTGCATAAACTTTTGGAATAGTTACAGCTAAAGAATTTCCATTTTTAAATACTTTTTGCATAAAAATATTATATCACAAAATGTATAGACAATGTAATGACATAACTTTTGCTCTTTTGGTGACTAAAAATCAAGGGGATTGGGCTTTAAACTGGTTTTAATCATATCATCAATACTGTCTTTATTGCCCTGTTGAAAATCTCTAAAACTCCTTAAAACCCCAGGAAATCTAATACTGTATGCTTTCCCATATCTAAGGCGTCCATATTTTAAGCGGTCTTCAAAAAATTTCCTATTTAGAAAATATTCAAATGCTTCTGCTGCAAATCCCTTGTCAGCTTCTCTTCCTCCATCCCTGATAACATAGGCTTCATTCAAAGGCATCCTATTCTCCATAAAATCTTCAGCTGCTTTTTTCATCCTGTATAAAACTCCTAACTCTGCAGTAGTGTAGCCAGTTGTAGGAACTAAAATCCTATCTAAAAATCCTCTTTGTATTGCTCCAGAGGCATTTTCTAAATTCACAAACCCAATTATACCATTTTTGAGGCTAATTATCAAATAAAAAGGGACTTGTCCTTACTTTTCCAGAAGTTTTTTTAGGGGACCCAGGAAAGACTCTTTCCAACCTTCTTCTATTTTTTCAAACTCTTCATCAGGAATATCCTCATGGATTAATTCAATCTCAACTTTATCCCCATCACTAGCTAAACTAAAAGTCACAATAGAAGGCTTTTTCCATTTCCCTCCATACCACTCCTGGACAATTTTTTTATGCTCCAAAACCATTAAATTTTTACCCTTAATATCCCCTCCCCAAAGTTCAAATTCAAACCCCTCCTCATCACTCATTTTTGCAGGCCCCCCTCCCCAACTCTCTATAACCTTAGGGTCCACCAAAGCCTGCCAAACTTCATTTATATTTGCTTTCACTGTATGTTTTTGCTGTAACTTTTTCATTGGATCTAGCTTAAACTTTTTAGAAAAAATTTACAATATTAAATCAGGATATGGGCTCAAAGCTTCCATCAAGATGGAGAAAATAAGTTGAAACTTCTAAATTAGGATAAAACTCATTCACTTTTTGTTTTGCAGTTTTTAGATCCTCTGCATGTTTCTCAGGTGTGCCTTCTTCCCCATAAGCCCCACAATCCTCATGGTTTACTAAAATTACTTTTGAGATATGATGCAAATTATTAGCTATCTTAATTTGCTTTAAGATCTGCTCCAGTTCTTTAACTCCTCCGCCAAATGCCGCTCTATCAAAAGTTTTGGGTTCAAAGTTCTCAGAGATCCATTTATTTATAGCTTCCTGAAGCCTGAAGTCTATACATGTAACAATAATTGCTTCTGCCTTGTGGCTGGACATGTAAGAAATATTACACTTTCTCTTGCTTTTAGTAAAGAGTAGGTTTAAAATTACATACGACCCAAGAGTGGTCGATTTTTTTGTTCAAAAAACATGAAAGAATTACTAAATCCTCAGCAATTGCTTAATGATCACTATTCAGCTGAAGCTGAGCAAAACATTGAGCGCATTCTAGAACTTAGAGCTAAGGGAGAACTTGAGGTTATTTGGAGCTGCTCAGATGCCCGGTTGATACTCCCTGATGATGTCTACCAGGTAAAAACTATATCCGGAACCGGTCCAAGAAGTCCCTGGGCAAAGCTCCTAAATTATGACAGAACGCTAGGAGTTATAGTTATGGACCATTTTGATTGTGGCGGAATTCAGGCACGATCTCAACTTCCTGAAAAAATTGCAGATGAAGATACAGCTTTAGGGTTTGTCAGAGACCATGTTTGGGCAAATGATCCTATAATTCAGTCAATCTTAACTGGTTCCTGGACCGCATCCCGCACTAAAAGGACAGTTGTATCTGTCGTTCAAAACCATCTGGATGGTTCAGTTTATCCTCAAGGGGTATTTAATAACGGAAGTCAAACAGAACATAAAACTATCCCAACATATAAGCTGATGCCTGAAGAGTATCTGCCGGAAGGGTTATATGGAGACGAAATCCCCCAGCTCGATGAATCATTCATTCCTTCCTCAGCCGCACACATATTAAATAAAATTGCCAAAAAAGTAGAATTCATTAGAACTAAATATCCTGAAGTTATGGATTTACAGCCAGTTCAGGATCCCGAAGTCATTGCAATAACTACAAACTTAAAACCCCTTTCAGCCAGATTCCCCAAACATTTTAGTAAACCAAACACAGTGTTTCAGGTGAGTTTAGCAAGACAATCATTTGATAATGAAGGAGAACTAAGTACAGATGACGTAAGAGAGGCATTTAGACAGATACATTACCCTATTTCCTATAGTTTAGAACATAGCAGTCTAGCAGAAGAAGCACCTTTTAAAAGTACCAGAGTGCTATATATTGAAACAGGCGATATGAAGGTCTCGTTAGGGCTTGCTAAACAAGCACAAAGAAGATTGTGGGTGCAAGAATGGCTTGAGTTACCTGATAGAACAATCATTGCAGCTGAAGCAATCAAGGGGAAAATTCGGGAAATCGAGCAGGTTGTATAAAAATAAATCCATACTTGGTATAATTTTGGCGTATGTCCCAGCTTAATTTAAAAATAGTCACTCCTGATAGTGAGATCTTTAATGAAACAGTTGACGCTGTTAACGCCTTTACTGAACAGGGAGAGATAGGGATACTCCCAAACCACATTAATTTAATGACCAAACTTACTCCTGGTGAATTAAAAATAAAAAAAGGCAATAAATTAACCTATATGGCAACAGGTGATGGTTTTTTGCAAGTCTCAGATAACACAGTCACAATCATGACTGATATGGCTGTAGATGAAGACTTAATTAATGAAAAGGCAGTTGAGGAAGCTAAAAAAAGGGCGCAGCAGGCTTTAGAACAAAAGCTCTCTGATGAAGAATATGCGCAAACTCTATCTGTCTTAGAAAAATCCCTGGCCCAGTTAAAAGTTAAAAGAAGACATAGGGTTAGGTAAATGAATTTTAAAAAGTTTTTAAAAAAGATAAAAAAGGCATATCTTAATGATAAGAAATTTTTGGTGGGATTGTTAATCGTAGCAGTAGTAGTTTTTTTCCTGCAGGAATACAGATATCAAAACAATGGCTCTCTTTTTAGACTCAGTACTCAAAAAGATATATCCCAAGAAGATGTAAAAAAACCCCAGGAATCGCAGGATGATAATCCTGAGTTAAAAGAAATACTGGAAAGTCCCATCCAGGATGTAAGGCTAAAAGCTGCCAGAAGGCTAGTTGAACGCGTTGATGTTGACAAGGCTTTGGAAATCCTGGAAAAATCAACCCTTCCGCACACAGGTGAAGGACATCTAGTTGTCCACCAGATTGGTTTCTATGCCTACCAAAAATATGGTGTAGATTCCATACTAAAATGCAGGGACTATTTCCTCTATGCCTGCTACCATGGTGCAATTATTGAGGCTGCCTCAGACCAGGGGTTTGATGCAATTGCTAAGATGACAGACAAGTGTAAAGATTCCCCTACCAGGCATTTCCAATGTGTCCATGCAGCAGGCCATTCTATTTTGGCAATCTGGAATTACGACCTTCCTGAAGCCTTAAAAACTTGTGATGAGATTTATGAGAGTGACAACAAATTTCCAGAGGCCCTAAGCTCTTGTCACAACGGGGCTTTCATGGAAAACCTGTTTGGCGTGCACGATTTTGATACCGGCAAACAGCCCAAGAGGGACTGGTTATCTGATGACCCTTATTTTCCATGTAATGCATTCGGGCAAAAATATCAAAAAGGCTGCTGGTTAAATCAGGCTGCCAGAATTTATCAGATGCAAAATGGCGACCTTGTTAAAACAACTGAGCTTTGTAACCAGGCAGGAGATAATGAGTATGTTGCATGGTGTATGGATAATGTAGCAAGGCAGATCCACCCACTTACAAATGGCGACCCTTCAAAAACCTTCTCACTTTGCCAGCAGGTAGGCCCAAACTGGTATAACAACTGTGTTTTAATTAATGCAGGTTCTTTCTATTCGGTTGGAGGAAAGGCTCAGGCCGTATATATCTGCCAAAATATACCACCACAAATTAAAAATGAGTGCTACACTAGGATTATCGGCCAAATTTTATCCGACCCTATTGATAAAAAAGAAAAAAATTCTTTATGCCAAACCATTGAAACACCTTTTAAAAATCAATGCCTGTCAGCTCTTTCCTCAGTAAATTAGCCCTAAATTTCCCCTATTGACTTACAATTAAAAGCTGTGCGCATAATAGGTAGAAGATCATAGAGTGGTTAATCAAAAAGGAATAATTCATCTAGCGCTACCACTTATTATTTTACTGCTCATGGCGGGGGCAGTACTTTTTGTCCTCATAAATTTAGGTATAATTAAGAATCCTTTCAACAACCTCTCCTTTTTCAACCAGCAGGTCCCTAAAATATCTACCAAAACTGAGTACAAAAACCCTTTTAAGAAGGAAACTCAATATGTAAACCCTTTTGATACATATAAAAATCCTTTTGTAGTGAGCAAATAAGAAATGAATAAATTAATCACTATAATGCGAAGCAATACAGGAAGCGTAGCGACTATAAACTTAACAAAATTCATCTTCCAAATTTTTTCTGTAGCTCTTATCTTGCTTTTTTCTGCAACCTCAGTCTTCTCCCAAGCAGCTTCCCCTGCACCATCAGGATCTCCTGCTCAAGATCCAAACCAATCCACTGAAATAAATTTAACATACCCTGTTGATGACCTAGGGGGGTGTAATAATTTGGAAGAATGTACAGACTATTGTGAAGACCCTGTAAATTATAATTCCTGCTCAAATTTTGCCAAGAAAAACGGCTTCTACAGAGATGATATAACAGCTTATGCTTCTGATGAAGATTGGGAGGGTACCCAAAATGAGCTTGGCTGTAATTCAAAAGATTCCTGTTCTGATTTTTGCTCCAAGTCTGAAAACTATGATGCTTGCGAATCCTATGCAAAAAGGCATGAAATCCCAGGAGGTTATATACAGCAGCCAGATAAACCTGAGTATTTAGAAGTCGCCAAAAATGTTCTGGGCTGTGACAGTACAGATTCTTGTGCCAATGCCTGTGATGACCCTGCAAACGCAGACAAATGTACAGATTTTGCCAATCAGGTAGGGCTTTTAGGAGGGACTACAACAGAAGGTCCAGGAGGCTGCCAGACACCAGGGACTTGCGGGGCATATTGTGCAGACCCCAACAACTATATCCAGTGCTCAAATTTTGTGCCTGAAGGAACAACCTTCAGTGGTCCAGGAGGGTGTGATAGCCAGGAATCATGTAGAAGTTATTGTGAACAAAACCCAGATAGCTGCAGAAGTTATTCTCCTGGTTCAAATGGTGCTTATACCCCAATTGCTTGCCCTCAGGGAGAGTATCATGGGCCAGGCGGTGCATGTACATCAGTTGGAAATACCCAGACAGCTGTCAGCTGCATAGGTGCAGATAAGTATTGGGATGGTACTGCCTGCCATGATCAGCCTCCAGTTGGCATCTCAACTGAAATACCAAGCTCCTTTTTCGAACCCAGGTCTGATATGGGAAACTGTCAAACCCCTGGTGAATGTTATGATTACTGTAAGGAAAATCCAAATGCGCAGTCTTGTCAGGGGTTTGACCCTCAGTATCCCAGGCCAGAAGTTGGTGATGGATACACACCTTATCTTTACTACACACCAGGATCAGAGGTAGAACATGAACCTGTTGAGGACATGGGAGGCTGTACCTCACCTGCCGACTGTTATGACTACTGTACAGAAAATCCCGGAGAATGTGAAGGCTTTAATGAAAATGCTCCCAGGCCGCCTGAAGTCTACATACCTGGAACTTACTATACTCCTCCTGCAGATGAAGTATATGTAACACCTCCAATCACAAACTTCTACACAACCCCAATGTATTACACACCTCCAGAGGGTTCTACTTACACAACCCCCCAGTACTACACACCAGGAACCTATTCAACCCCAACCTATTACACTCCCCCTGAAGGATCTAATTACACTACTCCAAACTACTACACACCATGGAGTGATTACCCCACCCCAACAGGACAATATCCCACCCCAACTTATTCAACACCAACCTATTACACTCCTCCAGGCGGTTCAAATTACACAACTCCTTATTACTACACACCCCCATCCTACACAACACCATACTACTACACCCCATCAGACAGAAATTACACTACCCCTACTTACTCAACACCCCCTACATACACAACCCCCCAGTACTACACACCATGGACTGGTGGTGGCTACACTACCCCTGTCTACTACACTCCACCTACATACACAACCCCTACTTACTACACTCCTCCTGATGGTTCAAATTACACAACACCAAATTACTACACACCTCCTCCTCCTTACACAACACCAAGATATTACACGCCTGGAACTTACCCAACCCCCCCTCAGTATTCAACCCCTCCAGCATATACTTCACCATCTTATGGTTACCCAACCCCTGGCGGAGCTTATACAAGCCCCACTTATAACACACCTGCAAACTATTCAACGCCTACCTATTACACACCTCCTCCTTATTCTACCCCCTATTACTACACTCCATATACAACTCCTAACTACTATACTCCTGGTGATCCCAACTACTCTACTCCAAGCTACTATACCCCATATACAACTCCTAACTATTCAACACCTACTTACTATTCACCAGCTTATTACTCTCCTGGCGGAACATACACCTCACCTTACTATACTCCTGGCAGCGGGTATACCTCCCCATCTATAGATTACTCAACGCCTGGAACTTACTACAGTCCATATAATTCACCAAATTATTATTACCCAACTCCATCAACATCTACCTATTACTCACCATCAGATTCCAATTATTCAACTCCCAGCAACACTTACTATGTTAGCCCAAGTTACTCATACCCAACTCCTGGAGGAAGTGATCAAAGCCCTGTTTATGGCTATCCCACTCCAGGATCAGGATATACTTATCCAACACCCAATACCTACTACTATCCTACACCTACAGGTAGTTACGCTTCTCCAGGTGACTACCCTTACCCTACACCAAGTTATCCAACTCCCTCAGAAAGTTATGGAACCCCACCATATGGTACCCCTAGCTATGACACACCACCATATGGCACCCCTAGCTATGACACACCTTCATATGGTACCCCATCCTATGGCACCCCTAGCTATGACACACCTTCATATGGTACCCCAAGCTCAGGAGGAACACTGGGTGTATCTACCTCAAAGGGTATCATCCAGCAGATCTGGGATTTCTTAACCAACTAAGGAACAAGGCAGCTATTTTTAATCTCAGTTATAGGAATTTTATTGCACATACTATTTTTTTCCTGGGAATTTTTAGAATACCCTCTAATTGGACCAATCAGTGCAGAATAACAGCTGGATTGCTTCTCAGGTTTTGCTCCCTCACAGATTTTAAATGGCAGCTCCCTCCCACCAACTGAAAATTCTGCATTTGCAACAGATATTAAACAGGGGTCAAACCAATCATCAGGCATTAAGTTGCACATCCTTATAACTTCAGGAACACTTCCTTTAGCAGATGGGTGAATTTGCCTGGCTATAGCATCAAAGCAGGTTGTTTTAAACTCAGTATTTGCAAGCTTGCTGCACTGCTCTGCCACTTTTTGAAAATCACCTTTATAAAGCTGGAACATCCAGGAAGGCTGGTTAGACCAGCATGCCCTGATATACTTCTGTTCAATTTTAGGGCTATTGCATGGGTAAACTGGGTCGTCAGTTTTTACCCACCTAAAAGGTGAGGGTTGCCCATCATCATGGACAGCCCAGATATTTTCCATAAACACACCGTCATAACAGTTAAAAGTTGGAAAGTCAGAAACTTTAGCGGAGATCTCATCACACTTTTCTAAAGCTTTAGTCAAGTACTGATATCCCTCATTTGCCAAAAACCCATGTCCGATAGCATGTGAGCATTGGGCTGTTACTCCATACCCTCCTTTTTTACAGGAATCCATAACTTTCTCTAAATTAGCAATTCCCCCATCTGCCACAGCTCTTATCACAAACCCATGGTAGCAGGAAGATAAAAAGTAATCTTTACAATAAACTAACCCCTCAGTTTTATATTTATCATATAACCAGTCTCCAACTGTGTGGTTTAAAAGATGAGTCTGTCCGTCAAAAGGCAGTCCTGATTTTAGTAGCAAATCTTGAGCCTGTTCTGGTCCAATTCTATCAATAAGTTTTCTATAAAGCTCAACCTGGGCATCTAAATTAGGGGTATTCTTAATTTTTTCTATTTCCTCTGCTTTAGTTTCAGTTACAATGGGAGAGCTTTGCTTAATGGATATCTGGTCTTTGAAAATATAAACTACTAAACCAAAAATTATTATGAGTAGAAAGAAAACAATTCCCTTCATCTGATTTAAGGATATAATGGAATAGAAGGGTAAAGCAATCCTGTATAATAGGCTAGCTAATGATCCAATTTAAGTTTTCCAAAATTTTTGTTTTTGCTTTAGTAATAATTTGGCTTTTTAACCCCTCAACTTCATTAGCTCACTCACAAATCCAAATTATTCAGATGACACAAAATGGATTTGAGCCAGACATAGTCACAATTGATACAAACTCCTCAGTCATCTTTGTAAATAAAGATAAAAATCCCAGGTGGCCGGCATCAAACCTCCACCCAACACATGGGATTTACCCTGAATTTGACCCTAAACAGCAAATTGAACCAGGTAAAGATTGGACATTTAAACCCCAAAAATCAGGCACTTTCAAATTCCACGATCACCTCTTCCCTCATTTTAGAGGGACTCTAATTGTAGAGGAAGAACCTGGATCTAAACTGGCTGATAATGAAACTTCCTACCCTGCTTTGAACTTAATAGATAAGCTCAAGAACACTTTTTCAAATCTCCTAAAAAATTTAAACCAATTTTTTAATTCAAAAAAGTTTAAAAATGTAGAATTAATGGATTTAAACAAGGTATCCTCTGCTCAGCAGTTTAAAGCTTTGGAAGATTATGCAAAAGAAGCTGGGGCCCAAAAAGCCTGGGAAGCAATCCAAAATAGTTTTAAAGGTCAAGCGGGCTCATCTGGCAACATCCATGACCTTGCACACCTGTCTGGAAGCCTGCTTTATGAAGAAAAAGGTTTTGAAGGCCTGGCAGTTTGCAGTACTGATTTTGCATTCGGCTGCTACCATGGTTTTTTAGACAAGGCATTTTCTAAAAACCTTGACAATCTTCAGGATGCCCAGGGTGCCTGCATGAAATTAGGAGAAGGGTTAAATGGGCCAGCTGCAAGCTGTATCCATGGGATTGGCCACGGCATAGCAAGTTTTTACTCAACAAATGATCTGAAATCATCCCTTTCAGAGTGCAGGAAGCTGACTTTAGGTAGTGAATATTGCTTTGATGGTGTTTTTATGGAGTTTGTAAGAAATGCTCCTGAAAGCTTTTTTAAAAAAGATGAACCGCTCTACCCCTGCGATGAACTTGAGAAAAATTATGGACCTGCCTACTCCTTTTCCTGCGGTAGGAATCAACCCTCACTTATGATGGGCAGGTTTAAAATGGGTTTTGATGAGGTAGTATCCGTTTGCCTTAATGCAGTTTCAAAAAATTTTAAGCAGGCATGCTTTGACTCTCTTGGGTTTTCCCTTGCATCAACTCAAGATGAAGCTCAGATTATTCAGGGATGCCAAAGAATTGGAGCAGCTGAGTTTATGTCAAGATGCGCAAAAGCTGCTGCAGGAGAGCTTATTTTTCAGGAAGTCCCCGGGTGGGAAGGAAAATCAGAAGCTGTTTGTATGGCTTTTCCCAAGGGGCAAGCTGAATGCAAATCCCATCTTGACAGGTTAATTAAGGAATATGGAAGGGTAAAAAAGCTGACATTCAATTCATTTAAGCCTGGAGAAGATCCTGGAAGTTACTTAAGGCATGAAATAAAAAAATGCTATGAGACTGGAGGGAGGGATGGCTGCTATAAAGAAGCAGCCAAATTTTTTTACAATCAGTTAGGATTTTCCCAAACTCTTGGGCTACTCAAAGCCAATGAAGGTTTTCCTGAAGTCTATGCCCGCTGCCATGAAGTAACCCACTACCTGTCGCGTTTCGAGTATGAAAAACAAAAAAATGTTGCCAAAGTGTATGCCCAATGTGACTCCACCTGCCATGGAGGCTGCTACCATGGCACCATGGAAGCATACTTAAATGAGCAGGTTAATAATCAAGTTAATATAGCTTCCCATTTTCCCAAAATTTGTGGTCAGATTAAAGATTATGAAAAACCGCTTGAATTTAATGAGTGTCTTCATGGTATTGGCCACGCTGCCATGTTTGTTACAGACATGGAACTTAAGGACTCCTTAAAGCTTTGCGACAGCTTAATTAAAATAGATCACCAAGAAAGGTGCTATTCGGGTGTATTTATGGAAAATTCCTCATCCTCTACTTCAAATGATCATAAAAGCAAATACTTAAAATCAGATGATCCATTCTACCCTTGTAACTCACTGGAAGAAAAACACCAGGCACTTTGCTGGCAATACCAAAGTTCTTATTTTGCACTTATCTTAAACCAGGACTTTAAAAAAGTTGCAGATTTGTGCCTGCAAATCCCTCAAGCCTTCCATGACAAATGCTTTAAAACAATAGGCACAAATCAGGTTGGCTTAACATCCTCGTTTCAGGTAATGAAAGATAATTGCGGCAAAATGCCCTCAGCTCACTTCAAAAATGTTTGTATCTCTGGGGTAATCTCCTCTTTTGCGTATAGGTTTGTAGATGATTTAGAGAGGATGCTTGAGTTTTGTTCACTGGTTGATGCAGAAAATAAAGAGAGTTGTTACAAACAGATTGGAACATCTGTTATGGACTGGAACAGTGACAAAAATATTGCCAAAAAACACTGCAGCGAAATCCCTGACAATCAAGCGTCTTCCTGGTGTCTTAGTGTTATATAAAAGCCCAAACGGTAAAATTTGACAAAACCTCATCCTTTGTGAGCATAATTAACTTCCAATGGCAACTGTAAAAAGAATTGCATTATCTAATCAAAAAATCTTAATCTTCACAGGGGCATTTATTCTAGCCTTCATCTTCCAGGCTCTCAGAATTATTCTCTAGCTTTTGCTAACTTACGCCCAAATTGGTACAATATGACCATCCGGAGATGGCAGAGTGGCCAATTGCACCAGACTGTAAATCTGGCGGGTTTTCCCTTCGGAGGTTCAAATCCTCCTCTCCGGACTTTACAGATCTGTTAGATGGAAGTCCAAAATTTTAATTATTCTTGAGCTATTGTTATAATTCTTTTAATGATAGAGGCCGTAATCTTTGATCATGACGGAGTAATAATTGATAACCAACCGTATCAAGGAGCAGCTTGGACAGAGCTTTTTAGAGAGAACGGAATAAATATTTCAGAAGAAGAC
The DNA here is from genome assembly GCA_001776785.1 of Candidatus Daviesbacteria bacterium RIFCSPHIGHO2_12_FULL_37_16. GTDB lineage: Bacteria > Patescibacteriota > Microgenomatia > Daviesbacterales > UBA10151 > GWB1-36-5. The sequence continues at coordinate 208,467 of MFDF01000008.1, forward strand.
ATATCCACGAAGATCAGGGGTAGACCAACTCTCGTCGGTCTCAAAAACTTTTTTGAAGACAAGTACACTGAAGACCAACTTAAAGAATTGGCTAGAAGAAAAGAAGAGCTTTACATTTCATTTTTTCTCAAGGATTTTAAAGAGGTATCCGGATTCTCTAAATTCGCTAGAAAACTTCATGACTTGCGTATTCCGATGGCTATTGCTACCTCAACTACTCTGGATTTGCTTAACATAACCCTGGATAAACTCCAACTTCAAGGCTTATTTCAAGTCATAGTTTCTTCAGAAGATATTTCAGAAAGTAAACCTAGCCCTCAAATTTACCTAGTCACTGCTGAAAGACTGGGAGTAACTCCGGACAAATGTGCTATTTTTGAAGATTCTAAGTCTGGAATTGAATCAGCAGTTGCAGCCGGATCGAAAGTAATTCTTGTAACTACATCGCATAAACCAAATGAGCTAAACATTTCTGGTATTAACCTGACAATCCCAGACTTCTCTTCGTTGTCGCCCCAACAAGTTCTAACTTTATAATTATCTATCCTTCGAGCTTTAGATAAGTTTCCACTACTAACCACTTCCGATGTGTCAACTAATCTTCTTCAAATAATAAATCCTCTGGAACATTAATTTCATCTGACTCCTGGACAAAAGATTTATAAGACAGACTTGGATTTGTGCTGGAAAAGTATTCATTAATATCATCCATCTCACAAAAATCAAATGTTCTTTTACTATTTAAATACCCTCCATAAGAAGAAAACGTATAGTCAGACAAGTTCTCTTCGACTAACCACTTCGGAAGTGTCAGGGGATTCCGGTGAATATATTTTGATAGCTGAAGCAAATACTCATCAGTTTCTACTATTTTTGCCTTGAACTTACCCTGAAATAATGGGCCAACTCTATCATATTTAGTGTTAAAGTAACGGGTAAAACTGTCAGAAATTCTGCGCATAAACTCCGAAATCCCGTTATCTTCGCACTGTTGTATTAATAAATGAAAGTGATTTGGCATAAGACAAAAGCATAGGATTTTAACTAATTGGTTTTGTTTTGTATGGGATAGTATTGGTGGAAAGTTAAAATTAATGTGGGTCGATAATTTCCGAGGGGTTGGAAAAAATCTGTAATATCTAATAGTTTCTAAAAATCTATAGTAATCCTTAGGAGATTGAAAAATTGTTCTTTTTTCTACACCTCTATTATAAACATGGTAGTAACTGCCATTTATCAAATGAGAATTCATAAGTTTACGATAACTTTACACTTCCGATGTGTCAAGTAGATGAAATTCTAACAATCATTGCATATAATTAATACATATGCCTTTAAGACGTATAAGGCCCAGTGCTGATTATTCAGATATAAAAAAAGTAAAATTTTTAAAAAGACTTTCCACCTTAGGTTTGACAGGGTTATTCGTAGGGCTGGTGGGACTTATCATACTTATTATCTTCTTCTTCACCCAGGTCCCCTCTCCAGAGGATTTACAAAACCGCTCAGTTGCCCAATCCACCAAAATCTATGACAGGAATGGTGAACTTTTATATGATATCTTCCAAAACCAAAACAGGACCCCTGTAAAATTATCAGATGTACCTGAGGTAGTTAAAAAAGCAACTATTGCAATAGAAGATAAGGATTTTTACAAACACCAGGGTTTTGATGTTTTTGGTATTGTTAGATCTTTTTATAAATTAATTATTTCAAGAAGGATTGAAGGTGGAGGCTCTACTCTCACCCAGCAGCTTGTAAAAAATGCCCTATTAACTTCAGACCAATCCATAATTAGAAAAATTAAAGAGCTTATCTTAGCCATAGAAGTTGAAAGAACCTACACCAAAGACCAAATTTTGGAAATGTACTTAAATGAGATCCCTTATGGGGGTACTGCTTATGGTATAGAAGCTGCCTCAAATTTATACTTTGGAAAACATGCAAGTGAACTAAGTTTAGCAGAAGCCTCACTTTTAGCAGGGCTTCCTCAAAGACCATCAGTTTACTCACCTTATGGTACCCATCCTGAGCTCGCCAAAGAGCGCCAGGAAGCAGTCCTAAGAAGGATGGTGGAAGATGGTTATATTAAAAAGGATGATGCAGATCTGGCTAAAAATCAGCCCCTAACATACAGGACCGCCCAAAATGAAGTTGGATTTAAAGCCCCCCACTTTGTATTGTATGTTAAACAAAAATTAATTGAACAATATGGTGATAAATTAGTTGAACAAGGAGGGTTAAAAGTAACAACCACACTTGATTATAAACTCCAGGAAGAATCCCAAAAGATTGTTAAAGATGAGATTGACAAGATCTCCAAATACACAGTAGGTAATGGTGCTGCGGTAGTTTTGGACCCAAAAACAGGCCAAATCCTGAGTATGGTTGGATCTAAAGATTACTTTGGAAAATCAACCCCGGAAGGTTGTACAGAAGGGAAAACTTGTTTATTTGAACCAAATGTCAATGTAGCGCTAGGTCTAAGACAGCCTGGTTCTGCCACCAAGCCAATAACCTATTCGGCAGGTATGATTAAAGGTTTTACTGCATCCCAAGTCCTTGTGGATGTAAAAACAGAGTTTCCTGGAGGAAACAAACCAAGCTATATTCCCGTTAACTATGATGGCCAATTTAGAGGCCCAGTCCAGGTAAGATATGCCCTGGGTAATTCCTACAATATCCCTGCAGTTAAAATGCTGGCTTTAGTAGGTGTTAAAAATGTCATGGATTTAGGCTACAGGATGGGTTTAACAACCTGGGAACCAACTGAAGAAAATGTAAACAATGCAGGGCTTTCTCTTACTTTAGGAGGAAGGGAAGTAAAACTTTTGGATTTAACCTCAGCTTTTGGGGTTTTAGCTAATAAAGGCCAAAGGCAGGAACCAATCTCCATCTTAAAAGTTACAGACTCCAAAGGTAAAGACCTTTTTGAATATAAGCAAACTTCTGGTACTAAGGTTTTAGATGAGGGAATTGCTTTTATAATCTCAAACATTCTTTCTGACAATGGTGCCCGTTCTGCTGCCTTTGGTTCAAACTCAATCCTAAATGTCCCTGGAAAAACAGTTTCAGTAAAAACTGGTACAACTGATGAAAAAAGGGATAACTGGACGGTAGGTTACACCCCAAGCTTTGTAGTTGGAGTTTGGGTAGGAAATAATAATAATGAGGTAATGAACCCTGCAATTGCATCAGGTGTTACAGGAGCTTCACCAATCTGGCAAAAGATCATGGTTGTTGCTCTGCGGGGCAAGCAGGATGAAAAACCCAGCCAGCCTGATGGAGTTACTCTGACTGATGTTGATGGTCTAATGGGTGGTAAGCCCAAAGATGGCTCCCCAACCAGAAAAGAGTTTTTCTTAAAAGGATCCGAGCCCTCAAATGTTTCATCAGCCTACCAGAGACTAAAAACCTGCAAATCAAATCCCCACCGCCAGGCAAATGATGGTGAAGATTTAGAGGAAAGGGATGTAATATTGCTAAAAGAGGATGACCCAACTGGTGCTAACAAATGGCAGGCAGGGATTGATAACTGGGTTTTGACAGCCCCTGATGCCCGCTTTGTAGGTGATGCTAAGGGCTGCAGTGGTATTCCAGGTTTTGCAGGCGGCGGCGGAGGTGGCTCATCTCCAATTTCCATTGTGAATGTTTCAAACGGTGCAAATGTGCCAAGGATTTTTGATGTTTTGGCATCAACCAACTCCCCTAATGGTGTTAAAAGAGTTGTCTGGAGTATAGATAGTGTCCAAAAGGCTTCCCAAACAGGTGAACCATTTGCACTTCATGTAGAATTTCCTCCAGGTGATGGTGGATCCCACACAATTTCAGCAGAACTTGAAGACAACAATGGAGCCAAATTTTCAACCTCAATAGGTGTGACAGTTGCTCTTTAGATTAGTATGTTGCTATTCTTACACAGGTTTGCTACTATCTGTTCTACCTGCCAGTAGGCAGGTTTTTTAATATTATGAGTCCAGAAAGAAAAGTCAGCAGAAAAAGAGAAGTTATAAAAACCCCAGAGACTGGTCCTCAGCCAGCTCCTAAAATAAGAAGAATTCATGATGATGTATTAGATATTTTAAAAGGAAAATCTCCTGAAGCTGCTTATGATCATCTTGTAGCTGAGGTAATAACCAAAAGATCTTTGCATGATTACAGAAATTATGCTCCAGTAAGAATTGCAACATATTGGTTGCAGGCTAGATTAGGTAGAAGAACAGAGAAAGAAGCTATGAATAAAACACTCCAATACTTGGACCGCCTAGAACACAAGGATCGTGAGATTTTTGAGGCAATAACAGCGAAGGATCTCAGAACTACTGCTACTCCAATTACAGAAATAAGACATGCAATTTTACCTTATGATCCTTCTAAAAGAAGATAATAATATTAATTACAATACACGGCAGTATTAAAGTTTAATCACAAACTCTAATATCCCTACTCTTTTTCCAACTCCAAAATTATCAGCAATCCTTGGATGGATTTCTGCAATTACTCCTATAATCTGGCCATCTTTAGATAAAGATATAGCTTTAGTTGGATGAAAGAGTAGTTTGCCAATTCCTTGAGGTTTCTCCTGTTTTATCTCTACATCTAACTTTAACCCCTTAAAAATCTGCAGTATCTGCAAAACAGTATTCTCAGTGCCATCTGAAATTAAAATAGCCAGTCTGTATTCTTCTTTGGGCTTATCACCCTCTTGTACTATAAAAACCTTACCCATCTCAAAGACAGCAACATCTTTAATATTTTGCCTTAAATTTTTATCAGCAGCTTCTAGCAAATTTGGCCAAAGGTCCATCCTTAGATATTCAGTTTCTTGGGAAATTGGGTTTTGGATTTTTACTAAATGTTTTAAATTATCCTCCTCTAAAAATCCTAAACTTCTTAAAACTTTTGTAGAATAATAAGGGTAAGTCTGAACTTCAGTTAATCCAAGCCCTGCTAATTTAACCTTTAAATTATAAAGTGTTTGAAAAAATTTCTGGTCAATTTTTTCTGGCAGCACCCCTTCTAAAGGCCTGGCATTAATATTTTCATAACCATACATCCTGGCTACCTCTTCAATTAAATCCTCCTCAATATCCACATCCAGCCTAAAATAAGGAGGTGTTACAACCCAGCCAGGTTTTCCTTCTTGAGTTGCCTGCTTTTCTAATTTAAATCCAAGCTTTGTCAAATAGGTCTCCACCTGGTCTTTGTCTAAATTAACTCCAACTAAACTATGGATTTTTGGTAGACCCAAAGGAATTTTTCTTTCCTGTTCTTCTAAGTCACCCTCAATTGTTAATCCAGTCAACTTCCCTCCCAAACTTTCATACATCCTAATTGCGCCGTCAAGAGCCTGATAAAGCTTCTTTTTAGTTAAACCATGATAAAATCTCTTTGAAGCTTCTGAATTAAGCCCCAACCTGGTTGCAGTTTTTCTTAAATTTTTTGGATTAAATATTGCAGCTTCCAGTAAAATAGTTGTTGTAGAATCTGATACTTCACTATTTTTACCACCCATAATTCCCGCTATGCCTAAAACTTTTTTTGGATCTGTAATTAGAAGGTCAGTATTTGAAAATTTTCTCTTTTTTCCATCCAAAGTCTCAAGTTCTTCTCCTTCTTTTGCAGTCCTAACAACTATCTTCTCTCCTTCCACCGCTGAAGCATCAAAAGCATGTAAGGGCTGTCCATATTCAACCATTACCAAATTTGTGACATCGGCCACATTATTTATACTTCTTATACCTGAGTCTGAAAGTTTTTTTACCCAATTGTTATCAGATGGCTCAACCTTTAATCCTTCAATTTTGGCAATGCAATAGATTGGAGCTAAATCTTCATCTTCAACATTAACACCAACTTCATTTAAACTTTTATCAACCCAGATAAATTCAGCTGTATCTTTTTCTTCAAATTTTAATTTTGACTGTGTTATTGCTACTACTTCAAAGGCCACTCCTCTTAAAGATAAAAGATCAGCCCTGTTGTAGCCCTTCATATCAAGCTCAATAAAATCGGGGGTTACCTCTTTTATTCCAATAGTGCGCAAAGGTAAAAGCCGTACAAGCTCGTCATCAGAAATATTTAAATCAACAAGTTCTTTAAGCCAGTTTTTAGATACTTTCATAGTAATTCACTATTTACTAAAATTTCTGAAGAAACTTCAGGTCTCCGGACATCAAAAGCCTAATATCTTCAATTTGATTTTGCAGCATCACCATCCTGGCTGGCCCAAATCCCCAGGCTAGACCAGAATATTTGTATGGATCCAGTCCTGCCATCTTTAAAACAAAAGGATGTACCATCCCAGCTCCAGCCAGCTCCAGCCATCCAATCCCCCCACACACTTTGCACCCTTTTCCTTTACAAAACAAACATAGCCCATCAACACCTGCTCCAGGCTCTACAAAAGGATAATATTTAGGTCTCATCCTAACTTTTATTTCTGGACCAAAAACTTGTTTTAATAAATACTCTGATAGATACTGCAAATTAGCCATGCTTACTTCTTTATCTATATAAATTAAATCAAATTGGTCAAAGGTATGTTCATGTCTTGCATCTAAATTCTCATACCTAAAACACCTGCCTATATTTACAAGCCTTATGGGTGGTTTAAATTTTTTCATTGCCCTGTTTTGAAAATTAGTTGTGTGTGTCCTCAAAAGCAAATTCCCCTCTTTCCTTTCCCCTTTCCCCTCAATATATAAAGTATCCCACATATCCCTGGCTGGGTGGCCTTCAGGTATATTTAAAGCTTCAAAATTATTATACTCATCATCAATTTCAGGGGATTCAAATTGCTGGAAGCCAATACTCCTAAATAACTCCACAATCTGCTGCTCAAACTGGGTTAAGGGATGAAGATGTCCACTCCTTTTTGGTAATTCAACTTTTGCATTAATGTCAAAAGATTCTTTTTCAATCTCTTTATAACTCTCTTCCTTAACTTCCTGACGCTTTACCCTTATCTTTTCCTCAAGCTCCTGCTTTGTTTTATTAAACAAAGGCCCAACCTCTTTTAACTCCTCTTTAGAAACCCCTTTAAAATGCTTTGGTAGTTCAGTAATAACTCCATTTTTTCCAAAAAGCTCCAAAAAAATCTCATCAATTTTTTTTAGGCTGCCAGCATCCTCAATTTCTTTTAAAAATTTAACTTTAATTTCTGAAATTTTTTCCTGCATTTAGCTCAAATTCTAACAGAAGAGGGATATTTATTTAAGAGGTTACTTGTGAGACTATCTTTTTGAAATCTTCTGGATGGTTTACTGCCAGTTCTGCCAGCATTTTTCTGTCTAGATTAATATTTTTTATCTTGAGTCCAGAGATAAATTTTGAATAGCTTAAACCTTCTGCCCTAACAGCATTTCCAAGCTGGATAATCCAAAGGGATCTCATATCCCTTTTTTTCTGTTTTCTGCCGGCAAAAGCGTAAGCTCCAGCATGAAGTACAGACTCTTTAGCCCTTCTTACAAGTTTTGACCTTGAACCTATATAGCCTTTAGCTAAATTTAATAATTTTTTATGTTTATGATGTGAGGTTACACCTCTTTTAATTCTTGCCAAGTTTTTAAAACTTCCTTTCTTTTTCTAATAATTGCCTTTGTTTTAAAAAGGCAAGGTTTTGCGAGCACGAGTTATAATTTTTCATAACGAAGTGCGAAGCAAGTCCTTATTCTTTTATTTTCCTTTCTAAACTATTAAATACTTTTATAATTTCTTTCTGCCAGCCTTTAATCTGCAATACTGCCTCTGTCTCTTTCTTTCTCTTTTTTGGGGCAGAAGTTTTTTTAAAAACTCTCTTACCTTTACTACTCATTCTCTAAATCCCCAATAGTCTTTTTACAGATCTAAGCTGAGTCTTTGATACTAAAACAGGCCTTGCATGTCTCCTCAGTGCACTTTTAGATTTATGCCTTCTTAAATGGCCTGACCTTAACTGATGAGATCGCATGACCTTACCAGTACCTGTTATTTTAATCCTTTTAATTAAGGACTTATGTGTTTTCTGCTTGATGCGCTTAGCTTTCTTCATGGTTTTGTCCACCTTTTCCTTTACCAATTATAACTGTTATGCTTCTTCCCTCCATTTTTGGATCCCGTTCAACTGTAATTTTTTCTCCCATTGTTTCAAAGATCTTATTTAAAAGCTGAAACCCAAGTTCTGTATGGGCCATCTCCCTGCCTCTAAATTTAACCCTAAACATTATTTTATCCCCATCCTCTAAAAACTCTTCTGCCCTCTTAAGCCTTACATTTAAATCATGCTCTGCAATTCTTGGTGAAAGCCAAATTTCTTTTAGTTCAACCTCCCTGGCATTCTTCCTGGCAGCCTGTTCTCTCTTGCTTTCCTCATACAAAAACTTTTTAAAATCTAAAATTTTTGCTACTGGAGGTTTAGCTAAAGGTGCAATCTCTATTAAATCAAGTCCAGCCTCAATTGCTTTGGACAGGGCTTCACTTTTAGATATTTCACCTAAATTATTACCATCTTGATCAATTACACGCAAGCTTGGAGCTTGAATATTTTGGTTTAAACGGTAATATTTTCCTCTTTTTTGCTGTGGCCTAGCTATCTTTTAATACCTCCAAGTTGTAAATGATACCAGATTCAGGCACGCTTATCAATCTCTGAATTTAGTTCATCTAAAAACTTTTTAAAATCTAAATTATTTAAACTTTCACCATCTCTTTTTCTGACAGAAATCATTCCACTTTCCTGTTCTTTATCACCAATAATTACCATATAAGGTATTTTCATATTTTGGGCATCTCTTATTTTTGCCTGCATTGTTTCTCCCCGTTCATCAATCTCAGCCCTAATTTTTGAGTCCTTAAATTGTTCGAGTAACTTTTTTGCATACTCCAGGTTTCTGTCAGTAATGGGTATAATTTTTACCTGGACAGGAGAAAGCCAGGTTGGAAAAGCCCCTTGATACTGTTCAATCATGAAACCAACCATCCTTTCTAAAGTGGATATTATGCCGCGGTGGACAATAACAATTGGATGTTTTTTCCCATCTTCACCCAAATAATTTAAATTAAACTTTTCGGGTAAGTAAAAATCAATTTGAACGGTTGAAACAGTTTCGTCCTTTCCTAAAGCATTTGGGATTTGAACATCAAGTTTTGGCCCATAAAAAGCTGCATCACCCACACCCTCCTTGTAATCAAGCTCCAGTTCATCTAAGGCTTCTCTAATAGCTCTTTCTGATTCCTCCCACATTTTGGGGTTATTAACATATTTTTCTTTATCTTTAGGGTCATGCAGAGACAACCTATACCAAAAATTTTTAAGCTTTAGGTCTTTATAAACTTTCTCAATAAGTTTTACTGCACTTTTAAACTCATCCTTTAGCTGGCTGGGAGAACAAAATATATGAGCATCATTTAAAGTCATATTTCTTACTCTAATAAGTCCTGATAATTCGCCTGAATTCTCCCATCTATATAAAGTCCCAAATTCAGCAATTCTTAGCGGTAATTCCCTGTAACTTCTTGGACGGTGATTAAAGAGGTGGATGTGGTGAGGACAGTTCATTGGCCTCAAAACATACTCCTCGTTGTCTCTGTTCATGGGGGCAAACATACCATCTCTGTAGTGCTCCCAGTGTCCTGATTTTTTATAAAGATCGAGTTTAGCAATATGTGGAGTAATTACATGTTTATAACCCTCTTTAAGCTCTAAATCAGTCATATATCTCTCAAGTTCACGTCGTATCGTTGCTCCATTTGGAAGCCACATAGGAAGCCCTAACCCAATTTCAGGGTCAATAAAAAACAATTCCTGTGCTTGCCCTATTTCTCTGTGGTCTTTTAAATCATTATCATCCATAAAAAAATCCCCTCATCAACACTTAAGTTGACTCAGGGACCTGTGTTCAGGTGGTTCCACTCTGAGATTATACTCTTTGACTTTATTGGAAGTTCTACCAGGAAACTCAGAAGTTGGTGAGGCTTCTTCACTGTCTCCTCTCTTATTCTAGTTCAAGTTTTATTACTTTTCAATAGTTCTGGTATTCCTTATAGGTTGGACCTGATTCACAATATCACCAACCCCGGGGATAAAATTAAGCTGGCCCAGTAAACCTAATATTATTGCTACCACAACTGTAGCTCCAATAGCAGATCCAACTCCCCAGGAAAGCCCCCCTAAAAAATTTCCCAATACAATATCTCTTTTCTTCATATTTTCATTAGCTTTTAAATGTTTTTCAATCTCAGGTGTCACCATCTTAATTAAACTAAATTTAACAAGATTTTGCAAAGAGTGTGAACTCGACTGGATTCGAACCAGTGACCCCTTCTACGTCAAAGAAGTGCTCTAACCAGCTGAGCTACGAGTTCATATGTGTGAATTTTAGCTAAAATAGGAAACTAATTCAATAAATTAACCAGGAAGCTTGGTAAAGTGGTTCATATTCTCTCCGCCCTTTAACATTTCACCCTCACTCATATTAAATCCTGATTCCCTCTCTTCCACTTCATCAGCTTGCTTCTTTTGCCTTTCCATAAATGCACTAAATGCCCTGGAAACCTCATGTACTGCAGCAATATTATCAACTTTGGCTGATGCATTCCAATTCTCTCCCATCATTTGGGCTTCAGTGTTATGGTCAACAACTACTCCAAGTCTATCTTTAAGACCCATAATCTCTTCCTGCTCCTGTTGTACTACTCTGGCTTGAGCATTATCAATCCTGCTTATATTCCCTGCAATAGTATCTCTTTTTTGTCTTTCTTTAACTTCCTCAGCCTTTTGCTCATCAGTCCTGGTATCTGTTTTAGTGTTTGCCTCTTTGAAAGTCTTTTTAGATGCATTAAATATATCTATTCCAAATTTCCCTATCTTGGCTAATCCATCACCCAATCCCTTAACAATAAATCCAAATATTTTTCCTTTAGAACCATCTTTTTTATCTGCGTAGCTTGTAATAAATGAATTTTTATCAAATGAGGGAGCTTTTGTTTCATTACTGGTGCTGGTAAATGGCAGAACAGCCTCTCCCGCCTGTCTAACTTCCTTCCAATTATTTTTAAGTTCTCCTGCTACTTTAAACTCTGCTTTAGAAACTGGTGATTCTGGTGATTGACTCTTAACTAATTCTTGAATAGATGGTTTGTAAAGATCTAATGAATTCTCCTTTATCTTATTCCAGTAATCATATGTAACATCAAACTGCTCACCAACATTACTGTAATTTGGGCCATTTTTTGGATCTTCAAGGGCGAATCCTGGATCCCTCTCTTCAGAGGCTTCATAGGGGTTTGGTAATGTTGCTGTTGCCCCGCTGCGCTCGTGCGCTTGAGGCTTAAATGTGCTCATAAAAGAGAGCTATTAATATCTGCTCTTACCTGGTAATTTTAACACTTTTAAATCTACAGTCAAATGAATGTACTGGATGAGTACATAGGTGACACTTTTTCTAAGGTATGGGTAGTAATATATTCTAGTGGAGTCTGGTAATCAAGGGTTTGGTGA